>JADFXM010000180.1 GCA_015233565.1 Candidatus Rifleibacteriota bacterium
AAAGATTTTTATACTATTTTTCTGATAATAGAGCCCGGAATTTTTAAAAAAGAACCAGAAAAAAGAAAAATATAATTTAAACCTCTTTTCGGAAGAGCTTTAAACACTAAATGGATAATTCCTGCAATTTTCACAAAATTTCTCCCCCTGATTGATGAAAATTGCCTTCTTTTTGAGTTATTTTTGAAGGGAATTAAAGCTTCGGATTTTTGAAGCCTCCTTCAAAATCGAGGACAGTAGAGGATCGTTTGAAAATTGATTGAGAAGACTTTGAAATTCCACTTTGTCCATCTGTGACGCCCGAACAGCCAATGAATGGGCAAAAGGCGCAGCCAATGCTGATAGAGGTTGGATACCCACTAAAGCTTCTTCAGTCTCAAGAATATCTTTGAACGCGGCAAACGGAGTTTGAAGATTGGTTTGGGCTAACGCTTGAGAAACACAAGCAAATGCGTCAATTCGTCCGTAACCAAATTTGATATCTTTGCCTGGAGCACCAAGATCAATGGCAGTTGAAGCAATCAGGGAACAGATTTGAGGGGAGGAAAGTCTGGGGTTTGCTTGCATCATCAAAGCTACTAGTCCAGCCACATGCGGAGCCGCCATCGATGTTCCATTCATGGAAACAGTTCCGCCACCGACTTTACAGGATACGATACTTGAACCGGGGGCTGCAATATCAGGCTTTATATAGGTAACGCCGTCCCATACTGACGGCCCAATGCTGCTAAAGTAGAAACCCCAATCATCTTTTGTTGAAGCGCCAACTGCAAAAACGTGAGGGTAGTCGCCTGGAGAGCCGACGATTCCTGCAGGGCCCTGATTTCCTGCGGAGAAAATTGGAAGAATTCCTGCTGCAACCCAGTTTTTTGTAATTTCCCAGCAATTCTTATCATTAGCATTGCTTCCCCAGGAGTTATTGACAAATTTTGGGGAGTCATTCGTAGCTGGGTTTCCATCTGGATCCATGATCCATTGCATGGCTTTTAACATTACCTCGTCCTCACCACCACCATTAGCATCAAAAACCTTTGCTACAATCAATTTTGATCCCGGGGCCATTCCAACGCCATTTCCCCCGGCAATAGTACCACTTACATGTGTTCCATGGCCCAGATCATCGTATGGCTCCTTCTTCGCAGCTTTGGTAAAATCCTTGAACGCTACGCACTTGCCGGCTAAATATGGATGATTTGCATCAATCCCGGAATCTATAACTCCCACAACAATTCCGGAACCATCAATCTTAAGATCCGACCAAACTTTAGGAGCGTTAACTTTGGCAATATTCCATACCGGCTCATTACCGCCATCCCTGAGAACCAGGTTGTTTTTGTCAGGAACTGGGTCATTGATCCATTTCTTATATAGAGATTTGGTAACCCTCTCAACGTTGGATAATCCCGAAATTTCCTTTGCTTCTTGGTCAGTTGCTGAAATTACAATAGCATTAGCCGCCCAGAGTTTATCGACTTCATGAAACAGTGACGGACTTTTGACTTCAGTTAAATTTTTGTCAAGGTTGAATTGCAGAGATCTTATAAAATCAGCTCGCGACATTTCTGGCCTTGCAATTTCATCAGAAGATTTGAAGGTAACGATGTATCTCGCGGTTGGTTCAGCCATCAAACATAAAACTCCTGAAAAAAAGAAGAGAACTAAAACACCCAGGAAAAAAAGCCTTTTCATATTACATCCTTTCTCAAACCGAACACCTTCCAAGTGAAAGCTCTCCACCCAATGAGTAACACTTGAAAAAATATTTAACATCGCGAAAATAAATTGCACTATGATATAAAAATATAACGCCCCGGTGACTTAATTCAGCTTCTGGCGAAAAAAAAACTTTTACCATTTAAGAAGTCAGTAGATAGAAAATTTATCATATTTTTGGAATTTAGTCTACCGACTTCACTCCCCCTTTGGTCGAATCCCCGCCTTCAGTTTGAAAACGGCAAATGGTACAGTTGAAGAACAATTTATTCAGAGGGCACAGCCACTTTTGGAAAATCAATTACTCGAAAAATTTTTACTTCACGTTTTTTTCCTTTCACTTTGCCGGTTGGGTGTTTCTTAAGAAACTGACCACTTTCAAGGTCGCCATCTCCTCCTATGACAGAGGCAATGGTTTCATCAACCAGTACTATATCGGAATCTTCTTTTGCCGACAAATCAGCGAATCGAGATGCAAGATTAGTAAGCGTTCAGTCTCTCCCGGTTAAATTACTTTGAAAAAACCTCCTCGTGAAATAATTTTACAAATTTTTCTTTTTGGCTATTGTACATTGATCTTGGTTGTTTTAAAATGAGGGCATGGATGTT
>JADFXM010000181.1 GCA_015233565.1 Candidatus Rifleibacteriota bacterium
TAAAGGCATTGGCGGTTCCGGTTGTGAGGAATATTCTCGCGTTGTAATACCTACCACTTTATATGACAGGTAAAAGATCGTGAGAATTTAGGCTCAAAAAATGAGATTTAGGTGCGGAAATTTACATATAAGACGGTTAAATGCTATGCAAAATACTGGGTATCTCCTGTAATTGATAAAGAGCTCCATCAAGCTATCGAATTTCTTTTCGTCCTCCCTAACCATTTTTTGGTCTGGTTGGCGGCATTGTGATAGCATTTGTTGAATGTCTTTATATAGTGATTTTCCAACTGGATATGAAATACTATATCTAAAAAATGTATCAACGAATACAAAAAGTGTGTATAAAATACAGTATACCAGTATGTTGGTAATTGAGAAATATAATTGAAGAGTCAACATTATGCCAACGATACAATTAATTAACCATGCACCAGTTATTGGCGCTGGGATATATTTCGCCAAGCAGCTCTTCTCTAATAAATTAAGTTCTAGCAAAGCTGCGATTATCATTGCTATTGTAAGTATACAATTCGATACAAATAGTATAAGGCCAAGGATATTGCTGACGCATATTTGATTCTGGAATTGATTGAAAAAACTCCTTATATTCTCCTGTCCAATTAAGAGAACTGCTAATATAACAGCGGGAACGATACCTGAACACAAAATAAACATATGTCTAGAAATGTTACTTGGATTTTTATTTGTAGCCGTGATCCATTCTACTATTTTTGCTAACATTTCACTCATCGATCATCTCCTCATAAAGCCTTCGTAGAACCACATATGTTTCATTTATAATAAAGCCCTCTATTTTCCCTTTTTCCGGCCCCTGCTCATTTTACGAACGTGTACAATTAGGTTTTTGTGAAATCTCATTGGAGTTAGACTTTAAAACAGAATTTTCCTTGCATTCTGTTTACCAAGGGATTTTCAAGAATTTTATCTTCAAGCCCTGAAAACAGTAGTTCCCCAAAATTGGATCCTTGATCAGTTTCTTTGTTCTGAACTCGCGTTTTTCCATAAGCCTCTTCCTTTTTTTAGCTAACAATTAGGTACCAACCCGCAGAATGGCAAATAAAACCTCACCTTAAGATGAAGGGCCTTTATTGTGGGACTCCTGTAAACCCTTTTCGTCTGCCATAAGTCCTCCCTAAAAAATTGATTTTCCATTTCTTTCAAATCTATTTGACAAGTAGATTAATGCCCAGCTAACAGTCCTACCGACCTTGAAATTAATTCAATTTTGAAAGAAAAATAACAAACCATCAAAACAGATAAGATTAGAAAAATGATTACATAGCTCTTTAACCAAGGCTCAGCAAGCCCCTTTTTTCTGATAAAAAAGAGAGGAATGGAACAAGGAACCAACAGCAAAACGAATAAATTTAAAGGAGACAAAGATATAAAATACTGCCAAAACGTCTCATTAACGCCTAAAGCTTCTTGAACCCCGCTTCCAAACAAAAGAACAAAACTTGCTGCTAAATCGGTAAGCAAAAGTGCCGAAAGAAATTCTCTCTTTCTTATAGGTGCCTTTTCACGCATTATTGTCAATCTCGTTAGGCACTACGGCTGATACCAATTAACGTCTTCGTCCTTATTACAGGTACAATTGTTAAGATAAATGCTCTGAAGCGTGTCAACAAGTAAACCTGTTCTGGCCATTTCAATATAAATCCACGTAAGCCAAATCCGCTCTTGAGGTGGGGCCATTCCCATTCCCAAAACACTAACAACAGGAAAGTCAATAACATGCTCAAGAGTCTGCCCAGGGGAATACACAACATTATTAATTACCCATTGCGATGTTGAGCTAAGAGCAAAAAATCCCGGTGTTCTTTTTCCCACTGCTGTTGAAAGATCAGTAAGTCCATAAGTGGCCCAAGTTTCACCAGGTTTCCAGTGCAAATACATATCGAGTAACCTCGGTTCTTCAAAATTAAGGAAATGGGCAACATCTCGGCGAATACCATTGCAGTCAATTGGAATTTTCGGTTGCTGTTCTGGCACCATTTCATCAATATTAAGATAACCAAAAGGATCAACCCAACGCATAGGGTTGTTCTTGGCATACCCCCATAGGTTGTTCCCACCATTGAAGCCAATTGGATCACGACTCACGAAACGTCCCACCTTCGGCGAGTAGTACCTATTTGTAAATTTCCGCACCTAAATCTCATTTTTTGAGCCTAAATTCTCACGATCTTTTACCTGTCATATAAAGTGGTAGGTATTACAACGCGAGAATATTCCTCACAACCGGAACCGCCAATGCCTTT
>JADFXM010000182.1 GCA_015233565.1 Candidatus Rifleibacteriota bacterium
AATTTTTCTTCCTGAAAGGAAGAAAGCATATAAAGGAACTCAAGGTACTTGGATCTGCAAAATTTTCGATTATGCCGCAGCCCAAACAGGATTGTCTGAAAAAAGTCTAAAACGAAAAAATAGAGCTGCAACATTAGCAAAGGGATGTAACGGAGACGTTTACACCTTTGATACATCTTGCATAAAGTTAACCTACGATGGTTCGGATTCGGTATTCTCTATCAAGAGTAAGTTCGAAAAGGATATGCGCGGGGGTGGAACATCATTCGAAAGCATCTTCCGTACATTAGATAGATCATATGCCAGGGTGTTTGTTATCTCCGACATGCAGGGTGCCGACAACTTAATTGGAAGAGGTTCTGCATACGAAGCATACAAAAGCAAATACGGATGTGATCCATACATCTACAGTGTAGATTTGGCAGGACATGGAACAGATATGTTCAAGCAGAAAGGAAAACTTTTCTATCTTGCAGGATATTCTAATCAAATATTTGAGACTGCCAAGAAATATGAAACTGATTACAATGCACTTCTTGAAGAAGTAAGAAAAATTGAAATTTAGTTTGGTTCTTTGAATAAATAAGAGTACATTTGTAAAGTTGAATACTGAAGTTTTGTGTTACTTCGAAAGTCGTAAGACTCCTTTTCAGTAAGGCAAACTGAACAAACCAACTATGAATCCGAGAGATAGCATCTCTCATTCGAGGCAGAAATGCCTTGCACAAATTTCGCTGACGAGGATTTAAAAAAACCGTTGTTAGACAACAGGTGGTGAATCTTTAAGAGCGAAACACATGCTAGTAATGTTTCAACTTTACAATGTTCTTTGAAAGATATAAATTGAATGGTGAGTGATAAGGATACTTCGCATCCTAGGTTCGAATCCTAGTTTATGGCCTCGTGCCGTGAATAGACAAATGGTTAAGTCGATTGACTAAAAATCAATTTCTTGAAAAACCTTATCCGAACGTTCCTTCAATTTTGTTACATAACAAGTTATGATTCTCATAGGTCGTAATTTGATTTTTTTCCCCCAGTCTGGATTGTCTGGGGGTTTCGGGAAAAGTGGTGAAAGACTACCGTGGGGTTCGTGGCCCTGATTTCCCACACATCGCGTGGTATGGAAGTTGGTCATCCGCCGACGCTCATAACGTCGGAACCGGGGGTTCGAGTCCCCCCTACGCTACTAAATAGTTCTTTAAAAATATATTGTGGGGTAGAGCAGTTGGTAGCTCGTCGGGCTCATAACCCGGAGGTCGTTGGTTCAAATCCTTCCCCCGCAACTAAAAATGAGTACTGATGGAATCTGTTACTTCGTTCCAGAAAAAACACCGAATCTGACTATTGTCTCGTTTTATTTTAAGGATACTGCATTTGATTGCAAATCTTATGGCGAGGACCTTTTTATAAGTTCTTTAAAATTTAAAAGCATGTTGTGACTGAATAACCCCTTCGCAAGGGGGTAAAGTATTGGGGTAGTTGCTGAAAAGCTTCTGCGCCAAGTTAAAGATCAACACAAGTCTAAACCACTGATCAGATCTACAGTCGGCCAACTGTAGTGAGACGAGGTAAGCCCAAAGGTATACATTACTGATTGCTGCGGGTATGCGAGTAACCACTCTCGCTAGTCATCCAGGAAAGCTGGTAAACGTTTTGAATTCGCGATTCGAAAAGGACTATGGGTGAAAATGACGGTGTGAAAGTATTTGTGGGTATTCAGAATTCCTACCTTCGTGCTTTTTGAAAATATAAAACGATACTGAGGAGATACGGTTACTTCGAAAATTGGTCAAATTTTTTACAAATATACCGCCTTCGTTATTGTTCGTTTTTAATAATATTTGGTCAGTCAAGCCTCTTCTAAAGAACGTAACTGACTGTAAGTTCTTATTCCCGGTTGTCCCTGGCAACATACTTCCGGGTAACGATTTTAAATGTAGTAAGAGAATTTAGTTACTTCGTAGCTCACTTGGTAGAGCAATTGTCTGCAAAACAATGTGTCGTTGGTTCAACTCCAACCGAGGCCGAAAGGCTTTACACCAACCTCGTTTTCTCATTTAATTAATACAGACTCATAATAATTTTGTTATGGGTTTTTTATTTGCCCGGGTAATCGGCCATGGCTACGAACCATTGGAACCGTAATTGAATCGATCAATCAGCCAAAAAGCTTTATACAAACAGTAATCTGGGCAGCAACTACCAAGTTACAACCCCCTCGATAGATACCTCTTTGATTACTTATTACCGCCCTTACACT
>JADFXM010000183.1 GCA_015233565.1 Candidatus Rifleibacteriota bacterium
TGGGTTTTCCGCTCATTATGACGCAATTTCCACCGGGATAGGTTGGCAATGAATATGACTGGATTTTGATGGTTGCCTTCGCCCAACCACTTCCATCTTGAGAAATGGCATTTTGAACTGCGGAGACTCTTCCTATTCTTATTCTCGCCACATAGCCTCCTCGATGATTTCGTAGTCGTCGAGGATTCGTATAATCGATCCGCGAACATACGCTCGACTATAAATACGTGATTGACCTTCCTTAATTGACAGAACCGTTCCGTCACTAGCAACATGGAGGTGAAAATAGAAATCAGTTTGGTGGCTTAACAGGCATGTGCCATCTTTAAGCCATTTGCGGTACAACGGACCATCTGACATTGCTGAGCCCTCGTCGTGTTGCGTGTGTGTCCCGAATAGGCAGAGTCTTATATCACGAATTACGGATAGTTAAAATCACGATCCGTTAGGGAGGGCATGGATTTTTTCAGGAAGTATCCAGCTCCCCCACTAATTGCCGTTTCGGAAAAGGCACGTTCCGCGCCTTTTCCGTGACCACCTCATTTTTGGACACCACATAAAGTCTGACCACATTTGGTCAAAGCATCGTCACTTGCATCTTATGCTAATAATTCGTTCGCCAGGGAACTCCTTGGCAATCCACTGTCTGGCGTTTATTTCAGCTTCTGCGGAGGTAGCCCCCTGAAACGTACTAAACTTTTCAGCACTGGTTGTACCGCTTCGACCTTCAATCTGAAAATAACAAGTCCATGACATGGCACTTGCCGGCTGCGGCAGCCCTACAACTGTTGCGGCAGCGATCATAGAAAAACCGACGGCGAGACGCGCTACTCTGTGGCTCGTATTAAACCCCTTCATGTCGCTCTCCAATGGAAGGTGAGGTTGCATGAAACCTTGCCATTTTTGCCCCTTTTCGGCAAAGTCTGGTAGACTCCCCCGTGTCGTACGGCGGGTTTCCTGCTCACGCGACATCCTACCCCGACAGGTGAAAATGGCAAAGTCTCTTCCTCCGCTTCGTGTCGAAAACCGCCGCCGCCGCGTGCGTGAGTATCTCATGCCCGACGAAATGAGGCGCTTGATCGCTGCGGCGGGGGCGATCGGGCGCAACGGACACCGCGACTCGACACTTGTGCTCACCATGTACCGCCACGCGCTGCGGGTCGGGGAGGCGGTCTTGCTGGAATGGGGACAGGTGGACTTCGGGAGCGGCACGCTGCATGTCTACCGGAAGAAGGGCGGCAAGCCCGCCGCGCACCCGATCGAGGGGGACGAGCTGCGGGCGCTGCGCCGGCTACGAACGGAGCAGGAAGGCGAGGCACGGTGGGTCTTCATGAGCGAACGGGGCGCGCCGATCACGGAGCGCACAGCGGCGCATATCGTGGCGCGAGCTGGTGACGAGGCGGGGCTTGAGAACGTCCACCCGCACATGCTGCGCCACTCGGCAGGCTACTATCTGGCGAACAAGGGCTGCGACACGCGGCTGATACAGGACTACCTCGGGCACAAAGAAATCCGCCACACCGTCCGTTACACGGAGCTATCCCCCCGCCGGTTTCGGGGGCTGTGGCGGGAGTAGGGTCGTGCAATCTGTGCCCGATTGCGCTATACTACCGCCGTAATCAAGGACGCATCTCATGACGCAAGTACTGGAAAATATCGAAGCCGGTAGCATACAAACCGAACTAATGCGGCTTGGTGTATCGCCGCGACAGCGGGTTCGCGTTGTCCTTACCGACCCTATGAGTGACGATGAAAAAGATGCGGAATGGGATGGCTTGTTTCAGGCGGCAAAAGCAATGAACGACTATGCAAAGTCGCAAGGCATGACCGAAGAGAAATTAAGAGCACTTATGCGTGATGACTAAACCGCGCATTGTCATAGACACGAACGTATGGATTAGTTTTCTGTTTTGGGAAAATCCGACGTTGATAGCTGCGCTACGCAAAGCCCAGTATGAATACCGTTTAATATGCTCGGATCCGGCATTTGATGAGATCAAGGAAAGTCTGTACAAGGATAAATTCGCTCGGTTTGCATATTTAGTCCAGGATGAAGATATTGCAAGATTGTCGCCATTCTTACATGAGCACATAAATCTGTTAGGGCGCTACTCTTTCTCAGTCCCCGAGGAAGTCACTCGAGGTGAGCTACGACCATTACGCA
>JADFXM010000184.1 GCA_015233565.1 Candidatus Rifleibacteriota bacterium
TACGATTGTGCGTATGCAAAACACCGGTGGTGCCTATTTTTCCACCCAGAAATCTTTCGTTTCTCGCCAGTTCTTTCAGTGTTTCACTCGATGCTTTGAACATTGAGTCAAAAAAAATCTTCTGGGACTTCCATGCAAAAGGCCTGAGAATCGAAGGGATCGTGAAAGTAACCAAAAAATATGGAACCGGAAGCAACTTTTTCCGTTGTTTTTCCAGCCATTTGGTGGTCTCATGGTTTTGACATTGCGGGCAATTTCTGTGACCGCAAGAATGGGGAAGATATTCTATTTTTCCGCAATCTGGACATTTTAAAACCATTTCCCCGCTTTCTGGCGTGCGGCACCTTGAAATTGAGTCTAAAGCCCTATGATGCCCTGGTAATAAACGCTTTTGATATTTGGCTTTAAAGGGGGCATGATATTTTTTTATTATTTCAGCGATTTTCATGCGACTTCGTCCCAATTAATTCTGATTTGTCTCATTATTGAGTTGATCGCGCTATTTCCATTTTGGTAGGAAACCTCGGTTAATTTGGTATAAACTGCTGTAGTTTCAGGACTTACATGCCCAAGATGTTCCTGAATCAGCCTTAATTGAACCCCTGCTTCAACCAAGTGGGTCGCGAAGCTGTGGCGGAGCGAATGTACAGTAACGCGCTTTTGAATTTTGCACTCTTGAAGCGCTGCTTGCATTGCTTCCTGCGCACCGCCTTCGTGCATGTGTTTCGTTGAATTTTTTATCGTCTCAGCAGTTCCCTGAATAGTAGGGAAAAGTAGTTTGCTGTTTCGATGTTTGAGCCAATAAAGTCGTAAGACTTTGAGGGTCGTTTCAGGAAGAGGGACAAATCGATCTTTTCCGCCTTTGGCCTCACGAATATGAACTCGCATTTTTTGGCTGTCAATGTCGCCGACTTCTAGCTTTAAACCTTCACCAAGCCGTAATCCCATGCTATAAACGGTAAACAGGAAAACTTTGTAACAAAGTTTTCTAACTGTGTTGAGAAGAAGTTCGGTTTCTTTTACCGTAAGAACATCAGGCAAGCGTCTGAATACAGGAGGTTTAACAATCTTAACCCAATCCCATTCTTTTTCAAGAATATGTTTCCAGAAAAATTGAAGGCCGCAACGATCTATTTTGACTATGCTCCAGGAACGGGTTTTTACAAGATTTGCAAAATATTCTTTCAGATCATCCTGAGTAAGGTTAATTGGGCAACGATCGAAATGTTGGGAAATTCTTCTTACAGCGCGGCTGTAAGATGCGATCGTTTTTTTTCTCAACCCCTGTAGTGTAAGGGCCTGAAGTTGTTTCTGGTACAAAGCCTGAAATTGTTTTTGATCTTGCGGGTTCACATTATAACTCCTTGTAAATTAAAATTTTCAGGAAAACCGACGTTGAGTTTTCCCTCACAAGAAGCTATAATATCTTATGGCTAAGCCTTATTCCACCGCTGCCAAGCGGCTTCGTCCAACATCCTGTTGCCACTTGCCTTGCATTTCCCGCTGTCTGATAATTGTCAATTATCAGACTTGACCCTTGCCAACCCACCCCCGAAGGCCTCCGCCTGCCGGGAGCCCGGCAGGGTCGGCTTTACATAACAGGTTTGTTATGCAAACCATCGCGGGTGTTGGTGCCTGTGCAAATCTAAAGTCTTATTTTTAGCCGTCCGCCATGACAATGATTTCAACCGAAATATTCTTCTAAATCGTGGCTTCGTCCGATGCGACCCCGCCCGCCGCCCCCCAAAAATAAAAAACATTTTCGGGGGGCTCCCCAAGACCCTTCGCCGAAAGACCTTTGTTTACGGGCGCCCGGAGTCATTGTTATAAAGAAGTCATTGCGCGCCCTTTTGCGAATCTTCCGGAGTCCGCGAGGCAAGGACGATAATTGCTTTCCAGCGTCAATTTTTAACGATATATATTTACATCAATGGCATCTTCAGAGGCCCCTTGCCTCGCTCATTGCCAAATAGGTGTCCTGTTTATCTGTGTCCTTTCGGCAAAAGTGCTAAAAATTTCCGAAAAAACGGAATAAAATTCGTTCAAACTTTTTTTTGGAGGAATTTTCTATGCCTTCTTCACATCCGGTTTCTATGGACAGTAATCCCCAACA
>JADFXM010000185.1 GCA_015233565.1 Candidatus Rifleibacteriota bacterium
ATATTTATACTTTTAATCTGGAAAATGGAACAATAGACTTGAAAACTGGAATGTTCAAAAAGCATAATCCAAAAGATAAAATTACAAAAATTTCAAATGTTCAATATGATAAAACCGCAACCTGTCCGACTTGGAATAAGTTTCTTGAAGAGGTTTTTGAGGGAAAGAAAGGATTAATAAACTTTGTTCAAAAATTAGTTGGACACAGCTTAACAGGCGATGTTTCTGAACAAATTTGGGTTTTCTTACACGGGCATGGTTCAAACGGAAAATCAACATTCATTGCAACTATTCAAAAAATAATAGGAGATTATTCAAAAAAAACCGACATTCAGACTTTCAACGAAAAGGATAAGGAATCTGGAGGAAATTCTCCGGAAATAGCAGAACTTCCAGGAGTGCGTTTTTTGTTTGCTTCTGAAACTAGACAAGGAAAAGCTTTCGATACTGGAAAGATCAAAGATATGACCGGTGGAGAAACTTTAAGAGCCTGTGCCAAGTATGGACATCCTTTTAACTTTTTCCCGCAATTTAAAATATGGATAAGTGGCAATCACAAACCAATTATTAAAGATTCAACCTATTCTAGTTGGCGAAGAATATGTTTAATTCCATTCAATAGAACATTCTCAAAATCAGATCAGGATAAAAAGTTGCCAGATAAATTAAATGTCGAAATGTCAGGAATTCTTAACTGGGCTATTGAAGGTTGTTTGAACTGGCAAAAAGAAGGTCTCGAATTTCCAAAAGAAGTATTAGAAGCTACATCGGAATATCAAGTATCTCAAGATAAGCTTGCACCATTTATTACTGAAAAATGTATTACAGAAAAACGTCAATCTATTCTATTTAAAACGTTATATTATACTTATAAATTATGGTGTGATAATAATAACGAAAATCCAATTAGCAAACCAGCTTTTATGGAAGCAATTCAAGAACGTGAGTTTAAAAAAAGAATAGGAACTGGTCGCGTAACTTTTATTGACGGAATCAATATTTTACAACCCATCTTGCCATCGAAAGATTGATCACAACTGGAATATAAACACAGAGGAGTTACTCAAGTTACTTGAGTTACCAAAAATTTCAAAAACTGTTCTTAATGAAATTCTAAAGAATAGTTTTGAGAAAACTGGTAACTTGAGTAACTTGAGTAACTCAAATCTTGCTAATATGCTTTTGGGAAGTGAAGAAAAGCTTCAATTATTAAATAAAGCACAGGAGACCCCCCCGTGTTTATTGTTTTTTTTCTTCATAGAACAAACGTTAAAACTCAAATCGTCTCATCTGTTCTGGTCTAAAGAATCGAACTAGAATACGTTGAAAAAGAGACATTCCGGCCAACGGATCTTTAACTTGTTCCGGTTGCCAGGGCTGAACTTTTCTGATTTGAGTTATTGGAGGAGTTAATTGTAATCGTATTGATGTTGTCTCTTGTTGAAGTTTGCAATTTTGCTCAACTAAACGAGAGACATCTTTTTTTAAATCACGATTGTCTTCAGCCAACAACATAATAGCTTTTTCCAAAGCTTCCATTCGGTTGAAAAACGGCATCATATCTAGTTGTTTTATTTCTGGCGTGATCTTCACTGGAACAATTACGTCAGTGTTTTTACATCTTTTTGCCGCTTCACCTGGAGAAAAACCTTCTTCTACTAAACAAGTCATTGAGGAAAGCTTTTCTATTGATTCTATAGGAAGATAAATAACACGTCCTTTTTTTTCTGTAGGAACTTCAAGCAGTGAAAGCCAATATCGCGCTTTATCGGTTGATATTCCGATGTCTTTTGATACTTCTTGTAATGTTTTCTGATCTTCCATTTTTTCTCTCCTGTGAACTTCACGGTAAGCGTCACGAGAAACGTCACGTTCGCGTTAAGTATCGGCAAAAAGCGAAAGTCTTTATACAACAACCAATTGAGGTTTTTCGCGTGATCTTCACGATAAGTGTCACGTGAAGATTCACGTTCACGTGGGAGGAAAAAAATGTATTTTTTTGTAAAAAGTTACTTGCACTAGGGGGACCTCGTTGCTATAAGGAAGA
>JADFXM010000018.1 GCA_015233565.1 Candidatus Rifleibacteriota bacterium
AAAATTTAAAAAGCTAGATTTTAAGACTATTTTGACAAAATAAGAAAGGGTAGAAGAAAATTTTTGGAAATTTTTTAAGATTGAAATTGATAGGACCTAATCATTTTGGTAATATTGCAAGAACCTCGTGTGATAACATTTTCTTTTGAAAAACTGGTACACAATAAAAGTCCAGGTTTTTCATCTGAAGTTTGAAAAGTCTTTATATTGCACTTTTTGATGGGCTTAGACGATTTTGCTATTTTCCGACGAAACAATGTTTTCCTACTGGTTGTCACCCTTAAAGGAAAATCTTATTTAAATCCTCACCGGGAAGGACAAGGAATGAAGGCTCACAAAATATTTTCGAACAAACGCCCATAAATTCAGAATTCCTAACTCCTTGTTCTATTTTTCTCCTGGAAAAACAGCTTCTGAAACCACTTAATTTGGAATTTCTTATATTTACGGTTGGATATTTTCTTGAGACAAATTAATCCGGAAATAAACTCCAAAGACACATTGAGAGGAATCAGAATTCTTTATCTTTGGAAAAATTGTATCAGATTAAACCCTCGATGTCAGGAATTCTGAAATTCTCGTTTTGTTTATAATATTATTCTCAATCACTTTCCTGGTATCACTCCCAATACTACCAAGGCTGCAATTAAGACTCCAACCAGGCTCTCACCGGCAATAAACCCTGAACTGACAGGAACCACGAGCTGTTCAGCTTTTTCGGGAGCTTTTCTTTCAAGTTGAAGGGCTACAAGTGCCCCGAGAAACATAGAAATTGTATTATAACCTGGAGTAGTAAAAGCCAACCCAAGACCAGCTGCAGAAGGGATAAATTTTTTATATTGCGGGAAATATCTTTCGAGAAGTACGATCACAATTCCAAGGAAGCCTCCAACGAAAAGAGCGATTTGGGCAGTTGGATGCAAAGTACTGAATCCTTTGGCCATAAGCTCAGCCACCCCCTTCCAGGTTTGAGCACCGGGAGCCGGCCACTGATCAGTTCCAAGCAAATTGGCCGTTGGAATCAAGAGGCGATAAGCTGGTACAACAAAAAGTGAGCCGCCCAAAACTCCAAAGAACTGAGCCCAAAACTGTTGCCTTGGATCAGCTTTTAGTATGTATCCGGTCTTCAAATCAGTCAGAAGGTCGGCAGAATGCAAACCGACCCCACCGGTAACATTTGCTGTCATGAGATTTGTGGTGGCATTTCCCGGGTCGAGAATTCCAAAAGTAATTTGAGTGATTTTTCCAAGAGCACCGGTAGGTGTAGTATCCGTTTCTCCTGTTGCACGGCACGCAACAATTGCGATAAAAAAACCCAGGATAACAGATATTATCCCCATCCAAATTTTTATTCCAAAAATGTACCATTCCAGAAAAATAACAATTGGTGAAAGAATCCCCATTCCGATAAAGAACCAATGCATCGGAACTTCAGGAAGTTCTCCATTTTCTCCTGGTTTTCCGCCAAAACCTGTTGCTACGCTTTTGACAGCCCTTAGCACTGTTTTCCATTGAAAGGCAAAAGCCAGCAGCCCACTTGTAAGAATCATGGCCGAACCGAACCAGACACTCCACGCAACTATGTTTTTATATCCCAATTTTTCAGAGATAATTCCATGAGAATATAGCCACGGAGCCAAGATTGCATAATTTATTATCGCCCCCAAAAGCATACTCCACGCAGCTCGAAACCCCATGATTGCACCCGCACCGAACATGATAAGACTTCCTTCAAATGAAAGCGTGTAATCGGCAAGGGGTCTTCCAGCGAGTGTAATTCCGGGAATTTGTATTTTTTCGGGAAGATTAAATGGAACCCAGGAAGCTTTAAAATCTCGCAGTAAAGCAACCACAGCACCTGCTATTCCACCGTATGTTAAAAACTTTGCTTTGTTCGTGTCGGTTGCCCCATTTTTCTCTTCTCCCTGATAAAGGGCTTTCAATGTTTCTGCACAAGCTATACCAGTTGGAAATCGGAGTTGTTCCTGATTTATCATTTGTTGCTTCATCGGAATAGCCATGACCACTCCAAGCATCGCAATTGTTGTTATCCAGAAAAACATATGCCAACCATCCATTGACTGCCCAGTAATCATCATCAAGGCTGGAATTGCTGCAATGGTTCCACCACCGGTCATGTATCCCGCCGCGCTTGCTACGGACTTGGTTGCATTATTTTCAAGCAGCCCCAGATCATTCTTTATTATGTTACATTTCTTCAGAAAAGCAAAAATAGCAAATGCAAGTATTGCTGCAGTAATTGACACACCGATGCTCCAACCCGTTTTTAAGGCAACATAAAGGTTTGAGAGGCTCATGAAGCCTCCGAGAAGCATCCCTGTAATAACAGCTCTCACTGTCAATTGAGGTTGGCTGAAGTAGTTATCCGAATAAGTCGCTGAAGAGTCGCTATTCACTTATTTCTCCTGAGTTAAGAAAGCTATCTGCACTATTTTTTTTAGCTATTACAACATGTTTTGGAATGTTTTGGAGTCCAGCTTCATAATCGTTTCACAAACAAGATTTACAGAAGCTTCGAAATCTGTTAATGAGATCATTCCGATATGACTGTGAGCATATCGAACCGGAACCCCGATAACAACTGAGGGAACTCCAAGTGAATGAACGTGAATAACCGAAGCGTCTGTCCCACCACTTTCTCTAATCGCAACCTGGTGCGGAATTTTTTTTGTTTTGGCAACATTCTTTATCAAATTAAACAACCCCGGATTTGTAACCATTGTTGGATCATAAGCTCTTATCTGAGGTCCCTTTCCGAGGGCGCCTTGTACAAACTCCGCACATCCTGGCAAATCATCAGTCGGCGGGCCTTCAAGGATGATGGCTAAATCAGGGTTAGCAAGCGTAGCCATTGTTCTGGCACCTCTGGTTCCAACCTCCTCTTGCGTTGTTCCCGCACCAATAATTGTGTTAGGATGTTTCCCAATCCGTTGCATAATCTCGATCATCATGGCAACACCAACTCTGTCATCAAAAGCTTTTCCACTGACAACATCCGGGTTTGCCATTTGAACCCATTCAACTGCCGGGATTATAGGAAGGCCTGCTTCCACTCCCATCATTTCAGCTTCATTACGACTCAATGCTCCGATATCAATCACCATGCTCTTCGTTGCCATAATTTTTTCTCTATCGGCAGGGGAAAGATGGTGAGGCGGCATTGCCCCAATAACCCCGGGGATGATTCCTTTAGGGGAGAGAATATTTACACGATGTGATGGAAGGACGTGGGCCCACCACCCACCTAGTGGTACAAACTTAACAAACCCGGATTCAGTGATTCCTTTAACCATTAAAGCCACTTCATCCATGTGGGCAGCAAGCAGAACTCTGGGACCGCTCTTGGAACCAATTTTTTCAACCATTACACCGCCCATTCGATCACGTTTAATTGTCCCTAAGCTGCCGATTGATTCAACAATTTTCTCCGCGACTGGTTTTTCAAACCCAGGAGCACCATTTAAGAGAGAGAGTTCTTGAAGAAGACTAACAGAGTTTCTTTTCTTCATATTACTTTTCAGGTTTTCCTTTCTTTTTTACCCAAACTTAGCACTCTATATCAGATTAATTCGACAATTCCCGTTAAAGAAATTGGAAAATTTATACCCCTTCCATTTTTGGCAAACCAAATCGGAACAAATTGAAATTTTTGAAAATAGTCCTATTTACCGATTCTCAACATTCTCCGGGAATCGCTGAAAATCACTTTTTTGTGGGATTCTGCCCATCAATAATCTCCGGAATTTTTCTAAGAGGAATTTTTTGACTTTTTGCTACCGCTTTTCTGGCTTCAAATTCAACACTAATTCTGGATGAGCCATCATTTTCAGTTATTTTTTTTGCGGCCAATTCCACCCCATTCCAATGGGCAGTAATCGGTTCGCGGTGAAGTACTGAACGTTGCATCATTTGTCTTCTGATCCCCAAAGTTGGAAATTCCGAGAAGATAAGCGACTCAATTTCTTCGATTTTATCGCAGGATACAACCACCGACAACTTGTACCCCGGTCGAAACTTTTTCATGAAAATGGGAGTAAAGGAGACATCAAGAGCACCGGCTTCCATTAACCTTTCCGCAGAATATCCCATGGTTTCTCCTGTAACGTTGTCCAAATTGGTTTCAAGAACAGCAACGCCTTCAATGTTTCGTCCCGCCTCATGGTTCCCTAAAAAAGCCCTCAAAACATTCGGAATCCCGAATTCTGCACTTCCCGCCCCATAGCCGACCTTCTGGTAGGTCATTCCTTTCGGAAAACCCGGTTTAGCGGATAATCCTCGTAAAATCGCGGCTCCAGTTGGAGTGGTAAGTTCGCCTCTGATTCCCGGGTCAGAAAAAACCGGAAAATCTCTTAGAAGGAGAGCTGTAGCAGGTGCTGGAATAGGGAATTTGCCATGTTTACAAAAAGTAAAGCCGGTTCCCAAGTGTATAGGACTCGCAAACACGGTTGAAATGTTCAGGTCGTCAATGCAAATTGCTGTTCCTAGTATGTCTGCAATACTGTCTCTTGCGCCCACTTCGTGGAAATGAACACGGTCAGGAGTTGATCCATGAACACGGGCCTCCGCCTCAGCAAGATGGCTAAAAATCGAAATGGCAAGATCTTTGGCATTACGGGAAATTTCTGCCTTTTCTATCAACTCCCGTACATCTGAAAAACCGCGATGTGGACTGCTCTTATTGCTTGGAGAATTTTCACTATCGTGGTTTTCCGAGGAAAATTGTTGACAATCATGGGTTTCAGAATGCAAATTCTGGAAATGTTTGGAATCGTGATCGTGCTTCACCAGATCCTCGTGGCCATGTGTGTGGTTGTGCTTCAGATTACCGGAATACCTATGATCATCCGAGTGACTGTGCGCGTGGTCGCTCAATCGGTCTATTGAGTGCTCATGCTGATGACTATGCGAATGATCATGTAAATGATCGTGCGAATGAAAGTTCTCGTGGCCCTGTTGTGGTTCATTTGTGTCAACGCACGAATAGCCATGCAAATTAGAATGATCGTGTCCATCTACGTGGTCATGTTCATGGTCATGCTCGTGGTCATGTTCGTGGCCAGGCGAATAACCAGGTGAATCATGATTAGATGGGTTCGAGGCAGGCGAATTATTCAGGTGATTCAGATTGCTGGAATTGCTTCGATGGAATTTGAAGTAGTCTTCGTCATCCCGGGAATTGAAATAGGTTGCCAGGATCCCATTTTTTATTCGCTTCTCAAGAACTATTTCAAGCTTTCCTTCTGTAAATGGAACGCTTTTCAGCCCTGCAGCAAGTTTTTCCGGATCGGCTCCCAGATCGATTAATGATGCAACAGCCATATTGCCCGCAATTCCGGAAAATGGATCCCAGAATAGAATTGTCATTGATTCCTCCGTTTAAGTATACGCAACGCAGCAACAGCGGCACCAAAACCGTTGTCAATGTTTGTAACCGTTATTCCAGCAGAGCACGAATTCAACATTCCAAGAAGAGCAGCCAATCCCTGAAAAGAAGCACCATAACCAACAGAGGTTGGAACAGCTATTACAGGCGCCGAAACCAGTCCTCCGACTACACTCGGAAGAGCACCTTCCATGCCTGCTGTTACTATCACTACCTGAGCTTTCCTGATCAACTCAAGTCGCCCAAAGAGTCGATGAATTCCAGCAACTCCTACATCAAAAACACGCTCCACTCTAGCTCCCCCGAATTCAAGCGTGATTGCCGCTTCCTCAGCAACCGGAACGTCAGAAGTTCCTCCGGCCACAACTGTTACAGTTTCCAAAACCGGCTCAATCCGTTCGGGATACCACACTATTCCTGCTCGATTATCGTGTCCGCATCCGGAAATTTCCGAAACAATCATTTTTATTGTTTCAATCGTACAACGTGTCGCCAACGCCCGTCCCTTTTTCTCAACAAACGCACTGAAAATTTTCTGGACTTGTTCGCTTGTTTTCCCTGCCCCAAAAATGGCTTCAATAAATCCAGCTCTTTCTTCACGTCCAAGGTCAATTATTGCATGCGGAATTTCGGCTTCATCAGCCGAGATATCAGCGATTCTTCCTTCAAAATCAACTCTGGAAAGTTGACCTTTTTCAAAGGAATCAATCAACCTGGCAATTTCTTCCTTTTTCGCTTTCATTGGTTTCCTCATTCATTGATCCAGTTTTATAACCTTCTAAGTCCAACGTTACAAATCTGAATCCTAATTTCTTAATTGCGGGAACATTTTTTCGCAAAATATCAGCCGCCTGGGCAACTACCTCAGTTGAAACTTCAATTCTAGCAATATCTCCATGATATCTCAACCTTAAATTTTCGAATCCTGAACTTCTGAGAATTTCTTCCCCTTCTTCAATTTTACGAAGCAGCTCATTAGTGATTTTCGTATCGACCGGGAATCTGGTTGCAAGACAAGGTTGTGGAGCACGAATCAAATCGGTCGCCTGCCAATGACGTAAAATTTCCACAATTATCTTTTTGTCGATTCCGGCATCAGCAAGAGGACTTTTTATTTTCAACTCCGAAAGCGCCTTTCTGCCGGGCCTGTAATCTCCAGCATCACCAGCGTGTGTCCCATCACAAAGAGACCAATTCGGAGTAATTTTTTCCAAAAGGGTTGAAAAAACTCCTATTTTACAGTGATAACAACGATCAAATGGATTTCCAACAATTAAGGGGTTTCCCAAAACAGAAATTTCAATGACCTTCAAATTATATTCATATTTCTCGGAAATGCTTATTGCTCTTTGACATTCGTGTTTTGTGCTCAATTCGGATTTTACAAAAAGCGTCTCAATATTCTTCAGCCCCGATTTTTTTGCTGCAAGTGCAAGGAAGGAGCTGTCCATTCCTCCGGAAAAAGCAATCGAAATACCTTCAAAACCACGAAGAACATCAAAGAGCTTCTTTAAAGCATTCACACATTTTTCAGGCAAGTGATTACCGAACATTTTTCAAACTCCCTTTCATTTTGTTTTGGAGCAGGACTTAATTCTTAACTTTACTATTCTACCTCAATTTCGATTTGTGATGATTCATCACCGGTTCCAATACAACTAATCTGATGAACCCCCTTTCGAAGCCTCCAAAAGGAGGTAAAAGGAGGAAGACAGCGGCTTATTTCGACCCCATCAACCAACCATATTACTTCAGGAATGGGACTGTCGGAAAACGCTTTAAGCATAATTAAATTTTCATTTCCATTTGCCATAACAAACCGATCACCATCATGTGGGCTGACAATTTTAAGTTTTGCCGCCCCCCCGATTTTGGGAAGCGAGTCTTCCGGACGAACCAAAATCGGCAGGGAAGAAACCGTTCTTAGGTGTGGTTGTTCTACTATTGTAGTTGATGACACAGCGGAAAATGCTGTTGCTAAAACTGTTGTTGAGGCTGAATTTGGTGATAAAACAAGTGGTGGAGATGCAAGTGAAGGCAAAGTTGCGACTGGCATTGAAGCCTGTGTAGCCGTAAAAGTGGCAACTGGAATCGTGATCGTTGCTAAAAAAACAGGCATTGCGGTAACCGGTTTATTTGGGATCCTACTGAAAGTAACGCTAGGAGCATCATTAAATTGGAAGCCAGATTCCAAAGGATTTACAGGCTGTATTCCTTGTACGAGTCTAAATGAGTCCGGAATGCCAATTTCGTGCCGCTTTTGGATCCATTCAGCATATTCCATAGGAAGTTCATGAAAACTTCCTGAGTTAGTATGAAATTCGCAGATAGGTGGTCTGTTTGCACAAATAGGATATAGTTCCCGAGTAATTCCTGGGCAAAATGGGCCGGGAGTGCCACCGGAAATACCACACACACAAATTTCCTGAAGTGTGGCCGGCTTTTTGTACCAATCACCTTCTTCACCCGGTTCAAGTTTCGTAAGAAGGTGTTTTAAAGTTGGTCCACATGCCACCGCACCTGATAAGCCGTATGTTGGCTTTCCATCGAAATTGCCAACCCAGAACGCGATAATATGTTTTCTGGTTATAGCGACAAGCCAACAGTCACGATAATTTGTACTTGTACCAGTCTTCAACGCTACCGGTTTGTCAAAAGTAAAAAAGCGCGGATTCCCGAAAGTAAGGATTCTCGCAGATGAATCAGAAAGGATGTCCAGAATGACATACGCCGACTCAGGTTGTACAAGTTTTTTTACGATTTCATTTTGGCCGGGCTTCGATCTTAGTTCCACCAACTCTCCACCATGAGTGAAAAGACCATAAGCCTGAATAAGATCAACCATTGTTATTTCCGGATTCCCAATTGCTAAACCAAGACCCAAACGGTCCGGAGCACCTTTTTCAGATTTCAGGATTCCAGCTTCCACCAGAAAATCATAGAAGTTTCGGACTCCAATCGCGTTCAGAACTTTGATCGCAGCAATGTTAAGAGAATTGCCCAGAGCGCTTCTTATTGAAACCGGGCCATAATACTTTCTGGTTGAGTTGCTGGGCATATAATCACCATCAGGAGTTCTGAAATCCTGACGCGTGTCAGGGATCGAAGAACCTGCAAAAAAACCTTTCTCAAGCGCTAGAGCATACAAAAAAGGTTTCAAAATCGATCCTCCCGATCGCTTTGAATCGCAGCCATTAATAAAACCCAAGTTAATGTTGTTGAAAGCATAGGACCCTGACATTGCAAGTATTTCCATGGTTTCTGAATTGACCACCATTCCACATGCTTGAAATGCTCCAGCTTGGGAGAGACGCCCTTTGTGCGATTGAATTGAAGATTCAAGAAGCTTTTGCTTGGATACATCAAGAGAAGTGATTACTTCTCCTCTGGGTTTTCCATTTTTTCGAACAAACCAATCGCAAAAGTGAGGTGCAATAAAAGGGAATTTGCCAAGTGGCCTGTAAATAGGCATTTTCAGGGCCAGCTCATAGGTTTCAGGAGAAATTTTCCCATTTTCAGCCATACCTTTAAGAATCAAATCCCGGCGCTTTTTAAGATCGGTAAAATCTTTCCTGGATTTAGGATTAAGGCGGGTGGGGGATTGTGGAATCGCTGCCAGAAGAGCTGCTTCAGGAACAGTAAGAGCTTCAACTCCTTTTTTGAAGTAAATTTTCGAAGCAAGAGGAGCACCCTGTAAATTACCACCCATCGGTGCAAGATTCAAATAGGCGTTCAAAATTTCCTGTTTGCTGAGAATTCCCTCGAGTTTGATAGCCATGAAAATTTCCCTGATTTTTGTGGCAAACGTTCTTGGTGCAGGTTTTGTTAGCCTGATCAATTGTTGAGTAATTGTACTGGCACCGGAAATCACTTTGCCAGTTGAAATCATTTGCCAAAAAGCCCTTCCCATCGCCATAGGGTCTAATCCCTTGTGTGAAAAAAAACGCTTATCCTCTGCGGTTATAATTGCATCTATAAGGGCTTGAGGAAATTTCTCTACTGGTCTGACTACTTTGAACATTCCCTGGTAATCTGGGAGTAATCTGATTATTTCCCCATCCCGAGAGCAAATCCCTCCCCAGTCCTGAAGCTTTGCTCTTATATCCGGGCTAATGTCAGGGACTATATAGTTCAATACCCAATAAGTTCCGCAAAAAAAAATAAACAAAAAAACAGAAAAAAAAATCAGTATTTTCTTAAGTCTCTGAAAAAAAAATTTTAGCATCTGACCTTAACCCTATGGAATCGACGAGCCTTTTCGATAACTTTCAAAAAAACAAAAAAATTAAAAATGCAAGACTCAGAATTCCAGTTATCGCAAACTTGCATTTTCTCGGAAAGGAGCTCCCCAAGATATTTCTCTGATTTTGAAAGACTTTTCGGTTGGGTTTTATCCTGAGACCAACTTCCAAAAAAAATTAAACAGAAGATCCATTTCAAAGCAAACTTGGGCTTCATCAATCGAAAAAATGGTATCAAAATTGAATCCCCGAGGTTGGGAAATCTGAGACTGTATTTTTCCGCTGCCATTCAAATTCCTGGAGGCAATTAAAAAATAGCTCATTTCTCAAGATTTCAAAAAAACCCTCCAAAAAAACTGGAGGGTTCTGAATTTCTTCTCGAAAATTTCTTTCAATTATTTTGAGGGGGTTGAGTTGCATTCCCTTTGCATTCGCCACAAGTGCCATTACATTCTTTGCATTTTGAACATTCTTCCATTTTGGCTTTACATTCGGGGCAAATTCCCTTGCACTCTTTGCATTTTGGACATTCTTTGCATTTGGAACATTTTTCCATTTTAGCTTTACATTCGGGGCAAATTCCCTTGCACTCTTTACATTTTGAGCATTCTTTGCATTTGGAACATTGTTCCATTTTGGCTTTACATTCAGAGCAAATCCCTTTCATTGCCTGACATTTCGGGCAAACCGAAGCATTAGGAGCAACAGCTGGAGCTATGCTGCCATCCATTACTTCAACGAAGGATTCCACTTTAATTGCTGCAATCGGGTGTTTCTTGCTGACTTCACGCAATTCACCTTTAACGGTTATAGTTTTTCCAACTAACTTGGCAATCTGTCGCATTGGCTCTTTTTCATGAGTTGCCAAAAGATTGTATACTTCGTTTCCCGCCCGGAGAATAAGGGATTCCTGGTGGATCCAGCGTGGGGTAGTGGTTCCCGATCTTTCATACTCAACCACTCCAGTTTTCTCAACAGAATTAACTGTACTGGGAGCGTGGTGTCTAGCCATTGCAGGAGCACAAATCCCTGCAACCAATCCGAGAATTAGAGCAAAAACAACGAACGCTTTTTTCATTAGAACTCCTCCTGAATTAATTTAACCATTTTCTAATGGTTCAATTTGGAAAGCATTGTAACTCAGAAACCCTATATTGACAAGACCCCCCCGAAATAATCCGCGAAAAAGAGTAAAAATACTTGACTTATAAACCTGCACCAACGCAAGTGCAGAAAATTCGGGAAAAATAATTTTTCGCGACTTTTTTTTTGAATTGTAAGGCTAATTGCCAATGTCAATATGAATTTACCCTTTGTGGCTGGAAATAATGACGGAAATTCTCGCTAAGTAATTTTCCAAATTTGCACTGGACCAATTTTTTCAAAGAAAATGAAATTGGACTTCCGTATTTTTTATGCCAAACAATTTCTGGCAATTTCAGACCTCCTGATTTAGAAGGAACTCATTTGGCACAATTTTGAAGAGTTTTCGGCACAAATAACCATTTTTTTCTGTGAAAAGTGCTAGGTTGATTTCAAATTGGAAACTCTAAAGTTCTGATCAATTCATCAACGCATCAGGAGATCTGAATTTACCTGAAAACCATCAGTGAAGAATCTCCAAAAAAAATTATTGAGCTTCTTGCAATATTGTATAAATTTTGCACATTGGCCAGAAAGAAATTCAATGATACCATTTATTACGAAAAAATTCTCAAACGAGAATCTGCTAATTTTGCAAGAACCTCTACTTATTGGGAAATAGCTTCCGAAAGCAAATTTCTAAAACTGTTATTAACTTGATACACATGGGTCAACTGCGTTCTCGCAACATTTTCAATCGTTCTTTTACCCCCACAATAGGAGCGTAACTGACAACCCATACTCCTTCGAAAGGGTTGTCCAAATCACAGATCACAAAGAGAAGAAAAGTAATTCCTCCTGTAACTACTGCAACCACAGAACTTCCAAGAAACGGGATCCGAATCCCAACAAAAAGAAATCCCACCATGATGGATACCGAATAGAAAAGAATCAGATTCCAAAGAGTAGATGGAATACGCGACCCACTAACCCCCAATCGTGCGTCACGCACGCTGTTGACTCGACTCATTGCATTGAAAAGCTCCCCATACACAACTTGATCCTTCGAGTTTTTGATATTCATATCCCGGACTGCATCGGTAAGCTGCAAAAATGCATTCCCAGACAAAGAGCAGAATTCTCCCCGGGATAAATAAGACGCTTCATCATTCGCAGTTATTTGAAGATACTCAATTATCAAAGCCTTCAATTTATGAAAGCTCTCAGAATCAGAAATTAAAGAAGCCGTATGGCACAAATCTTCAAGCGCCGCAGCTTCCAGAAAAATTCCCGTTTGACAACGGTTGTACTGGTCCCAGACGACAAAAATGATAAAAGCCAGAACTATTCCATAAAGTGCTCCGGTAACCTCTAAAAACGACGCGATTCCATGAATATCTTCGCGCAATAGTTCGGCGGGAAGAAAAATATTCACCGTTGATTTGACAAAAAAAGCTCCCATCATTGACAAAAAAACACGGAACAACATCATCATCATTTAAATCCTCCATTTCCTGAAGCAGTTCCCATTAATTAATGGAAAGTGCCCAGAATCACAAGATAATTTTTCTAAATATGTTTCTCTTCAGTATTTCAAAATAAGGTGATCGGGAATTTCCATGTAAAAGGAGTTTATCATAACAACTCTCGATTTTTCATGGAATAAATTCGATCATCGTAACTACCCAACAATTCTCGAACTTCTGAGCTTCTTGCAATATTGTAAAAAATTTTGCACATCGGGCAAAAAGAAATTCAGGCTTGACGATAATTGTGATATTTTTCGCAAATCTGAATTTGCTAATTTTGCAAGAACCTCTCCTTTTTATTGCTTTTAACGATTCCAAACAAATCATTTCCGAACCAAAATTTTTGAGCAATGTTTTAATTTTTAAAAATAATGTTGACCCTGACTTTTGGAGTAACTTTCAAGCATCCTGAGTTACTTCAAATGTTAAAACTTCAATACCAAACCCCTGAAAAAGAGAAAAAAGAGTCCCAGAACAGCCATAAGGAAGCCCGTCATGCAAAATCTGGCAACGACTTTCTGCTCAGCCCATCCTCCCAATTCAAAGTGGTGATGAATTGGGCTCATCCGAAAAACCCTTTTTCCGTGAGTGTACTTAAAATAGGAAACCTGTATTATGACAGAAAGCGCTTCGACAACGAATATTCCCCCCACTATTGCAAGTAATGTCTCACTTTTCAAGCTGACTGCAAGGGCCCCAAGCGCCCCCCCCAAGGCTAGAGAGCCAGTATCGCCCATGAAAACCTGCGCGGGATTGGAATTAAACCACAAAAATCCAAGGCATCCGCCCATCAGTGCAGCGCAAAAAACTGCGAGTTCCTTACAATCCGGCAGATATGGAATCTGAAAAAAAGTTGCAAGATCGCTATTCCCCGAAAAAAAAGCAACTATAGAAAAGGCAAAAATTGCAATAAATCCGGTTCCACCTGCCAACCCATCAAGGCCATCGGTTAAATTTACCGCATTCGAAGCTCCAACCATTACAAAAATGATAAATGGAATATATAAAATTCCTAATTCGACAACACCATAATATGGAATATTTGTTGCGGCAGAGGGCAAAGGAATCGTATTCCCTGAAAAACTCTCAAAAATCCTTCCATCCGGGGAAAAGAAATATCTGGCTGCAATCCCCGTCAGCAAAGCAATGAAAATCTGGCCGACAAGCTTTTGCCTGGGAGTTAACCCCATTGACCTTGCTTTCAATACTTTCGTGAGATCATCCATCATTCCCAGGAAAGCCATCCCGTAAGTTGCCAAAACCACTGTGATGAGCGGGATGGAGAATTTGGCCCAAATCAGACAATTCAATAATGCAGGAATCAGAATTATTATTCCACCCATTGTTGGAGTCCCTGCTTTTTTCTTATGGACCTGAACCCCTTCGTCACGAATAGTCTGTCCAATTTGCCTGTTTTTCAGACTTTCAATAACTCTGGGACCAATAATTAAAGCAGTAGCAAAGGAAATTAAAAAACATCCGAAAAATCGTACAAAAAAGGATCCAATATATCCAGAAAGCATCTATTTAACCTTTCAAGTCAATGCAAATCCAATCTAATTGCAGGCCAAATTTCCCTGCAGATTCCCTCAAAATGCATACCTCGACTCGCTTTAACCAAAACGGTATCACCAGGAGCTAAAATAGTCCTTAGAATTTTGATGGCACCCGTCACATCCGAGCAGGAATGAACAAATTGGTCAGACATACCTGCTTTCAAAGCTGCTTTCGCCATATTTTGGGCCTCGCCCCCAACAGCTACAAGAATATCAATGTTGGATTCGGCTGTTTTCTTGCCTATTTCAGTGTGATATTCAGAAGAAAAATCACCCAATTCACGCATATCCCCCAAAATGGCTACTTTTCTCCCGGAACAGGACGATAACCAGGAAATTGCCTCCCGCATTGAAGATGGATTGGCATTATAACAATCAACTACAACTTTCATTTCGTTACATTCCAGCGGTTCCAATCTGGCTGAGACCGGCTTAAAAGTTTCGAGTCGTTCAATCGCACTTTTCATGCTTCCTCCGGATGAAATATAGCAACCCAATGCTGCAAGCGCATTTAGCGCATTATGCCTTCCCAGTAATGCCAATTTTAAAGGGAATGAATCACCCCGAAAACAAACGTTCATTTCAATCCCATTTTGTAAGACCTTAAGGTCTCTTGCAAAAATGTCGTTGGACCCGTTAAACCCAAATTTGAAAACACGTGCCCTGGTCTTTGAAACAAGAATCGGCAAATGAGGATCATCTCCTGGAAGAAATGCATTGCCTTTTTCGTCCAATGACTCCAGGATTTCAGATTTCGCAAGTGCGATATTCTGCAAACTTCCCAGAATACCGATATGCGCCGGGCCGATATTGGTTATCAAAGCATCGTTCGGTTTTGCGATTCCAGCAAGAAATCTTATTTCTCCAGGGTGATTCATTCCCATTTCAATGATCGCAGTTTTTGTGTCCAGTGAAATTCCAAGAATGCTCATAGGCATTCCAATATGGTTGTTGAGATTCCCCTTGGTTGAAAAAGTTTTCTCCTTACTGGAAAAAAGGTGAAATAGCATCTCTTTAGTCGTGGTTTTTCCGTTGGAACCTGTAACTCCGATGAAACGAGCCTTATGCCGATTTCTGTGCCATTGTGCTGCATTTTGAAGCGCTTCGAGTGTGTCGTTGGCTAAAATAAACGGGACCTTCTCTTCATACTCCCGATCAGGCTTTTGGGAAACTACGATAGCGGTCGGATTTTTTTTTATAACTTCAGATACAAATTCGTGACCATCAAATTTATCGCCTTTTATTGCAAAAAAGATTTCTCCTGATTTTATGGTTCTGGAATCTATTGAGAAACCCGTAATCCCTGTCTCCAGATCAACAACTTTTGTTTCCAATAATTTGCCGCCAACAGCTTCGATCAGTTGTTTAAGGGTCCAATCATACATTGATTCAAGTCTCCTTAAGAATTTTTTCCAACGTTACCCACAATTTCTGCTGCGACTTGTCGATCATCAAAAGGAACAGTCCGATCAGAAAAGGTCTGGCCCGTTTCATGCCCCTTTCCAGCAATCAGAACAAAATCCCCTGAATTTGCCATCCCTATTGCTGCCTCGATTGCTGATCTCCGATCAACTATTCGATGGTACTTCGGTCGATCAATAGGATTGAGCTTCTCTATTCCTGCGGAAATTTCACAAATTATTTTTTCCGGGTCCTCACTACGGGGATTGTCACTGGTTATTACAACAATATCTGAATGAGAAGCGGCAATGTTGCCCATTAGAGGTCGCTTTTCCTTCGATCGATCTCCACCACAGCCGAAAACAGTGATTAATCGTTTTTTTGTCATCTGCCGTGCAGCTAGCAAAACATTTTCGAGAGAATCGGGCGAGTGGGCATAATCAACAACAACCATTATTCCCATTTTATTCGGAATAGATTCGAATCTTCCGGGAACTGAAGAAACTTTCGCAAGGCCGTCAACAATGGTTTCCCAATCTATTCCTATCGAATGACTGATTACTGAGGCCAATAGAGCGTTCTTAAGATTGAAGGGGCCTGGTAATTTGAGCCGTACAGGAATTTTTTTTCCTCTTGCATCCAAATTAAATGTGGATCCATCATTTTTCAAAACTACATCCCAGGCAAAATAATTGGCAGCCTGGTCGGAAAGACTGAATGTAAAAGTCTTCCTCCCCTTTTCAAGACAGACTTTGGCAAGCCTGACACCCCATTCATCATCAATACAAATAGTTGCTGGGGCATTTTCCGGTAATAATTCTGTAAAAAGTCTCATTTTTGCCTGGAAATAGTCTTCCATAGTTGGATGAAACTCGCTATGTTCAAACGAAAGATTAGAAAATCCAGCTGCCGCAAGGGAAATATTTTCCACACGCCAGGTTTTTAAAGCATGTGAACTGATCTCCATTACTCCGGCCTTCACGCTCCTTTTCAAACAATCATTGATAAGACGAAACAATTCGAGAGATTCCGGAGTGGTGTTCTTCGTTGGGCGTTTTTCAAACCAAAGGTCATATTCAATAGTTCCAAATCTGAAGGCCATCCCAAAGTGATTATTCAAAATGGACTGAATTAAATAGGTAGTGGTTGTTTTTCCTTTTGTTCCTGTTACTCCAAGAATTGTAGCTTTTTTATCAGGATGGTCAAAAAATTTGGAGGATATCTCTGAAAGAGCTTTTCTGGCATTTGCCAATTTGACGCACGGAATTCCGGTTTTGGCGGGTATGCTTTCACAAACAACTGCAGCAGCTCCCTTAGCCACGGCTTCCGGTACAAACTTCGTGCCATCGGCTTTTGATCCTGGCAAGGCTACAAAAAGATCCCCAAGTTTCACAGTTCTCGAATCGAAAGAAATATCACTAATCTGAACATCCTTGTCATTAGATATTTCCAGGATGTCTTTAGGAAGAATAGATTTGAGGTTATTCATTTTCTCTCCTGATTATTGAGGCACTTAAGCCCTTCTATGCCTTTTTTACCAACAACTAGCATCAAAAGCCAGACCGCCAAAATTCGGTGAAATCTCAGCTCAGCTACGGAATACCCAAAGATTTTTTGTCTCCTGAGTTAAGATTTGCGGTATTAAGCAACTGATTCTTGGTTCTCAGATTCCACCAGGCGAAAACTTTACAGTGACAGATTCGGCTAAATTTGTGCTAACTCCAGCCTTTGGAGCTTGTTCAACGGCAACTCCATTCCCGACCAACTGAACCGGAATCGCGAGGTTCCTGGCCTTACTTGCGACTTCCTTAAGAGTGAGACCAGTGAAATCCGGAACGACTTTAATCTGATGTGCCATTTTTGCAGTAGAATCCGGAGGAACAAAATCTTCCAATGTGATCGTTCGAGTCGAGGAAGCTGTTTTAGCAACCTTTTTTTCGGAATTTTTGTCCAAGTTTTTATCAGCAAGCTTTTCCGAATTCTTTTCAGAATTCTTTTCCGACACTTTTTCTGAACCCTTCTCTGAATTCTTTTCAGAATTCTTATCCGAGTTTTTATCAGAATTTTTCTCGACTAATTTTGTCGAACTGGCTTTTTCGGTGGATTTCACTTCAACCAGTTTTGGAAGTGAGGCAACCAAGGAACCGGATGCCAAAGAATCTATCGATAGTGGTTTTTCAGGCGGAACCCTTAGATATTTAAGAATTCGATCGGCAATAATTCCAAAAACCGGGCCGGCAACCTTACCGCCCATGAGCAATTTCTCTTCACCCTTGGGTTCGTTTGCAGCGACAAAAAGCACGAATCTTGGCTTATTTCCTGGTACGATTCCAACAAAGGAGGTCACCACTTTCTCGCTGTAATATCCTCCTGCAGGGTTTGCTTTTTGGGCAGTACTAGTCTTTCCACCAACGCTATATCCTTCAACTCTGGCTGCTTCACCAGTTCCGTGTTCGACTACCCCTATCAACAGCCTTCTAAGCTTTTCAGCAAGCGAGTCTGAAAAAACTTTCCGCAACTTTTCAGGCTCAAAATCTTCTTTCATATCGTTATTTTGTGAAACAATTGATTTCACCAGGTGAGGACGCATGATCCATCCGCCATTTGCAATAGCGCTATATGCCCGAACGAGCTGGATTCCAGTAATAGCAATTTCCTGACCAATGGAAAGAGAAGCCGCAGATAATCCTGACCACTTCGAAGGCGGATATAAAAGTCCCTGAGTTTCTGATGGTGCCTCAATTTCAGTGGGAGCTCCAAAACCCAATTCATGCAAAAGCTTGTACATTTGTCTAGGTTCCAGCATCGTGGAAATTTGAATCATTGAAGCATTGCACGATTGTGCTATTGCGCCATAAATATCCACCGAACCGTGGCTTCCATGACACTTGATTCTTTTTCCCATTACTTCGGCATGGCCGGCACAGAAAAAATGACTTGAATCGTTGATTTTGCCGGACATTATTCCGCATGCCGCAGTGAAAATCTTCATGCAGGAACCTGGTTCAAAGAAATCCACTAAAGGTCTGTTTCTATGCGTGTCAGGAGCAGAATCAGCGTATTTGTTAGGATCGTAATTTGGGAGGCAAGCCATTCCTAGCACTTCTCCAGTGTAAGGATCCATTACTATCGCCGTGGCATCTATAGGTTGATACTTCTCCACCATCTTGGCCAACTCAGTTTCAAGAATATGTTGTATCATGGAATCAATCGAAAGAATCAGATTAGAACCCCCGGCCGGGTTTTTTATTATCTTCAGCCCGTTTGCCCCTTCCTCGCCGTAGCTCACGCCGCCCTGTACCGCAATTCCAGGATACCCTCTAAGAGTTTTATCAAATTTCAATTCCAAACCTTCCAATCCAGTGCCATCTCCTCCGGCAAAACCTATCAGATTTGAGGCTAGTTTGTTTTGTGGATACACTCTTCGAAAGTTTTCTTCCAAAATGATTCCGGGAATTTTCAATGCCGAAATTTTTACAGCAACAGGCTGTTCAATGTTCTTCTGGACCGGAATGTAACCTCTTCTTTTTTGGATTTTTTCAAGAATCTGTTCCTTCGAAAGTGGCAGAAAAGGGGTTAGCAGATTCGCAGTTTCTTCAAGTGACTTAGTTTCAGGGGTGTATACATACAGAGTATAGGTTTCAACGGAAATTGCCAGCTCATTGCCATTCCGATCAAGAATTGCTCCCCTTTTAACTTCCAACGTCCTCTTGCTCATATGATTTTGTTCAGAGCGTGTACTCCAATCTTCAAACTGAATAATCTGAAGGAAGAAAAGGCGAATCATATAAACAAAAAGCAAAAAACAAAAACCGATAAAAAGGAAAATTATTCTAATTGTACGTGTTCTGAAGCGATAAATTTTCATGAAAGTTTCTCGGCAATGCGCATTTTAGCTGAACGACTTCTAGGATTCTCATTTTCCTCTTTTGAATTTGGAGTAATGGGCTTTCTTGTTATTATCTTAATAATGGCCTTATTTCCACATCTGCACTCGGGAAGCCCCGGCGGGCAGAGACATTTACCGGAAGCTATCTGAAATGCATTTTTTACAATTCTGTCTTCCAATGAATGAAAGGAAATTATGGAAAGGCGTCCACCCGGATTCAGAGAATTAATTGCCCCAGTAATGACGTTTTCAAGTTCTTCCAGTTCATGGTTAACTGCTATTCTCAGTGCCATAAAAACACGGGTTGCTGGATGAATTCGGGAATTTCTACCTGCCCCGGGCGGAAGAGCTGCGATAACAGCCTGAGAAAGTTCCTCCGTTGATTCAAATGGCTTCTTACTTCGAAGATACACAATTTTTGAAGCGATCCTTCGCGATAGTTTTTCTTCACCATACTGATAGAAAATATTTGCCAGTTCTTCCGCAGAAAATGTGTTGACTATTTGGGCCGCAGTTTTTCCGGATGAGCGATTCATGCGCATATCCAATGGTCCTTTTTGAGAAAACGCAAACCCACGCTCGGAATTATCTATCTGCCAGGAGGAAATTCCAAGATCAAGGAGTATGCCATCTACGCCCGAAATCCCCAGCATTTTTAAATATTCTTCAAGCATTGAGAAAGACCCATTTATCAATTCAATCTTGGCGTTCTTTTTTAGTTCAGTCTTTTCAAGAGTCTCGGGGTCCCGGTCAATTCCAATTATTTTTTCGATATGCGGATATTTTTCAAGCAAGAGCTTGGAATGGCCTCCCAAGCCAAATGTTCCATCGACGAAAATCCGTCCGTCGCTTGGAAAACCATATTCCAGAAATTCCGTTGTCAAAACCGGAATGTGATGTTGATTCTCAATATTCATTACTTTTCGATAGTCAGCTTAGAAAAGAATTTTTTAAACATTTTGAAAATGTGTTTTTAGTGCTTTTTGAAATCGGTCATTGGGATAAAACAGAGTTGTTTGGGAAAAACCATTCCCAAATCTTCTTTGGCAAGCTTTTCGATTCGATTAATTGACTGAAGCTTCGATATATCAGCTTTTAAAACTGCATTATTGGTATCAAGTGTTGAAATCTTTTTTGAAAGCTCCTGGAGACGCCATTTGATTTCCACTATTTTTGTCGATTGCCAAACATACATAGTAAACATTAGGCTAAGTAGAAGAATAGCTGTCATATATAAGCGTATCAATTTTTTCCTGGGACTGCCTAGCTCAATCGGGTCAATCCGCCAGTTCTGGTAGTTCAAGGTTATGTGTGCTGTCTTTTTCAAACTTTTCCCCTTGCATTTTGCTAAAAATTATTCTTGAAAAAATCTCGGCATTTCCCCAACAATGATTAAGAACAATTTTGAATTTTCTACAAAACCGTCCAAAGCAATGCAAAAATTAACATAATTACGTAGGTTTCTCATTTTCCCCTAAGGCCGGTTGGATCAATACTTGGGAGTTTGAAATCATGTGAAATTGAACATCCAGCGAGAAAAAACAATCAATATCGGGATAATAATTTTTTTTTGCTGAACCACACTATCCTCCGCTTGATGGTGTACGTAAACAAGGAGAAACCCTGTGGTTTCTCCCTAAAAATCTCATTAAAACAAAGAAAATCTGTTTTTCCCCGAATTTTCCGGGAAACTTTTGCATCAGCTCAATATTTCATGGAACTAAATTGCTGAAATGATAACTTAATCTTCAAACTATTCGTTTTCGTACCTTAACGAAAATTAGCCACTTATTTTTTACCGGCGCAGTGTACCATGCTGGGTGGAAAATTCCAATAGGGAACGAATATTTTTTTCAAGTTCAGAAATTGCCCTTCTTTGATCAGCTGGTAACTTACTGATTGCAACAAGGGCTTCTTTCGCTGTTTGGGGACGCCTTTCCGAAAGATATTTTACTTTGTAGGTTATTCGCTTTGTCATGTCAGAAATCATATCCATGTTATCTTGGAGGTCAGCAGCACCAACGCTCTTCGATTTGGACCTGCTTGCTGAGGCTGCCGCAAGCTCAGCGATCTCTTGATTGACAGAAGGGTTCATAAGCGATTTAATTTTATTTAAGATAGCAGTTCTCTGACTATTTGAATTGATTCCTTCAATTCCAAAAGAGAAAAATAGAGCCCTGTAGCCATCCACTGCAAACACTGCCGCACCGCCGCTGGATTTAATTCCTCTTGTATTGGAAAATGGCTTCAAATCAGGACCAGCCATTGCTTTTCGGTCGGCAATATCTCGCGCCGCTGAATCATATTTCATGATCAATTTTCCACCGGCAAGTGAGTCTATTTCATCGGGCCATTTCTGATTGTTCGCGCCATCCCCTCCAAAGATCTGGAATGATGTTCCTGCAAAAAAGTCGGGAATTCCAACAACCACATGTATGTCAGTGTCATCCTGGACAAAAACAGTTTTACAAATTTCCTTCAAAAACGGTGTATCTCTTAAGGAATATCCGATGTCCTGGCCAGTTATTACAACTTTTCCTCCTGATTTAAGAAAAGAAGTCAAAACACTTATTTCATCAGCCGTTAATTGCTGCTGATTTGATGAATCTTGAACGGACAAAAACACCCAGCCATTCAAATAACGCTTCAACACTTCAAGCTTGAGGTTTCCGTCTACCATTCTATCCCAGGTGTCAAAGTTGATTCCGGCTTCTTTCATAGAAGCTTGCAGAACTGGCGCCCCGGGCGAAAAAGCATCTGTAAAAGCCAAAAGAACCTGGCCGAAAGACTCAAACTTTTTCTTCGTAAAAAAAGTTGATTTGTAAACCGAAGGTGGAACATTTTCACCTGATAACTTCAAATTAATTGCAATTTCGGTATTTTCTGGGGTTTCAGGCAAAACTTGAAAACTTCCGGCTTTAATTTCAAGCGCCTTACCGGGTTCTGGACTTTCCAATATTGGAACTGAGGTTTTATCAAAATTTAAATACTTGCTATCGGTGCTATATTCCAAGGTCGCCTTGGACGCCTTTTGACGGCCGTTATTTTTCACGGAAAACTTCAAATCCACGTTTTCCCCGGCGGTAATCTGGCCATCGTGATTTTCGTCATCCAACACAACTCCCTGGATTTTTAAATAAGCTAGATTTGGAACTTCAAACTCATTTAAAAAAGCAGACCACTGACTCTGTTTTGAAAAAGCTAAATGCTCATAAGACTTCTTAAAAGTATCGTAAGTCAGCTGATCCGGGAGGTAGATTGCTAAACCAGAGGAAGTGAGGTATTTGTCGCCATTATGGCAGTTGCAAACAACGAATCCTTTGCCTGATGGATCAGACAGTTTTTTTAAAAGTTCATCCACTGCTGCTTTTAATTCCGGATTTTGCGTTTTTTGTGATAGCAAACGAGCAAAATCGCCAATATCGACATAATCACTGTACACATATTTTAAAGCTTCATCTCTTGAAAGGTCGATCGAATTTATTTCTATAATATTCTTTATCATAACGGCGGTAAGTTTATTCAGAGTCGCACAAAATTCTTTGGTCTTTGATAAATCCAGCATGGATAGGATTACCGATGTGTTACCTTGAGGACCATTGTTATATGAAGAGGCGTAAGCCTTAACAGTTAGCTTTCCCAACTTTTCGCCATCCATGGTTGGTTCAGCCGCCAATTCTTTCATCATAGTGTCAAAAGGCCAACCCCGGTCTGGTTCAAGGTCGGGGGAGCCCACTTGAAAATGAACATAAGGAGAAACTTCATAGGCAACTTCGGTCATTTGCATCAAGCAAGCATCGAAACCAAGAAGTTCAATTGGCTTTCCCAGAATGCCTGTGATTTTTTGTAAAGATTTTCCAAGGGTTGGGATGTCCATTGAGGATTTTGAAGTATCGTCATAGCAAATGTTCCGGGAAATAGTATTGAAAATTCGCTGCAAATCTTGAGAAGGTTGAGTTGCAATCACCGGAATATGAACTATTTCACTTGCAGGAATAGTATCTTCAGATCTCATCACTCTGGCAGAACGATCTAGAGGTGCCTTAGCTCTTCTGACCGCTGCAGCAGCGACAGACGCGGAGGTTCCAGAATCGGGCCCCGGAACCGCAACACTTCCATCGGGAAGGATTTCTTTCCACCCGGTTCCGTGATTCCATATGATTAATGCATATTTTTCAGCGGGATATGACTCTTTTGCCCATTTTACAAAATCAACAAGAACGTCAGAGGAGGCAGAATTTTCACTTCCCATATCCTGGGCGACTGGGGAAGAAACTTTTTCAGGTTGATCGTCTTTTTGAATAAAAAAACGCTTGGACCCAGCCCACTTGAAATCTGTATCAGCAGAAAACTTGCCGGATCGGTCAAGTTGAACCACTATATTTATATCCTTTGTGGATCCGACAGTTTCAAGTTGGTTCAAATTCCATTCGGCATTAGCTTCAAGATTGTTATCGGCAGCCATAAACACCATAACGGTCCATTTTTTGGGAGCCGATTGGGAAGGAGCCGAAAACAAGATCTGCACGAAAAATAGCTGCAATATCACAATTAAAGAGAGTGACAATTTTTTGGAAATCCGGCAAATCATTATTTCCCTCCAAAATATAAATTTTGAGGACTGTTTAATGATTATAGCTGGCATTAGTAACTACTGTCAAACAGCTGATTTTTTCTGAAGAACTTCAAGACAAATTAAACCAATCCCACAAAATAATAACGTAACTTTTATTTTAAATAAAGTCTCGTCGTAAAGCTTATGCAGGTATTAAAAAATTTGGGATTGAGTCTGAGAAAATTGTCTTTCAAAAAGTTTTTCATGGAATTTTCGTGCTTAACTTTTGTTCAAATTATTGAAAAATAAAATTTGCCGGAAGTGGTGATTTTCAGAAGAGAAGGCAATTCAAAACGCTGTTTCAGCTTAAGTTTGAGCGGGAGTTAAGAATCATCTGAAATTTTGCCGATGAATATGTCACCTGAAAGGAGGTGGTCGGCATGAAGGTGCTGGCAACCGTCTTGGTGCTGATCACTAGTATATTTGGCTTCATTTGCTCATACGAATTTGCCTACAAAAAAGTGGCATTCTTCCTTAATAAGGAGCAGCCGAAAGTCGAAATGGTAGCAAGCACGGGTGGCAGGTGAAAAACTTCCTCACTGAGTTTTCCTGAATTCAATTTCAGGAAAATTCAGTCAGGGATTTTTTCCCTTAAATTCAGAATTCCCGCGGCTGAAAAGCTTATCTTTCGCGAAAATTTCTTTTCAGCAAGTGGTTCTATTAAAATTTGAATCTTTAAGTTTGAATTTTTCTTGCGAACGATTAATGTAAAAAGTTAGCAGGAAGCCTCACCTGAACTAATTTAAATTTTCTATTTTCGGCCAAATGGTGCCAGAATTAAATACTCCATCAAACGAATTCTGAAATTTTGTAAGTGCAAAAATGCACAATACCCCTAAACTCCAGGTGGAAACTTTTCCAAATAGGCTTGCATCCTTTTGAAACTCAGGAAATATTATTGATTTCCTCGAATAATTAAGGTTATACTTTTTCCCGTTAATGACTTTTATTTTCTGAGAAGGGAAGCAAAAAAATGCGAGCATTTTGTATCGTTTTAGATAGCGTGGGAATTGGAGCCATGCCCGATGCGGACAAATATGATGACATCGGATCAGCCACTTTGCAGAATACCGCCAAGGCTCTTGGGGGGTTGAAACTTCCAACGATGGGAAAACTCGGACTTGGCAACATTGAGCCAATCATGGGGGTCGCCCCCGAGAATAATCCAAAAGGTGGTTACGGCAAGCTTTTAGAATTATCCCCCGGAAAAGATACCACAACCGGGCATTGGGAAATGGTTGGAATCAAGCTTGATTACGCTTTTCCACTTTTCCCGGATGGCTTCCCAAAAAATTGGTTGCAAAGCTATGAAAAAGAGATAGAAAGGGAAACCCTCGCAAATTACGCTTCTTCAGGAACAGAAATAATAATGAAACTCGGTGATGAACACGTTAAAACTGGGAAACCCATCGTTTATACCTCTGCAGATTCCGTGTTTCAAGTTGCAGCTCATGAAGAAGTCATTCCTTTGAAGGAACTCTACCGCATCTGCCAAATCGCCCGTGACATGCTTCAACCTCCCGACATGGGAGTTGGAAGAGTTATCGCAAGGCCATTCATCGGAACTTCCGGAGCTTATCAACGCACACCGAATCGCCACGATTTCAGCCTGAAACCCGGTCGAACAGTGCTGGATGAATTGTGCGATAAGGGATTTCCTGTTTATGGAATCGGAAAAATATACGACATTTTTGCCGGACAGGGAGTCAATCGCCATGTCTCGATAAAAAGCAATCGTGATGGAATGGAAAAAACCATGTCTTCCCTTGAAGAAATCGATAAAGGTTTTGTCTTCACTAATCTCGTAGATTTCGACATGCTTTTCGGCCATCGTAGAGATGCCAAAGGATACGGCGCAGCTCTTGAAGAATTTGACCAATGGCTGGAAAAATTCCTTCCGAAACTCAATGAAAACGACTTTTTAATGATAACCGCTGATCATGGATGTGATCCAACTTTCAAAGGAAGCGACCATACCCGGGAATACCCATTCATACTTACCTATCAAAAAGGACGGGCTGGCCACAATCTGGGTATTCGCAAGGGTTTTTGGGATATCGCAGCAACAGTGGCTTCGCATCTCGGAATAAAATACGATCGAGGAACTCCGCTTTGTTGAGGGACCGCGCAAAATTGACCTGAGCACATGAACTCAAATTCAATTATTACAACATGTGGGTTGTGAGTACTTTGCCAAAGTTTGATTAAACAGCGGGATCAAAAGAACTTACCATTTTCTCGATTTTTTCCTTTTCGCCAACCTCAACTAACGCTTGGAAAAATGTATCAGAAATTAAGCGTTGATAATTACATTGATCTGTATGACTTCTGGTTCGTCAATCCCTGGGCAAGAGCCCCCACAAATACCGCGAAGCCAAGATTCTTTGCAGATGATTGCATTTCAGGAATGTGGAAAATCCGTAACTAATTTTTCAAGGGGCTCTTCAAAAAAAACACTTCCAATAAAACAATCCTTTCGATTCTAAAACTACATTTTTCAGCAAAGGAAAATTAGTAGTGGTTCTCCACCGAAGAAAACAATAGACAAACTTTGACCTGCCTCAAAAGCTTTTTGAAGAATATTCAATCCTGCCATTGCTACTTTTTCTTCCATATAGCCATGAATATTCTTGCTTTTGACAAAGCAGTAATTTCAATTTAAATTGCATTCATCTCTCAATTATTTGACTTTCTTTTGGAAAAGTGATTTGGTTTTGCTTCGATTGAATTAAATCATTTAAATAATTCCTCAGGGGAATCACAAAAAAGGATTTTTTCACAAAGTTTGTCAAAATCTTCATCTTTGTAATTTTTTATATTGCTAAGAAATTGATCTTTTGCGGATTTTCCAAACTTTTTCTCAATTAGTTTCGAAACAATATCTGCTCTTTCTTCAGCTTTTCCTTCAGCTTTTCCTTCAGCTTTCCATTGCATGGGCCACTGGGCTACTGTCTCAGCCAACATACGTTGCGCCTCCTCTAAATTTTCTATTCTTACAACTTTTTGTTCAGGAATTCGGTCTTTTAAGATTACTCGTCCAATCCAATGTCCGAAGGCCCTTCGGAGTGAAGCCTGTGCGGGCAAAGAAAGCCACTTGCTGAGTGCTGCGATTAATTCCATGATTTCCGCTCCTGTATGGCTTTTCTCAAGGCGAATCAATGCAGTCACACAATTATGCAAATCTGTGAGTTCTGAATCAGCTATTGCACCTTCATCAAGAATCAGATACGATAATCTGGGACTAAATTTCTCTAACCCCCGAGGAGTTTGACCAATCTGATCAAAAATATCTGTGGGAGCATCCCACCGCGGGAAACCATTATACAAAACCACTGGGAGAACCGGTGGCAATTTTTCCCCTGGTTTGATCGTCTCGGTCTGAATTATGTCCTGGTAAAGCAGACCCAGGTATGCCATGATTCGAACTGCCATATACGGATCGACTGAAGATTGAAATTCAAGCAGTAAATAGATATAAAGCCAATTTTCCTTCCAGCGGATACGCCAAATGATATCATCACGGCGATCTCGGAAGCAATCGGTAACGTGCTCACTCGGAAAAGGTTCGAGCGTGGAAAAATCAAGTTGATCAACCCATTCCCCGTGTACAAAGCCCCTAAGAAGGTCTTCCACCATTTTTGGATGGGAAAACAACTTCTTATATGAGTGATCGTGATCAGGCATTTGTTCATTCTACTTAAGTTCGAAGCTGTTTTCAACTATTACTTTAAGAAGCATAGTGAAGGTGCATCCTGCCAATGTAAGGACATAGCAATTATTCAGTTGTTTTCAAGCGATATTTTGATCAATCAAAAAATTAACTATTTTCTCGACTTAGAAAAATAGCTTTTTGAAGCTTAATTAGGAAGGGTGCAGCATTCAATTACGCCTTCATGGAATTCGAACAGTTAAAACAAATTCTTGAGAATACAATTCTCGAAAAAAGGGGTGTGACTATGGTAACCATAGCTGAAACCCTTTTTAAGAAAGGTGCTGAAAAAGGAGAAATTAAAGGGAAAATTGATCTTTTAAACAGATTCCTCAGATTCATCAGACTCTTCCGATTCCCTTGAAGAAATGCCGACCACTACACCGCAAGTGATGAAAAAAAGGCTCATTACTGGAGTTTGCCTGAAGGTCCATTCTAGTAATCCGCTTAAATGCAATGAACATTGCCCAACCAAGAAAGCAAAAAGCAGCAAACCAGGAATTTTCCTCGATTTAAATGAATGATAAACCATATGCAAACCAAAACGTAATAAAATTATCCCGAACACCAACAACCCGGAAAACCCCAATTCTGCTGCAGTAAGCCAATAAATATGGTGGCAAACCCCTGCTTCTTCTTCATTTGCCATAACTTCAATGTTTTCCCGATATTTTTCAACATTTGTCAAAACCTGGGAAAAATTATTCAAACCCACCCCCAGAAAATAATCATGTGCCATTTCATTCGCCGCTTCGTTGAATTCGTCTCGAGCTTCTTCAGAAGATTTGGGAGCGCTTTTTAACCTTTCCATAAAACTGCTGTAAGCTCTAATTGCGCCTCCTACCAGCCCCAGGATTAAAAATAGTGTGAAGATGGAGACCCTGAAAGAAGGCTTCTTAAAGAGGGCAAAACATACTGTGGCAGCTATGCAAGCTAAAGAAAGAGCCAGTCCGGCACGTGAAAAAGTCGAAATTACCGAAAAGATTATTCCCAAAACAGCTAAAATTCCAATGTTAACTTTCCAAATAGGAAATGAATCTTCACAAAAGGTCCAGAGCAGAATCCCAGGTAGCAGTAAATTCAAAAAGGGCGGAATTGTGTTTGAATGATCGAAAGGCCCCGGAACTCTGTAAATTCCATACATATATTTTTGGACAAAAGCGTATGCTGTTACGGCAAAGGCTGCTCCCACCATTCCATACCATAATCCATCAATTTTCTTTTCAACCCGAAAATAGTTTGCACAACACCAGTAAATCAGTAATACCCTTGATAACTTCAGAATCGAAAAGCCAAAATAGAGAAGACTAGGCGCATTTAAAGCTGATAACAAGTTCTGGAAAAAAAATAGCCCCAGCCAGAACCCATTGAAAGGGATCCATTTGATTTCTTTCGGATATCTGACAACCAGAATTATCAGCATCACCAGATTGATCAAATCTATCGCAGAAATTTCAAAGCCGCGGTCTGGACCGCGATACGATTCAAATGAAACAAAATTTATTCGGGCAACTTGCCCAAATGCAGTCGATAAAACCAGCAAACACATCAATAATTCCCGAACAAAGGCGAAGTTCAATCCGGCAATCGCCATACCGGGAACTCCGACTAGTGCCGCAAAAGCAAAAACGGCATATTTCACAAATCTTCCCTGTTAATCAATTTTTTCGTAAACCAGAAGGATTTATATACAATAGCTTTATTTGGAACGCAAGTTTGTACAATATTGAATTGGCCGATTGCGTTTGGGGTGTCAATAAACACGGCATTAACTTTGAAGAGAATCAGACATTCTTTTCTTGCAGGGGAATTCATGAAATGATATCTTGCTTTTCAGCTATTAACAAAGATAACCGTTTTTTAGAGGCAATAGTCGATTAAAAGGAAATTTTGATGTTCGCGTCACATTCTTCCGCAAGTTTCGATCAATGGCTGGGTAACATACTAAAAGAACTGGCGAATGACGTCCAAAAAGCTCTGCGTGAAAATCTGATCGCTCTCATTCTTGGTGGTGGATATGGCCGCGGCGAAGGGGGAGTTCTGATTGAAAACTGGCTGGAAAAGCCTTACAATGACCTTGATTTAACCCTCATTGTCCGAAATCCAAGCATTGTTTCCCAGGAAAACTTAAACCTGATCAAGCTTAACTATGAAGGAAAACTTGGAATTCATGTGGATTTCAGCCGCCCCTTAACTCCAGCCCAAATTCGTGCCTGGCCTAATATCTTGATGTGGCACGACCTTTATCAAGGCCATCAAGTGCTTTCCGGAAAAAACGACATTCTTTCACTCTTAGCTCCAAAGCGTATTTACTCTTCCTTACCCCTGATTGAAGCAACCCGATTGCTCCTGAATAGAGGCACGGGATTACTTTGGGCTCTCAGAATTCTTCGGGGTTGCGAAAAAACTCCTGATCCAGACTTTATTCGCCGCAACTATTTTAAGTGTGCCCTTGCCCTGGGAGATAGCCTTTTAATTACCTTTGGAAGATACAAAGTGCCGTATTCCGGTCGGGACCTTCTTTTTCAAAAACTTTCGTCGGAAAACCAGAAGGTGGGATTTCTGGCTCTTGACTCCTTGTACAAGGAAGCCTTGTGCTTCAAGTTTCGGCCCAATTCTACCTCCTTAAACCCATCCACAGAAAATGATATTCTTGATATTGTCCAAAAGTGGAAACAGGTCTTTCTGTTAGTTGAAAACGAACGAACTCGGAGGAAATGGATTGACCTTGACACATACTGCCGCTGGTCAGGTTTACGAGAACCCAGCCTCAGTCTCCCGCATCTATGGATAAAAAATTTCGTTCTGAACCGTCGGCTGAATTTATGGTCTTGGAGATACCCACGTGAATTGCTTTATCCATTACTTCCGCAACTCCTGAAACCTAAAGAAGAAATTTCCCTGGTAAGCTGGAAGGAATCCTCTCAATTTTTCTTATCAGTCTGGAATAATTTCAACTGAGACTTGAAAGAATACCAGTCCCATTTAATGCATAAGTAATAAGATCGGGCGGATTAGCCTGTCTTTGGCGTGAACCTTCCCCTAAGATAACGCACGAACTGTTTCGTGCTTCAGGTCTGCGTAAATTGGAGTTGGATCCAGAAATGAATGCTCCAACCACCCAGTAAGGGTTCCTTTTTTTTCATAAAAGTTCCGTGTTTTCATGGAAAATGGTAGACCCGGCTGATTTCTGACCCACCATAAAAGAAAAAAAGACCCATCAAAGGAAATCAGCAACTAAAGAAAAAGCTTGGTCAAAAGAGTTAAATGTTGCCACACGGCAACGTGGGTCAGTATTCCGACGGTGCCTGGGTCAGTTTTTATCCGGTGGTAACAATGGAAAATACACAGATCCCACTTCGTTTTCCAAATTTTGAAAAACTTAATTCGGTAAACACACACTCTGAAATAAGCATCAATAGCGTGTGGTTGTTTTATAAAAAAACTATTTTCACTCATCACTTGCCAGGACATTTACCGTTTTCCCTGAAACAAAAAACTTGCTTGCAACTGAAATAAAGATTAGATTGTAGCATCTAATCATTAGGGTTCGGGGGGATGCTTTTAGGCTGAAGTCTTTTCTTTAAGGTTTTTTTGAAAATGTGCCGACTTTAGGAAAACAAAGGCTCATTTTCGGTTTTTTTATTAGAAAAAAAATTGTTTGGCCTATTATCAAGGCTAATTTCGGAGGTTGACATGCAATGCCCAGGCTGCGGTTTCGAAAACGAAATTGGAAATAAGTTTTGCAACATGTGTGGAATGGCGCTTCCAGTTCAGGGAGATGCCTCCCAAACTCCATTGGAAAGGGCTCCACTTGACCTCGATTTATCTCTTGAAACCCCCGACCTTGGTGGAATTCAGAACCCACAATTAAGTGGAGGGGAGCCCTCCCTTGAATTGAACGCTGACCAAGGGTTAAATCTGGATGATATGAAACTGGACACTTCTGGTTTGTCAGAATTGTCACTAGATCTCAGCACAACCGACGCACCAGACTTTGGAGCAGACCTAAAAATTGATTCGACACCTGATATGGCAAAGCATGATGATGTCAAATTTGATTTGGACAATTCCCCCACTGGATTAGAACTAAATTTCGAGGAACCTGCCAAAGAACCGGGACTTGATTTCTCTTCACCCCCAATGAACGCACCAGAACCTCAAAATCAGTTTGAGAATTTTGATGTCCCAGTGAATGAGAAAACCCTCCATAACCAGGAATCAATTCAAACTTTCGAAATGGATATTTCTCAGGAATTTGACAAGGAGTTGGGGCAAACTTCCAACACAAACCTTAATCAGGAAGCAGATCTTTTTAGCATTGAAGCACCCTTGTCTTCAGAAAATAAAAATGTTGATTTTTCAACTGGTTCAGCCGATTCGTCAACTCCATTCGGAAATGATTTCGAGCAGCAATTTGCTTCTGAAGTAGTCGAAATGGAAAAACCTGGACAAACTATCGAAGCAAATTTTAATTTTGGAGATCTTGATGTTAATGCTACTTCCTCGGAACCTCTAGTTGAAACGCCGTCATTCATAGAACCACCAAAAACTACCAACAAAATTCCTTCTAAACCCTCTACCAACGCCCCTGCTCAACCCATACCAACCACAGCAAAAACACAACCCTCACTTAAAACACCCTCCCCAAAACCTGTTTTTGCGGAACCTCAATTCGATCCGGAAATTAGTTTTGTAGAGGAAGAAAATATTTTACCCCCGTCAGAAGTTGTAAAACCTATTGAAAAGTCTAAAACTGCGGCAAAAGCCAAGCCATCACTTCCTCAACCCAAAATCCCCGAACCTCCTCAAATTGATGTGGAGGAGAATATCCCTGAACTTCAACCAGAAGCCATGGACGAAGATCTTGCCGATCTCTATTATGGAATAGAAGGAAAGGCTCCCCCAAAACATGTTCCAATTGCACCAGCAAAAGGTGAAACCTTTGAGTCGCTAATGAAATCTTCCCAGGATGAAATAGGTGGATTTTCTGAAGAGCAGAAAACAGAGGAAGATTCATCTTCAGTCCAACATGAATCTGGTCTTTCAGGAATTCCGGAAATTGCAACCATGGAGGAAGCTTCTGTCGAAAGCGCTCAACCAGAATCACCCTCAATTATGGCTGAAATGGTAAATTTAACTCCTGAAGAGAGGCTTTCTGAAATCGCATTAAGACTTGAAAGCGCAACTGATCCTGATGAAAGATATTCTCTAGTTCTGGCTCTTAAGGAAATTAAACTCCCAGAGGCTAATCAGCACTTCATCAAATTGCTTGGAGATGAATTAAAGGATATTCGTGAAATAGCCGCTGAATACCTTGGTGAATTAGGATGCCACGAAGCCGTTTCAGCGTTACTCCAATGTTTAACTTCCGGTGATCCTTCGCTTGTGTTTATTGCAGCACGCTCCCTCGGAAACATAAAAGAGGAAAGTACCGTGGGACCATTGGTAAAACTCCTTGAGGAAGACAACGACGATCTTCGATACGTTGCTCTTGAATCCCTTGGGAAAATCGGTGCTCCAAGCGCTTTAAAAGCAATAGCAGCCTTTTTAAAGAGCCGAAATCACGACCTACGCTTTGTAGCAAGTGAAGCAATCGGAAATATTAAAGACCCTCAAGCAGTAACCCTTCTTTTGCCCATGCTCAAGGATTCTGACTTCGAAGTCAGATTGAAAGCAATTGAAGCTCTTGGCAAAATTGGATCCACCGGCGCTTGTGACCAATTACTGGTTATTCTAGGCGAAGATAATGAGAGAATCAGATTATCCACAATTCAGGCATTGGGCCAAATCCGCAATCCAAATGCCGTGGAAGCATTAGTAGATATTTTCCATCTCGGAAACCCACAAATTAAGGAAAAAATAGTTTGGGCACTTGGGGAAATCGGAAGTGAAAGAGCTGTTGAACCACTCCTTTCCCTCAGCCAGAATTTTAACAATAGATTAATTTTCCTCGCTATCGAAGCTTTTTCAAAAATTAAATCACCCAAAGCTGCAAGATTTGTCCTTTCCATGCTTGACAGAAAAGACTTGTCACTCAGATTAAAAGCAATAGAAGCTCTTGGAGAAATTGCTGACAAATCCAGCGCCGGCAACTTGGTCAATTTCCTTGAATCAGGTGAACCGGAATTAAAAATATCCGCAGCTAAGGCACTTGGTAAAATTGGCAATCCAGTTGCAATTGACCCGCTTGTTTCCAAACTTATGGACTCCGAACGAGATGTAAGATTGGCCGGAATTGAAGCACTCGGAAACATCCGAGGAATAAAGGCAATTCCAGCCCTCATTAATTCCCTTCGCGAGCAGGATGAACAGATTATCACCAAAGCAGAGTGGGCACTTTGCGAAATGAACGATCTTGCGGTCGAACCGACCACCAAAGCCCTTTTCACAGAACCCAAGGAAGTTTTGCCTTCACTCGTCAAAGTCTTGGGAAAAATTGGAAGCGTGCGCGCTATTTTCCCCCTACTTAAAGTTCTTGAATCTGCTGAGGGGAAATTAAAATTATATCTTGCTGATGCACTGCTTTCAGTAGATAAACACCTGACCGAAGAAAATCCGATTTCAGTTGTATTGAAAGAAGGTTATGCGTGGGCACAATTCTCAATTGCTCAGGCCTTAAGCGTAATGGGAGACGAACGGGCTTTCCCACTATTGATAAAGATTGCCAGGGACTCCCTGACTGACAAGGACATTAAAAAACTAGCCGGAATCCCGGACAAGCGAATACTGGAATGCAGCACTCAAATCCTGGAACTGATCAGATTGAACGTCTCAAGACTATTTGCCAGAGTCGGCAATGATCGAGCAATCCCAGTATTAATGCAATATTTTACTGAAGGCGACCTTCCTCAGAGGCAATGGTGTGTTGAAGCCCTTGGAGGAATCCAAACAGAGGGAGCCCTTGACGCTTTAATCGATATCCTTAAAAAACCGGAGTTTCAACTTCCGCTTGATTTACTTTCCAAACAACTGATTGGCTCAAAAAGCCGTAAATTAGTTGACAAACTCATTATCTCCTCGTCGCATCCGAATGAAACTGTAAGAATGGCTATTGCTGTCGTTCTTGGTGAAACTAATGATCCCAGAGCCATTAAAACCCTGTCCGGACTGGTAAAAGACCCCTCCGGAAGAGTCAGATCCGCCGCAATCGAAGCCATCGGGAAAATTGGTACAACTGCAGCCGTTCAACCTGCAATAGAAGCCCTCAAAGATTCAATGGAATCCGTAAGGTCTAAAGCAGCTCAAGTTCTTGGCGAACTCGGAGATACCGCCGCTGTTGAATTCCTGGAAAGGGCGACAAAGGATGGTTCAGAGCTGGTCAGATGCATTTCAGTAAAAGCCTTGTCGACTATGCAAGATCCAAGGGTGTCGGAAATACTTACTAATTCACTTGGAGACAATTCTGAAGAAGTCAGAGCGGCGTCGGTCGAAGTTTTGGGTGGTAGAAAAGATCGTCTGGCTATAGCTCAACTTACAAAATCGCTTGAAGATGCTTCTGAGAGAGTTAGAGAAAAAGCCGCAATCGCGCTCGGTCAAATTGGCGATACCAGAGCGATACTACCTCTTCTTCTTAGACTCGATGATCCTTCTCCGCTTGTTCCCCTTGCATGCAGCGAAGCCGTGGTTTCCTTTAAAACAAAATCATTCCCTGTTCTTATTGAGGCTTTGAAAGCCGACGAAGAAAGAATCAGAAGGCATTCATGTGATTTACTCGTTCGAATTGGGGATGAAGAACTGGTTGGAAAACTATTAAGACTGCTGAACGATAGAAACAACTTCTTAAGGGAAAATGTTGCCCGAATACTTGGGAAAATAGGGGATGGCAAGGTTGTCGATCCGTTAATCGGAATGCTAAACGACCGGTCCTCTTCTGTACGCAGAACCGCCGCCGAAGCACTTGGCTATCTGCGAGATATTCGATCAATAGTTGCTCTCAAAAAAGCTGAAAGAGATCAGAGCAAAGAAGTCCGGCAAGCTGCTGCCCAATCTTTGCAGGAAATCTTCAAAGCACATAAACTGAACTGAAAATACTGCAAGGCTATCTTTTAAGGGTATAAGAAAATGGCGAAACGAAAAACCTCCGAAAAGAAGACCACTGAGAAATGTTCTACGAATTCGGTAAATCTCTTTGAAATTTTGACCCCGCCAGGACAAATTCCATTCCACGAATATGAAATGGCGGAGGTTATTCCGTTAGTAAATTCTCCGGAAATCTCTTCCGGAACACCCTCTGGAAGTGGTCCTATTAATGCCTCAGGAAAATGCTCTGAAACTCTCCCTGAAAAATATTCGGGAAGTTTTTCTGAAAGTTCCACCAAAACGCCCGAAAAAATATCCGAACAACCAAGTAAAAGCCCTGGGAAAAAACTTCCAATTTCTAAACCCTTAGAAAATCAGAACTTTTCCCTTGATTCATTTGATTCCACTGATTCATTTGAAAAAATCAAAGCTGATGCACTCACCTGCACGGGATGCTCCCTCTGTAAAACAAGAACCAATGTGGTTATGGGAGAAGGTTCGGATCACGCACTACTGGTTTTTATCGGAGAAGCTCCCGGTGAAGATGAAGATCTTTCAGGAAGACCTTTCGTTGGGAAAGCAGGAAAGCACCTTGACAAAATTTTAGCTGCAGCTGGCATTTCCAGAGAAGAGGTGTTTATTTGCAATATTCTCAAAGACCGCCCCCCTGATAATCGAACTCCAACTATCGAAGAGATGCAGGCTTGTACTCCTTTTTTAAGAAGGCAGCTCAACCTCCTGAAGCCCCGTCTAATTGGCCTTTTAGGAAATACAGCCATAAAATTCGTCATCGGGCCCAAAACACCGGGCGTTACTACAATTCATGGCCAATGGTTTGATTCAATTTTTGGAATTCCCTGTATGCCACTGTATCACCCTTCATACCTTTTGAGAAATGCTTCCAGAGCACAGGGCAGCCCGAACTGGCAAATGTGGCAAGATATTCAGGAACTGAAAAAGCGATACGACGAGATAAAAACTTCGAAATGAAAATCGGACGGGACAAGCTAAAGTCATCACTTCCAATTTTAACAATAGCTTGCCCCAAGTTCCCTGCTTCAATTTTATTGCTGATTACTTCCCGGAGTGGAAGAACTTTCTGAATTACCCATATCTGGAGAGTGCAATACGTTCAACAGCAAATTAGATTCTACTGACGTTTCATCAAGCTCAGTTTTTATGCGCAATTTCCCCTGAGCAACTTTATTCTTCATGTCAGCAGCAACAATTTTTATAGAGATATGTCCAATGGGCAAAATAATCGCGTCTTTTTGTCTCACATTTCCCTGTTGAAAAATATCTGCTTCTAAAAACTCGAGACTTGCATTGATAACTTTTAGAGCAAATGGAACACTCTTAAGGATTATCATTCCTTGTGGCCCCTGTTGTTGGCCATTCTGGCTCGGATTTCCAGAGCCATTATTAGTATTCACTGAAGGGGGATTGTTCACACCGGAGCTATTCATACCTGCATTACTGCCACTCTGACTGCCTGAATTTGAACCGGAAGTCGCTGCGGAATTTTGATTTCCAGGAGTATATATCAGTTTTACTACTGAAGCTGAGGCAAGATCATTGTCCTTTATGGAAAATCCAACTGCCAAGATAATATTTTTCCCGGATGGTGGGTGAGGAATGCCTTCTTGACAGTAACAAGAAAGAGCTACAATCCAGAAAAACGCAAACAAGAAAAACAACTTTTTCATTTGTTCCTCCTTTTTAAATAGACCAACTTGAATTTTTCCTTTATTCTATTTTAGCGGATTTTTTCCTTAATGAGAAACTTTTTCTTACTAATCAGAACTTTCAATTCTCAATTGAGGCTTATTTTGTATGCACAAGCCATCATTGGGCTTGGCATGGGAATTTTCACGGTTCTTCTTAACGTATATCTTAAAACACTCGGTTTAAACGAAGGAACCATTGGACGAATCCTTGCTTTGCAATCTTTGTCAGCAGCCGGCGCTTCTTTTCCAATGGGAAAAATCGCTGATCGATTTTCCAGAAAAGCAACGTACATTCTCGGAATAATATTACTTACTTCAGGTTTTCTAATAGCAACTTTTCCATTAACACCACTTTTCCTCTGGCCAGCAGCAATGATAAGCGGTTTTGGAAATGGGGCTTTGATGGTTTCAATTCTGCCTTTTCTCCAGGAAAACAGTCGAAGAAAACAACGAAGATATCTCTTCAACATTAATTTTTCAATCACAGTTTTAATGGGAATCGTTGCAGGATTTTTTTCTGGTGGGCTCCCGTTAATATTTCAAAAATGTGGCCTATCCGACAATCTTCACAGTCCTATTATTTTACGTGCAACGCTTTTAACGGGGATTATTATACTTCTTACCAGTTTATGGCCGGCATTCAAGCTCTCTTCAGACAAGCAGAACCCTAAAGACCCATCATTACTAGAAAAATCCTCCGAGAACGAACCCGCTCCCTGGCGAATGATTTTGAAATTTATGTTTACCTATAGCTTAATCGGATTTGGTGCCGGGTTGATAGTCCCCTATTTCAACTTGTACTTCCAAAAGTGGACTGGAGCCACCATACCGCAGATAGGAAGCGTTTTTGCCATCGGGCAACTTGGAACCGCTCTAGGTGCTTTTTTTACAACTTGGTCGTCAAAAGTTCTTGGCTTAACAAAAAGTGTCGTTTTTTCAGAGTTTTCCTCTCTTCCATTCATGATAACAATGGCCCTGACTCACAATTTTTGGCTTTGCGCAATTGCTTTCTTTTTTCGTGGAGCGTTTATGAATATGGCGGTACCAATCAGGCAGAGAATACTGATGGAAAGAATAGCCCCTAAATTCAGGGCCAGAGCCTCTGCTTCTGAAAGCGCTTCGTTCTACATTGCCTGGGCAATGTCAATGATGGTTTCAGGCGACCTGATACAAAATTATGGATACGATTCCTGTCTGTATATTACGTCAGCACTATATTTCATCTCAGGGCTACTTTATTGGCACTTTTTCCAGGATGATAAAACCTGAAAAAAATTCTAATATTTCATTCCAAGGGGACATAAAAAAAAATCAAATTTTAGTGATTTTTAACAATCTCGTAAGTGTGCATTTCCCCAATATCCTTAGCGGAGTTGCCTTTTTAACAGTCTATCCAGTTTCTTTCCTCTATGTGTTTTTGGAAAAAGAACTGGATCTCGAGGCGAGAAAATCATCTCTACATCACTATCTTCAGGAGAATTCTCTCTCAGAAGACCGATATTCTGAAATGCCTTTTTAATCTCTCCATTCGACGGATCAGAAGTATAAAGGTCATGAAGAATCGATCTGGCTTCGCTGATTCTTCCCATTTTTAAAGCTGCATCGGCTTTTCCGAGTTTAAATTCCTTTCTTCCGGAATATTCTGAAACCAAGTCATCAAACAGAACATAAGCTTGAAGATACTGGCCATCATCAAGTGCATCTAAACCCTGTTGAAAACGAAAGTCAAGCTCTTCTTCTATTTCAAGATTGACTCCGGCAAGGGTGATAATATTTGGTTCAGGGGGAGCAGAAGCAATTTTTGGAATATAGATATTGACTTTGGAGAAAGCGACAGGAGGATTTGGCCCAAACCAATCTCTCTTAAATCTATCAGCAGTTTCATGGGTATCACGAGCTGGTAAGGGTGATAAACTCGGATTTAGCAACCCACGGCGGTGCTCATATTGATCAAACAATTTTTGGTAACATTTTACAAGGGGGTGCTTGGGATTAACCGAAGACGCAATTCGAAACCATTCACGGGCTTTTGCGGGGTTTTGCGCTGCAATTTCAACTCTCCCCAAAATGAGAAGAGATTCAACTTCTTTGGGAAAAGCTTTGTAAACCGATTCTGCTATCTGCCGGGCTTCATTAAGTCGACCAATTCTTAAAAACTCATCAGCTTGTTGCAATTCAGAACTTAATTCTTTGCAAAAAATAGGAATTGAAAAAAAAAGAAAAAAGAAAAACCAACAAAAGAGAACAAATCGTTTTGTCATACTTACAAGCTTTATGAAAAATTTGTAAATCTTAATGGACCTTTTCAATCCATTACACTATTTTTTCGATGGATCTTCAACTTTTCCCCAGTCAATGTTTTTGGGATGTTCAACTGAAGACGAAGAAGAAGCATTTTCAGTTTGAGTCGCAGGCGAAACTTGATCAGGGAGGTTTATATCGATAGCTTGTCCCGAACCAGGAGTAACAGTCTTCTTTCTCGACTCCATATCAAAACTATCGCCCTGAAGATAATCATCTGGCGGAGGAAAGTCATCCTGCGCATTGTAAATCGAATGATAAGCTTGATTGGCAAGAAGTATGAAAATTCCGGCCAGTATAAGAACTAATGCCCACTTCCAGTTATCATCACCGGTTTTCATTTATTACAACTCCCTTTTTATTTGCAACTACTTGCAGAAATATTGAAACAACTGTTCAGACTGAGTTTAACTACTTTTCATTCGAAGATCTTATTGGCAAAACTACTTCTATTAAACCACTTCCGATTCCGGCGGTATTAAACTCCGTTTTAAGAAATCTGATCCCATATAAATTAAGCGATTGATCCAAAAAAGTCAAAAATTGTCCCCAAGCTTTGAAATTTCCCTTCAATTTTAACCTTACCGGCAAAACTTCAATAGGTTTATTCTCAAGAGTATCGTCAGTATCGCAACCAATTGGCATGCCATCTTCACCCAACATAGCAAATTTTTCAGTAATGCTTGCCGGTTGGTTATCCTTCTCGGTTTCGGTGGGGGGAGATTTCGTAAAAACCGGAAGGAAGTGAGCATCTTCAATTAATGCCCCGGATTTGGATGCGGAATCGAAAATTCCATTCAACAGACGATTTTCCAAACCGGGTTCCAGCAGGTTCTTACTTATTGCACTGGCAGCTGGTTTCAAAACGGTCTTGCTTACAGTTTGGAGTTTATCCCGGGCGATGTTTTCTTCAAGTTTAATTTGGGCAAGCCTTCCCTGGAGAGTATCAAGTTCGCTATTCAGAGGAAAAACAATCGTTTTGAAAGCCACATAAAAAAACAGGGCAAAAATGACAAGAATAAAAAATACTATTTTGGAAATATTCAAGGTAGTTGGCCTCTAAAAGTGAATTCAATTTTCCCGGATTTTCTTGTAGACTTATATTCCACAACTCTTTTCAACGAAAGCCCTTTCAAAATCTTGCCAATATAGGTAAGGAGTACCTGTTCATTCACGGAAGAGCCTTTAAGAAAAAGTGTCTCGCCATCCAGAACCGGGGGAAGTTCTTGTATTTCCTCTTCAGAGCTTTTTTCAAGCACATTTTCAGGACCTATGGGCAAACCTGCTGGCTCAAAAACCTGAGATTGAATTGGAATAGCCGTTGAAAGCTCAGGTTTTGCAATTTGCAAGGGAGCAGAAGCCTGGGCCTCTAGCTTGAGAGTCTGCACAGGAATAGGAGCCTGAAGTTCGGGACTTAAGGTCTGTAACGACCCAGAAGCCAGGAATGAAGGCCGGGGTTGAACCTGGGTCTGAGGTTGAGGTTGATGAAACTGATATTGAGTTTGAGTTTGAGATTGGGGTTGGGGTTGCTGTTGAGGTTGAAATTGATATGGAGTTTGAACTTGAGTTTGAGACTGCGGTTGGGTTTGAGGTTCAGGTTCATCCGGAATGCGATAATCAGCGGGAAGAATCTGAATCTGCTTAAGAAAAATTCCATCAATTTTCGATTGCGCTATCTTGTAAAAAATTTCCGAACCACTGAGACGGTCTCGCAACAGAGGTTCAATGGTCTTCTTAATTTTAGTTGAAAGACCATGGAATGGATCATAAGCGCTCACTTGTTTTTCCAGTTTGGCTTTTGCAGCTGCAATTGCTACCTCATTAAAATGAATATTCTCTTTAATTTGTGTTAATTGCTCCTGAAGTTTATTTTTCCAGGAAATAATTGTAACAAATAAAATAATAGTACAGATTGTTGCCAAAACAGTCGGAACATAACGAGAAATTGATTCATAGTTCTCTTTTTCCAGCCGCTTTAAATACGAATCAACAAGATTGTCAGTACCATTATTTTCGAGATAACAAAAAGTCGCAATTAGAGCTGGAAGATATGTGGCAAGATCTATATCTACTCCTAAGCCGGCGGTCTCCAACCTCTCCAAACCAAATTTAGAGGAAAAGTCAAGTTTGGCCGTTCTTCCAGGTGCAAAATACCTTTTTGCAAAATCAAATAGTCCTTTTTTTAAGGATCCCCCGCCATAAATCAATATTTCATCAATATTCCCAAGCTTGGTTACTGCTCTGAAATAATCGAAGCTGAATCGGATTTTCTGGGTAAAAACTTCAAATTCAGAGTCCTGGGAATCTTCCGACAATTCAACGGTTCCTGATGGGATCTGACGGTAAAATTTTGGCTCTCCGTTGGAAAAAATGTGAATATGCGTACTAAAATGGCCAATATTAATCAGTGATAAAGCCGGTAACGTCGCAGTCGGAAGAAGTGATTTTGCGGAAATCGCTGTGAATGCTTCAGGAAAAAGGGCATCGGGACGAATTTTAGCAGCATCAAAAATAGCTAAAAATGCTTGAAACCTCGAAAGCGGAACCGCAGCCAGCGCAAAGTTCTTCAAATCTGCTTTCAGGCTTCTATAAGCGAAAATAAAAGGTTCAGATTTTAGATTCTGAGGAATCAGCTTTTTGGCTTCCCAGAAAAGCATTTGCTCTAATTGCTCCGGCGAAGGAGCAGAAGGCAATTCAAGAAATTTTACCTGAATTTCTTTGTCGTGGAAAATCGCGGAAATACCCTTGCACGATTTGAGGTGCAATTTTTCTGCAATCTCTACTAGCTTTGAAATCAAGTGCTCTTTATACTCGCTTTCCCCAGGAAAATCGCTTTGCGGGGAAAGTAGAGTTTCAATAACCTGAAGAACATTACTGCGCCCTGATTTCCTTTCCAGGATAACGGCTTTAATTGAAAAGGAGCCGATATCAATTCCGGCATAAAGACCGTCATTTAAAGCCTTTTTCATGTTTCCTCCAGAAAACGCCCACATTTTTCTCTGCCATTCGCATTTTTTACATCAACCCTGGAAAGCCTCTTCAACGCTTTTATATTTCCTCTTTCCATAACAATGGCTTCAGAATGTAGATCGATTCCTTCACTTTTATTTTCGGCTTTTACTTTGACCAGGATCATCATATATTGCGAAATTGAAATTTTATATTCGAAAGTGAATGGTTTAAAATGCGCCCTCAACTTGGCCAAACCACGTTCTAATCCTCCATCAGCCGACTGAAAACAGATCGTTTCAAGAAGAACGGATCTTCCCGAATCAAGACCGATGGAAGAAAATTCTAATGCGCCAAATGCCAAAAACGTTACTCCCACTAGAATACTGAATGCCAGAAATAAAGCAAAACCGCTTTTTCTTTTCCCGGGGCCTTTAAAATTCTTCATTTCTCGCATTTATTCCTAAAAAACCAGATCGGAAGATCAAGTTTTTCACTTTCCTGAAATTTCCCATCTTTATTCTTATCATCAAAAATTATTAGTTTAACAAAAAAAGATGAATCATCAAAGTTTTTAATCGTAAAGGATGCAATTTTAACCTTAAGATTGTTGGAATTCAAATTTTCTATAAAACCGGAATCTGGCAATTTTCCACTTGAAATCAAGGATCTGAATTTCCTGTAAAGTTGGGCAATTTCAATCGTTTGCCATTGCCTGGATACTGTAGAATCATATCTGGTTCTGGATAAATCAAGCATCTGAAACATTCCAGCACTGGCAATTCCAAGAAGAAGTATCACAATAAGCGCTTCTATCAGAGTAAACCCAGTGGAAGTTCCGATAAAAACTTTGGTTCTATTTACTGGGAACAAATTTATTTTCTTTCGGAACATAGAAAAAAGACTCCAAATTCACTTTTTGACTTTTGCAAGAAACTTCGCAGAGCAAATGCACAGTTTGCTCAATTTTGTCAAATTTGCAGGATACTTCTGATTTCCAACCCTTGGGAAGCCTGAACCTGCCTTTAGAAGTAAAGTCAAGGATTTTCCTCCTATTCGCTGCAAAATCGCTTTTAAGGATCTCCAGCTCCCGTTCAGCATACTCAGATCCCCTTTCTTCAAAAACTGATTGAAAAAGAAGTTCATCTGCCGTGTCAAAGGCCATTAACAACGAAATTAAGGCAACACCGGTAACTAAAAGCGTCAGTAGGATTTCAACCAATGTAAACCCCACTTTTCGCCTTTTCCTATTTAAATCCACAGGATCACTATTCCTTAAAAATCATGTTAATTTCAAATCTTTTGTTTCCAGCTTCCTGGAATATAATTTTCAACGAATCTATCTTTTTATCTAGCAGGAAGGTTCCGGTCGCAGTAAATGAAAGATTTTTCAAAGCTTCCAGTGTTTCAGGCGAAATGTCGGTTGAGGAAAAGCTCAGACCTGGACTATTCACTGCAGAAACCTTATCCCGCGCAACGTTTAATCTTATTAATTCATTCCTCATTTTTGCCCGAAAAACGCAGTTTCTGAAAAAAAGCGACAGAACATCGTTCCTCGTTCCAGTGTGAAATTGAGAAACAGTCCCGGAAAGCATTGCGGATCCGCTTCCAATAATGACAGCAAACAATAACAAAGTTATCAGCAATTCAACCAGCGTAAATCCTGAAGAAGAATCGACATTTCTCTTTTTCATTTTCATCTTTGCGATTTTAACAGTTTCTTTAGTCCTTTTGCAAAGTGGAGTTTTTCACCTGGTTGGAAATTGCCTTTTGAACTTCATTTTTCCTCATCGAAATGCCCCGTTAGTTTTAACGGATAACAACCTTGTACCGTCCTTTATTATAGCGATATTTCTCAACCATCTCTAGCAGCGGAAACTCTGCATCAAATCTTGATACCAGAAACTTTCCAATATCTGAGGACTGCGACTCTGCTCAATCACCTTAATCACAAGTAACCGGTCCCTGAGCTAATTCCAAGTGTAATTTTTTTAAATGTATACGCTTCCCATGTAAGTTTTTGAGGACTTGCAAAAATATTTCAATTTTGTAATACTCTTCCTCTCATTCCCTAATTTAATTGGAGGTCAAAGTGAATCGTTTTTTACTGGTTTTAGCAATCTTCACGGGTTTTACAATGTCCTTGTTTGCTTCAAACGAAAAAGCTTTTGAACCCTTTTCGAAGGAAGAAAAAAGCTTGTACAAATTTCAGCTTGATAAAATTCTTTATAAAGATGAAAATCAAATGAAGTCTGAAATGGAAAAATTACGCCAAATTTCAACAGATCTTGAAAAAAAGAAAGGAAGCGTAATTGCCTCCGCAAAGGATCTTTTGGACACGATGGAACTGCAAAGAAAAATTGCAGACCTCCAAGAGGCCTTATATGCCTACGCACATTTCCGAAAATCAATTAATTCTGACGACAAGTCACCGGAAGAAGCTCAACAAAAGCTGGATGCTGAGATTCAATCAAAAATCAGCTTTGTAAAAGTTGAATTGAAAGCAATCACTCAGGATACATTAACCAAGTTCATCAGTGAGCGACCTGAGCTAAAGAAATATGATTTTATCCTGAATGATTATGTAAGAATGGCTCCGCACACTCTGAATGAAGACAAAGAAAGCCTGCTTTCTTCATTAGTTCCAGACCTGATTCAGTGGCAGGAAAACTCTTTTCAAAGTGTATTCGATCGGCATTCATTCCCCAAAATCAAATCCGGGGAAAAAGAATACGATGTCTACATTGATTTTGATGCTCTGTTGAAAAATCCAGATCAAAAAATTAGAGAAACTACTTTCAAAACTTACTACGATTTTTTCAAAGACAATGCCGATCTTCTTGCCTTTTCACTCAGACAGCTCATCAAAACCCTTAACTCATTAGCCAAAATTCGCGGATTTTCCACATATTTCGATGAAGCGCTTTTCGAAAGATATCTGTCACGAGGCCAGTTAGACTCCCTTTACAAACAAATTGAAGAAGGGCTGCCGTTATATCACAAATATCAACAATTTCGTATCGATACTCTTAAAGCTGATTATAATCTTCCTGACACCAACATTTGGGACTATGATATTCAACCTAAAAGTGCCAAGGAAATTCGCTTAACAATTGGAGAAACAACAGATCTTCTTAACAATGCAATGAAAGTCCTCGGGGCCTCATATTCCTACGAGCTTGGACGACTTCTCGATCCCAAAAATGGTCGACTCGACATTGTATCGGGCCTTAAACGCGGACAAGGGGCCTATTGCATTTCCAACTTCGGATTTTTCTCAAGCAATTTTCAAGGATTTCTCGATGACATTTCAACCATGATTCACGAATCAGGTCATGTTATGCACTATCAGTTTGTAAAAAACAATTTGGGTTCCGGAATTTTCGCCGAAGGCCCCAATTACATGACAGAATCATTCGCAATGTTCAATGAAGCACTCTTGAGGGAACAATTATTGAAAACACTCAAAGATCCCCTTCAATTGGCAAGTTTGCGTTGGGACATAGTCAGTGAAAGAATGTACATGTGGGAACTCGCCAGACGCGCCAAATTTGAAATGTGCTGTTACGATCAAATGGCTAAAGACCAAATCAAGGACGAAAAAGATTTCAACAAAATTTGTTCGGAAGTTGGAAAGCAATATGACGTTTTCTTCCAGAAACACCCAGAGGCGCTCGCCTATCATTGGATGAGAAAGCACCATTACTGGGAAGTGCCGACATATTATGTAAATTATGTTTTCGCCAATATTCTGGCTCTTAAATACCTCGAACTTTTTAAAGCTGATCCAACTGGCTTCCCGCCAAAATATCTGGCCATGGTTTCTTCTGGATTCGATCGCCCTCCAACGAAACTTTTGAAAGATTTCCTTAATATTGATTTTGAGGACCCGGCAATGTTCAAGGGTGTCCAGGAAATGATCCAGAAAGAATTCGATGAATTACAGACTGCGATGAAAAAATAAGGTTAAATGAAGTGGTTGCATAATTAATAAAAATCATTAATTATGCAACCGCTTCAAATAAATGGAAAACTCTTTTTTTGGGAAAAAATGACAAAGAAGCTACTGGCAGAATGGGTTGTTTTACTGCAAACCGGCAATTCAAGGCCCAAGGAGAATCATAGAATACCTTGGGCGTGTATTCACAGAACAGCTTTTACAATTAAAAACTAACTGACTTCGCCTGAACAAACCGCGAAGAAGGTTATTTGTACAAAATAATTGAAAAAAAAGTTTTCTGAAGTTAACATTGAGAGAAAATCAGAGAAATAGTTTTTAATTTTCCGTAAGTTCAACTAGTCCTTAGTCACAGATGAGTTTAGATGCTGATCACGAAGGTCGTTTCGACTCCGCTCAAAGACCGACCCGGTGACAGAGCGGAGCCGAAATCGACACATAAAGCCGCAGATTATTTGAGTAGATACTAAAAATTCAATTGTAACAGAGGGACTAGCTAGGACAAAAATGGGCGATTGTTCAAACCATATTAGACTTGGAAAATAGAGGATCCTAAGTGCAACGTTGGTTTTTTGTGATAACACTTTTTTTTCCCATTTTCTCATTTCTTGTTCAATTTCCGATTTACCAAGCTTCTTCCAGGCACCAAGTAGATACCCTTCTAATGCAAGCCGATAACTTCCTTAAAACTAATAAGGTGAATGAAGCTTTAAAATGCCTTGAAACCGCACAAGAACTTGATCCAGGAAATTGGAAAATTTTCTGCATGCTGTCTAACTGTTTTGATAAACAGGGTGATGTAAAACGTTGTACTCTTTTGGGCGAAAAATTTTACCAGGAATATCCCGAAAATCCTGAAGTCCTCTATTTTATGGGAAGATTGGCCTGGAAAAGGGGCGATTCAGATGAAACGATTGAATTTATAAATAAAGCCCTGGAGTTTTGCCCGAATCATCCACTTTACAAAAGCGCGCTTCCCCGTGCTTACCTCAAAAAAGTAGAAATTTATCAGAAGCAAAAAAAATACGATGAGGCTATTAATTGCTTAAAACTGATTTTGGGACTGCTTCCGGAAGACCCGGATATTTATTATTGGCTTGGATTTATTCACGAGTTGAAAAATGACAGAATAGGAATGCTCGAATTTTACAAAAAAAGCCTGGATCGTTTTCCTGGGCAAAACCGCGAAAAGATAATCAAGAAGATATTAGCAAGCGCAACGGAAGTTGAAAAAAGCAAACTACCTCCTGACGAAAATTTCAAAAACCCAACCAGTAGGTTTTCAAACTGGTATTTTCGGTCCATGATGGAAAAGGGAGACTTTGATTCCATTGAAAAAACCTTTCAGGATTTGCTTCGCGAAAGACAATTATTTGAAGGTGAATCCTATCTCAACATAGCCTATTCACGCTTTGAAACGGCAGATAAAAACCATCAAACCCTTGAGGAGCGAATAAATGATTGGTTGAAAACAAGACCCTCTTCTCATTTTGCTTTCGCCTGTAAAGGGCACTTACTTGTCACCGAAGCCTGGGAAGCTCGTGGAAAAGGGGAATCATCGTTAGTTACAAAAGAGAGCAAAAAGTTATTTGAAGAACTCCTTAAGTCTGCAAAGTTTTGCTTGAACAAAGCCTACGAGAGCGATCCCAGTGACCCTATCGTTCCTGCTAAGTTGATCACAGTTGCAATGGGCTTGGGAGAGGGTCGGGAAGAAGTTGAAAAACAATTTGCCCGAGCCATAAAAGCCGACAAAAATGAGAAGGAAGCATATACATCTAAACTGGAATCTCTCAAGCCAGAATGGGGTGGGTCTACTTCCGAAATGCTGGAATTTGCAAAAAAATGTACTAACGAAGAGCACCCCCAGACCCTTATTCCATTTTTGCTGATTACTGTCCATGAAGAAATGTCCGGAATGCTTGAAAGGAATGCCGACAGAAATTATTTCAAGCAACCTGGAATGTTTGGACGTAATGCTGACAGAAATTATTTCAAGCAACCTGGCGTCTGGAATGAATTGAAAAGCGTTTTTAATAGATTGCTTAAAGATTTTCCAGAAAATAATGTTATCCACAACCATTGTGCTTTCATAGCTTATCAAGCGAATGACATGGAAATCGCCCAACGGGAATTTGAAATCATCCAGAATGATTGGGTCCCTGATTTGTGGGGATACAATTTCAAGAAGTTCCAGGAGTCCCGCGATTGCGTATCGAATGAACTGCTGAACAAAAGATGAAAAAAGTCAGAAACATATTTCTTTATGGCACTCTTCTTCTTCTTTGTCTTGCATATCCTTATCTTCAATCCCAGCATGCAGGAATAAAACCTAGTGAATTGGTACCAGTCCAAGTGAATTTGGTCCCGAACTCAGTTTCTCCTGAAATATCCCTGATTCAAAAAGGCAGAGAACTCTTTTTAGAGGGAAGGATGGATGAAGCTCTTCAAACATTTGAAGAGGCTATAGCACTCAATCCCCAGCGGCTTGATCCTTATTTGGGAATGGGGATCATTTTCATGCACCTTGAGAAATGGGATGAAGCAGAAAAAATCATAAGAAAAGCCGAGCGTTTCTGTCCCGTTGAGGACGAAGTTCCTTTTTTTTTAGCAAAAGTATATGAGATGAAAGCCAGGATCAGGGGTAATTATGAAAGCGACTGGGATTTAGCAAAATTATATTATGCCAAAGCGCTTGAATTGCAAACTCCAGATGCTGGTTATGCTCTAGATCCAGTATTTGCCTATGAAACAGCTGCTGAGTTCCAACCCAAACTGGAAATCTACTCGGAGCTTTTGGCAGTAACAACTCTGAGGCATCCTCAGGAATTCGACTATCTATCAGATATAGAAAAATTCTTCGATTTTCGTGAAACAGGGCAAACTGAAAACTTTGAATTTTATCTACGTAATAAGGATTTTCAGAAGCTGGAGGAAATCTTTTCAACAATTGCAGCAAAAAAAAACAAGGACACCAATGGTTTTCGGGAATCGTTTAAATTAAGAGGGCTTTCTTTTTCCCCCAAAAACATTCACCCCAACGCATTTTTGTATTACAAATCGCTTTTAAATGAGTGGCAGGAAAAATTTCCTTCATCCCCTTATGCTCAAGCCAGTAATGGGTTTTTCTTCCTGGAGGCGGCTTGGAAAAAAGTTTACTACCTGGGAATGGAGGGCCACGGTTGGGGTTTTGAAGGTGATGAGTGGCGCGAGTATAAGGATTTTCTCCTCCTCGCCAGGTATTATCTGGAAAAAGCTGTAGAGTATGGGTTTAATGATCCCATCATCTTCGCAGATCTGATGATGATAGCCACAAACCTGGGTTTGAATCGGCAGGCTCTCGATCATTACTATGAAAGTGCCCTAAAAGCCGACCCTACTGAGTTCCTTCCTTACGCTCGAAAACTTGAATATCTGAAACCACGATGGCACGGGTCGATTCCGGAGATGCTTACTTATGCGAGAACCTGTGCAACTTTAACCGGTTCTCTAGCTCCATTGGTAATTCCGATGGCGCACTTTGAAGCATCGATCTGGACGGGAAACCAGGATTATTTCAAGTCTTCACAAATCTGGTCGGAAGTTGAACGGACCCTGCTAAACCTTTTGAAGAGCTTCCCACAATCTTTGAAGGTCCATAATTGGTATGCCAAGTTGGCCTTTCTGGCAGGAAAATCCGAAATAGCGAAAAAGGAATTCGAGATTATAAAAAGCGATTGGTCTGAAGAATGTTGGGGAAATTTCAAAAAATTTAATCGAGCAAGAAAAACAATTTTTAAGGGAATCCCTCCCTCGCTTGAAAGCCAGAGTCCAAAGGATTCTTTGAAGTCTGACTTCTCGATTTCAAAACCAACTCCCGTCCCCTCACCTGCTAACGCAACTAACTCAGAATTCAAACAATTTATTTTTCCTAATCGGCGAATGAGTGGTGGGAATCAACACTCCATTTTCATCAAGGATGACGGGACTGTTTGGACGTGGGGTTCAGGAAAAGAGTTTCTGGGTGACGGGGTTTCGCAGAGTAGACTTTCCCCTGAGATTGTTCCGGGGATTGACCAGGCCATTGCCGTAAGTGCTTTTAAAAACGGCAATTTTGTTTTGAAAAAAGATGGTACTCTTTGGGTGTGGCAAAGTGACACCACGCCAGATAAAAAGAATCCAGATGCTTTTTTGCCTCACCAGGGCTTCCACCTGGAAAATGTTATTGATGTTGCGGGTGGAGATGTGTCGGAGGCAATGACTCTGAAAAAGGATGGAAGTGTTTGGAGGTTACTGGATGATTCATCCGGCCAAATAGTTCAATTCCGTGTTCAAGGATTAAACGATATCAAATCGATTTCAATCTCTCCTATGCGTGCGTTGGCGCTTCGGAAGGATGGAACGGTTTGGAGTTGGGGAAATAATTCCAATGGCCAGCTTGGAATTGGACCTGTTTTAAAATTTGTTTCCTTCCCGGAAATGCTCCCCAAATTTGAAGGAATCATCTCCATTGCAGCTGGAGAAAGTCATTCGTTGGCACTGAAAAACGATGGTACTGTTTGGTCATGGGGAACTAACTCCTGGGGCGAGTTGGGAGACTGCTCTACGCAAGACCGAATGACCCCAGTCAAAGTGGCATCTCTTACAGATGTAATTGCTATTGCCGCGGGTGAAAATCTAAGCGTTGCCTTGAGAAAAGACGGAACAGTCTGGACTTGGGGAAGGAATGATTTTGGACAACTGGGGCATGAGTCATCTGAAGCCAGCATTGGTGCGTCTCTCCAACCTCAACAAACGCTGAAATTGTCGGATGTGGTGGCCATCGGTTGTGGCAGAAAAAACACTTATGCCCTGAAAAAGGATGGAACTCTGCTGGCATGGGGCAACAATTTTTTCGGCCAAATTGGAGATGGAACCGCAGGCGAGTCCAACTTAAAGAGACCTGTCCCAGTTATGGTAAAATTCCGATAAATCTCCACCAACATTTAACTTGTACAATTACAACCAAAATTTGCGTGTAACATAAAACCCATTCTTAAATCCAATAACGGCAAATTCTCTAATAATACCAATCCTACAAAATAATAACGTCAGATATCCTGATGCGTATTTGAATTGATCAGAAATTCAGAGTATCCAACCGGAAATCCATCTGGCACTTTTCAACGGATGTTCCATGTGCGTATTCTCAATTGGTGCAGCGTTGAAGCTAATCAAAGTGCAAAAATGGGCGATATTTCAAAAAATGGCACTTAACTTCTGAAACACTCTTCAACAGAGATTTTTACTCTAATGAAATACTGGCTACGAACTTTTTGAACAACCGCTTTCTTTTTATTTTCTAGTGCTGATTTTAGATCATTCTCTTGTTGGAACATCAGTTTCAAGGAAAAAAAGTGTTTATTTGTGCTGAAAATTCTTCAAAATTGTGCCAAATGAGTTCCTTCTAAATCAGGAAGTAGGAATCGAATGATTAGTTAAATGTTCCACTTCGTGTTTAGTTCGAGATTTGACCTCTACACATAAATTTGTTAAACTTCCAATGTGAATTTAAATTGGATGTGGAGGTTTCAATGGCTACAATTACCTTAAAAAGTGTTCCAGGTTTTCTTCATTCCGAATTAAAAAAACAAGCTGAACGAAATCGCCGGAGCCTAAATAACGAAATAATCACCACCCTTGAGAGGGCATTGGGGTTAACTCCATGTAGGATTGACGAGTTAATTGAAAAAGCCCGGAATCTCCGAAAAACTCTCAAAGTTCATCTTACGGAAGAAATGTTATACGAATTCAAAAATGAGGGGCGAAAATGATTGTTGTGGATACAAACATTTTGGTTTACTTCTGGATTCCGGGTGATTTTACTGAACTAGCAGAAAAATTATTAAAAAAGGACTCAAACTGGATTGCCCCAACTTTGTGGCGTTCTGAATTTAGAAATGTTCTCGCCTGCCACTTAAGGCGAAAGGATTTTCCTTTGGCACAAGCGCAAGAAATTATGGTCAATGCTGAAAATCATATGCAAGGAGCAGAACATCAAGTTCCTTCAATTCAAGTTTTAGATTTAGTAAACAGGTCAAAATGCACGGCCTACGATTGTGAATTTATTGCACTGGCTGAACAGATGAGTCTTCCACTGATTACAGCTGATGTCGGTTTAATAAATAGTTTTCCCAAGATAGCCAAAAACATAAAAAGCTATGTTGAAGAATGAAGGCTGCAAACCGGCAATTCAAGGCCCAAAGAGAGTCATTGAATAACTTCAGATATCCTGATGCGTATTTGAATTGATCAGAAATTCAGAGTTTCCAACCGGAAATCCATCTGGCACTTTTCTAGGAAAAAAGTCTTTATTTGTGCTAAAAATTCTTCAAAATTGTGAAAATGAGTTCCTTCTAAATCAGGAAGTCTGAACTTGGGCTTATATTCACTTTTCCCTAAGATCAACTAGCGAGGACAAAAAACGGGCGGATTAGGCTTCCGAAGCCACAATCCGCCTTTTTTTTATCCGGCAATATCCCTTTGAAGGGGATTGATATTACTGAATCTCTATTTTTTTTCCATCAGTTTCCGCCGGAGTTGAAGTATCTATCGGTGCAGTAACAGTTAGTACGCCATTTTCAAATTTTGCTGCCATTTTATCGGCAAAAACTTTTTTGGGAAGTTCGATCACTCTAGAAAATTTTCCATAAGAGATTTCGCTACTAAAAACTTTGTTCTTGTCGTCATTCTCATTTCTCTGAGATTTTCGTTCTGAACTGATTATTAAGGCATTATCCTTGATCTTCAAGTCAATGCTCTTTTTATCATGTCCAGGGAGGTCAAGAGTTATGATGAGATTTCCATTTACCTCATGAATATCGCTTTTTAAATCTCCTGCTTGCGCAAAGCCTGGGGCAGATTTAAATGGTTCATTAAGATTGAACCCCTTAAACATCTTCTGAAAGCGCTCTTCCAAGCCTTTGTCAAAAAGATCGAAGCCACGAATGTTTCCCAGACTTGGGTCAGAAAAAAATTGGTTTTTGGATAACTGATCCATCTGTTTTTGCACACCTTGCATCATCTCATCAAAACTTTTCACGGAAGAACTCGAAGAAGCAGGTGTTTCAGCATAAGCGGGAGACCCAAATTGCGGCAAAGAACCATTCAGGAACAAAATCACCGCAAAACCACCGACGAAACAGACAATTTGACGATACAACGAATGACTATTCATTTTTTTCCTCCTTTCATTCGTTTTGTTTGTTTTTCAACTTTTTTGACCGACCAATAATTCAAAGGTTCCAAAAAAATAAGAATTTTTTTTGAAATTTTATTCACAACCCACTTCTAATAAAAGCATTGTCTGAAAAATTTCAAGTCTCTGCATCTCTTTTATTAACTATCTGCTTTCGGAGGCTCTATGCGTTCAGATAAAGCTCCTGAAGTGGCTTGCCAGTTCGCGGGGATTGATTACCAGTACAACTCGTCCGTCACCCATTATTGCCGCACCTGAAAAGAGATTTGTTATAGAAGCAAGATCTTCTGAAAGTGGCTTAACCATGACTTTTTCCTGAGTTACGAGACGATCTACTGCAATCGCAAAACGGGTTTCTCCAACCTCAACTACTGCAGCAGGAAAATCAATTTCCGCTAATTGTTTGATCCTCTTTTGAAATTTTTCAGCCGATTCTTCGCCTGTCGAATATAGAAGGTCGTCCAGATGAATGATTGGGTATACAATGTCTCGAATATTCGCCATCAGCTTCCCACGATAAACGTGTACATCACGAGGTAATATTCTGGTTAACCCTGAAATATTTTCAACAGGTAAAAGATACTCGTCATTTCCGGAGTTAAAAAGCATTAGATCCGAGATGATCATACTTGCCGGAAATTTCAAAGTGAATGTCGATCCCTTGTCGATTGCACTTTCCATCATCACTGAGCCTTGAACTGATTTAACATCTGTCATCACTACATCCATGCCCACACCACGTCCGGAAACATCGGTCAATTTTTCGGCTGTTGAAAAGCCTGGCAGGAAAATCAAATTCATTGCTTCTCTGTCTGACATTGAATTTGCAGTTTCCTGAGAGATCACTTTTTTTGCAACCGCTTTTTCCTTCAAAAAAACCGGATCTAGTCCCTTTCCGTCATCTGTTACCCTAATCAAAATTGTCGAACCCTCTGTTTCGGCGGCGACAGTTATAGTGCCAATAGCGGGCTTTCCTTTTTTCTTTCTTTCTTCGGGAATCTCAATTCCGTGGTCAACCGAATTTCGGATAATATGCACCAGCGGGTTAGTGAGCTTTTCAACGAGGTTTTTATCCATCTCCGTTGTTTCACCGATCAATTCAAGATTGATCTCTTTGTTCAACATTTTTGAAAGATCACGTATCATTCTGGGAATTCTCTGGAAAGTACTTTTCAATGTTACCATTCTAATTGAAAGCAAAACACTTCTGAATTCTTCGGAAAGCCGTGATATTTTGTTGGCTGTGGAATAAAGTTCTTCGGCTATCGCATTTTGACTTACTTTTCTAAGTTTTTTCACCAGAATTGGAAAAGAGCCACGTGCGGTAAAAAGTTCACCCAGGGCACGCATAAGCTTATCGATTTTCGCTTCATCAACCCTGATAGTAGGGACACCAACTTTTTCTGAGGAAGTTTTGAGAGATGCCTCCTGGGAAACAGCGGTCTTTTCTGCTTGTTCAAATTCCTGAAAAATGGCTTCCAATGATTTAGCGTCAGCAAAAACCGCGTCAAATGTTTCTCCTTTGCCATTTTTGATACGTTCCAATGATTTTCTGAGTTCAAGAACTACGGCATTAATTGTTTTGAAGAAAGATCCAAGCTCTGATATAGGACGTTTTGCTGCCGCTTCGATAACGCTTTTGGCAAGGCTACCCACTCCAAAAAGAATGTTGTATCCCAAAAAGTTTGAGAGTATTCCTAATTCGTGGAAAGCTGAAAATAAATCGGTTATTCCCTGCTGTTCCTGATTTTCATTCGCCCGAGTGATTCCTTTCTCGATTATCTTAAACAACATTTCTGATTCTTCGTGGAATAGATCGAAAATTTCTGGAGTTACTTCTATTCCCATTTCCTGTAAAGTATTTGGAAGCGGTTCGCTTGAAGCATCCCCTGAAACCTCAGGGATTTCTTCTGAGCTCTTTACTTTATCAGGTTTGTCTTCAGATACCTCGCCGGAACCCATTTCAAGGCTTTTTACAGGCTCAATCGTTGAGATAATTGCAGACCCTGGCTCCAAAGTGGACTTCGTTTCGAGCTCAACCTTCGTCTCAGATGGAATTTTTGTTCTGAACTCAGCTTCCGACTTGGCTTTCGATCCAGTTCTAGCCCTTTCCTCAGCTTCGGCCTCAACCTCGCATAATTTTGAAACCAACGCGTCGGTCATGGAACTGAGCTTCTCCAAATCAAGCACTGGGTTTATGCTCAAACTAGCGAGAAGATCATCGATACTATTGAAATTGCTTTTCAGAAAAGCGAAGTTGTCATCTGAAAAAAGAAACTTCTCTGTCATCATTCCACGAACAAAACTTTCGAAAACTAAGCAGAAATTGCTGAATGCTGTGAAATTCAAGAAATCAGTCAAGCCTTTGAAAGAATGGAGTTCCTGAAATACCGTTTTCAGTGAAGCAACTGATTCCTTCCCGGGAAATATCTGTGAAAGCGATTTTTGCGATTTTTTTACCAGCGCTTTGGCTTCGAGTAAGAACCCTTCGAGGATTTCTCCCGGAATTGCCTCTCCAAACTCGGAATAAGATTTTGCAAAGTCAGATGACGAATAAGACTTCAATGCTTTTTTCAACTCCGAAGATGTTTTCCCAGAGTTGATTTTTTGGGGAATTGTTTTTTTGGGTTTGGCAGAATCGGTGTGTGTGGTTACATTAAGTTTTGAAAGCTCCTCAAGGTATTTCTGATTGTAACCTTCCGCTTTTTCAGAAAGAGCTTCGTCAGAAAAAGTTTTACCGATGTAGTCAAGTGATTTGGATAAAAAATCACAGGTTTGACAAAGTAGATCTATCTGTTCGGAAGAAAACTTTCTTGGGTTGTTTCTGAAAGAGTCCAGAAGATTTTCTGCGTTATGGGTCATGTCACGCAGTTTGAAAAGCTCGAAAGTGGCTGTGGATGCTTTTAATGAATGGAAAAGGCGAAAAATACGATCAATTTGCTTTTTGAAATCTGCGGAATCAGGTGGTTCTTTTTCGAGAAAAATAAAGACAGGTTCAACTTCAACCAGCATTTCGCGGGTTTCAGCCAGAAAAACCCCAAACACCTGCAACCAGTCTTCATCTCTGGCCATTTCCGACAATCCTTTCTTTTAAAAAAGAAATTTGCACACAGTGTTTTTTTCCTGTGTAACTTTTTAATCGACCCTGAATTTAATCTCGTCCAGACCTATTTTTGTAAAACTTCGCGGGTAGTGCTGGCATTTAACTGATGAACAGAAATCTCGCTTTAACCATCTACAAACTCTTATGATGACAGACTATTACTTTGAAAAAAATAAAATATTTGTGTAATCAGTTAATTCATCCCACTACTCTTACGGGAAATCGCCAAGAGTTATTAAAGATTAGCTTCTACTCATTATTGCATAATAAAATCAATAACTGCAATTTTGCCATTCTGTTCAATTTTATCTACACTTTTTCTCAAGATTTTAAGAGTATTTTTCATTGAATAAATCGGCGAAATTTTATTAGACTCAGGATTTTTCAGATAATAAAAAAGGGTTACTTCAGCGAGCTTTGATAGACTTGACAGCAGTTCCAGCCCGAATAAATCAAATAAACCCGTGGCAACATGCATACTCCGCATGGTTCTCTCATAATTTATCTTTTCAGAAGGATCATTTTCTATTTCTTTAAGATCATGATCAATTTCAGCGAAAATTGACTTGGCAGTTTGAAAAAACTCGGGAATGATTCCGGGAGTTGGAAGGTCAGATGCCCTTGCCGGCGAATTGATTCTTTCAAGTAAAAATTTCTTATTAAGTTTATCAAGTTCAATAGTTAGTTCAGTAATAAGTTCAGACGATTCGTGTTCCAGCGGAATCGAATTATTGTCTTCCTGAATGCCTTTTAAATAGTTCACGGAGAATGTACAACTATGAAGAATTGCCTTGAGCTGTAAGGGTTCGATGGAAGTTTTGTTTTTACGAAGAACGCCAAGAAAATTTTCAGTGTACAACAACGTATTTTTCAGTACTGCCAGACCAAAAAAAGACGCTCCATCCTTGATTGAACGAAAAAACCAGAGGACTGTCTCCAGAAATAAATCATTTTTTTGGAGGTCAGGTGGTCCTTTTTCATAAGAAAGAATCGTTTGTTCAATGCAGCCGGACAGACCAAGGCTCGTTTTAATGAATACCTTCAGTTCCGCTGCCAATTCCTGAGTCATCTGAACCTCCCGTTACTTGTATTAGAAATAACACGAAAAGTTATTGAAAGCAAATATAAAAGTAAGCTGAAATCGGTATCTTCAAAACATATCCTATTTGCAACTTCAAAAGCAATTTACGAAAACCCTTGAAGCCGATGCAGAGAGGCAGCAGCAGCAGCAGCAGCAGCAGCAGCAGCAGCAGCAGCAGCAGCAGCACCGCCCAAATTATGAAGCCTGACTTAGAGTCTCATCAAAGCTATTGTACAGTTCACGAAAATAAGCGAATGCTTCCTGGATTTTCTGAAACTCTTGTTTGGCAAACTCTTGAAAACTCATCGGAAGATTCTGATACAAATCAGGATGAAATTCTTTGCATTTTGTTTTATAAGCCAGCTTGATATCTTCGAAAGTTGCATCTGAGGCAATTCCAAGCCGTTTGGAGTATTCTATCACGATATCCATTTTTGGGGGGATAGCTGGCGGAATCTCGTAGTCAGGATCGATTACATAATACTCCAGGACTTTTTCAGCAACCACTGGAGCTTTAACTCCGCTTAAAACACATGAGGTCGTTATTTTTACACGAGACGATTCACTGATGCGCAGGACTCCATAAGGTACAAAAAAGTTAAACGAAAAGGTCTTTTTAATTCCGTCGACAGCAAAAAAATCAGTGGTTGTTATGAAGTCACCCCGGTCGTCAGCCCACTCGGGAGATTCAGATTTAACGATCTCTCCCGTCTTCAAGTTTACAAAGAAAAGCACCACAAGCGCTTCACCTTGGATTTTTCCGAAAAAACGAAGTTTCACTTCAATGTTCAGGCCTGTAAAACCATTCTGGACTGAATCATACTGAATTTTTTTTATTAAAATGTTCATAAATTTTCCCAGCTTTTTTCAGCGAACAAAAATATACTTCGGCCTTTTTTAAAAAATCCTTAAGAATAGCTTAGACTTCATAGAAAAAAAAATTAACCGTTCTGGACTAGGGTAACACTGCCTCTTGATACTTTTAATCCTCCAGAGAAATAGGCACAGCCTTTCCTCGCATTTTCTGAAAATGCGTGGTAGAGCTTTTACATCAAAAAACATCCTCCTTTTTTTTTTAATTTAGTGAATTTTTTTACAGTTACGACTTGCTAATTTTACAAAAACCTTTTTTGACTTGTTTTTTTGATAAATCGAATGGAGAAAAATAGTTACTTCTAACTATTGTTTAACGGTTCAACTACATTTCTTCAAAATAGCCTGCCCGAAAGGTTTAAATTCAAGTAAACTCAAGTGAAGTCATGTCTTGTTGGCTATTTTCTTGCAAGAAAAAGCTGTATGGTTCGTTTTGGAAGAAGTATTTCTAAAACTGTTGAATCGGCCTTTTCTGAATTTCAGATTTCGCTTTTTTTGTTTTTTGGGGTAAAAAAAAAATTTCGGAATAGTCTTTTTGGATGCAGTTATCAGGACATGAATATTCTTTTTTTTTAAAAAAAGGTTGACAATTCATTATTTTTCGTTTCGTTTCGTTTCGTTTCGTTTCGTTTCGTTTCGTTTCGTTTCGTTTCTATGAAACCACGTCTCCAAGCAACTTTTCAATATTTTTTTTTAAAAAAATTCTAAAGTAAGAAAATTTTTATTTTTCCAAATAAATTTTCAAAGGCTTCTGAAGAGCATTTTACTTTTTTTTGAACAGCCTTCCATATTGCGATAAAGCTCAGTTATTCAAGTTTTCGAAGACATTAGCAGCTCTCTAAAAACAGAGTGTTTTCCAAAGTGAAGGTGAAAGAAATTATTCTGCCTGGTTTATCTGCATTATTGATGGTTGTTAGATTGCACACTAGTTCTTTCAAACAAATTGAAAATAGACAATTTGCATTAATAGTAATTAATTTATGTATACGGAATGCGCGATCGGAATTTTGTTCTCTGATGAGGGTGATTTGCCAAATTGGTTTGATTTTTTTTCGGTTCGACGCAGATTCCAAATGGAGACTGTCGTCTTCACAAATAACTTTTCTGGAGGAATCTAAGTGATACAAGAAAACACCGGTGTAAACAAGAAGGGGTTGTCAGGAAAACCGCTTGCTAAACCAGAACCAAAAGGATTAATGGTACAAAAAGCTGCTCCCAAAATTGGTCAGAAGTCAGAACTTGAGGATTTATCAGAACGGCGTGAAGAAGCCAAAAAGGCCGCCCAGGATAAGGCCAAGTCGCGAACTCTTGCAAAACAGCAACAGATTTCCGAGCGTATCGCAACGGCAACTGAAGAGCTTTCCGCAGGAATAGAAGAAGGAAGTGGCGCAGCCGAAGAATTAAAGGGTTCCATGGAAAATATTGCCGCCGGAGCTGAAGAGGCAAGTGGAGCAGCGGAAGAATCCCGGGCAGCCATTACTCAGATCGAGAAGGCAGCGGTTCTTTCATCTGAAGTTGCTAATGAGACTTTGAACAAAACCAACTTAATCAAGAAGCTCACTGCAGACACCTCTATCGCTCTTGAAACTCTTGTTAAAGGTGTTCAATCTGCCGCTGATGCATCACTTGGCTCTGCAAAGCTTATGCAGGAGCTGGAAAAACAATCTGCAGAAATTGGGAATATCGTTCAGGCGGTGGTTCGTATCGCTGACCAAACCAATCTTCTTGCACTTAATGCTGCTATTGAAGCGGCCCGAGCAGGTGAACACGGCCGAGGATTTGCTGTAGTAGCCGATGAAGTGCGGAATCTAGCTGAAACTTCTGAGAAAAGTGCCCGTGAGATAAAAGATGTAGTCGTTGAAATTCAGGAATCAGTTCGAGGAGTCGCGGGGGAAATAGGTGCAATTGGCACTAATGCGAAAGAAGAAGCAGTGAAAGGGCAGCAAATTTCTGCTGAACTTTTGAAGATTGCCGGCAAAATGGATACTTTTCAAAAAGATACCTCTGAAATCAATGATGCCTCCAAACGAATGCTGGATGACTCCAAAGAAATGCTGAAGGGTTCTCAGAATGTTGCCGCTGCTGCTGAAGAACTTGCCTCAAGTGCGGAAGAGGCCAGAAAAGGTGCCGAACAGCAGACAAAGGCTTTTGCTGAAATGGGCACAGCTGCCCAGGAACTAGCTCAAGTGGCCGATGAATTGAAACATTCATCTGACGCAGCCAAGTCTGCTCAGGAAATTGCTTCAATGGGTGAAGAACTCGCGGCTAATGTCGAAGAAGCCGGCTCAGCATCCACTGAACTTGCGACTGCTATCGAGCAAATTAAAAAAGCCACTGAAATTCAGTCCAAAGAAGCTGCCATTGGTGCAGAAAACGCTGAAAAATTAGCAGCAATTGCAAAGCAGATTGAAGGTCGCGCAGGAGTACTGGAAAAAGACGGGGAAGGGATGAAACTTCTTCTCGGTGAAAATAAAGTGAACGTTGATAAGCTCATTGTTAATGTTAATAAAGCTGCCAAGGACAACCTGAAAGCTGCCGACAATGTCAAAATCCTGGAAGAAAAGGCCCGAAGAATTGACAAGATTGTTGAAGCAATCATAAATGTAACGATACAAACCAATATGCTGGCAGTGAGTGGCTCAATAGAAGCTGCACGTGCCGGTGAACATGGCCGCGGATTCTCTGTGGTCGCGGGAGATATTCGTAATCTCGCCAATGAATCAGCTGAAAATGCTGATAAAATTAAAGAATTAGTCCGGGCCCTTCAGGGACAAGTAGTTAAATGCACTGGGGATATCGAACTTGCAGGCCGAACTGCCGCTACGGAAGCCGAACGTGCAATTGTCTCAACAAATAATCTGAATCAGATTGAAGCTGATATGGTATTTGTCGCAAAAGCTATGGGTGATGCCCTAAAAAGTGCAAGAGAGGCTCTTGCTGCCATAGATCAGGCTAAGAAAGGCGTAGATCAAATCGGTACTGCCGCTGAAGAAGCGTCAAAGGCAGTCGCTGAAGCTGCGGCTGCATCTGAAGAACAGGCAAAGGGTCTACAACAACTGGGTCAGGCAACTGAAGAAATCGGTTCACTTGCTGACGAGCTTCAGAGCTAATAAGCCAAGGAGATTATAAATGACCGAAAACTTGGAAGAGGTTGCCGGCAAGGAAGCCAACATCCAAAGCGACAACCAAATTGCCACTTTTAAAGTTGGCGAGGAATTATTCGGAATTGGAATAAGCCGGATTAGAGAAATCGTCCGATATCCCAATATTATTTCAGTTCCACGCGCGCCGGGTTTCCTTAAAGGCGTTGCCAATTTAAGGGGAAACGTTCTTCCGGTAGTTGACGCACGCATAAGATTGAATCTTCCGGTAACAGAAATAACAGATAGCACCAGAATTCTTGTCATTGACACCGGAAGAGGCTCGACTGGAGTGATTGTGGATAGCGTTAGAGGGGTTATCAGCATGGAAAACGCTTCCATTGAACCTCCGCCTTCTCTTTTGAATTCAGGTGTTGATTCAAAATATATTGTCAACGTTATCAAAACCGGAAATGGTGACAAAATAATTATGGAGCTTAATGTCGAAGCGCTTTGTGGTGTCAATTTGGACTTGGGAATGGGAGGAAGCGACCAGATGGCGAATGAACAGACAGTTTCCAAAGCTTCAGGAATGAAGGAATTGCAACTTGTCACTTTTCTTGTTGCCGATGAGGAATATGCATTTCCGATCGAAATGGTTCGAGAAGTTCTGCGAGTTGGGCGAATAACGGAAGTACCTGATGCTCTTCCCTATCTGCTTGGAATATTCTGTATTCGTGATGCTCTGCTCCCGATAATTGACATCAGAAAACTATTTGGATCACCCTCTTTGGTCGAGGACCTGACAAAAGTTCTTGGTGAACTTGAAGCAGGTCAGCGAAATTGGTACAACAATCTGAAAGAATCGGTATTAAGCGGGGCCAATTTTACACTCGAACTCGATCCATCCAAGAGTGAAATTGGAAAATGGTTTGAGGTTTTCCGAAGTTCAAGTGAAAGCATTGACCGGGTAATGCAGGATATGCGGCTTCAGTTGCAAAAATTGTACACTTTTGCAGCAGAGGTAAATGAACAGGTTCGTCATTCTAAAGAGAATGCGAAACAAATCTGGAATGATCAGGCTCACGCTATAGAAACTCAATTTTTCGGCAAGTTCGAAGAACTGATAAGCAGCATTGGCAAGGATATAAAGGAAGACCAAAGAATACTTGTGGTGGAAATCGGCTCCATGCCGGTAGGCATTCTTGTAGACCGCATGCAGCAGGTTATCAGGGTTTTCGAGAATATCATTGATCCGCCACCGAACATTCTTAGTACTGGCAAGACGTCCAATTTGAAAGGAATTGTCAAGCTGGATTCCGGAAAACGATTGATATTGTTTCTTGACCAGGACCATATCCTTTCTCTTGAGAACCTTGAACAGTTAAAAAAGATGGGAAAAGATTCACACTCCGGTCAGAAAACTATTTCTGATGCTGAAAAGAAAGACACTGAAGAAATTCAACTTGTGGCTTTCAAGCTTGGAAAAGAAACCTTCTCGCTTGCGATTGAAGATGTTCAGGAAATTAACCGGTTTGACAAAATAACCGCAGTACCAAGGGTTCCGGCTTTTGTTGAAGGTGTAATGAATCTTCGCGGAAACGTTATTCCGGCCATTGATTTGCGCAAACGTTTCGATATGGAAATCAAAGCTCACGACGAAGCAACACGGGTAATTATTGTAAACATCTCCAACCGTCTCACAGGCTTGATTGTGGATTCAGTTTCAGAGGTTTTGCGTATTTCCAAGCGAATGCTTGAACCGCCTCCTCAGTCCTTGAAAATGGATTCTAAGACAGAATTCATCAGCGGTATCGGTAAGCTTGCCGATCAAAAAATGATAATTTTGATTGAAGCCAGTAAGATTCTGTCTGCCAAAGAGCAAGAACAGTTGAAATTCTAAATTCTTCAAAAAAACCCTTCGCAAGGAGGGTTTTTTGCTTGCCGAAAATTTGTATCTTCTCAATAATTATTCCATTTGGGGTGACGATTTATGGCGCTCGGAAAGAAAATAAGGGTACTAATTGTCGAAGATTCTGCTTTCATGCGCAAGGCCCTTCGGGAAATGCTGGAAACAGATCCTCTGATTGAGGTTCTACCGCCCGGCCGTGACGGGAAAGATGGTCTTCAAAAGGCACGGGAGCTGAAACCGGATGTAATCACCATGGACATTAACATGCCGGAAATGGATGGATTGACTTGTCTTCAGCATATTAACCACGAAGGAATCGCGCCGGTTATTATGGTCAGTTCACTGACACAGGAAGGTGCAGTGACAACTTTTGAAGCTCTCGAATTGGGCGCTTTCGATTTTATTCCAAAACCAAGTGGTACTATTTCCTTTAATATTAAGAAAGCTACCCTCGAATTGCTCAGCAAAATTAAATCTGCGGCAAAAATGGGCATCCTACAAAAATTAAAGAGCAAACTCGATAGAGAAAAGTTGGTTCCATCGCCGAGGGCCTCCACAAAACAAGTCTCTGAGGCCCGTTCCAGTCTTTCCCATTCTTCCTTCGTTACAAAAGCGATCGCCTTGGGTATCTCCACAGGTGGGCCGAAAACACTTTCAGACGTAATTTCGTCTCTACCAGGTGAAATTGGAGCCCCGTTTTTCATGGTCCAACATATGCCCGAGACTTTTACTGCCTCTTTTGCTGCTCGCCTGAATAGTATTGCACGTTTCCCGGTTAAGGAAGTTGCATCGGGAGACATTGTCCAGAGGAATCATGGTTACCTGGCAAAAGGTGGACAACATTTGCTTCTGCGGAAAAAAAACAACGGTGAAATCATGATCAGGCTTGCATCAACGCCTGAAAATCTTTTCGTGCCCTCGGTAGGAGTCATGATGGACTCTGTATTAGAAGTTTTTGGAAGGAAAATGGTTGCTGTCATGATGACCGGCATGGGTGATGATGGTGCCGATTCAATGCTTCGAGTTCGGCAGGCTGGCGGTATTACCATTGCTGAAAGCGAAGAAACCGCTATTGTTTTCGGAATGCCGAAGGAAGCAATAGATCGCGGTGGCGTTGAAATCGTTGCGCCTAGCTATGACATACCTGAAAAAATCATGTCAGCTATAAAAAAATTGTAAATTTCTTTTCAACCAATTTTGCAAATTTTACAAAATTTTGCAAAATCTTCAGAGGATTAAATTATTGTGTCATCTCCCTTAAACATGATTTCCTCGGATTATTGAGCGGATACGAATAATTTTCCAATACACAAAGGAGGAAATGAATGTCTTCCGATCTTGAAAAATTTATCAAAGCTCTTCTCAGTGATGACGAGGCAGATCGGCTATATGCAGTTGATGATATAGCTTCAACAGGTGATCCTTCCGCTGCAAAAACCCTTGCTGAAAGGCTTGAATCCGAAAAGTCGCAGGCAGTTAGCGACGCCATTGTTTTCGCCCTAAAGAAACTTGATTGCAAAGAAACCTTGGATTTACTTTTTGGAATGTTTTCTTCACCAAATGCTTTTTTAAGAAACGCCGCAGTGACAATTTTTGGTGCAAATGGTGAAGGAACCTTGGATTTTCTTATGGAGCGATATGCTAGCTCCAATAAAGAAATACGAAAACTGATCCTGGACTCCCTTATGGAAATAGGCACGCCAAAGGCTGCACAGGCTATCAGGTGGGGTTTACTTGATGAAGCAGAGAATGTAAAAATTACGGCTGCTGAATATCTGGGTCGTTTGTGCGACAAAGAAAGTATCGGAGATATCCTTCAGATTCTTGAAATTGATCCTGAGCCCATGATGCGTGTTTCCATCATGGAAGCGCTCGTTTCTTTCGAAGACAAAACGGTTTATGACCAGGTAACCTATGTTGTATGTCCTGATGGCGATCTAAAAAAAACTGATCCAATTTATATCCCCCAGCTTATTAAGTTAGCTGTGCGCTCAGGGCGGATTGACGACGTAAAGAAGATTTTCAAATCAATCGAAAATGTCGGACTGTATGCAGATGACATTTTAAATGCAGTTGTTGAACTTCGTCGCCGCGAAAAAGTTGATATTGCTGACCTTGAAGCTGGCTACATTCTGAAAAAAATCTGTGAAATGAACGAATTGCGCCCTGACATAATAAATCTGGCCAAACGTCTTGTAAATACGAGAAAGGAGCCCGAAACACCGGGAGAATCATGAGCACCGAATTTGAACTGACTCCCGAAGAATTCGAAGGTTTTTCCAATCTCATTTATGAGCGTATTGGGATGCGGTTTGAAGAAAAGAAGAATTATTTCCTTTCAAAGCGCATTGAAAAGCGTATTTCGGAAATGGGAATGGAAAGTCCTTTTGAGTATTTGCAATATCTGAAATATCTTGATAAGAATGGCACTGAGTTTCAAAGTTTTGTGAACTCGCTGACAATTAATGAAACTTATTTTTTCAGAGATTTTCCCCAACTAACCGGGTTTGCAGAAAACTGTCTTCCCGAGGTTATCGAACAGAAGCTGAAGAATAATGAAAAAAAACTCAATATTTGGTGTGCAGGTTGTTCAAGTGGAGAAGAACCTTATACTCTCGGTATCATTTTCGAGGAAATGCTCGAAAATTCCAATAATTGGGAGATCAAAATCATCGCTAGCGATATAGATGAAACCATTCTCAAAAAAGCCATCAGAGGCGAATATGAAGAACGATCGCTGAAAGATGTCCCTCCTGAATACCTGAAAAATTATTTTGATGCTACGCCCAGGGGGCTTTATCGAATCAAAGATAAAATTCGCCGTCAGATTACGTTTGAACATCTCAACCTTGGAGACACGCAGGCGATGAGGCTTCATAAGGGTTATGATTTTATCTTCTGCAGGAACGTTCTGATCTATTTCGATGACATTTCCAGGAAAAAGGTAGTTGACCATTTTTACGTTGCCCTTAACCGGGGTGGTTTTATTTTTCTTGGTTCAAGTGAATCAATTGGCCGGGTTACTACCGCTTTTAAATTGAGGCGTATAGGAGCCCATCTCGTATATTGCAAGGTGTGACTATGAAAAAGATTCTGGTTGTTGACGATTCGCCTGTAGTAAGAAGTTTTCATATAAATATCTTGAAAACAGGTGGTTTTTTGGCTGATGGGGCTTCAGACGGTGTTGAAGCCCTTGAGAAAGCACTCCAAACTCCATATGACGCGATACTTTGTGACATCAATATGCCCGTCATGGACGGCCTGACATTTATAAAAAAATATCGTGAAGAGGAAAAAGACACTCCAATCATAATAATTACGACACAGGAAGAAGCTATTCATCGCGAAACAGGTTTCAAAGCAGGGGCCAATATATATATTGTCAAGCCTGTTAAACCTCAGGAACTCGCTACCCACGTAAAAATGCTGGTCGGGAAATAAGAATGAATATTGAACGAAATGATGAAACTCTTTTCTTCATTCTTCCGACAGAAACAGGCATTGCAAATGTCGAACCTGACATGGATCGAGTGCGCCAGGCATTTTCCAACACTGATGGTCTTAAGACAGTCATAATGAACGTTGATAATGTGAAGGAAATGGACACCGCCTATTTTCAGCTTATTTTGTCATTGTACAACACTGTTGATGAATTGGGGCTTGAGTTTCACCTCAATGGTGAATCACAGGCATTTCTGGAACTCCTTCATTCCTATGGTCTGAAGCTAAGGTAAACAAGGAAAGATTAAATGGCCAAGCGAATTTTAATTGTTGATGACGCTGGTTCAATGCGTGGGTTGGTGGCTATGACTCTGCGTGGGAATGGGTATGACGTTGTGGAAGCAGTTGACGGGGTCGATGCCATTGGCAAGCTGAAAAGCGAAGTGAAATTCGACCTGATTTTTTCCGATCTGAACATGCCTAATATGAACGGAATAGAGCTTATTAGGGCAGTTAAAGCGGAAAGCGCTTTTAAATTCATTCCTATTGTCATGCTTACAACAGTGAGTGACGATGCCAAGAAGGTCGAAGGTCAGCAAGCTGGCGCAAAAGCCTGGATTGTAAAGCCTTTCAAGCCCGAAACTCTGGTCGGAGTCGCAAAGAAAATAGTAGGTTGAAGGGTAGGACTGTCATTTGATGTACAAGCTCCACGGCACTTTTTCCGAAACCACAGTAAATTATTGTCCCCGTTTCTCTGCAGAGCTAAATACATCAAGAGACAGTTCTACCACGGTTGAATGCCGCTAGGGTGATTATGCAAAACACAAGGAATCAAAGAAGAATATGAGCATCGACAAAGAAGAGGAACTAAAATATCGTAAACAGTTTTACCAGGAAACGCGCGAGGGTCTTGATAAATTAAGCGAAGATCTTATCAAGGCAGAGTCAGATCCTAACAACCCGGAATTGCTGAATTCTGTTTTCCGGGTTATTCACACGATCAAGGGTTCAGCGGGTGGCTTTGGCCTTGATGCCATCTCTGAATTTCTACATCATCTTGAAAGTGTCCTCATAAGAGTGCGTGATGGAAAGATCAAAATGACTTCCGCGCTTGCAGATACAGTATTTAACGCTTCCGACGCTGTTAATGAACTTATCAAAGCATATGAAGCTGAGCTGGAACTTCCTTCTTTCCCTAAGGTAATTGAACAATTTAAATCGTTTCTTCCGGATGAAACCGATGCACATTCTTCTGTTTCGGTTGAACAAAAAGCTAAAGATGAAGCGCAGACGACCGACTTGGTGATTCCTCCTGAAAAACTTAAAGAGCTTAACCTTCCCGATTCTGTCAGAAGCGAATTTGAGAAAGCTCTTTCCCAAGGGTTGATTCCATACAAAGTAAAAGTAGTATATCCCACAGAAGTATTTGAAAATGGCTATGATCCACATGTTCTGTTGAAGAACCTCAAGTCAGTGGCAAGTTTTTATTACGCAACTTCTGATTTAAAGGGGGTTCCATCAATAACAGATTTCGAACCTCTCCGATTCTGGTTACCCGTGCAGATTACTATCGCAACGTCCCTTTCTCTTGCGGAAGTAATTGATCTCGCTTTTGATGCAGGACTTCTGGAAGTAACCCCTCTCGGTGTCGCACCAACTATTGATAAAATACCAGTTCCTGACGTTGATCCTTCAAGCATTGCTGATTTTTGGGAAAATGCCCGGGATTTGCTTGAACAGATTGAAACGAAAACAATTGAATACGAGAAGAACAACTCTAGTGAATCTCTGGCAGCTATTTTCAGGGCATTTCACACGATCAAGGGTGATTCAGATTGTGTAGGTTTCAAAAAACTCTCCATTTTCGCTCATTCCATTGAATCAATGCTTTCTGCAATGAAAAAAGGTGAATTTCAACGTTCGAACCATATAATTGAACTTCTTTTAAAGGCCGTAGATATTTTTCGTGATGTTGTACGAAGCACGTCTTCGGGTGAAAATAACGAAGCCATGGATGTTCTTCGCAATGAGGTTCTGGCGATTGTTGCAGAGAGGAAAAAACAGACCCCGGCTGGTTCACCTGCGAAAAGTCCTATTCCGATTATGCCAGCCCTAGCAGGCATGGAAGGGACTATTTTTCTTGAACACGTTTCTCAGTACAAGCAGATAATGAGCTTAATGGACCGATCACAGCTTGCTAATCCCGATAGTATTTTGGAACGAACCCTGCGTCGGACGCTTCAAAACGTTAGAAATTCCGCTGAATACGTTAACCTGACTTTGCTTGTAAAGCTAAGTGAAAAACCTCTCAACATTCTTGACTCGCAAAATCGTACAGATCTTCCCGAAACTGTGAGTGAAGTAGTGACTTTCTTGGGTGGTTTGCTTGGTGAAACAAAAATGATTGGTGAAATTCTCGTCGATGAGGGGAAAATTGCTAAAAGTGACATTTTTGAAGCGTCGAAAAAGCAGAAAAAACTTGGTGAAATACTCATCAATGAAGGTAAGATAAGCGAACGCGATATCGAAGGCGCTTTAAGAAAACAAGAACTGATGGACATTGCCCGGCAGGTCAAACCTGAGGGCGATTCCGAATCAGAAGTCCGTACAATGCGTGTCGATGAAAAGAAAATCGACGTTTTTGGAAACATGATTGGAGAACTGTTGGTTGCCAAAAACACTTTTGCTTTTCTGATGAGCGGCTTAACTGTCGGCACCTGTATTGGAAACACAGAAATAAAGCAATTCAAGGATAACCTTCAGCTTTTTACTCGCATTACAAACGACATGAATGTCGGGGTAATGGCGATGCGCATGGTTCCAATAAAAGGAAATCTTCAGAAATTCAAACGTGTTGTGCGTGATATATCCAAAAAGCAAAACAAAATCATCGATCTGATAACAGATGGCGACGAAACTGAGGTTGACAAAAAAGTCGCTGACGCCCTTTCTGAGCCCCTGGTACATATCGTTAGAAACTCGTGTGACCATGGCATCGAGACACCTGAAGAACGAATTAAAGCCGGAAAACCTGAAAAAGGCATTGTCATGATTCGCGCTTATCAGGAAGGCACTAATCTGATAATCAGAATTCTTGATGATGGCCGTGGAATGAACCGGAAAAAGATCTACGAAAAAGCCAAGGCTAAGGGGATTCCAGTTAATTCGCCTGATGATCCTAATATTCTGGACATTGTTTTTCTGCCAGGTTTTTCGACGAAAGAAGTGGTTTCTGACATATCAGGTCGTGGTGTTGGGATGGATGTTGTTAAGAACACTATTTGTTCACTTGGTGGAACTATTAAGCTAATTTCCTCCGAGGGAGAAGGATCTGAAATTGTTTTGACCATTCCTACCAAACTTGGTATCAATACTTCACTACTTGTCGAATCATGCAGCAAGCTTTATGCAATTCCTTTTGACTACGTTTCTGAGGCAATAAAACTTTCCCCAAAAGACATCAGAATCCTTCACGACAAATTTGGTTTCTATTATCGTGGTGAAGTGATTCCAGCTGAAAGTCTTGAGAATCTTCTTGTTTCAAAAGGTGTTTCTTCAAATATTTCCCGGGAAAATTCGATTTTTCTGAAACAAGAAATTCCCGTTGTCATTATAAAGTCAAATACAGGAAAATTCGGAATTTTTGTTGACGGTCTTCGTAAGAATATGGAAATAGCTATCAAGCCAATGCCCGATTATTTTTCCGAGGTAGATATTGTCAATGGCGTGACAATCCTGGGTGACGGGCAGATAATTCTGGTTCTAAACCCGGAGAAAATGGCTTGAACTTATTACAAGGGGTCAGCACAATAATTGACCGGCTGAACGTAACTCTTCCTGAACGGTTGACTCTCTGCGCAGATGGAATTACCGCGGATTTCAAAGGTTTATCTGATCAGATCGGTTTTTTTATGGGAGCCTTGATTAAAGAAGAGAGTGAAGAATTAAATACTACCCGGGCCCAATCAGCAAATGAATATTTCAAGATACTTTTAAAAGACATTGGTGAAAACTGTAATTTGGAAAAATTGAGGGAGTTTGTGTTTAACATCGCCCGTTCAAGTTATCTTGAAGAGGCTGGTTTGCTGGAAGACAGCAATATTCGGGATTCAGTTAAGTATCTGATAAGGCATTTCTTCGTTGATTTCCAATCTGCTCTTGAGAGAGTCGAAGTTGAGCGATTGATGATTATGGTGCAGGAAACCGTTCCTGTTCTTTCAAACCAGATAAAAACTGCGACCGGGAAAATAGACGTTTCTACAGTGGAAGCCATCACCAAGTTTTTCGCGCTGACGCAGAAAATTCAAAGCAGCAACGTTGAAATGCGGCAAATTGTCGGTCAAATTAAGGAAAAACTAGCGTATAACCTTCTTTCCCAAGGAAATGTGCAAGATCCGAAGGCGTCTTTCAGCGAAATAAATCAGCAGAATGCTGAAATGATAAAAAAGTTGATTGATGAATTAAGAGTAATTTTAGGACAAAATAGCAGTCAGTTTAAGAAAATGGAAGAAACCACTGTAAAACTGAAAGACGCCAAGACAATTCCTGCGGAAATAATCGAAATAGCGCGAATCACAAACATTGTAGCCTTAAATGCTTCCATTGAGGCTGCACGTGCGGGAGAGTACGGATGTGTTTTTGCCATAATCGCTCAGGAAGTGCAAAAACTTGCGAAACGTACGGCTGAAAAATCCGCGGAGGTTGAAAAATCTATTTTCGGCATCGTGAATTTTATCAATGAAATGAACAAATTTCACAAAGAGACAATTGAGGTTCAAGAAAAATATCTCAATTCCACTGTGCGTCTTTTGGAAGATTTCATGCTTTCGATCGTTAGTACTTCCGGCGATCTCGCCGGCCTGATGAACAACGCCATGGCTAGCTCAGTTTACGTTAAGAACCAAATTGAAGGAATAATTTTCAGCCTCCAATTTGAAGATGTGACAAAACAGATGTCAGTGCATGTCGTTGAAGCGCTCGAAAAGCTGCATAAGTGCGCAAATGAGCTCACCAGCGATGTGAATGAACGCCACCGCATAAGAAAAGAAATTTATCAACAATTAAAATCGACCTACTCCGTGGATGAAGAATACGAGATTGCAAAAAAACTTCTGAAAATTGAAGACTCCGGAAAGCCTGTTGCCGAATCCGTCACCACACCAGCCGGATCTCCGCATGGCCAGTTAACTTCCACTAAAGTTTTGCCGCAAGCATTAGCCATTGTACCAACTGCGAATATCGATGACGTTCAATTCTTCGACGCGCCCGAAGAAAAAGCTTCCCCAGATTCTGCCGCGGATGATGTTCAGTTCTTTGACTCCCCCGAAGAAAAGGCCGCCCCAGATTCTACCACGGATGATGTTCAGTTCTTTGACTCCCCCGAAGAAAAGGCGGCACCGGATTCTGCCACAGATGATGTTCAGTTCTTTGACTCGCCCGAAGAAAAAACTTCCCCAGATTCTGCCACAGATGATGTTCAATTCTTTGACTCGCCCGAAGAAAAGGCCGCACCGGAAGAAAAAGCTGCTTCGGCTTCTGCCAAAGATGGCCCTCAAAATTTGGAAACTACCACGCATTCTGCAAGCGACTCCTTAGATTCAGCCGCGAACAATGTTCAGTTTTTTGAGATCCCTTCCGAAACGACCCAAAGCGCTTCCCAGACTATTGAAATTGATGGCGTCCAGTTTTTTGAGGGGCCTTCTTCAGACAATCATACTCCAAAGAGGGCTCCCTCTGTTGAAAAAGCTACGAAAATTCCTAAACCCTTTTCCGATGATGACGTTACTTTTTTTTAACCTTGCTGAACGGTTCACTTAAGTAAAATGTTCAAAAAACTACTTCAAAGACTTTGTGAGTGCCACTTTAGGGGGAATTCATGGTTATCCTAATGGAAAACGCAACACTTGAGTCAAGCGTATACCCCAGTTTTATAAATTATGATTTCTTGTATCCACCCAATAAATCGCGACGAATAAACAAACTGAAAAGATACCATTTTTTTTAAATTTACCCTGAGGAGGTTCCTGCAAAATTTGCAGATTCTTGTCTGAGAAAAGTTTCACAATATTGGGCACCATTGAATTGTTTTCTGTCCGGTGTGCAAAAATTACATAATAGGACTTATTGCATAATTTCTAAAAACCAATAATTTTGCAACAGTTGTGATTAAAGGAATGGCTTTTAATGCGGACATCAGGTTTTGTACTTTAACTAATTCCGGAATACTGCAGGAAGCGCTGAGGCTGGATTTTACAAAAACAGCAGATATTAGATTTTACGTGGATTGTGAGCTTTTAAAACATTACTGCAACAACATTAACAGGAGGATAGAATGGCCCAGAAAAAAAGTGTTGAGATTCATTCCCAAATTGCGAGTTTTTTGAAAAAGAAGGAAGTTAAACTTCATGGGATTTGGCTGAAAAGAGTCGGAGAAGGTGGACTGCAAAATGTTTACGGAAGCGATGGATTGAAAGAATTTGCAACAGAGTTTATTCCGCCATTTCTGGATTCTCTGTCTTCAAGTGAAGAAAGCAATTTGGCCGAATTTTCCGAAACTCGAAATCAGATTGTCAATTTTGCAACTTCCTCATTTCAAAAAGATATTTCCCCCCGCGAAATATCTAATTTTTTTGTGCTATTAAGAGACTCGATTATTGAGGTTCTTTCTACGGAATTTCCTCAGGAAAATTTGATTGAGGCCATTTTTGCGATTGCCTCAGTTTTTGACCCAATAGGTTTTTGTATTTTCGAATCTTTCGTGAACGTAAAAGAGCGGCAAATCAATGATCAGCACAGAATGTTGACGGAAACATCCGTGCCGGTAGTTAAAATCTGGGATCGGGTAATAATGGTTCCACTGATTGGCGTGCTGGACAGTATGCGTACACAGCTTATGATGGAAACGTTACTTAGTGGAATTGAAAAAGTTCAGGCAAAAGTCGCCATCCTCGATATTTCCGGAATTCCGATTGTAGATTCACTTGTCGCCCGACACCTAATTTCCACAGCTTCTGGCGGCAAATTGATGGGAACACAGATAGTAATTACCGGCATCAGCGCAAGGATTTCTCAGATTATGGTCAAGCTTGGGGTAGATTTGAGTGGTGTCGTTACACGATCCACACTTGCAGACGGCTTGACCTATGCCTTTGAAGTCATTGGGCAGAGGGTTGGTGAAAGAAACGAATGACGGGAGCACCAATAATTCTTGTTGGAGATTATCTGCTTGTTCCCATTCAAGCAGAACTTCACGATATTGCGGCGGCGGACCTGCAGGTGGAGATACTTAGTCGTATCGAAGAAACAGGTGCGGATGGGCTAATAATAGATATTTCCTCTGTACAAATTGTCGACAGTTTCCTTGGACGACTTCTTGGAGAGACCTCCAAAATGGCAGAAGTGATGGGTTGCAAAACAGTTCTTGTCGGTATGAGAAAAGAAGTTGCACTTACCCTCATACAACTTGGAATGTCTATCAAAGACATTCAAACCGCTCTTACATTCAATGATGGCCTTGAATTACTCCAAAAATTGCGTGATAAAAAAGGCAAAGTTTGGGGATCTAAGTGAAAAACATTGAACAAAAAGAAGTCCCAAGAAAAGTAACGGCAAAGATTAATTCCACCGTTTCATCGACAGCAGGAATTTCGGCTGAAAATCAGAAAGATGATTTACTGATGAAGAAGGTTGATCTTAAAAGTTTTGGAGACATACTTCTTGCCAGACAAGTAATGTGGGGTCTGACAAAAGAGGTTGGTTTCAATCTTCTCGACCAGACCAAGCTGATTACAGCAGTTTCTGAGCTGTCAAGAAATGTTGTTATCCATGCTAAATTCGGAACAATGACCGTTTTCAAAGTGAAATCCATCTCTGGAAAAACTGGTCTGAAAGTTGTATTCGAAGATCATGGCCCGGGAATTCCTGACATTGAAAAAGCTTTAAAAGAAGGATACAGCACTTCAGGTTCATTAGGTCTTGGACTACCCGGGTCCAAGAAGCTTTGCGATGATTTTCGTATAAAAAATATTGTTGGCAAAGGGTTAAATGTTGCAATATGGAAATGGTGTTCCATTTAATTTGTGACAACCCTTATCGAGGAAAAGTGCGTTTGCACAATTCGCGGCGAGCGTGATGTTCTGAAAGCCAGGCGTCAGGTATTTGATTTCGCCGGTAAAATAGGATTTGATAGAACAAATTGTTTCGAGGTCGAAACAATTATTTCAGAGCTTGGAATGAATCTGGTTAGACACACAAAACATGGTGGGGTAATCACGGTAAAAGCCCTGTGGAAAGTTTGTTCAAGAGGAATCCTGATTGAGTCGAGTGATAATGGGCCAGGTTTCAATGTAAACAAACTGAAAATTAAGAAAGAGATTTCCTGGTTTAATAATGATTCATTAGGAATCGGATTGCAGGCAGTTCGTCTTTTGTCAGATGAATGCATAATAAAATCAGAGGTAGGTTTGGGAACCAAAATTTCGTGTAAGAAGTGGCTTTTAAAGGATCCAGGGAACTTGTATTTTGATAATTCTCTGAAAGTTTCTGTATATTCCAGGCCTTATCCAGGTTACTTACTTTCAGGCGACAGTTATGTGGTGAAACGTCTTGAAAACATTGTGCTGCTGTCTGTAATTGACGCTCTGGGGCATGGGGACCAAGCCAATGAAGTTGCAGTAATTGCGACAAAATATCTTGAAGAAAACGTAAGAAAAAAACTAAAAGAGCTGGTTGAAGGTCTTCATGCCGAGCTTACTGATACTCGCGGTGCAGCAGCTTCTCTTTGCAGAATAGATTATTCACTTCAGAGTATGGAATATGTCAGTATTGGAAATGTCCAGAGCACTATATATGGGTCAGGCAAAAAAATGAATCTCTTTTGCCTTAACGGCACTTTTGGAATGGCTATCCCACATCACTTTGAGATCAGCAGTTTCCAACTTCCCAAAGGAGCAATTCTTGTGATGTATTCCGATGGTGTAAAACCCCCTGAAAACTTTCCGCCAGGACTTCTATCCAAGTCACCCCAGGAAATCGGCATTCATATTTTTCAGACATTTTTTCGAAGCACCGACGACGCTACAGTAATCGTTTCCCGTCTTTAATATTTTCTAAGGAAAAAGGCTGAATATGCTTATTAGAGCAAATTATACAAATGATCTTTTTGTTTTGACGTTCACTTTTATACTGTTGGATTTTTCTGTGAGTTCTCAGGGAAGATGAGTTCTTGCTGATTTTACATAATCGGTGTCTGCTTTAGGAAATATGGTGGTTCTTTTTTATTGAAATACAACGTTTTTATGAGGGAACAAAGGAGGGATTATGGATCCCAATTCTTATTTAAAATCCGGTACAAATGAACTGAAAATTCTTGAATTTTCCTCAGCCAATCTATTTTTTGGCCTGAATATGCTGAAAACAAGCCGAGTTGTCGGAGTACCGGAAAAGTTGCGTGGAAGAGGTCGTAAAACACATCCGTCAGTTCTTGGAATAATGGAAGACCATGGACGAATTGTACCGGTTATAGATTTGTCAATATTTCTAGAACTCAGAAAACCAGGTCATAGCAAGGGCCCTTTGAGCGGAAGAATTCTTATTACTGAATTTTTTGGGCAGATCAACGGTTTTTTGATTGACCGGGTTCATTATGTCCACACGATACTTTGGGAACGGGTATTTGATGCCACTGAAATCATGGGCGAATTTGGAAGCAGATATGTAATAGGAATTGTTCGTCCGAATGATGAGAAAAACATTTTGCTTCTTGATTATGAGAAAATTATTCTTGAGTTGAGCCCGGCGCTTAAGCATTTTGAAGAAACTCAGGCTTCCGCGCACGATCTTGCCGGAAAGGAGCGGAAAATACTTATTGCCGAAGATTCTCCAGCAGTGCGTGACATGCTCGCTTATGAACTTGGTGAGCGAGGTTTCAAGATAGTATTAGCTAAAGATGGTGTAGATGCATTGCAAAAGGTTGAAGAGAATCAGGATTTGGCTTTGCTCATTTCAGATATCGAAATGCCTCAATTAGAAGGATTGAGCTTGACCAAACAGGTAAAAGAACGTTTTCCAAAACTCCCGGTAATTGTTTATTCATCAATTGGCGACGTCGGAATGAAAAAACGGGCTGACGATGTTAATGCCGATGCACATGTAACCAAACTGAACCTCCAGGAGCTGCTTGATGCCGCTGACCGGCTTTTGCAGACCCACTAAACTTGTTGCACAATTCCAAAATCGGTGAAAGTTCATAGCATGAGATCATCATTTGAAGACACTTCCTTAAATCAAGAATTATTCAAAAAGTTCTTTTTCAATATTTTTCACTGATGAATTTTTGAGATGAAAAAAATCGCTTCGCAGAATTTTTTTGCGGGGCATCGAAAGGTATAATTAAATGTCTGATTCCCCCATCCAAAAAGACGATCGGGAACGTTTGGTACTGTATTTGATTCACGATATCGAACCTGCGCTTGCTTCTTTTCAGTCGTTACTTGGAATTTTAAAAAAAGGACGATTTGATCCAAACAATGCTTTGCATAACAACCTCATGAAAAGCTGCGGAACTGCAATGATTTTTGCGAGGGGCATTCTTCAGGATATGCTTGAATATGCGAGATTGAAAGAAGGTCGTTTGAAAACCTGTGCAGTTTCCTTCTCTTGGGATGAACTTCTTCAGGAGGTAATTGCAATTCCGGCCGCTCTGGCTGAGGAAAGATCGATCGAGCTTATTATCCAAAATGAAATGACGGCGGGAAAAGAATTCCTCGATAAAGGCCTAATTCAGCGAATTGCTCTAAATCTGGTTATTAATTCGATCAAGAACAGCCCTCACCGTTCGCGAGTCTGGCTAAGGCTTTCTCCTGACAATGAGGGAGTAGTTCTCAGCATTGAAGACGAAGGAGTGGGCGCTTCCGAGGAAGAACTAGGCCGAATATTCGAAGAAAGTTTTCAGGCAAGACCACGCGAAGCTGGCCAGTATAAAGGAATCGGTCTTGGGTTGAGCTTTTGCAGAGAAGCTTGTGAACTCATAGGGGCAACCATTTCCGTGCGCCGTCGGACCACCAAAGGATTAGCATTCGATGTGCATATTCCCAAAGTATCAAAAGGCCCAATCATCAGCACTTGTTAGGTCCCCCCAAAAAAAATTGGAAATTGAATAACAGGTTCCCCAGGCTCTCTTGAGGTCTCAATCCAGATGGGTCAGAAATCAGCTGTTACGCCCTACATCTTTTATTAGGGTTACCCGATGTAAGGGGAAAATTAAATTTTCCTGGTAATATTCCTCAAATTTTGCGAAGCAAAACAGTTTATTATTAATCACGGAGGTGGATAATGCGTTTGTTGATAATAAATAGTGATAAAAATTATGTGGGCACACTTAAAGAATGGCTCGAGACTATGGGAAATGAGATCGATGTAGCTCATGACCAGGCCTCGGCTGAAGAACTCTACAAGGGGACCAAGCACGAAATTCTCGTAATTGGACATGAACCCGACTCAATTGATTCCATCGAGTTGTTGCAAAAATTTCGGGCCATCAATCCCGATTTAAAAGTCATTATTTCAGCTCCAGAAGCAGATTTGTCGTTTGCCAGTATTGCCATTCACAAAAGAGCCTACGATTTTTTCCCTACTAAAGTTGATTTCAGAGACATATTAGTAATTATTGAAGAGATTGAACAAAAAACTAAAATCGAGAATGTGAGAAAAGAACAGTTTACCAAGCTTGCAATTGCATATGCCAGACTCAAACAAGCTTATGATGACCTTCAAACAAGGCTTCATTGAGATAGCTTTGCTTCCAGCAAGCAAGAATATCGCAAGATATCTAAAAAGTTCCACGCTCTTCCAGGAACTATCCCGAAAAAATCGATGATATGAATATTGCTTGTGAAGTCCGTCTGGATCCCCTAAAGAAAAAATTGCTGTTATAAGCCGTCTAACTGAACAAAGAATCCGCCTTTCCCTAAGGGTGAGAAAGAGTTCTTGAGTTGCTTTTGTGAAAACGGGCAAAAAAACTTGCAAAAAACACCTCAGCTCAATTATCTTATTTAGGATCGCTCTTCTATTAAAACAGAATTGCACAATTCTTTTTTAATAGTAACAAGAGAGCGGTTCTATCCGGACTGCTAGAAAAAAAATGAGAAAGTCCAGAAAGGGAGAGGTTCTATTATGGCACAATTCCAAGCAATCAATCCAAAAGTTGAAGTTAACGGTCAGACCGTTTTAGCCATTGCAAACAGCATGGGTGTGATGAAAACACTCGGACTAAAAATACTAAAGGAAAATGGAATTGCAGATCCAATACCAGAAAAATGGTATTCTCAACAATCGTGGTTAAATGCTTTCAAACAAATCAGTGAAACCGTTGGCATAAATACACTTAATCTAATTGGAAAGTCAATTCCTGAAAATGCGAAATTTCCACCGCAAATCGATGATATACATAAAGGATTAGCTTCCATAGAGGTTGCATTTCATATGAACCATAGACTAAATGGCTGTGTCCTTTTTAATCCGGCGGATGGACAAATGATAGATGTAATCGGTCATTATCGTTACAAAAAAATTAGCGAAACAATGGCTGAAATTAGTTGTGATAATCCATATCCCTGTGATTTTGACAAAGGAATAATTGAAGCCATGGCAAAGAAATTTAAACCATCAGATACCGTTATTGAAATTGAGCATTCGGAATCGAAAGGATGCAGAAAAAAAAACGGAGATATTTGTGTATATATCGTATCCTGGACGTCGTTGCGGTAAAAAAGCAAGATTTTAAATTTTTAATCTGATACTCGATTTTCCAAAAAACGGGTACAAAAAGGCATACAGCTTTTTGCTTGGTTATACAAAGAAATTTCCGAAAAAAGTCCGCTTTACTTAAAGAGCTGGCAAGCGATGAAAAATAACACCCGACCTTTTCATGACCCTTCGAGTGGGATGGATGGCCTCGGAGTCATTTGTCTTATGCTTTCAGCTAGCATCTTCTACTTCTGGAAATTTGAGGGGGTCTCCCTTCTGTTGTTTCGAATCCTTCCCCTCGCTCCCCTTCTTGGACTCCTTCTCCTGTTTATGGGTTTATATTTTTTCAAATTAGGGTACAGGATGAACAGCACTTGGAACATCCACTCCTCGCTAAAACTAGCCTTTGACACTGGCTTCGCAGCTTCGGGTCCCTTATGGGAAAAGGTCGCCGCTTTCAAACTCACCGGTGCCGAATCGGGGTTTCAACTTGCGATTGGCCTGTCGAGCGATATTGACCTCACTCCCCTCCAACACGAGGTGGCTTCCCGCTACATTTTGAAAATGGAAGGCTACCAAATTTCCGGTCGTGGGATTTACTTTAAGCCAGGCCGTTTGACTCTGACGGTAAGCGGTACCGTGTTTAAACCGCCGGAGGACGACGGTGGGATCCAAAGAGCCCTCCTTGTTGCCATCAATGACGTCGCGAGGGAATCGATTCTCTGGGTGGAGACGTATAAATGGTCGAACACCCCCTTCGAAGACGGGGCGCCAAGGCGTATTGAGGGAGAAAAAGCGCAGTCGTTTATCAAAGCGTTGGTTGGTCGCAGTCTGCAGCTCATCATCAAAGAATTAGAATACTTCGAAGGAAAAACAAACCAGGGCATTGATCTTAAAATCGAGGGACCGTTCACAACAGGTGGGGAAGTGCGAACCGGATACCTGCCCATGGAGAAATTCCTCCTACCCGGTCGCTACACGGTATGCGCGAATGCTTGCGCCTATAGCTTCCCCTGTTACAACGATTGCCTTACAAACTACGCGTATGAACCCATCTGGACTTCGCCTGAATTGGTTATAGAGGGCAGCCCCGGGGGAATCATCTATCTCCGTGTCGGGGTAGCTCTTGATCAGCGCGTGCTGAACGAAGCGGAAAATACATTTTTCAATCAAAAGAACCGAGCGCAGCTCTCTCCTCCCCCGCCACCGCGTGTCAACGTTTATCTTGAGTTGTGTCAACAATAACGGGGCACCGAAACTGATGCCGCACTATTTTGATTAAATCAGACTTCTTGACAGGATGAATTAATTTTTTTTTGAATTGGTATAATTGGTGTTAGCAGCCCTTGATAAGAATTTTCTTCTTTCACTTTAGTTAAATAAAAAATGAGGTAGCGTCCCAGGTTCTCACCTTCAACACTACCCCGTTTTTAAAGATTTGCTATTTCTTGATTGCTATAAGTTCGTAAGATTATTCTTCGGGAGCAGCAATTGCCTTGTGGGCCTTTTTTAATGATGATTTCTCTACTTCGATGAATTTCAGCAAGAGTGGGCAGAAAAACAACATCAATGCTGTTCCCACAAGCATTCCACCCACCACGACTATAGCCAAAGGTTTTTGCGTCTGACTCCCTATTCCATGTGCCGTCGATGCCGGCAATAGTCCTAATGATGCGACAAAACCGCCCATAAGAACAGGACGGAATTTATCTTCCATCGTTTCCATAATAGCTTTGTGACATTCAATTCCTTCCATTCTCAGACGAAGATAATGGGAAGTAATAACTGAGGAATTCAAGACGGAAACACCTATGATCGAAATAAAACCAACCATCGATGAAACACTCAACGATTCGCCTGTAAATATCAAACTTCCCAAACCAGCCGAAACTGCGAACAGCGGGGCAGCCATTATGATAAAGACATTTCTCACGCTACCGTATAATAAATACAAAGTTGTGAGGATGGCAAAAACTGCAATGGGTATGGAAACACAAAAACGTTTGAAGGATTCAACCATTTCGTTGAAAATTCCGCTCCACTCCATGTAGTAGCCTTTGGGAACTTCAATCTTTTCGACAGCCACCTGAGCCTTTCTTACTGTTCCACCTAAGTCTTTTGACGTAACGGAAAATTTGACCGGAATAAAGCGCCGGAATCCTTCACGGTAGACAAACGATGCTCCCGTATCATAGCGCAACGTGGCAACGCGTGACAGAGGAACAAATCCCCCGTTTGGCAATGCAATTGGGGTAGCCGAAATCTTATCGAAATCTCGCCTGTACACTGGAGGAAATCTCAAGAAAAGAGAGAATCTCTTTTCTCCTTCAATAATTTGGGTTATTTCTTTTCCGCCAAGTGCTGCAGAAATAGTGTCAAGAACATCCTGAACGTTGAGACCTAGCGCTGCGATATTCTTTCGGTTGGCTTCGATCATTAAATTCGGTTGTCCTAGTTCTCTTTGAATACCAAGGTCCTCAACCCCAGGAATCTTTTGTAACTCGCTCATAACCTGCCTGGAAAGTTTATCCAATGAATAAAGATCGTCACCAAAAATCTTGACTGAGTTCTCACCTTTAACACCCGACATAACCTCTTCGAGATTGTCCTGAATATACTGTGAAACGTTGATATCAGCGTTTGGAAACAGATCTCTCAATTTCGTTCGGGTTTCTTTTTCCAGGTCTTCTTTAATTCGACCTTCCTTCCACTGATCATAAGGAAGCAAAGAAACGAAAAACTCGCTGTTGAAAGCTCCGGTTGGATCAGTGCCATCTTCAGGACGTCCACATTGAAACTCCACATCTTTCACTTCCGGATTACTCATTAGAATGTCGCGAACCTTTTTTGCACATTCATATGTTTTACTTAAGGAAATCGAATAAGGCAAAACCATTCGGATGTACATATTTCCTTCGTCCATCTGCGGTAAAAACTGGCTGCTAATTACTTGCATGGCAGACCAAATTCCTGTTCCAAGAAGAGTGAAGACTATTAGTAAAATAACAACTGAGAATCGTAAAAATTTATTTACAATCCACAAATAAATTCGCCGGAAAAAAACGATAATCCGAAACTCGCTATCGATAGCTTTTCCAAGGAATAAACGGCTTGACACAACAAGATATGAAAAAGTCAGAACAAGCGTAAAAATGATAGCGTAAAGATAGGTTTTCGCCATTGGAGAAAAGATTTGTGATTCAGCACCTTGCATCATGAAAATGGGAATAAATGCCAAAAGTATGATTATTACCGAAAAGATCATCGGGACGCTAACTTCCTGGGCCGCCCTGGCCATCGTCTTTACACCAGGCCCGTGTTTATTGGTGAGTCGGAAATAATCCTCAATCAGGATCAAAGGAATATCAGCTATGATTCCAAAATCGATAGCCCCGATTGATAAAAGATTTGCCGATTCCCCTCTCAGGGCCATAATAGCAAGAGTAATGATCAAGGAAACAGGAATAACCATAGCTGTAATCAGTGCAGCGCGTAAGCTTCCTAAGAAGATAAATAGCGCAATTGCTACCAGACCAATGCCTGACATTGCAGTTTCAATAACTTTCTTGACTACTGTAACAATAAGATCCCAGCGTTCATAAAACGGGTTAATCTTGATTCCCTTTGGAAGAATACGCTCGTTTAGCTCGTCAACCTTTTCGTGAATCGATTTTATCGACGGGATACTCTGTGAACCTTTTCTGAGCAATACGACTCCCATGACACTCTGATCTTTATTAGAGAGTCCCATAATTCCGGTTTGAGGAAGATTTCCTATGGTTACGTCTGCGATATCCTTGATAAGAAGAGGTTTTCCATTTTTCATAGTAACCAGCACGTCTTCGATATCTTCAACATCTTTGATCAAGCCGATCCCTCTAACCAGATAAAACTGATCACCTTTTTCTATTCCTCTAGCCCCGACATTCAAATTTGATTTGGAAAGGGAATCAATAACCTGCGCCAGAGTAATCCCGTATTTTATTAGATTTCCCGGTTGAATCGTGACTTTATAGGCCTTGATATATCCACCATAGCTGGACACATCTTCAACCCCTTTGGCCGTTTTCAAATAACGGGCTGCAGTCCAATCTTGGATAGTTCGTAGGTCAAGAAGATTATCAGAGCCTACAAGGTTGTATCTCATTACTTCACCGATCATATTTGGGATGATCGTAGGCTGCGCATCCGGGGGCATCGAAACATTTGCCAGCCTATTAATGACCTCTTGTTTCGCCCCCTTATAATCTATTCCATAGGCAAACTTGCATTTTATATCAGAAAGCCCATAAAGCGAGACGGTATTGATTCGCTCCATTCCTTCCATGCCTGCAAGACCGACTTCTAATGGAATGGTAATCAATCGTTCTATTTCTTCTGCTGCTCTTCCCTCATAAACCGTTACAATTTCAACAATCGGTGGAGCTGGGTCTGGAAAAGCTTCGACGTTCAGGTTCTTCACGAAGAACATCGACAGTCCAACCGCCGCTAAGATAAGGAAAAAACACAGAACGCTACGTTTAGAAACAAAAGTAAGAAAAATGATCCATCTTTTCATGGCGTTTCCATCTCAATCGCCGATTCGACGACTTCATCACCTTCATTGACGCCCTCAACAGCGCTCATTTTATCAGAAACATCACAAATTGGTTTCACCGAAACCTCTTTTACTTCTCCATCCTTTTGAAGCTTTACAAAAAATCTCCCCTCTTTATAGATTATGGTAGACTTCGGAATAACAGAATATGAACGTTCCGTTTCGAGAATTTTCATCCGCAAAAACATATTTTGTTTGAACACATTTTTGTTCTCACTAAGCTTGATATATGCCTTAACGGTTTTCGACTCCTGATCCTCCACATCACTGATGTAGGTGACAATTCCCTGAAAACTTTGGCCGGGAAAAACATCTGTCTGAAAGGTTACTTCTTTATTTCTTTCAATTTTACTGACATAAGTATCGAAAATATTAGCAACAATCAATATTTTTTCAGGATTTACAATAGTCATCAATGAGGTCGTTGTGTCAAAACGATCACCAAGGTGGGCTTGCAGTTCCACTACAGCACCGTCAATCGGAGCCTTTAATATGAGCTTGTCCTGCAGTCCGTTTCCTTTGAATGTTCCATAAATTTCCAATTTTTTCTTCAATCCATCAACCAAAACCTTTTGTTGGTCATAATTTGCTTGACTGTTTAGCAAATCGTTTTTTGTCACAGCGCCAATTTCAAAAAGTTGTTTGTTCAGGTTATAAACTCTCTCAAATTGCCGCAACTGAACCAGAGCCGATAAGTGATTCGAAGAAACATCGCTGACATCTGAACTGCGAAGAGCAACTAAACTGTCACCTCGTTTGACTGAATCTCCGATTTTCACAAAAACCTTTTCTACAGCCCCGGAAAGAGGCGACAACAATTTGGCACTTCCCTCAACATCAGCCTGAACTGTTCCACCTGCTTCTATAAATGATTGCACTTTCTGAGTGATAACTTTGCAAATTTTTAACTTTTGACTGCTCTCTTTTGTTCCCTCTCCAAAAGCGAGATAGCCCGGAAAAAAAATCAATCCAATGAGCAAAAATACAATTTTTTTCACTTTATTTCTCCCGTATAAACCTGAATTAATTCACGATTCAATCCGCATTGTACAAAAGCCTGATTATACTTAACTTTGAAATCTCTAAAAGTTTTTTGGGTGTTTAACAAATCCAGAACAGTCATAGCTCCGTATGTAAAGGCCTTTTCGCTTCTAGCCATCAAATCTTCCATATCCGATTTTCGCTTTTTATAAGCATCGAACACTTTCGAAGTCGCCTGAAAATTGTTAAGGTTTTGCCGAATATCTAAAACAATTTGTCTCTTGGTTTTTTCAATTTGAAGCACAATTTGTTCAAGTTCGGCCTTCTTTCGCAATCGGTCACCTTGGTTGCGATTATAAAGCGGCAAAGCAACACTGAAACCAAGACCAATACCCAGGGAATGATCAGGACCAAAAGTATCCCGTTCTGCACCAACACTAACATCGGGACGTCCCATGACTTTAGCAAGAACTTTGCCCTTCTCCGCAACCTTTGCTTGTTTCTGCAAGGCCAACAGATCGTAACGATTTTGATACGCCCTTTCGAGCAATACATCTTCGGAAGCAATCGGAACATCTTTTATTTCGCCAATCTTCACAGGCTTTATCGCCTTTTCCCTACCAATTAACATCGCGAATTGCTCTGCGTCATTCTTAAATTGATTTTCAGCATTTGTTACCGTATTTTCAAGATCGATGCGTGAAACCTCAAGTTTCATAATGTCAACTGAGGAAAGATCACCAGCTTTAAACCTCTTGTTGGCAATGTCCAACACTCTATCAAATCTGGTTAAATCATCTTTAGCAGCTTCAATATTAGCCAAATCCAGAGTCATATTGAAAAAATTGGTATAAAAACCAATCAACAAACTTCGAATCGTGTCCTGATAAGAAAGTTTTGCCGCTTCGACTGTCGTTGAAGCAACACTACTGCGCAGTTTTCGTTTTCCACCGGTTTCAAGAAGTTGGTCGATTCGAAATGTCATCTGAGCATTATCTCCGGATGCCCCAAACCCCTTTCCAGTTTTCAAACCTATGTCATTAACTGAAAAAGTCGGATTTGGTCGAAGTTTTGCCGTCACATAATCAGCGTAAGCCTTGTCGATCTCAAATTTATTGATAAGAACATCAAAATTAGTAGAAAAGAATTCCTGTAGAGCTTGTTTTAGGTCTATTTCGTCATCAGCAAGCACAACTCGACCTGAAACAAAAAATGTTAAAAATAAACCTAGAACCAGTATTAAATTTGTTTGCCTGAAAAAAGTTCTCATATTTTTTCCTCAAATTCCAATTTGACCAAAAACCGAACGTTTTACTTCAAAATCCTAATACAATTTTCAATACATGCACTTCTCGCCTAACGAATCTGTCGAAAAACATCCTAAACATGCTTTTTTCCGCACACTTCAAAATTCTTAATTCACTTTTCATGTTGGTTCCACCAAACTGTTTTTCTGGTACATCTCGTGATTTGATATTTTTTTGTCAGCTTCTAACGAGACTGTCGAAAAATGCCTATTTTTCATACTTTTATGTACCTATTCGAATTTTCGCTCGTTTTTTCGCATCACCAGCGAGTCATTTTGTACCGGATGGAATGTACCGAGATTTTTCGACAACTTCTAACGTCATGAAAAAAACCTTTAAAAAGCTAACCTCAACTTTTAAAAAAAAGGACAATCCTACAAACCTGACGCGCAATAAAACCCCCAAACAAGATGCTCTTACTATTTATTAGAAAAAGAAACTAAACACAATTCCAACACACAACATTTTCTTTCTGCCAAACACGGATTAAAACTTCCTCTGACCTGCTTAAAATATTACTTTCAAATCGCAAGCTTGGCAGCAAGTTACAGACGAAATAGATGGAGGGGGACGAGGTAAAAGTGGATGGAAAGCGACTGATACGTGATAAAACTTATCCGCCAAGTGGAGTAATTCAAAAAAGCTTTTTCCCTCGGGGAAAAACAGTTCGCTATTATCCGAAACCCCTGAACCAGCTTGCTGATTAAAATGACAGAAAGGGCAATCCTTGGAAACGGAATTGGCCTCGCAGCTTTGGAAACCCTCTTTCGTGTTTCTAACATGATTGAGATCAGGAAAGAACGCAATGGCCAAACAGAATAACAGTAGCACGCTGATCCTGGAATAGGCCAAATGCAAAAACCGACATCGTACTTTTAAAAATGACAAATGGAAAAACACCATACCGTGGATATACCAAATTTGCCAGTAAAGGGCAATACCGGGCTAGAATATTTTTTTGTATTTTTTTGACTTCTTAATATGCGAAATTTCGCGTTTTCTAGAGCTGAATAATTTTTGAAATCGCCTGAAATAACAGAGGTGCGCATTAGTCCGGGCGGAGTAAGATTTTGTCTATCCAGAGCACCGGGGCTTGGGAACGTAAAACAAACTAGTCCTTGGTTGCAGTTGAATTTACGTGGAAGGAAAAAATAACTCCTACGCAACCAGGGACTACTCATCTGAAAGAAGCTTACTTCGCCAGTTCTTTCAGGCCCTTGCGAATAACACTTACGATGAGATCGACTTCAGAACTTGAAATGTTAAATGGAGGGGTAAAACGCAAGCCAAAATCTCCACCATGAATCATCTCAATCCCGTTTATCCGCAAGAATTCTTCGAACCCACCTTCTCCGGTAACTTTATAACGATTTGGATTAAGCATCATACAGGCCATTAGACCGGTTCCAACAACTCTATCAACTGCGCCGGGAAATTCGTCAGAAAGTTTCTGAAATTTCTGAATAAATTCTTTCCCTCGCTCGCGAATATTCCGACGAATTTCATCGGTAATTGAATCCAGGGCTATACAAGCCACTTCAAGAGCTCGTGGATTGCTTGTCATGGTGTTACCATATAAACCAGTTGCGTATTTGTTGGCCACTCCCTCGCTAAGTGCTGCAACCGATAAAGGATATTGTCCGGCATTCAGTGCTTTTGAATAAGTTTCCATATCAGGAGGCTCACAGTTTTCAAAACCGGGATAATCTATAATACTCAGACACCCCTGGGCACGTAACGCCGCCTGAATCGAATCGACTATCAAAAGAGAACCCATTTTCTTTGTTAAAGTTCTGGCTTCATCATAATATTCACGAGTTAATGCAAGTCCCGGAACTCCTTCTCCCATGACTGGCTCCACAAAAAATGCTTCAAAGAAAACCCCATCCTTCTCAGCTTGTTCAAATGTTTTTCGCAAAGTCAGAACGTCATTCACCGGAATAAAAATCAGGTCATCCGGGTTACGGAAAGACGCCAGATGATTACTATAAGCTTTTCTGGTTGAGTGGGATAATCTTGCCGGTCCTTCAGTACGACCATGAAAACTATCTATTATTGCCAACCTTGCGATACGCTTTCCAGCGTGTTTGCCACCCGGATCAGTCATCAGACGTCCGTGAATGTCAGTCACTCGGCAAGAAAATGTAACCGATTCAGAACCACTATTCAGGAAAACAAAACGGGCAAAGGGACAATTTCCCCGTGTTCGTCCTATTTCGCGAATAAGACGATCTGTGAGATGTTTTTGACTGAAAGAGGGAGTCATAACGTTTGCCATGACAAAAGGCTGATTCATCAAAGCAAGTATTGCTTCCGGAGCATGGCCCATTCCAAGCATTCCATAACCACCAGAATCATGAAGTACTGCACCATGGGATGTTATAATCCAGGGACCAGCCGCCGCCAATGGAACATAAAAATTTATGCCATTCGGTGGATAGAAATTAAGGATGCGCTGCTGTAAAAGACGACAGAGCTTGACCTCCTCCATTTTAAACAAATCTTCATGATCCGAAGCCAGTTTTTCGCGAACAACTACCGCTTCATCAATTGCCTTTGCCAACGTCTTATCACTGGCAAGAAATTTCAGAATGGTCTCATCCTCAAGACCGTGAGTCCATGCTTTTCCGGCTGATGCACGAATTTTGTGTAAACAATCGAGATGTTGATTTTTCATGATTCCTCCTAGGTCAAACAAACATTTGCAAAACAATATCACTTTTTTTTGAATATTTAAAGAATTTCAGGGAAAAAGCAAAATAATTTATGAAACAAGAATGAATACAGCAATACTCGAACAAAAACCCGATTTTGATCGAACCTCTGGAAATTTACTTCCCAACTCTGCTCGAAAACACGATCCAACAATGTTGGTTCGCGATTTACTCTGGCTTACCGATTCATCTCACACCACTGCCTTTATCAGTGAATTTTGATCGGATTAATCAGGTAAAAGGTGGAGTCACCCCCACCGAACTCCCACACCACCGGGCGTCCGGTTCCGTATCCGGCGGTTTATGAATGACATTGGAAATTTCTGACCACTTCGAGCAGTGACTCAAGACCAAGATCATCAAAGAACCGTTTTGGAAGAGCTTCGCTCATGAGACTGGCGCCTGAATTCCACCAGGTTTCTTTTCCATTGTTCGCCCAGCCGGTCGCACAATTAAAAACCGGCACGATTTAGTAATCGTGCCGGTCAATTTTTGTAAACACTCAACAAAACATCTTCTCAATCTGAACTTTTGCACAATTTTTCACAAAAATGCAATAGTTCAGGCAAATGGAATTTGCTAAACTTTTCTTTTAACTCGGTTTGCGCGTCTTTTATCTTCAAAAACAGCTTCAAGAAGCTTTACAAAAGTTTTACCAAAACAACTTCCAATTATCAACGAAAAACACATTAGGAAAGAAATTTCCGAAAAAAAAGAAACCATTTCCCTATTTTTCCTTATTTTAGTCTTAATTAATTATTCGTCTAAAAATCGGGAAAAATTAGCTTTTCTAAAATGATTTTCAAAAATTTATGGTGTTCCCTCAAAAATTCAATAATTCAAAATCATCCAACACTCAGTTAGATTCTAATTGTTTTGCTTTTTTGGTTTCACGGATTAGAAAAATTATACCAATTCTTCCATTAAGGAATCCAGTTCGGGATCGTTGAAAACCTCATCAGGCGATTGTTTGGCAATCTGCAAAAGACGCTTCAACTCTAGTTTAGATAGAGCAGAGCGACCTTTGGATTTTGCTTGTTCCATTTCATCGGATACAAACTTTTTTAAGAACTTTGATCTTGTCTGTGGATCAAAAGCAGCCTTCAATAAACAATCAGCTAATACTGCCGGATCAACCAGCTTATAGGTTCCATCACGAATTTGCTGAGCTAACACTTCCAATTTTTGCATTCTTCCCGCTAACTGCCGATTTTGAAGAATCGGATTAGGTTCGGGGGAACGTAGTGGCGAAGATTTAGCTGAACCGGAAGACTTCTCGGTATCTTCTGAGCCGCTCTTCTCATCCACAATTTTGCCGAAATCTCCATCCTTGGACTTCTCGGTTTTCGATTTCGACTGGGGCTTAGTTATAATAATGATTTTTCCGTCGGAAGATTTAATTGATTCAACCATTTTTATTACTCCCTAAATACATCCCTGTAAAAAAAAACTATTTTGGCCTATCCTACTTTTAATTATCGTCATTTTTTGAAAAATAATAAGCACCTTTTTTTATTTTTTTTATCCTACTATAAGAGATATCAGTCGATAAACTTTAGAAGGTTTAAATTTCCCTGGGAGGGGCTAATGAAAAAACGTTTATTGACAATTGCTTTATTAATTTTATTTGTCTGGGCAATTAGATTTATCCCGAGTGTTTCGGCTTCGCCCTCCCCTACTCCATGGAATGATTATGGAAGCGCTATCTCTGCGGGCGACAGAGCCTTCGAGCAAGGAAAATACAATGCCGCTGTCTTAGCTTTTCAAAGTGCCTTGGCCTTAAGAGCAGACCAGGTAAAACCCCGCTTCAGGCTGGGACAATCCCTCTTTGCCACCGGAGCATATTCAGAAGCTTGTGGACATTTCCAACAAATTTTGGCCAATTACCCAAATAATATCAAAGCTCGATTGCTCTTTGCACAATGCCTCATCAAGATGGGAAAAGCAGCCGAAGCAGTGGAACACATAAAATGGATTCTTTCTGTCCAACCTGAACATGCTGAAGCAAGAACGCTTTTTTCCCAAATTTCCAGTGGTTCTCAAAACTCTGACCCATCATCTGTCCAATCCAAGGAAGCGGTTGTCGTAGCACCAAATCCAATGCTTCTGGGAACCGAGCAGCCAACAGCAATTGCTAGTCAAAGCGCCTTCGAAAACAATTCCCTTCCTACACCTCAAGGAGTTCTAACCGCAAGAAACTCTGAAAAGAAGAACGTACTTCCCATCCCACCTCTTGCAGAAAATACTCAAAGTTGGAAAGTTCAGGATTTTCTCAGCCAAAACGAGGATTCTTTCGCAGTTAATCTCGAATTTTCCAAATATTGCCTCGAACGGGATGAACTAAAAAAAGCAAGAAAATTTCTTGAAGCCGCTGAAAAATTGGCACTTTCATCGAAGGACACAAGGCGATTTCTTGAAACCATGATTTTTAAAAGCCTCCTTCTTCTTTATGAAGCAGATTTAAGAGCATTTGGCGAGGAGTTATTCAAGATCCGGCCTCTCCTCTCAAAAGAAACATACAGTTCTTTCCTGGATATTTATAATAAAACTCAGACAGCCTCTTCACCTGTTGATGTGGCAAAAATAGTTGGTGGAGTAGCCATGGGGACTGAGCATTTCACTGTAGCTACCCGCATACTGAAAGAAGTCGTGAATGCTCTTCCTAACGATATTCTGGCTTTATCGATGCTTGCCCGGGCGCAAATGGAGATTCTTGATTTCCAATCTGCAGAACAGAATTTTAAGAGGTTAATGGAAATCGACAACCAAAATCCGGAGCATTTACTTAACCTTGCCAGGTTTTATCTAACAGCCAAGTTCGATCCCCCCAGCGCAAAGATTTTTGCTCAAAAAGCATTTTCAATGGATAGTGCTGATTTTAGACCCCAAGTCTTCTTAGCACTTGCAGATTATTGTGTAGGAAAAACAAAAAATGGAATTGAACGCCTGAAAAGAATCCCAGCCAAAAACCTTGACCCAGAAACGGCTTATCTCGTTCGTAGAGTTCTTTCTGAAGGTGCAGCGTTAAGAGACAATGAGATAAGTCGTGATAGAGTTGCAAAAATGCTTTCCATGCCAGGAATCGGAGGGAAGAACGGGATGATATCGCTTGGAGAAGAACATCTGAAACGGAACTCTGAATTCCAGGCATTAAGGTGCTTCATGGAAGCCAAAGATTTGTCGGAAGTTGGAAGAGGGTGGTTGGCTTTATCCACTCATTTTTTCAGATTAGGTGATGAAAAAGCTTCTGCCCGAGCAGCAGGGTGCGGCCTCCAAGCTCTCCAGGACGAACTCCGACGGCCCTCCAGATCCGGGAAAGCATATTTGTATATGGCCTTATATTTCTTTGAAAGAAAAAATATTCAGTCTACCAAAGAGCAATGTGAAGCTGGTTTGCGAGTTAATCCTCCCCCCGAAGTCAAACGTCATCTATTGATGTTGAAATCTCAGCTTGGATAATAAGATTGCGAAACAAAAATAAGGACTGAAAAAAATGCGAACGCAAAGCGTTCGCAATTTCTTTTGAGGGCTTATGAGCTTGTAAGTTGCTTTAGGCAGTCAAATCAATGTTCTTTCCTTTGCCATCCGCCTGACTTTGTGATACTTTCTGTTCAGTTCCAACTTTGATCATTTTTTTTGCCAGGTCCAGTTGAGCATCTTGGCTATTTTGCATCAACTTGTACAAATCAGCATTACCGTTTGAGGAAATTCCATTAATTTGCATTGTGAGGCCCTCCTTTCTATTTATTTTTTTTTAATTTGACACAAATGAAAAATTATCAATCCGGAAAAAAAAATCGGTATCACCTGAATATTTCCGGGGAACACATAGTAATTATATCAATTATCTTCCATTTCCAAACGCTTTTTTTTTGGCGAAATGCCGCTTTAGTTTGTCAAAGACATCTGCGGGATTTTGAACCACACAAATTTCATCACAACCAGGATAACATTCGTGCGTTACACTGGTAAAAAGAAGGCCTTTATGCTGACAGATTCAACCTTACCGGTGAAGCTTTGGGAACTGAATTGTTTTTCAGATGAATCTTCATGGCTTCGGCCCAGGTTTGTCGAAGATCTTCAACCAGCGGTCTGATCTTTCTCATAGGTTCAGGATTTTTTTGAATATTGGCCTCTGAAAGCCTTTCAAGGAAAAAAACATATAATCGCTCAAGATTTTTTGCGATTTCACCACCTTTTGGTTTATCAAGGCATACAAGCAGTTCAGAGAAGATAGCCTGCACTCTCAACAAAAGATTGTTGATTTTTTCAGGATTCTTTTCCGCAAACGCCTCTTCAGCCTGGTTCATAAATCGAAGTGCCCCATCATACAACATTAAGATCAATGCTTCGGGTGTAGCTGATTCGACCTGAGTCCTTTTATATGAATCCGGTTGAGTTGTAGGCAATCCCATTTAGGTCTCCCAAAATTGAATAATACTTATTGCAATAAATTTTCAAGGTTTGAAAAAAGTTCACGGCTTTCACGAAAAATATCAGGAAATTCATACTCCAAAATATCTGCCACTCCAACCCAATCCTGATTTTTTTGGACTACACTTAAAACTCCCATCTGCTCAATAAAACGGGCAAAAATGCGCTGCCTGCTTTCTTCTAGCTTGTTCTCAACCATTTTTCCAGCAAAGCCAACCCCTAAATTTTGGAGCATCGTTGAAAGCCACGACAATCCCTCGATCAACCCAATAAATTGCTCCATTGCTTCTTTGTTTTTCCCAATCCGTAGATTAGAAACAACTTGGTCAGACAATCCCTGGATGTATTGAAAAGCTTCCGGAGCATCACTAACTGCCTCCTGAACTATTTCAGAAGGAGAAAGAGCTACTACTCTGATTTCTTCGATTTGCCGAACCTGCAGAACCTCTAATTCTAACCGATTGTCAGGCGAATAGATTTTCCCGTCGATCTGGATACTCATCATGGATATACCCTTTTTATCTAGCTCCAATTCAAGGATATCAACTACATCAGCACCAGTTGCTTCTTCAACAAGATTTTCAATCGATATAAGTTCATTGTTTAAAAAAATCTTCAAACTTTTACCCCTGAATTTTAATGATAAAACATTTTAGGAATTTCTTCTTTTAGAACAAGCGAGCTGAAAATTATTAACTTGATGAAGTCATTTTGGCAAGTTGTTGAGAAAAAGCGGTCGATTGAGATTGGTATTGCGAAATCGCTGATTCCATATCGGAATATTGTTTTATCAAAGCATCTTCTTTTGACTTCAGCCTTTCTTGTTGATCGCTGATTTGTTTATTTATTTGGGATATCTGAGTGTCAATTTCACTATTTGACACCACTGACCCACTAACTCCTACCCTTTGAGTTAAAATTCCGTTAGACTTAGTATAATTATTTAACACGTTCTTTAGCTGACGCGCAAGTCCTTGCGCCGATGAAGTTGTTGAATCGTTTGAAAAAAGGGCCGCAACCTCGTCTGGATGATTCGTCAAAGCATCAGTAAGTTTAGTTTCATCAGTTACTTGCAGTGTTCCCTGTTCGGTATCCTGATAACCCGAACCCACCACACCAGTTGAAATTCCAATACTGGCAAGGGAGTTAAATTGGGAATTCAATCCTGTGACACTCCCGGACATAGTGCTTCTAATACTGCTTCTAAGTGTCATTAGCATAGAATCACCGCTAAGAAGCCCGACTTTATAGGCGTCATCCTGAGCAGTGATCTGGTCTTGAGTCATAGTTGACCTTTGCGTTGAGGTGAGTGGTGATAAGGTATAATCACGCTTTTCGTTCAACTTGGTATAAATCTGACCAACAGTGTCATTATATGATTTCAAGAAATCATCTACGTTTTTGCGGGATGTCGTCACATCCGCTGAAACAGTAATTGTTTCCGGTGTTCCACTTGTAATTCCTTTTAGATGCATGGTTAGACCATCAATAACATCAGAAACATCGTTAGTCTGGCGAATAATATCATTTCCACCATATTTTCCGGAAATGTTAAAAATTGCATTTTTTCCAACATCCTGTTGGGCTTGTGATAATCCAACCGCTGAAAGGAAATTACTCGTATCAGACGTGGAACCTAATGCAATTGCTGAATTTCCCGTTGTTTTCGAGGTCAACATTAACTTTCCGGTAGTTGGATCAAATTCTGCTGATACACCGACTGTGGCATTTCCGTTGATGGCTGAGATTACATTATCCAGGGTCATTGTGGATGTATTAAGAATATTAAATTGAGCACCATTAATGGTAAAAGTGCCGGTCGAAATTGGTTTGGCAAATCCAGCAGTGGCAAAACTCTTGCTTGTAGTAATATTTGAAATTGCCTTGGAACTCTCGAGAGAAGCACCAAGGTCCTGACCAGTTGATGAAGTGGCATTTAAGCGAAAAGCAGATGCCAGATTTCCACTGGCCCCGATGTCAGATATCTGCAGATTCGAGGAAGATCCTTTTTGGGAGGTTTCAATTCTAATCTTCTGGGAATTGGTATCAAACCAGGCATCAGATATTCCATCAACCTTTTTTATTTTATCAAGGACAGAATTGATTGAATCAGACGTAGTGTCATAAGCAATATCATGAGAAGTTCCATTTAAAGTTACTCTTAAAGTCCCATTTCCAACCGGAGCGGTAGAAAATTTGGTCCCTATTGTATTGATCGCTGATTGAGTATCAGCCTGAGATATTGTTTGCCCGGAGGAATTGATTCCTGAGACGCTTTCCTGAAAAGCAGAAGTAGCCTGGCTCCCAGTTATTAAACCCATAACCGAAAGGAAATTGCTGGAATCTGCTGTAGATCCAAGGCCAATGGCAGCGCTTTGACCGTCTTTCCGAGTAAAGCTAATTACGTCTTTTTGAGAATCATACCCAGCTGTTATTCCAGTAGTGTTAGTTATTCTTTGTAAAACATCCTGAAGTTTGTCTGTCTGGGCATTAACTGAGATTTGAACACCATCAACAGTAAAATTTCCGCTGGTAATTGGTGAACTGGTATTTGCGCTCGCAAGGAATGCACCTTGATCGTTTGTGGAATTAACCGTTGAGCCACCGAATAACTTGGAAACAAAATTTGAGCCGGAAGTTGCGACATCACTCACCGAAACCGAAGTGGAATCTGAGATTGCAGTATTCACAAGCCTGAGTTTATTTACTGAAGAGTCATATCTAAATTCAACTTTGCGATCAGCAGGATTTCCCGAGAAACCCAATTGCTGGTCAATCTGATGATTTAAAGAATCGATAGTGTCAACTAGAGATGTATTCGCAGAAGCAGGCAAATCAAGCGTTTTGGTTGTAGTGCCATAAGTAATATTGATCTGCCCTCCGGAATTCACGCCCATGTCGGATAAATACGTATTTCCTTCATTTCTTATTTTTGCGGAAGCCTGGGAAGAATTCCCGGAAGTCAGATTAATAGTAGAAGTCCCAAAAAGGTTTTGGATAACTGTCCCGGCTTTATCTTTTACCGAAATTGTTTTAGTTTTATCGAGTAGCGCAAACCGTATTTGATTGTTCCGCTCATCGTATTGAGCAGAAACCTTGCCATTCAGAGTCGAGTTTGAAGAAATTGAATTATTAACTGCAGTAACGAAATCAGATACACTTGAATTTGCATTCAAACCAAGGGGAAAATCAAAATCAGTTCCCGACATCGATAAAGTTAGGGTTTCACCGGCTGGGTTTCCTGAGTATGGCGAAAGAAGACTACTTGTTCCTCCCATGGGGCCTGAACTAGCAATATTTTGCCCTAGTTCAAAGGATTGAGAAAGTTTGCGGGAAGTGTCGACTTGCGTAGTAGTAGCAAGTTGCTTAATTTGGACTGAATAGCTTCCCACTTTTGCAAGTGTGCTTGCATCTGCGGAAACATACTTTTCATCAGTCGATTTTACTAATTTTGAATTGAAACTTTTGGAAAGTAATATATCACTGGCTTTATTTTGAGTATCAAAAAGCTTTAAGTTTATATCTTGAAGAAGCGACTTTTGGAAAGAAAGAGTAGTGGCTTTTTGCTGAAGAGCATCAAGTGGTGCTCTTTCAAGAGTCATAAATTTATCAACCAGGCTCTGAGTGTCTATTCCAGACGCAAGACCTCCCACCCAGGTTCGATTACCAGTCGAAGTGCTTGTACCACTTAAACTACTCGTGCTACTTGCCATTTAAATCAGCCTCCTTCCCGCTAAATCGGGATTTAATTATCGACAATTTTCTCTATCTTCTTAAGCTTTTTTATCAAAGACCATCCCGATGTAATCTCTCATTTTTGCAACCATATCAAGAAATTCTTTGGGAGGAATTTCACGAATGACTTTATCAGTTTTAGTATCAATTACGCTAATTACATATTCTTTGGTTTTTTCATGTAGTTGAAATTTTATCGTCCTATCAAAAGCATCCGCAGTTTGATTAGCCGTATCAATAGCGCGATTCAGTTTTTCAGTGGGAGCTTTTGAGTCCTTGGAATCTTTTTCTTTATCTGATGAGGGAACTTCACCTGGAATATCTCGGGCAGGTTCCTGCGGTTTTTGAACCTGCTGAGTTTGAGGCGCCTCTTGAGTTTGTTGAGAAACAGCACCCCCCTCATTCCCTGCTGGTTCATTTGATGAATCAGGTTGGTAAGTAGGCGCCGATGCCGGAATTTGAGGAAGCCGGACATTGTTAATTTCCATAGTTTTTCTCCTTGGTTACAATATACTTGGTTTTTCTTCCCGCGTCATCCTCCTTGATTGTTGCGGAGAGAATTTTTTTCTTGCAGTTTCTTGCAATATTGCACAAATAATGCACATTTTTGTAAATTAAGCTAAATATTGATCATAAATGTAAACATTTCCCAATCTGCGAGAGAGCAAATTTTGCAAGAACCTTCCAATTCGCAGATGAACATTTTAAGTTGTTACGAGATATCAAAATACCTTAGTTTCACTCCAATATTTCGAAGAAATATATCATTATTAAGCATTTTTTGTGGAAACATCCATTTTAAATTTGTCAAAATTCCTTTCAAGGGAAATGCATCTGTATCATTACTTTCTATTAACTTACAACAACGCATAATCGCACCTCCCCAGAATTTAAGTAATATTTATTTAATTAGATGAGATTTGACCGATGCGATTTCAACAACCGCATCGGTCAAAATTTTTCTCATTTAAAAAGCATCATTTTTTTTAAACCGGCAAAAATTACTTGAGTAACTGCATTACAGATTGCGGAACCGTATTTGCCTGAGCTAACATTGCTGTACCACTTTGTGAGACAATCTGGTCACGTGTGAATTCAATCATTTCCTGGGCTATGTCAACATCTCTGATTCGCGACTCCGCAGCAGTCAGATTGCTTGAAGTATTCTTTAAGTTATCAATCGCGCTTGTAAGACGGTTTTCATAGGCACCAAGTTTGGAGCGTTCGGAAGACACCTTGTCTATTGCTTGATTAATTTTAGCCAAAGCGGCATTTGCACCCTTGATCGTTGTCATGTTGAGGTTATCCACCCCAAGAGCTTCAGCACCCATGTCGCCGATCATAACATTCATTTTCTGACCTTCGTCGGCACCAATTTGAAATTGGGGGTCTACAGCGACAAGATGAACTTTGAAGTTCGTATCGCCACTACCCTGGACAACGGTAGCAGCCCCAGAAAAGACATTAAATCCGAATTGTCTGAGAACTGACCCTTCTATATCGTTGGCATTATCAATTTTCACATAACTTAAGTTTGCAGTGTTTGTGTTGTCTTTTCCAACCCTAAGTGAAGTAAATGTCATTGCACCATTTGCTTGATCAAGGCGAACAGCAACCGAACCTACGGATAATTGTGAATTTACAGTTGCCTGGAAGGACGAAAAGAGTACTCCATCCGAAATAGCATTTAATGATGCACCAGACGAATCAATTACTGCGGCAATGGCTGTTATTACAACATCAACATTGTTGGTTCCATCGGAAATATTTATCGCAACGGAAGTTTGTCCCCCTGTTGCAGTGGTAAACAGTGCTGTATGAACCTTGGAGATAACCAAAGCAGTTTTATCAGCTCTTTTTGAAGTTCCAAATGATCCCGTATAAACACCTTCAGTAATTCCCAAAACATTGAATGGATCATTGACTGACACAATCAATGTGGTTCCATTGGTTGCCTGAGAGCCGGTAGGTGTGTACGAAAATTTGATTTCATTATTTACGACATCAGCTCTGAGTCCCTGCATCATTTCGGCATCACCTGCACTAAGAGCTTGAGAGGCTGAAACAACAACCGATTGGTTGAAATAACTGGCTAAACCTTCCATTGTCCAGTAACCTGATCCCTTGCCTGTTGCGCCACCAAAATCAAATGCAACTGTAACAATTCCACCTTCCCCAAGTCTGATTTTGAAACTTGCCGCAGCCGCCGCAGAAACGTAAACTCCTGTTTCCACTCCTTTGGTTCCTGAAACTTGAGCTGCTTGAGAGTCAAATTTAATGTCAACTCCATCGAGTAAACCGCTTGCCCGGTTAGTATTAACGTTCGTGCTCCTGGAATTTCCTTGGCCATCTTTTAAAGCTACGTTATAAACATTTTCTGCACTCTCTCTGACCGTTGAAATGCCCATTGAGTCGAGAACCTTCTGGTCACCAAGAATAGAGATTTCACCATCTTGACCATTTTTTCCGGATACAAGTTCGAAATACCCGCCATCTCCTGAAACAGTTGTGTTGGCAGTTCCAATTACCATAGCCTGGGAATTACCAATTGCTAATCCGCTACCTCCAGCAATTCCATTTGAAAATGCAGCAACAAGTTGATTAAGGGTTGTATTTGCATCGATTTGAAAGGAGGTAGTTTTTCCACTTCCTTGAAGAGTGAGAGTTTGAGGATCAGAAAGTGTGAAAACTCCATTTGAGTAGAATTGAGTGATATCCTTCATAGCGGTATCACCCTTTGCTAAGGTTCCTGAGCCATCGTTCAAAGTGAATGTTTGAGATTTTAACATCTGGCTGATTCCGCCCTGAATGAGAGCTACACTGACATTATAATCACCACTGACGACAGCAGCTTGCCCGTTAATGATTCCCTTCACTTTGCTTGAAGAGGAACTGAAGAGAGCTGCTTGACTTCCATCAAGAAGTTTCTTGGTGTTGAATTCTGTGTTTTGAGAAATTCGATTCAGGTCATCACGAAGTTGATTAACTTCTTTTTGGATCTCGGAGCGGTCCGTGCTGGTCAGTGTATCATTTGCCCCCTGAACCGCCAACTCCCGCATTCGCTGAAGAATACTTGTAGATTCATTGAGCGACCCCTCAGCAGTTTGTAGCATCGAAATGCCATCTTGAGCATTTAAGGTCGCCTTGTTAAGGCCGTTGATCTGCCTTCTGAGCTTTTCGCTGATTGCCAATCCGGCTGCATCATCTGAAGCAGAATTGATTCTTAAACCAGAACTCAGTTTTTGAATCGACTTGGAAAGCCTATCTTGAGTTTGAGATAAGGTCGACTCGGTTTGAATAGAAAGAACATTCTGATTAATACGCATAAAGATTCCTCCTTGAATCTCTCAGCAAATCGGCAAATCCATTTGCCGACAAGTGTAAAAAAAATTTCCCCCGTATCTATTATCGGATAGTAGCAAGTTTATAGTTATGGCGAAAAATCGACTTTTTCCATTAAAAATTACTCCTTTCAACGATTAGTAAGAAAAAATAAGCAAACTTATCTATTTTTCAAGAAATTTCATCCATTTCCTAAGGTTTCCAATAATATTGAATGCCAAAAATTCTTAATTCTTTAAGATAACTTAAGAAAATGAATAATCCACTCTCCTTAAAAAGGCCATCATTACACATTTTTTTTCGATTTACACTAAAACACCCTTTCATACCCTCGAATTACCTACAAGTAAATCTCTCTGGTACAACCATATCAACAATCCGAAGATTTTGAGTGTCTTTCAAACAAATCTCGATTACTATCATACAAAAAAAAATGTACAAAAACCGTCTTATTGAGGAGAGTGGAACAAAAAAGATTATCTTAACAACTGCATTACCGACTGCGGCACCGTATTGGCTTGAGCCAACATTGCCGTGCCACTTTGGGAAACAATCTGATCTCTGGTGAATTCGATCATTTCCTGGGCGATATCCACATCTCTTATTCGCGACTCTGCTGCAGTCAAGTTACTTGAAGTATTCTTTAAGTTGTCAATCGCGCTTGTAAGACGATTTTCGTATGCCCCAAGTTTTGAACGTTCACTGGAAACTTTGTCTATGGCTTGATTGATTTTTGACAAGGCCGCATTGGCACCCTTGATCGTTGTTAGATTTAGGTTGTCAACCCCAAGCGCTTCGGCCCCCATGTCACCCATTGAGACTTGCATTTTTTGGCCCTCGTCGGCACCTATTTGGAATTGAGGTTCAACCGAAACGACATGTACCTTGAAATTGGTATCACCACTTCCCTGAGCAATTGTGGCTGCTCCCGAAAAAACACTGAAACCAAATTTCCTTAGTACTGATCCGGTCGAATCAGTAGCGTCGTTATCGATTTTCACCATACTTACATTAGCGGTATTTGTATTATCTCTTCCAACTCGGATAGAAGTAAATGCCATCGCACCATTCGCTTCATCCAGCCTTACTCCGACTGTTGCTTTTGCCAATTGGCTGTTTACAGAGGCCTGAAATGATGTAAATAGAGTGGCATCAGATAAAACACTTACAACGCTTGTACCTCCATCAACTATATACACATCGCCTATTACTGACATCACCACATTGGTAGAGGCATTTCCATCTCCAATACTCATCTTGATTGTTTTTGGATCCTGATCTACAGCGGTAAATTGCGATGTATGGAGCTTCGATATTACTTGATATGTTTTATCCGCTCTCTTACTAGTTTCAAACGACCCCGAGTAAACACCTTCATTCAATCCCAGAGCGTTGAAACTATTTGCAACAGAAACAACCAATGTCGTCCCATTCGAAGCTTGAGATCCAACGGGAGAGTAAGAAAATTTTATCTCATTATTTACAACCTCGGCCTTGAGACCACCCAAAACCTCACCAATGCTTCCACCAGCGGAAGCTATTTTATCAGTAATACGCTGGTTAAAGTAGTCCGCTAATCCATTCATGGTCCAGTAACCGCTTCCATCGCTTAAACCGAATTGCACTGAAGCTACTCCACCGATTTTTACCCCGAAGTCAGCGCTACTACCCGAGGAAATAAGAACTCCAGCCACTACCCCATTCGTTCCGGAAATTTGGGCTGCTTGAGATTCAAATTTGACATCCACACCGCCAAGTAACCCACTGACTCTGTTGCTTTCAGTGTTTACACTTTTTGAGTTACCTTGGGAATCTCGGAGAACAGCATTATATACATTTTCAGCACTTTCACGAAGGGTTGAAATACCCATAGAATCAAGAACACTCTGATTTGCCAGAACTGAAATTTCGCCGTCTGATCCATTTTTCCCGGAAATTAATTCGAAATAACCGCCATCTCCAGCAACTGATGTGTTTGCTGTCCCAATAACCATAGCGCTCGAACCCTTAATCCCCAAACTATTTGCTCCCATAACTGCATTTGAAAATGCGCTGGCAAGTTGATCAAGGGTCGTATTCCCATCAATTTGAAACGAAGCGTTTTTTCCATCACCTTGTAGCGTGATTGTTTGAGGATCTGATATAGTGAATGTTCCGTTTGAATCCCGGAACTGAGTTATATCTTTGAGGGCAGTGCTTCCCTTGGCAAGAATTCCAGACCCGTCATTCAGAGTGAAGGTTTGGGATTTGAGTATCTGGCTAACTCCACCCTTAACAAGAGCTATGCTGACATTATAGTCACCTGCATGAACCGCAGATTCACCTGTAATGATGCCTTTAACTTTACTGGAAGATGATGAAATTATTGCTGTCTGACTTCCATCAAGAAGTTTTTTTGTGTTAAATTCGGTGTTTTGGGAAATACGGTTCAAATCATCACGGAGTTGATTTACTTCCTTTTGAATTTCACCGCGGTCAGTACTTGTAAGTGTGTCGTTAGTTCCCTGAACCGCAAGTTCGCGCATTCTCTGCAAAATGCTTGTGGATTCATTAAGCGACCCTTCTGCTGTTTGAAGCATAGAAATGCCATCTTGAGCATTTAAGGTAGCCTTGTTTAAGCCATTAATCTGTCTCCTAAGTTTTTCACTAATCGCTAATCCAGCTGCATCGTCTGCAGCAGAATTGATTCTCATCCCCGAACTCAGTTTTTGGATCGATTTGGAAAGTCGATCTTGCGTCTGAGATAGGGTCGACTCTGTTTGAATGGATAGTACATTCTGATTTATACGCATAAAGATTCCTCCTTGAATCTTTCAGCAAATCGGCAAATCCTTTTGCCGACAAGAAAAATTCCAAAATTCCCCCATTTCAACCCTAGCTTGGAACAAGTTGACCGTTAAGGTGAAAAATTAACTATTCCCATTCTTTTTTCCTTACCTCCTAGAGCGGCTTTTTTTACTATCAATTCAATATTCGAGGTAAAATGGACAACCAATTCATCCTCGTTTTTAAGATGATAGCTTTTTCAAATAGTTCTTTGATTAGGTATAATTTCCCTTTCGATCAGTTTTTCATCATTTTTTCAAACATAACCTTTGCGCATAGTGTTAAAACCTGATCCATGCAATTTCCACAAAATCCGCAAATTTTTGTTTCAATGGATTAAAGGGCAGTCATAACAATAATTTTTTGAGTATCATTAAACTCCTTCTTTTCTCGTTTTCATGTTGAACAAGACCGAACAGCACCTGGAAAACCAAGCAATCCTAAATTGAGTAAATGCAAAACAGAAATCCATCGTTCTACAAAAAATGACACCACGCATTTGCTCATTGGCAAACTATGACAAACAGCGTCTAATTCACCCGAAAGCACAACCTACAAATCTAATGGAATTGTTCTACCGCTATTATTTCAGCAATTGCATTACAGACTGAGGAACAGTATTTGCCTGAGCTAACATTGCAGTACCTGCCTGAGAAACAATCTGATTACGCGTGAATTCGATCATTTCCTGAGCGATGTCAACATCTCTGATTCTTGACTCTGCTGCAGTCAAATTACTTGAAGTATTCTTCAGATTGTCAATCGCACTTGTAAGACGGTTTTCATAGGCACCCAGTTTCGAACGCTCAGAAGAAACCTTGTCTATCGCTTGATTGATCTTTGCCAAAGCAGCATTTGCACCTTTGATCGTTGTCAAATTGAGATTATCCACCCCAAGTGCTTCAGAACTCATGTCACCTATCGCAACGTTCATTTTCTGACCTTCGTCAGCACCAATCTGAAATTGGGGGTCAACAGAAACAAGATGTATTTTGAAGTTCGTATCACCGCTACCCTGAACAGCAGTAGCTGCACCGGAATAGACACCGAAGCCGAATTGCCTGAGAACTGACCCTTCAATATCATTCGCATTGTCAATTTTAACGTAACTTAAGTTTGCAGTGTTGGTGTTGTCTCTTCCGACCCGTAGTGAAGTAAACGTCATCGCTCCATTGGCTTCATCAAGGCGAACCGCGACGGAACCTTTAGATAACTGCGAATTAACCGATGCCTGAAAGGAAGAAAAGAGGACTCCATCGGAAACAACGTTCATTGTAGCACCAGATGAATCATACACATCTGCAATTGCCGTTATTGCAACATCAGTATTGTTTGTGCCGTCGGAAATATTTATAGCCACAGAAGTTGGACTACCCGTTACAGTATTAAACAATGCAGTATGAACCTTGGAGATAACTAAAGCAGTCTTATCTTCTCTCTTATTAGTTTCAAACGAACCTGCGAAAACGCCTTCCGTAAGCCCCAAAACGTTGAAGGCATCACTAACCGACACAACCAGCGTGGATCCATTGGTTGCTTGAGAACCTGTTGGAGTGTATGAAAATTTGATTTCATCGTTTACAACATCTGCCCTGAGTCCTTGGATCATTTGAGCATAATCCGGGGAAACAGCTTGAGAGGCTGAAACCACTAGTGATTGGTTAAAATAATTCGCTAACCCGGCCATCGTCCAGTAACCAGATCCATTGCCTACTCCGCCAGCTCCATTTCCAAAATCAAAGGAAACTGTGACAATTCCACCTTCCCCGATTCTAATTTTGAAACTTGCTGCTGCTGCTGCTGAAACGTAAACTCCCGTTTCAACTCCTTTGGTACCGGAAATCTGGCCTGCCTGGGAATTAAATTTTATGTCCACCCCTCCAAGCAAACCGCTCACCCTATTAGTATCAACATTTTTGCTTATGGAATTACCTTTTCCATCTTTGAGAGCTACGTTGTAAACATTCTCTGCACTTTCTCTAACCGTGGAAATGCCCATTGCATCGAGCACGTTCTGATTCCCTAGTACGGAAATCTCTCCATCTGCTCCATTTTTTCCTGAAACTAACTCAAAATAACCCCCGTCACCGGAAATAGAAGTGTTGGCGGTCCCTATTACCATAGCCTGGGAATTTCCGATGTCTAAACCGTTCGTTCCGCCAATAGCGGTTCCAAATGCATTAACAAGTTGATCAAGTGTCGTATTTGCATCAATTTGGAAAGAGGTGGTTTTTCCTCCCCCCTGGAGCGTTAAAGTTTGAGGATCTGAAAGAGTGAAAACTCCATTTGAGTCGTAGAACTGAGTTATATCCTTTAGGGAGGTGGCACCCTTTGCAAGAGTACCCGAGCCATCCTTCAAAGTGAAAGTTTGAGATTTCTGCATCTGGCTCATACCACCCTGAATCAGGGCAATACTGACGTTGTAATCCCCTCCCATAACACCTGCGTCACCTGTAATAATACCTTTTACTTTACTTGAAGAAGCGCTAAAAAGAGCCGTCTGGCTTCCATCAAGAAGTTTTTTGGTGTTGAATTCGGTGTTTTGGGAAATTCGGTTCAAATCATCCCGGAGCTGATTTACTTCTTTTTGTATTTCAGAACGGTCTGTACTCGTTAGAGTATCATTGGCTCCCTGAACCGCAAGTTCGCGCATTCGCTGTAGAATGCTGGTGGACTCATTTAGCGACCCTTCAGCTGTCTGAAGCATCGAAATACCATCTTGAGCGTTTAAGGTCGCCTTATTGAGGCCGTTGATCTGTCTTCTAAGTTTTTCGCTGATAGCCAAGCCCGCAGCATCATCTGAAGCGGAATTGATTCTCAAACCGGAACTGAGTTTTTGGATCGATTTTGAAAGTCGATCTTGAGTCTGAGAAAGAGTAGACTCTGTTTGAATGGATAGAACATTCTGATTGATTCGCATAAGATTCCTCCTTGAATCTCAAGGCAAATCGGCAAATCCTTTTGCCGACAAGAGAAAAAAAAAATTAGAATTCCCCCACATCTATTATCGGTTTATAGTAAGACTTCAGTTATGGCGAAAAATCACTAAAATTAGCGATTTAGACAATTTATTCACAAAATTTAGAAGAAATCGAATTACAATATCTTCTTTTTAGCAGTTTTCGTCATTTTTCTATATTTCAATAGTGGAGGGGCTTTTTCCCTGAAGTATTAAATATTATGGAGGCATGTTTTTCCTTCACTTTCCTAAGATTTCAGACTATTTTAATAGTTGCATTACTGACTGTGGAACACTATTCGCCTGAGCTAACATAGCAGTACCAGCCTGAGAAACAATCTGATCTCTCGTAAATTCGATCATTTCCGAAGAAATGTCGACATCCCTGATCCTTGATTCGGAGGCAGTAAGATTGCTGGTGGTCGTTTTAAGATTGTCCATTGCATATTCAAGCCTGTTTTGGAATGCTCCCAATTTTGATCTTTCACTGGACACCTTGTCGATGGCATTGCTGATCTGACTTAAGGCACGATTTGCCCCATCGGTGGTTGTCATATTAAGGCTGTTGACCCCGAGTGCTTCGGCGCTCATCTCGGAAATCTCTATCTTCATCGATTCACCTTGCTGTGCACCAATCTGAAATTGGGGATCAGTATCCACGACATGCAATCGGAAATTAGTGTCGCCCATTCCCCAAGCTACTGTGCTTGCACCAGAGTATACGCCCATTCCCCATTTGTTAAATACCGAAGTGACATCATTTCCGGGATTTCCTGAAAAATCGCCCAAATAGCTAACCTCAATGAAACTCTGATTGGCTGTATTTGTAGTATCTCGGCCGACTCTTAGTGAAGTAAAGGCTAATGCCCCATTGTTTTCATCAACTCTGATTTCTTGATTATGCAAAACAAATTGGGAATTAATCGAAGCTTGAAATTGGGAAAAGAGAACCGCATCAGCAACAGCTGACGCAACTTTTCCGGAAGTGTCGTATACGTCCGACATCGCAGAAATTGTAATATTCTGCAACCCACCGGCATCCCCGTCGTTAATATGCAAATTTACTTCCATTCGAGAGAAACCAGCAACTGAAAATAGGGCGGTTTGTAACTTGGAAACAACTTTAACGGTTTTGTCCTGGCGTTTTGTTGTTTCGAATTCCCCACTGTAGATCCCTTCATTCAATCCCAGAGCATTGAAAGCATCATTTACGCTTAACACCAGAGTAGTTCCATTTGAGACCTGATTTCCCGTGGGAGTGTAAACGAATCGAATTTCATTGTTACTAATTTCCGAATGAAGGCCAACGTAAACATCATTAGTAGAGGCCGCAGACTGAATTTTCTCATTGAAGAATCTATTCAAACCATCCAAAGTCCAGTAACCGCTGCCACTATTCAGATTGAAACTTATTTTTCCAGCAGTGCTCCCGGCAATTTTTACTGAAAAGGTTGAACTCACTGACGAGCTTATCACCACGCCGTCAACAACACCACTTGTCCCCGCAATTTGGGCCGCCTGTGACTTAAATGACACATCTATTCCTGCAAGTAAGCCGGAAGCTCTATTCGTATCAGTATTAACCACATTGGTTGAACCATCGGGGTTTTTTAAAGTCACGTTATACTGATTGTTAACACTTTTTCGAACAGTTGTAATACCCAGCGCATTCAAAACCGGCTGGTCACCTAATATTCCAATTTCTCCATCTTTTCCCACTTGTCCAGACGTTATTTGTAGATATCCTCCATCACTTACAGCCGTTGTAAGAGCTGTTGAAACAACCATAGACTGGCTTCCCTTGATTCCAAGACCTGAAGAACCTACAATGGAATTTTGAAATTGAAGTGACAATTGATCTAGGGTCATATGTCCATCAATAGTGAAAGTTGTGGAATTACCATTGCCAGTAAGAGTAATATCCATTGGGTTTTGAAGCACGAACACTCCATTTGTATCATAGAATTGCTGAATATCCCGAAGTTGTGTGCTTCCTTTTGCAAGCGTGGTGGGGTCACCGGAATTGGGAACAAGAGTGAAAGTTTGCGATCGAACCATTTGACTGGTTCCACCCTCTTGAAGGACTACGCTAACTCCGTAATCGCCACCGGGATTTTTTGTTGGCCCTGTTACTATTCCCCGCGCAAAATTTGAGGAACTGGTAAGAAGAGCTGTTTGACTTCCGTCGAGTAGTTTCTTTGTATTAAACTCTGTGTTTCTCGAAATTCGGTTTATATCGTCCCGAAGCTGATTTACTTCATTCTGAATTTCAGATCTGTCAGTTGTAGTAAGAGTATCGTTGGTAGCTTGAACAGCTAACTCTCTCATCCGTTGAAGGATGCTGGTGGTTTCGTTAAGCGCCCCTTCAGTCGTTTGAATCATCGAGATGCCATCTTGGGCATTTGAAGTGGCCTGTGTAAGGCCTCTAATCTGCGTTCTGAGTTTTTCGCTGATTGCCAGTCCTGCGGCATCATCAGCTGCAGAATTGATTCTTAAACCGGAACTTAGTTTTTGGATCGATTTTGAAAGTCGGTCCTGTGTCTGAGAAAGTGTAGAAGCCGTCTGAATAGATAGAACATTTTGATTAATTCTCATTTTCGATTCCTCCGTGAATCTTTTTTTGTCAGCCGCATCCTTGCGATTGACATGAAATTAATTTTTTAAATAAAAAAGTTTTAAATGTTTTTTAATTTTTTCTTACTTGTGTTTTTTCGATAATTCACCTCCTCTTAAATTATATCGTCCCATTTAAATATTTTTTTTCATTGAATTGTTTATGAAATTTCGCGAAATTTTTGTTTTTTTTAATTCTTCCTTCCTGTTTTAATATAAAATAACCATTTTTCAACAATTTTTACTTTTTCTATTGCTTCCCAATTGCTGGCGTGGATGAACCATAAACATTCCCAAGTTCTTTAGTATTCTCTGTCGTAAGCAAATGTCCGATTCTATCAACACTTTTCACACCGAATCCTTTGACTCTCGCTAAATCATATATGCTCCTAAAAGGTCTTGCTTGAAGAATAAGCTTTGCTTTTTTTTCTCCCACTCCGGGAATAGTCATCAATTCTTGAACTGACGCAGAGTTCAAATTAATTTTTCCAAAAGAATCATTTCCGACAGGTTGAGATGATGAAGCAGATTTTAAGGGAGCTAAATTTTCCACCAAAAAAACAATCTGTGGCATACTTTCGATTTTTTTTCCGCTTTGATTAAATGCTCCAACCCAATAGTCAATAATGTTTTTCAATGCAGAATTGTACTGTTTCACTACCATATCTTTAACATCAAAAAATCGATTGCCTGTGCGATATGCAACACCAATTTCAAAATAATGAGCATTAGCAGCAAGGGCCATCTCCCGAAGCCGCATCGCCGGATCGGTTACCGGCTCTATCGTTATTGTTGCAATCGGAATAATCGAGAGATGATTTTCAACTTCCTTTTCGAAAGCGGCGTGATATTCGTCTTCGTTTGGATCACTCTCAGCACCAGCAGTATGAAGTGGAACATTTATATCAGCCACATAATGAGAAATAATTCCAAGCCAATAAGCAATCTCCTTATCTGGAGCGCCTTTTGCAATTTTTTCGGAAATCAAGGAAAACACTTCGCTCATCCGTGCTGTAGCTTCCAGACGATGTCCCGATCCTCTGATATGGTAAACATGATTTTGGAAATCCTTTAAAACTCTATCAGGATCAGTGGCGCCTCTTAATAAATCATCCTTGAATTGTCCAAAACGTTTTTGAAATGATTCGGGCATTCTATTTAAAGCATCAGAGGCAAGTTTCCGATGAGTGTGAAATGACCAAGCCAGAAGGTTCTGGGAAAAAACTACCCCTAAAAAAATAGACAATAAAAAGGGATAAAATGCTGGTTTTCGAAATTTCCAAAAAATAGATCGAACAGCTTTAAACATTGGATTATGCCGCCTTTCAGTGGTAAACTCGCCGTATTGAATAATAAATCGATTACCTCAAAATAGCAAGTTTGGAGATCATCCTCAGGAAGTCAATTTTTGCTTAAATGTCAAAATTGTTATATTATCCCTTTATCAATGTCCATTGAAAATGCCAAAATTCTGGAAAACTCCTATGAAAGAAATAGTAAGAATTTTCTTTTTTTTGTTGTTTTGCTTTTTTTTAACTGATCCTTCTCTTGCCTGGAGAAAATGGGAATATATTAACCCTTCTGATGTGGAAATAAGCATTATTCCAAAAGAGAATGAGATTGTCTCGGGAAAAGAGGCAACATTTGTTATCAAAGTTCGCAACAGGACCGACAAATCGATTAATATTGACTTCTCAACCGGGCAAAGATGGGATATGTCAGTGTTTCATGATGGAACAGAAATCTGGCGTTGGGCCAACAATCTTTCCTGGCTCGAATCACCTCATTCAATACCCCTTTCCCCCGAAACTCCATTGACCCAGATAATGAAATGGACAACAATTGACCGCCTCGGGAATCCCCTTCCAACCGGGATTTACAGAATTCAAGGAACACTTAAATGCTCCCCGAGGCCTTTGGTTTCAAATCTGGCCGATATAAGATTGTTGCCCCCTATTCAAAGCGAAATAAAGACAATAAAGATAAATTTATTTCAAACTTTTGAAATTTCCCTTCCTCGGGTTATTAAGTCTGGTGAGGTGATTTGGAAAACTGAATATGACTACAACGATAATCGTATAGAAGAAGTAAGTTCAGATTCTACCGAAAAAGAACGAATTATTCGGTTCAAAGGACTTCGAACTGGGCATGTTACTATCAGATTTTATGCTTTTCCACAATACAAAACCATTGGTGAGACATTGGAACGAAGAAGTGTACGAGTTGAAGTCGAATGAGCGCCCAAAGGTTTAACGAGTTTGTCGAAAAATGCCCTAATTTGCACATTTCAATGTACCCACCCAATTTTTCGCAGCAATTTCTCGCACCAGAAGCGAGCCGCTTTGTACCGAATAAAATATACCGAGATTTTTCGACAGCTTCTAACGCCAGGATAAGCTGCCCCCTGGGATGTCAGCTTCATCCGTTTGATGGCCGATGCTGGGAATGGCACAAACTACGGTATGAAACCCAGCTTATCCTGGCGATGGCCGGCCGAAAATGCGGCCATCAAATTAATAACTAAAAAGAAAAAATTCCTGGAGGGAAAATGAGCGTTCAGGCCGGAAAAAAATCAATAGACCAGTTGATGCTTGATAAAAAGTTGTTGTCTGAAGAACAGCTTGAAAAAGCGAAAAACATTCAGGCACAAACACTGGAACGTCTCGAAGACATTCTTGTACGCCTCGGATTTTTAACTGAGAAAGAAATCCTTGACCTTTGGGCTGAATTTCTGGGAGTCTCGGTTATAGATTTAACAAGCATCAAAGTTGACGCCAAGATTCTTTCAATGATTCCAGAATATCAGGCAAAACAGTATAAAGCCATTCCTCTTCGAAGAAACGGGAATAAACTCGTTGTAGCGATGGCCGATCCCTTCGATATTATGGCTATCGACATGATCGCTTTTCTGACACAATCAAAACTGGAGATTGTTATTGCCTCGAAAAGCCAACTCGATCTTGCAGTAAAACAGTGGTATTCCTGGGAAGGTTTTTCCGTAGCCGGTGAAGAAAATTTTGTAGACCGCGAAGACGGAATAGAACTTGCCAGAAAAACTTCGGAAGAAGGACCAGTGGTGCAATTTTTGAATGCTATTTTCAAACAAGCCATCCTGAAAAGAGCATCCGATATTCACGTTGAACCCCGGGAAGATATTCTTCTTATCAGACTTAGAATTGATGGAATTCTCCACGACGCCATGACCGGGCCAAAAAGTTTGCTGGCACCTCTTATCAGTAGAATAAAAATTCTTGCGCATCTTGATATTGCAGAAAGAAGGCTTCCGCAAGATGGACGCCTCAAAGTAAAAATGGAAGACAAGGAAGTCGATTTTCGTGTCAGCACAGTTCCAAGTTTGGTAGGTGAGAAAGCGGTCCTTCGGCTTCTTCAGCGTGAATCAGCTTTTGATCTTGATAACCTTGGGATTCCTTCCGACGACTTGGAACGTATGAAACAGGTCTTGGATGAGCCCTACGGCATGATTTTGGTCACTGGCCCCACCGGCTCAGGAAAAACAACCACCCTTTTTGGAATGCTCAAATATTTCAATTCAGCGGAAATCAATATTTTTACGATCGAAGATCCCGTTGAGTACAGGATAAACGGTATCACGCAAGTTCAGACGAACGAGAAAATCAATTTTGGTTTTTCCGAAGGATTGCGTGCAGCTCTTAGGCAAGATCCAGACATCATTCTGGTCGGGGAAATCCGGGATTTGGACACAGCTGATATCGCATTCAGAGCGTCTCTTACCGGGCACAAAGTCCTTTCAACACTTCACACCAATAATGCACCAGGTTCGGTTAATCGGTTAATCAACATGGGAGTTCCGGCTTATCTAGTAACCGCTGCTCTAAGAGTAGTTATTGGACAAAAACTCCTGCATAGAATTTGTCCGCATTGCAAAACTGAATACCGCCCTTCTCACAAAACCATTCAACGCTTAAAACTTCCGGCTTCAAAAATTGCAGCCCAAAAATTTTTCAAAGGAATTGGTTGTCGGGAATGCAATCAGAGTGGAGCGTTTGGACGAATTGGTGTCTATGAAACCATGGTGGTTGGACCAACCGTTCGTGATGTGATTATGGATGGCAACGGAGAAACTGTAATTAAAAGAGTCGCTCGCCTCAATGGAATGAAAACAATGCGCGAACTTGGTCTTCTAAAGGCATTTGAAGGCATAACAACTCTTGAGGAAGTTCTCTTCGACACCGCTCCTGATGAAGAGATTTCTTCGAACAGTATTTCTACTGGTTCACTTAATCGTTCTCAAACTCCAACACATTTTTCAGAAAGTACTTCCAGAATTTCTTCTGAGATTTCTTCCGGAATTTCGCCAGATGGCTATCCCGAAAATCAACCACAAAGACAAGTTGGAATAATTGATCCCAATGACCCAGTTTTCAAGGCCATTCTTTCCAAAGTTGAAGAAGATTTCTTTTTCTTTGCTGAAGAAGAACTTGCGAGTCGCTTTCATATTAATCTTTCCCAGGTACAAGAATGTATAAAATTCCTGGGACTTGAACCAAAAATAGAGCATTTCTCCCGCAAATTGGGAAAAAATCCTGAAAACATGAGTGACGATGAGATCGAACATTTTGTTCAAAAAACTCGAGAAAAACAAGGAAAAATTCCCCTTTTTATTTTTCAAAATCCCGGTTTAGCCAAACGTTTTGTCAAAATAATGGTTGAACATGTTTTGAAAACTATTCCCGATCTGGAAGGAAAACCGAGCAAACTTCCCGAAATCTTTTCGGAAGATTTTTGCAGGGAACACGGCCTCGATGTTCTATATGAATGGATAGATGGTGGTCGCTTCGGGCTTATCCAATTAGCTCGACCCGGCGAATTTAAACCCTGGCAATTCGGGGAAGCGCAGAGATGGCTCAAATCAGCTAATCTTGACAAACTTGCGCAGGAAGCAATTGAATGGTTTATGACCGTTAAATTAGGATGCGGGAAAAACGAGCTTCCAATGGCACTTTCCGCGGATGGTTTCAAAGAAAACGGATTGGAGGAGTTGTTCAAACAGTTTGACAAGTCTGTATTTAAAATGATGCAAACGGTTTTTCCAGGTTATTTTCAACCCTGGCAGTTTCCTGAAGAGGAGTCTGTTTTATGGTTCAGAGAAGATAAGCTGGAAGTGGCCAGCGCCGCAACTCATTGGCTTCTTGAAAAGGTTCTTAATATTCGTTTAGAGGAAATTCCTAAAAGGATTACCAATAAAGATTTCCATCAACACGGCCTCGGGAAGCTCCCGGATTTGTTTAACCAAAACCTGTACAAGATCATTGAGAACGCTTATCCAAGCCAATTCAAACCCTGGGAATTTTCGGAACAAGAAAACCTTTGGAAATCTCCGGATGCGCTTAAAATTGCCACCGAAGCAGTCAATTGGCTGGTAAGTGAGCGGCTACAATGGGATCCGGAAACCGCGATTTCCCAAATCACCAGACGACATTTCCTTAACCACGATCTTGGATTCATGTTGGGTTGCCTTTTTAATCATTCACCTTTGGTTGCCCTTGAAAACACTTTTCCCAAGCTGAAGACGGATGAAATTTTTTGCAAGGCCCTTTTGAACTATTCACAGGAAGTCCGTGAAATACTAATCAAATGGCTTTCTTTATCTGAAAAAATCGCCGTAACTCAATTTGGAAAATCTCGTTTCAAAGCCTCGCTTTCCAATTTAAAGATTGCCCCGATCATTCCTGAAAATGACCGAATTTATTTTAATCATTCCAACCAAATTGAATACGTTCCTCAAATTATTGTCCCCAAACTCAGCGCTTTTGATGATTTCTCTGACTTCACAGGCTTTGTTCCCTGTTGTGACAAATTATTATACTGGATTCTGGCAGATGATCGTACACCCGGATATCTGCCTCCTTCCCATCCCAAAGTGAAATTGGTATTTAGTGATGCAATCTCAGCAACCCTTCGTGGCAAAGGATTACTGGATGTGGTTGAAAAGGTGCATTTGATTAAAAACCAGTTTGAACGGCTTTTGGATCGAAAAGCCCCTTTGCATACCTGAAGATTTCTTAGCTTAATGATTAATCAGCAGTAGGGAACAAGATATGAATGAATTGAAAAATTGTAAATGGGAAGATATTGTCGTTGAAACTCATTTCGATCGGAAATTTTCCGTTCCAATTTGGGTTCTGTTAACCTTAGCCGGAATAGTTTGCGCGGTTTTCTACAAAATCCTCAAACTATTTCCAGCTCTTTGAATTTTACAAATTCTTCCTGAAGTTTTTCCACCAAAATACCAGCAGCAACAAAGTCGCCCTCTTTAACCGCTTTTTCAATCTGCCCGGAGTATTCTTTAATGGAAACAGCTTCTGCGTTATTGGAAGCACCATGGATAATTGATGCGGTTTTTTCTGCCATTTTGGGGTCTTTTTTTCTTACCGCTTCCCGAAGAACATTTATTTGAATCCCTGAGATTTTCTGAAACATTTTGATGATTTCTTTCAGGGAATTTTCATCTCCTCCAAGTCGCTTCAAAAGAGCTTCACGGTTAAAAAGAACAATTACCGGCGCAGAAGCTGTTTGAACTTGAGCTTGGGGTTGAGTTGGGGCTTGAACAGGAGCCTGAGGGGATAGATGCGAGGGTTGCTGAGGAGAAGGATAAGGGACCGAACTTTCCAGAGTTGGCATCTTGACTGCCTCATGTGTACCGGTCTTGGCTGTAATTTCCTTTATAACTTGCGCTGCTTTGGTCTTGGAAAAAGAGTCCTCTATCGAATCCATAAGCTTTTTTGTGTCAACCGGCTTGACAATAAAACCATTCATACCTGATTCAGCAACTTTTTTCTTGGTTTCCGGAGTATCATCCATCGCCATACATAAGAGAGTGACCTCATGGTTTTTGACGGCTGAACCAGAATCACGAATTGTTTTGGCAGCCGTATAACCATCCATTTTCGGCATATCGGATTCCATCAAAACAACGTCGTATTCATTTTTGGACAATAATAAAATTACATCCTGGCCGTTTGGAACAACGTCAATTTTGTATTCATAATCCTTCAGGAGGCTTTTTATAACCGTTTGCTGGGTGGTATCATGCTCCGCCAACAAAATTTTCAATTTCCTGGAGAAGGATTTTTCTGAAACCATTGAAATAACAGACCTTAAATCTACTGTTCCGTTTCTCTGTTTCAAAGAAAAGATTGCGGAAAGAGTGTCAAAAAACAGACTCATTTTTACCGGCTTCTTTAAAAAAGCAGAAAAACCAACCTTTTCAAGGTTTTCCAGATTTTCAGTAATATTAGGTGAAACCATCTTTACCAGGATTGATTCAGGAAAATCCTTGAGCAAAGCATCATCTTTAATTTTTCTTGCAAGAGCGTCAACTCCAACCACAGTCAGGGTGGATTCAATCATAACCATTTGGAATGGATCAGCATTCCCAACTGCCTCTCGCATTTTTTGCATTGCAGAAAAAGCGTTAGGTGCAAACTCGGCTTTGCATTTCCACATTTCCAGGGCAGCCTTAACCGAAAGTCCCCGCTTTTCATTGTGGTCGACAATGATTATTTTCTTTTCCTTGAAATGTCTTGCTTTCTTACTTAAATCTGCAGATTCGCCAGCCGCTCTATCAAAGGGAAGTGTAAACCAAACGGTAGTACCAACTCCCTGTTGGCTCTCAACTGAAAGTTTTCCGCCAAAAAGATCAACCAGTCGTCGGGAAATCAAAAGGCCCAACCCTGAATCAGTAATTCCTTCACTACTTTTTTCCGGGTCCCATGGGGTGTTCGAAAAGACTTTCTCGAGAGTCATTGTATCCATGCCAGAACCAGTATCGATTACTTCAAAACGCAGGGATTTTTTGGTAGGATCCATTTGATCCATTGAAACTTCCAGGCGGATTTCCCCCTTGGAAGTGAATTTTATTGCGTTATGAATCAAATTTATCAGTATCTGCTTTACTGAAGAGGCATCGGATTTTATTTTTATCGGAACATCTTTTTCAATCAGAGAAATGAATTCAACGTCTTTTTCAAAAGCTTTTATTGCAAGAAGGTCATTTACTTCCTCAATCATGGTCCGAAAATCAATATTTGCTTTTTCAAATTCAATTTTCCCACTAATTATTTTTGAAAAATCCAACAGATTTCTTAAATACATCATTGCATTTGTAACATTGGATTTTATTGACTCCAGATGTTCGCTTTGCTCTTTGGTAAGTTGCGATTTCTGAAGCAGATCAACAAGTCCATGAATTCCATCGATTGGAGTCCTAATTTCCCTTCCCACTTTTTCAAAAAGTTCGAATTGGCTTTCCTGAGATTCTCTTGCGGCCTCCCCTTCTTTGGATTTAGCCACCACTCCTGTAGATTTTGTATCCGGAGCGATCCCTTTGGTTTTCAAAATTTCTTCGAGCTTTTTAGCTTTCTCCTCAAAACCTCTGAGCGCAGTAATTTCGCTATTTATGCCCATCAAACAAAGTCCTTCAATTCCCCCCACTGAGACGGGAGTGACTGAAGTCTGAAAAACTTTCTTTTTCCCTAGCGCATCGGTAATTACTTTTTCAGGCAACTGTTTTGGTGGCGAGCTTTTCGGAATTTCACCAGTTCCAGCCTTAAAATCAAAAAACGGTTGTGCCTTCCAGGGCAGAAGATTGAACCCACCGCGTTTCTCGTCATAATCATCCCGACTTCTGGCTGAATCAAAATATGTTTTATTGGCAAAAAGGGTTTCCCCTTTTTGATTCTTTATAAAAAACTGATCGGGAAGAAATTCAATAACCTGTTTAAACAGTTTTTCAGTAGACTGAAGCGAATATTCTGCTTTTCTTCTCAAAAGAGCTCCTGCAATGAAAGGAGCTACAATTCTAAGAAGCCTGACACCTTCTTCTGTCCAGTCCACTTCGTTATTTATGGTTTCAAATCCAGTAAAACCAACTAATCCCCCATCGCAAATCATAGGGACCAGGAAATATGATTTCACCTGCCTTTTACCAAACTCCGAACGATCAAGAGCAGCTTCAGGAGGTAAACCCATAATTTTGTGTACAACAACATTTTCAAATTTTTTGAGTTTATTGATTGACCAAAGAATTTTGTTAGGGGAAAGCCTCTTCAGAAGATTTGCTTCGTAAGAAATTCCCTCAGCACACCATTCAAGTGTACAGTCCATTAGTAGGTCAAATGGATGAAACTGAAACACATAACCACGCTCTGCTTTTAGGGAAGTTCCAATATCCTTAAGGATTTTTTGAATTCCAGCTTCAAGCTGCTCCGGTCTGGTCGCCAAAATTGCTGATGTAAATTCAGAAATCAGTTTCTCTAGTTTCTGTTTTTGCCCAGGATCGAGCTCAACCAATTTTTTTTGCTCTGGCTCAATTTTTCTGCTGGCCAGCTCATGGTTTTTGCTCTCAAGCTCACTGATTTTTTTCTCATACTCAGCAATTTGAAGATTTCGACGTTCAAGGTTCTCTCGTAAACTATTTACCTCTTCTCCATTCCCTTCACCTTTTTGATTTTTTAATTGTTGAAATATTTCCCAGAAAAAAAGACTTTTTTCCTGAGCTAGTAAAACGTCGTCTCTGAGTATTTTATTTTCTTCCCTGATAAGGAGAATCTCTTCTTCCTTGCTTTTCACTTCCCCTTCGAGACCTTCGATTATTTTTTCGGATACCCCTTCCTTCGCTCTGAGGCTAATAATACCCGAAAAAGAAAACTGCTTCTCTGCACCGGGATCCACTGTGTAAATAGAAGTTTTTCCGGCGAAATTCTTAAAACCAGCATTTTCCGGAAGTTTCTCAGTCTTCGATATAAATAAAAACCCGTCAGGTTTCAATGAAAAGGCTAAGATAGAAACTGCGGCTTTTTGATCTTCACTTTTCATTTTCCTAAGAGCATCTCGGAAAATAATCAAATCGAGGTCCATGAACGGAGGATCTAGGAGAAAATTCTGTCGGGAAAATCGGAGATTAACTGAAATTTCAGGCTTAATACGGTAAAATTCAACCTCATCGATAAAACATTGATCTATTCTTTCTGAAGACATTACCTGATTGATCGTTTTTGGAAAAGTTCCTTTTCGGGCGATTTGAATTGAATTTAAATCTGAATCTGTCGCTAATACCTGAAACCTCAAACCTTGGGTAGGGTGAGTTTGCGCAGTTTCACTCAACAGAATCGCAGCAGAATAGGCATCTTCCCCGGTTCCACAGGAAGGAATCCAAACTCTGATATTCTTTCCAGGTTTGATATCCTCAAAAATTTTTGCTACTGCGCTTTCCTCAAATTCTCTCCAGGATTCCGTATCCTGGAAAAGAGATTTCCCGGAGGAAACAGAGGATTGGATTTCAGACGCCATTAAAGTTTACCTCAAGTTTATTAGCACAAAATAGCCAAAGTTTTACTTTTAGAACATACATTGCCAATGTTATCGGCTAAAAACTTCTTTTTTTTTAAATTACCATAATTAATTTTCATTTAACTATCTTTTTTTTCAGATATTTTATATTTCTTTTGAAATGAGGTTTTTACAAAATTATCGAATTTGGTGATTCTGGAGAATTGCGTTTCTGCAGTGTTTCTGAATTTTAGATAATTTCAACGAAACTTAACCACTATTGCTGGGGATTTAAATTTTTTTGATTTTTTTTCCATCCACCCGTATTATTAAGAGAAACAATGTTCCAAAAAATTCAACGATATTTTTATACGCTTTCTCCTTTAAAACCTGTACAAATTTATAGCCGTTTTTTTTATTTTATTAAGAGAAAATTCTGGCAATTGGGTCCTTTTAAAGATATTTCCCGGCAAGCCGAGTTATTAAAAACTAACCTGAATTTGTCTGACGGAAATTTTCAATTTTCTTTTCTTGATCGAAATATAGAATATAAAAAGAATTTAATTTCCTGGACTGATGCCAGGAATGAAAAGCTATGGCGCTACCAATTGAATTATTTTGATTTCCTTTCGGACAGTTCAATAGAAAGCTTTTCCGATCAACTTTTTCTTTTTTTGGATTGGATTGAAAAGAACCCTGATGATTTATCTGAAACATGGGAACCCTACCCAGTTTCCCGGCGCCTATGCCGATGGATTTTCTGGATCGAAAAGAATGAAAAGCAACTTCAGAAATTTGCCGCTTATTTTGAACTGATAATCGAGAGTATGATCTACCAAGCAAGAAGACTTAGGCTTGACATAGAGGATCATCTACAGGCCAATCATCTTTTCGCAAATCTAAAAGCATTGTTTCGAATCTCTGGATTTTTTCTGCGTTTTTCGGCAAGCCAAATTTTCTCAACTTCGGAACCAGAAAATCCAACAGCCGAATTCAGAAGAAGTTTTAACCTCCTGGAAAGTCAGGAAAAATTTTTTAAAAAGTTGAGATCCTATTCTGAGAATAGGCTTTTGATAGAACTTACGAGACAAATTTTACCAGATGGTGGGCACGAGGAGCGGAATCCAATATACCATAAACTAATGATGGAAGACATTGCAGAAATAATCGACGAAGCTCTTCTCTTTCCCAAGTCTGAAAACCTTCATTTAATGGCCAAAACAACCCATAAGAAGATGTTTGACTGGCTTCTGGCACTCTCCCATCCAGACGGCTTCCCATGTCTATTTGGAGATTCAGCCTTGAATGCCTTTCCAGGAGCCGATAAACCGATTTCCTTTTCAAATAAGTCCTTCGCTGAAAATAATTCACTTTTCCCAAAATCCGGCCTTAACGAAACAATGAATTATCATTTTTTTCCTGACTCAGGATTTTTCACGATAAATTGGGAATCCGGGCATTATTTTGCAGTCAATTCAGGAGAAGCCGGCCCTTCTCATCAACCTGGACACTCTCATTGTGATTTACTTTCTTTTGAGCTTTCCGTCCATAAAGAAAGACTGATTGTAGATTCCGGGTGCGGTTCTTATCAAACCCCTGAAATTAGAAAATTTTGCAGAAGCACACTGGCGCACAATGTACCATTCATTGAAGGCACTGAGCAATCAGATGCCTGGGGAGAATTTCGAATGGGAAAAAAGGCCCGATTGCTTCTCAGAGAATATTCCGAAGAAAAAATTGATGGAAAAGTGAGTTTTTGTTGCAAAATAGAAGATCAGAACATGAACATCTTTCAAAGAAAGATAATTTTTTTCAATAAGAGAATTAAAATTTCAGATGAACTATTAGAAAGAAAGTCAAATGGCCAATTCATTTCAATTCTACATTTATATCCTGGATCCTCTATCATTTTTTCCAATGATAAAAAAAGTGTTTCAATTTTTTCTGGAATTGAGAAGAAAATTAGTATAGTCTTTAACGCGTCATCTGAAATTTTTGATTCAGTGTATTATCCCAAATTCGGCAAAGGAATTAGAAATTCTGGATTGAAATTTTTTTCTATTGAAAAATTGGGTGAAAAGGAATTTATTGAATTTGAAATCGTCTTTGAAGATGTACCAGCTAAAGGATTATGAGTAAAACAAAAAAAATCCTAATTATTTCTCAATACTATTGGCCTGATATTACTGCTGCAGCTTTCAGAATCAAGGAAACAGCTGAATTGATAGCAGAATTCGGATATGATGTCACAGTGATAACAGCAATCCCTCATCGTGGATGGGCCGAAAAAACCACGTCCAAAAGTCTTGACTCCGGAAAAGTACAAGTTTACCGAACCCCTATTTTTCCCATTGAAAACAGAACCAAATTAAATTTTATACTTCACTACTCTTCATTTATGTTCTATTCCATGATTCAAAGTGAAAGATTAACAGATTCCTTCGACGCTGTGATTTGTACCAGTCCCCCGCTGTTTGTGGCCATCGCCGGTTTTTTTATTTCTCAAAGAAAAAGGTGTCCGCTTGTTTTAGATATACGTGATTTGTGGCCTGATTCGGCAGTTACAATCGGCCAATTGAATCGTAACGGGATTGCCTATAAAATCGCAAAAGTAATAGAAAAAAAATTGTACCAAAAGGCTGACCTGATTACCTGCGTTGCGAATCCAATGGCAAAAGAAATCGCACAGTGTACAAACTCCCAGAAAATTTCCGTTATTTACAATGGATTTCCAAAAAACCTCTTGAATGATAACTTACTATCAGGCCAGTCTGGAAGCGATTTATTTAAAAAGGACTGCTTGAACGTTGTATATATTGGAAACTATGGCTTCTGCCAAAATCTTGAATTATTACTGGACGCCGCGAAATTATTTCAGGATGAACACGATACTAATTTCATGTTCCATATCTTTGGTGACGGGGCAGAAGGAAAGTTACTCCGAGACAAACGCGAAACTGGTGACACCCGAAATTTCGTAATTCACAATCCAGTTGAAAAGGAAGCTGCAATTTCCCTAATGAACGCTTCTGATTTTCTTTTTCTTCAGTTAAAGCCTGATGAAACTATGACAAAAACAATCCCCTCTAAAGTTTTTGATTACCTAGCTGCTGGAAAACCAGTGATATATGGTATTGAAGGAGAAGGACGAAAAATTTTGGAAAGAAGTGGCGCTAATACTTATTTTGTCCCAGGAAATTTGAATTCCCTGATTTCAGCGCTTAGAACATCTTTAACCATGCATGAGTCATTAACCGAAAAAGCTTTAATAAATCGAAAAATTGTTTTAAATGAATTTACCAGGGAAAAAATGGTGGAAAAAATGATAGCCTGTTTGGAAACAGTTTTTCGCCAAAATTCTTAATTGTGTCTATTTTGGAGGATAAAAAATGGATCTTCAGAAAAAAATTGATAGCCTTGAAAGAGTCATATCGCTGGCCGCTGGGCTTCTTACAACTTTTGATATTAACGAGGTTTTGAGCAAACTGGTTTCGAGTGTACAGGAAATAATCAGTGTAGAAGGCGCAACCTTGTATCTGGTTGACCCCATTGAAAAGTTAATGATTTCCCATGTTATTTTTAGTGACCATGTGGAAGAAATCATTCTTAACATAGATAATACCTCTATTGCAGGCTTTACCGCATTTAATAGAACAAGTTTGATAATCCCAGATGCTTATACCAATCTTTCCCAAATTCATCCTGAATTGAAATTCAATCGCTCAATTGATGCTTCAAGCAAATTCAAAACCCGCAATATTATTACTCATTCCTTAATCATTAAAGATGAATTAATAGGCGTATTCCAACTTGTAAATAAGAAAAACGGTACTTTCGACAAAGATGACCTTCAACTCCTGAAAAATTTTTCCGTTCTCGCGGGAATTGCGATTATGAACGCACGTTTACTGGAAAAAGTAGTCGAAGCAGAAACAAATGCTTTTGATATTGTCGAACATATTTCAGAGGAAGTTTTCTTTCAAGATCGTGATGGGATGCTTCTTCATTTTAACCGCCAGGCATCTGAAAAGCTTCCCCCAGGAGTTTCCTTTGACAATGCCAGGGGAAAACCCCTTCTTCAAATTTTTCCTCATTTGAGTGGATTGAAGAATGAAATCCATAAGGTCATTGAAAACAACCTTGACAAAGCCTTTTCCGGTGGAAAAATGCCATATGTCATAGTAACAGCAAAAAACGTAAGGGCAATTGTTGAAAAGGTAATAATAATTGTTGGAAAAAGTGAAGATTAAACTTAAGAGTCACCCAGTGTAATCAAACAAAAATAATTGTAAGGAGAAAAACGTGAAAACAAAAAAAACGATGCAGAATCCATATCTTACTGGGACAAAAATTGATCCCTCGCCCATTGAAAAAAACCAAAAATTAACTGAGATTATCGATAGTACTTTCATGGCTTACAACGCAGGAAGGCTTAGAGAAGCCTGTCGTCTGTATTCCGAAAAGATGCTCCAACCTGATGTCACCATTGGAATGAGCCTCGCTGGAGCACTCACTCCAGCGGGCCTGGGAAAATCAGTGATCATTCCAATGATAAAAGCAGGATTTGTTGACTGGATTGTTTCCACCGGAGCCAACTTGTACCATGATACCCATTTTGGAATAGGAGAGGAGTTATTCGCCGGTTCACCGTTTTTTGACGACATTGACTTAAGAAAGAAAGGCGTAGTAAGAATTTATGATGTAGTTTTCGATTACAAGGTACTTTTGAACACCGATCTTTTCTATAGAGAAACGATGAAATCAGAAGTTTTCAACAAACCCATGGGAACGGCTGAATTCCATTTTCTTATCGGAAAATTTATTCGTGGACTCGAAAAAAAGTTAAAATTAGGTGATGCCAGTATATTGGGCGCTGCCTATGAAGCCGGAATACCTGTTTTTACAAGCAGTCCCGGGGACAGCTCCATCGGAATGAATATTGCGGCATTAGCGTTAACTGGTTCCAAATTGTCTTTAGATCCGAATCGTGACGTCAACGACACAGCAGCCATTGTACTAAACGCCAAAAGAAGTGGTGGCAAAAGCGCAGTCTTCATTTGCGGCGGTGGGTCACCTAAGAACTTTATGCTTCAAACCGAACCTCAAATTCAAGAAGTGCTTGGAATCAAGGAAGAAGGACACGATTATTTCATTCAGTTTACAGATGCCCGCCCGGATACTGGCGGTCTCTCAGGGGCCACTCCTTCAGAAGCTGTAAGCTGGGGAAAAGTCAGACCGGACAGCCTTCCGGATACAGTGGTGTGTTATCTTGATTCTACTGTCGCACTTCCGTTAATTGCCGGATATGCTATTTCCAAAGTCAAACCCCGAAAATCTAAAAAATTGTATCAACAACTTCCCAAATTTGTTGAAAATTTAAAAAAGGAATACCTGGCTGCACAAAAAAAGAATCGGAAATAATCGCAATCGCAAAAAGTAACCACGCATTGTTGGCCTGAAATTTTTTATGGAATTAATTCTTTTTCAGAAATAGTTGATACGCGAATACTTATTGAAAATGGTAAATATCCATTCCCATGAAATAAAAGCGAATTAACAGGCAAGCTCAGACTTTTTTTAGTACAACACCTTCAGGTTGCCCAGGAGACGGTTCAGGAGAAGGAGAATAATCTTTCCCGTTGAACCGTCCCATTGCTTTTTGCCCCATTCCAGCCAATATCATGCAGGCCATTTCGGAAAGGTCTTTTAGTTGTCTTTCTATTATTTCTTTTTCCGCAGAAGTCAAAGGCCCCAAAACATAGTTTGCTAATGAGCCTGAATCACATTCCGGCATTCCAACACCAATTCTCAGTCGCCAAAACCCTTCACCAATTCCACCGATTATTGACTTCAAACCATTGTGTCCACCGTGTCCACCGCTGGAACGCAATCTCCATCTCCCAATCGGTAAATTAATGTCATCAACCACAACTATTAATTGACTCGGAGAGACTTCAGTTTCTCCAATTAAAGGAATAATAGCATCCCCGGAGAGATTCATGAAAGTCATTGGTTTGACCAACATATGTTTTTCACCTTTAAAATGAAAAACCGAAAAAAGAGTCTTATGTCGCCCCTTTTCGAAAGAGCAATTAAAGCGTTTCGCCAACGCATCCAGTGCTTTAAAACCAATATTGTGCCTGGTTTCTCTGTATTCATCACCAGGGTTCCCCAAGCCAGCAATTAACATGCACTTTCTCCGCAATGCCACAATCTCAAAGAAACAATCAGAAGGCATCCTCCAATTTCGAGAAAATTTTGAAAAAACTTTGAAAGTTAATAAGCTCAAAAATTCTTCTTATTGAATCATTGCATCCAGCAAGAATAACTGTTCCATTCTTTTCTCTCAATTGCCTGAATCTTCGTGCTAATACACCAATTCCTGAACTTCCAACATAAGAGATATTTGAAAAATTTACAATAATGTTCATTTCATTGTCATCAATCGCTTGTTGAAAGTAAGTGTCCAAGAGAATGGAGTTTTCAACATTAATATCTACAAAAAGCGTTAAAATCAGAAAACCACGTTCTTTCTTTTTTTCAATTTCCATAATTTTCGCTGGTAATCAAAGCTTAAATTCATCTATCAAGGCTTTGAGAGCTTTTCCGGAATCGGATTTATGTACCAACGCTGAAATCTTTATTTCTGATGTGGTGGTTGCAATTATTTTTACCTTTGCCTCCCTCATAACATTAAAAAAACGCGCAGCAACTCCTGATCTGGCACTCATTCCAAGGCCCACCACTGAAACTTTGGCAACATCCACATCTTCGTGGATTCCCCAGCCAGAAAAGCCAGTTAAAGCTTTTTCGATAGCATTTCTGAGGATTTGAATATTTCCTCCAATAACCGTGAAAGTGATGTGTCCATGGCCATTGACGTTAACAATAGATATCATATCAACATTCAGCCCTCTTTCAGCAACTGAATTAAAAACTCCTGAAATGACCTCTACGTCAGAAGAAATATTATTCAACGTAACTTTAATCTGGTTAGCGTCAATCGTAGCCCCAGTTACCACTGGCTGTTCCAGCCATTCCGGAAGTGCATTTACCACGTAAGTACCCCTTTCTTCAGAAAAAGTTGAAGCGCAATATAACTCCACACCGTATTTTTTCGCAATTTCCACAGAACGGGAATGAAGAACTTTCGCTCCAAGCGCCGCCATTTCAAGAATTTCATCATATGTAATGTAAGCAAGTTTTTTAGCCGTGGGATGCAATTTGGGATCGCAGGTATAAATCCCAACTACGTCACTGTAAATTTCACACGGAACGCCCAACTTTGCTGCAATTGCGACTGCTGAGGTATCAGACCCTCCCCGACCGAGGGTTGTGACGTCACCAGCTTCGGTGATTCCTTGAAAACCTGTTACAACCACAACTTTTCTGGCTGCTAATTCTTTTTGGAGTTTCGCTAAATTGAGATCCATGATCCGGGCATTGGTATAATGGTCACTCGTCATTAATTCAAGTTGAAAAGCATTCATCGAAAGTGCATTAATACCCTCTGAAGAAAGCGCCATTGCTAATAGTGCCGCTGTTACCTGTTCCCCTGTGGCTAGAAGCATATCCATTTCCCGGGGCGGCGGGTTAGGTGTCACTTCCTTTGCAAGATCAATCAGGGAATTCGTGGTTTTTCCCATTGCTGATACCACAACCACTACTCGCTTTCCCTCATCAACTTTTTTTTTCACCTTGGAGGCAACTGCTTTGATTTTCTCGGGGGTAGCAACTGACGATCCCCCATATTTTTGTACTATCATTTTTGATCCTTAATTTTCAAAAACCCTTAAGGCTTTTTTCTAATAGATCCAAGCCTTTCAAATGGGCCGAATTTAGACGAATTGAAACAGGGTTAACTATTATCTATGAACATCTTTTTGCTATTATTACGGAAGTTCCACTTCAAAATTTTAAAAAAGCACCCTGTATCCATCTTCCAATCAGCGCTTAAGTGTGACATAGAAATATTTCGCGTAGACAGTTTTAGGGCAATGTAGTTTGCCTAAAAGCCACTTTCAAGACCTTCGCTGCCTACAATGGTGGTGGAACATTAAATGCACATTTGACTTCCATTTCATTATTAGAAGCTACCTCCATTTATCTACAAACCCTGCAAGGTCAGTTATTACTAAATAAGTATCTTTTGTTAACATAGGTTCAGGAAAGTTTAATCGGCGGCTCAAGGAAAGTCCGGAGATTCTCGTGTTATTTAACTGCAATATTTAAGATTCTGAGTTCCGGAACAAGTGCGGTTTTCAGAAGGGTTTTTTCATCAACCTTCTTGACAATCTGCGCAGGAACTCCTGCTACAACAACGCCCGAAGGAACATCTTTCGTAACTACCGCTCCAGCGGCTACAACCGAACCTTTTCCAACTCTGACCCCCTCGAGAATCACCGAATTAGCACCGGTCAAAACGTTGTCCTCAATTATCACAGGCATTTCACTGGGAGGTTCAACAACCCCAGCCACAACTGTTCCAGCGCCAATATGACAATTATTCCCTATAATAGCTCTTCCGCCAACAACTACATTCATGTCAATCATAGTTCCAGCACCAATTTCAGACCCTATGTTGATTACTGCACCCATCATTATTACTGCCCCATCACCGATTTTAACCATGTCCCGAATGATTGCACCCGGCTCAATTCTTGCGTTAAATTTGGTTAAATCTGACAGCGGCAAAGCGGAATTTCGAGCTTTAACATCTACTTGATATTTCCTGATTTTTTTGGCATTCCTTTCCAAAATGGGCATGATCTCTTCAAAATCTCCATTAATCACCCCAAAATCTTTGCCGCCAACAAAATTTAGCCCTTCAAACGAAACCTGATCCAGTTCGCCGGAGACAAAAATTGTTGCTGGAGTCCGCTTTTTAGCTTCCTTGATCATGGATATTATTCTCTTAGCATCCATCACCATTTTATCAGTATCCATATTCTTCTCCCAAACTTGGAATGCTGGAATATATCATAAGTTCCAAATTTAATAAAGTGCAACCCAATACGACCACAGGGCAGACGCACTTAATTAACTGAAATGAAGAAGGAAAGAGGGTTTTTGCAAGCCAAATTTGATTAACCGTGAGGAAATCAAAATTTGCTATTTGATATTTTTCCAAAACTTCAATTTTTTTCT
>JADFXM010000019.1 GCA_015233565.1 Candidatus Rifleibacteriota bacterium
CCAAGCAATTGGCCCATTTGGTGACTCCTTTGTTTTTGAACGGAATGAATGAGTCACCATTGTGCCATCTTTTAGCAAAATTGGGTACTTTAATTTTCGGGATAATTACTAATTTTGCAAGAACCTCATATATTTGGGAATTGACAAATGGGAAGAAAATTACAGGTAGAAAATAATTCACTTTTTCTCAATCAATTTGTCGATAGTATTGCTTGAACATAAGGGCTTTTTTCAAGCAAGGCTCCATTTGGATTGAGCGGAGGGAGCTCGTTTCTTTCAAAGATAGGGTTAAAAAGGAACATTTGCTCAGAGTGAAAAATCAGAACAAATCTTAAGAGACGGGATCGGAGGCTTGGCGAGGCAAGTCTAATGAGTTCGCACAAAAAATCAGCATCCTGCTCCTTGAAAGCTTTTCTGATTTTTGAAATCAAATCCGGGTCCAATTTGGAAATGTTTGGGTTTCCATACACTTCTTCGTCTTCTCTTACTGCTTCCAGATAATTCGAATGTAAATTAGATTCAGATGAAAATGAGTTTAGAGGCTTCAAACCTGCTGCTGCAAAAATCGGATTCAAAGTTGAAAGATTTTTTTCAAGGCTATTTTCAAGTCTATTGAAAAGTTTCGTTTGGAGATATTTTGGAGCATTTTTAAAAATTTTATGTATCATAGCTCTATCACGATTTCGGCAGGCTTTGTCCAGTGAAAACGGAACCAGCTTTTCAGCAAGAAAGTCACCTTCTGAAAGATTTCTGAGAACATAACCGTCTAGATGACACCTTAAAACGGCTTTTCGACCACATTCTTCTGGCCATTCGTGGCATTTTCCGATCAGACATTCCGGTTGTTGGCAGATTTCACCACTTTTTTTATTTTCTTCAGACGCATTAATAGGATTAAATGGGCATGAATTGCAACAAATCATTTTTTCCTCCTGAAATATTTTTTCTTTCCGATTTCTATTAAGTAATCGCTTTAACTTTAATTCCGGGGAAAAAATAAAAAAAAATAAAAAAAATTAGATTTCCCCTTGTGGGTTTTGCGATGAAATGCTATAAGGAAGATGAAATAAAAAATTACTTATAAAATGGAAACCAAGGAGACTCAAACCAGATGTCGGGTGATTCAGATTCACTGATTTTGAAAGGTGTACGCCTGAGGCGTGGCGCCAGCATAAAATCAATAATAAACAAGAAATTCAGCCCCCCCAATAAGGGTGGCTTTTTTATTAGGTTTGAGAAGAGAAGCCTTGCGGTAACCCAAGGCGGCTGATTTAACTCAATTCGCGAAGGTCAAACGCAGTTTGACGCCTTTTGTCGCGAATTGATTTTTTTTCCAGACTGGCATGTTTCACGAGCGAAAGCTCAGAGTGGCTCTGAAAAAACCGGCAAGGAATTTTCAGAATCCCCAAAAAGGGAAAAATAGAAATTATGGGAGAACAAGAAATACCTGGGAGTATCCAAGCTTTACCCCTTAAGCAAGGGGTTGAGCATAACGAATGGTCCAACTGGAAGTGGCAGATGCGAAACCGGATTTCATCGGTTTCCGAAATTAAAGATTCTTTGAATCTCAATTCGAAACAACTAGCTGAAATGATGTTAGTTGAGGACAGATTCAGAACTGCAATTACTCCCTACTACCTTTCGCTGGCCAACCTGGAAGACCCGAATGACCCAATTCTCAAACAGGCCCTTCCTGACATCCGTGAACTTGAAATGGCTGACTTCGGTGAAGCTGATCCATTGTCTGAAGAAGACGATATGCCTGTCGATGGTCTAACTCATCGATACGATGATCGAAGCCTGCTGGTGGTTACAAATGCCTGTGCGATGCTATGTCGCCATTGCACTCGAAAACGAATTTGGAACTCTGTAGACGCCGCTGTTAGCTCTGACAATATTGACAAAATGATAGCTTACATCGCTAGAACTCCTATTATCCGCGATGTAATAGTCTCTGGTGGCGACCCATTTACATTGCCCACCCAGCGCCTGGCTGAAATCCTTTCCAAACTTCGCGCCATTCCTCATGTCGAAATAATCCGCATCGGAACTCGCACACCTGTTACCGTCCCCATGCGCATCGACAATGAACTTTGTGAAACTCTTGACAGATATGGCCCTATCTGGGTTAACACTCAGTTCAATCATCCCAACGAAATCACTGATGACTCGGCAGCTGCCGTTGACAGGCTTATCCGCCATGGAGTATGCGTTAACAATCAGTCAGTTTTGCTCAAAGGAATAAACGATGATCCAGAAACCATTAAAGTCCTTTGTCGAAAACTGGTTCGAATAAAAGTCCGACCTTACTATCTCTTCCAATGCGATCAGGTTGAAGGCGTTGAACACTTCAGAGCCCGAGTAAGCAAAGGAGTGGAAATAATGGAAAGCCTTCGCGGGCATACCACCGGTTTTTCCATTCCTACCTTTGTAGTCGATGGCCCCGAAGGCACCGGAAAAATCCCGATAATGCCAAATTACCTGATCAGTCAATCCGAAAAAATGAGCGTCTTGCGGAATTATGAAGGAATCATTGTCGGTTATCGTGAAGCTGGAGAAAGAATTACGCCTCAAGAAAACCGCACATCGAGTGGAGTAGCTTCTATTCTCGCTGGAAAACGCAGTTGCTTGGTTCCCACTGAAACAAAAAGAATGATTCGGAGAAACCGTAATGAAGCTTGCCCTCGCATGTAACTGTGGCGGCCGTTATTCCGCAAAACCCAGTGACCCGGAAGACCTTTACGAGGAATTTGATTCCCCCGAGACCCTGGAACAAATAGCAAATGAACTTTCGGCCTTCGGACATACAGTTGATATCCTGGAGGCCGACCGAACTTTCCCTTCAGCACTTGAAAATGGGAAGTATGAATTTGTGTTCAACATTTCCGAAGGCCTGAAGGGCCCCTGCCGAGAATCACTGGTTCCTGCGGTATGCGAAATGCTTGATATTCCATTCTCCGGCTCTGATGCCTTAACCATGGGCATTACACTTGACAAAGATCTTGCTCGCCGAATCGTCTCTGAAAAAGTGCCAATTGCCCATGGTCGCGTCTTTGCTTCAGAAAAAGAAATCAATCTGAGCGGGCTCAATTTTCCAGTTCTGGTTAAACCTAACGCTGAAGGCTCAAGTAAAGGAATTCGACTAAAATCAAAAATCAATGATCCCAATACCGCTGTTAGCGAAATAATTGATTTGATGAAATCTTACAATGGACCGGTCCTCGTAGAAGAATTCCTCCCCGGCAGTGAATGCACCGTAGCCGTCCTGGGAAATGAACACCCTGATGTCCTCGGAATTATGGAAATCGCACCGCGAAACGGCCCGCTCAATCAATTTGTTTATTCTCTCGAAATAAAAAGAGATTATCTAAATCACGTTGATTATTTTGCTCCACCTCGATTTTCCGCTTCAATTATCAGGCAAATAAAATCGTCTGCTATAGATGCTTATAAACTTTTAAAATGTCGCGATTTCGCAAGAATTGATTTTCGACTTGATGCCAACGATATTCCGAATTTCCTGGAAGCTAATCCGCTCCCAGGTCTTTCTCCCGTAAAAGGAGATATCGTCATTCTTTCCCGTGGTCATGGCGTGGAATACCAAGAACTTCTCAGATTGATTTTATCAAATGCTTTCAAGCGGCAAAATCTGAAATTTCCGTAATTCAATTCCCTAAAAAAATTTGGCAAACCCACCAGCATAAATCAACTCCAGGAGCGACCTTAAAAGAGGACAAATTGCACTTGAATCTATGAAAATTGCAATCCTGGCCAATTCTCCGAGCTCCCTTCAAAGATGGGAAAATGAATCCCTTTCTGACCAAAGCGTTGAAAATACTGCTTCTCAAGTATCATCAGCACTTGCTGAAAATGGTCACCAAACGGTTGTTCTATTAGTCGATGATAACCCTGAAAAGTTAATCAGCTCTCTGAAATTTCATAACCCTGAAGTTGTTTTCAACCTCTGTGAAACTATTGGCGGAGACAGCACCCTTGAGCCTGCAGTCCCTTACCTTCTCAAGTGGCTGAGAATCCCTTTTACAGGAAACGGCCCAGAAGCCCTTGCACTGGCTTTCGATAAACCACGGGCAAAAATATTCCTTCAAGCTTCCGATTTTCCAACCCCTGAATTTTTGCCAATCCTTCAAGAGGGACAGATAAAACTTTGGAACAACTGGCCAGCCATCTTAAAACCAGCTCAAGAAGACGCATCGCTCGGAATTGACGAAGGCAGCGTAGTAACCGATTTTTCTCAAGCCATTTCACGTTTTAAACTTCTCGAAGCCAAATTCGGAACTCCCATATTAATGGAAAGTTATATTAATGGCCGCGAAATCAATGCGGCTGTTTTAGAAACTCCAACTGGTCTGAAAGTTGGGCTAAATGAAATAGATTTTTCCACTCTTCCTGCAAACAAACCAAAAATTGTCACCTACGAAGCAAAATGGCTGGAAGATTCCCTTTATTTCAAAGCTACGCCGGTTAAATCTCCTGCATTGATTGACGAACCACTCAATACTCAAATCCGAGAACTTGCAAAATCAGTCTTTCAAGCTTTTGATTTATCAGGATATGCGCGTGTCGATTTTCGAATCTCAGAGTCAGGAAAACCCTTCATTCTTGAAATCAATCCTAACCCTGATTTTTCTCAGGACGCCGGATTTGCACGCTCCTTGTCAGAAATGGGGTTATCCTACTCAGATGCAGCTGAAATTCAAATAAATATGGCGCTCAGGAAATTTTCCCAAAATAATATTAAAAGGATTTGAGATGAAGAAAAATTTAGTAATCAGAGAACTTCGAATAAACGACCGAGTTTCGATAAAGCAAATAGTTGAGAAGACCGGTTTCTTTGATGAAGAGGAGACAAAAACTGCAGTTGAACTGATTGATTGCGCTCTGAAGGACCCTCATTGCGGCTATAATTTTGGAATTGGTGAAATTGACTCCGAGCTCGCCGGATATGTTTGTTTCGGCCAAAGACCTTTAACCGAATCAGCTTATGATCTCTATTGGATTGTAGTAAACCCTGGATTTCAAAATTCAGGAGTCGGCAAAAAGCTCATGAACTGGGCAGAACAACAAATTAAGACAAGAGGTGGAACACTGGTCCTTGCAGAAACGTCGGGCAGAACTTTATATGAACCAACCAGGAATTTTTATCTCAAAATTGGTTATCTAGAGGAAGCCAGAATAAAAGATTTTTATAAAAAAGGCGATGACCTTGTAATGTTTACCAAAAGGCTATAAAATTTATTCATCGCTTGAAAAAACTGCTCAAAAAATAGTTAATTCCACCGCAGTACAAAGCAAAAATTTTTATATGAAATAGAGGGAAACAAATGTTCGAAAGATCAAAAGAAGCCATTGTTAATCTTAATCAAGCCAAGTTTAAATGTCACTTTCCAAAATGTGGTGGAAATTGTTGTAAAAATGGCCGCCCCGGGTTGGCCAAAGAGGAAATTTCAATTATTGAAAATAACCTTGAAAAATTCAAGCTTTTGATGCGTCCTGAAGCTTTAAAAACGTTAAATCAGAAGGGTTTTTTAACCAAACGAATTAAAGGTGGCAGACAAACTATGGCGGTCTCAGGGAGCTGGTGCATTTTTGCAAACGAAGGATGCGTTTTGCAAAAAGTTGGAAACGAGGAAGGAGAAAAATGGAAGTACAAACCTTTTTTCTGCGTTTTGTTTCCAATCTCCAGAGATGGCGAAGGAACTGATTGGTACATTCGTCAAAAAGGATATAAAGGCGAAGAATGGGATCTATACTGTCTCGAAAGAACTCCAACCGAGAAACAACCAGCAATAAACGGCCTGAGTGATGAATTGGATTACCTCGAAAAATACCTCGCCATCAACGAAAAGAAAGCGGGCAAAAAACACAAATAGCAAACAAAGTTCCAATAACTACCACAGACTTGCCGTTGGCTTTCAGACTGTCGGAAAAGTCCGGTACAGCTAGTTCGGTACAAAGCGACATGGATTTTGATGCGCAGAAGCTAGACAAAAAATGCGAGGGAACATTGAATTCCTGAATTATAGGGGCTTTCCGACAGTCTCTTTGAGGGGAGAAAGCCATTTTGTAGAGATAAGAATTTCAAGAAGTTTTTTTATTTAAATATCTCTTTTGGAGCTTTGAATTTTTCCGACCACTCTGTCCATGGAGATTCTATAGACCCAATCTTGAAAATCTTTACCTGCCATTTTTTCCGCTTGTATTTTTTCATCAGAGCACAGATCCCATCATCGAAAATTCCTTCTTTTATTTCCGGACAATACTTTGTTTTACTGTAATCCATTTTATTACCATTTGGCTCGAGCGGCCTTCCTCTCAGGAAAGCCCATTCATTGCAAACCATCAGATGATCAACTTGTAAAAGAGCTTTCTTGCCAAGATCTTTCATTACTTCTTTTTCCAATTCTGAAATAATCTGCTTTCTTTCATCAGATTCTGGCTTGGGAATCTGACAAACAGTCTTTTTATCAGTTGTTTCAATTTGCCTTCCATTCGCTTTACTTGATATAGTATTCTCCAGGAAGTTTTCCTCTGAGCTATTTGGGGCTCTGATATTTTCCGCACTGACCCTGGCGCGAATTGTTGTATTTTGCCTCGAGTCAATATTCTTAATATCCGGGATATTATCCTGTTCAGCAAGAATACCATTCATGGCCATTGCAAATGGATCTTTACTCGAAAGAAAATCACTATAAGCCGTTGCTTGCTTTAAATAGAGAATTAAGGAAGCCATTCTTTTTCCACCACCACAAAGCTCAGAAAATTTTTCATTAAACAAAAGAAATGCTAAATCAGCTTTCATGAATGATTCATGCGCAGGAAGACATTTTTCAAAAAGCGCTCGGATTTCGAGCGAAGTCTGAGCATGTTCAAATTTTGCTTGCTCAATGGCCCGAAGAAGCTCTTTGTCGGTCACAAAATCAGGATGTGGATTTATATCTAATAGCCTACTTTCATAAAAGGCCATCGGATTGTCAGATTTCAAAAAAGCACGATAGATAACCATCATCTTTTTAAAGGCTTCCACACTAATCTTCACCGATGTGAAACCAGCATTGTGGGCTGGCCTGATAATTCCCCGGTTGAAATCTATCCAGTTCAAATCCTCACAAAACTGCGAATACGCGTCTACGAACTTAATGAAGGTTGAATGGGCAGCTTTGAAGTTACGTAGCTTTACAGGCTTCCGTCTTAAATTCTTTTCGAGAACTTCAGCAAGATTAAGTATTTCATCCCGAACCACTTTCAAATACTCTCGCCCCATTGCAACCTTTTCCTGCTCAGTATTACAAAGGGAAATATATTTTGAAAGCGAAATTTTTTCTATATTCAAACCAAAAATTGTCGAACTATGAAAAAAAATGAAAAAAAAAGTTGCGAAAATCAGATAAAAACGATTTCGGCTAATAATCATTGTTATGCACATAATCACTCACAAAAAAACTTCCAAGACCTCTAACAACTGCTGTTTTAATTGTTAACCATCGGTGTGTTTCGTTCAGAATGAGAGTTTCAAGCTTTTATTGTTTCAAAATTAAATATTAATCTCAACGCCACTTGTAAAGAGCATTTTCTAACAAATCCGTATGAAAATCAATTATTCTTGTCATTCTGTGGGGATATTTTTATAATATATATATTAGTATTTGCCAGGGAGTTATCTATCGTTTTCATAAAATTCACAGCATTTTCTGCTTCATACCCAGTTTTACGGAATCATTTACTTGGATTGAAATGATACTTTGCAAATTTTTCCTCGATAACTTCCTTGAAAATTAGATTAGAATTGAGGACAGGCGTTATCGCAATACAACGGGACCAGTTGTCCTGAAAGGAAAATGTCGTGAATAAAAAGAGGATATGTGCCTTAATTGGATTTCTTTTCCTCATACTTCGTTCAGCCTCAGCCCTTGAAGTAAACATTGAAAAATCTACTTCCGGGCTTCCCTTCACGGGTATCGCAGCAGATGGAACCAGCACTTTGGAATTGGAAATCTCCGTTCCTGACAAAAATGGGAAGATTTTGATAAATAACCCTACTTTCGGTTTATTGAAAACTTCGGAAGGTAGAATTAATGCTTCCCAAAAATTGTCTCCCGATTCCGATGGAAAAATCAAGTTAATTTATCAACCCCCTGCTTATCTTTCAGACGACCAACTCACCTCCACAAATTGTGCCACCCCTTCCTGGAAAGCCCAAGAATGCCTTTCCTTTGAGTATATCCCAACTGTGGGACATAGCTTGAATTTTTCAAAGAAATTTGACCTGGTTCGCCCTCCAGCTCTTATGGTCCACGGGTTCACAGGAGGTCGACAAAGTTTGGCAAGCTTGTCAGCCTGGCTTCAAAGTCAGAAATTCGACACTCTCTTAGAGGAATATTACAACAAAGAAACTTCAGATCGTTTCGATTCATCAATCGAAGCGCAAGCAGCAAAACTGGCAAAACACATAAAAACCGTTTTAAATACTTATAATCAGAGTGGAATAAAAATTGCCAAAGTGGATATTGTATCTCACAGCATGGGCGGACTAGTCTCAAGAACATATCTAAGACAATGGTCTGAAGATTATGAGCCACGGGTTAGAAAACTGATAATGATCGCAACCCCCAATCATGGTGTCCCATGGATTGAAAAAATTGTTGGGAATGTTTTAGCTCAATTTTTAGCCAAATACCATCAGGAAGCCGCCAATCAGCTGTTTTGCGGGAATCCCATTTTCAGATTTCTTAATAAGGGCGAAAGGTGGGGAAAACACGTAAACGGCCTGGTTCAATATGCAGTAATTGCTGGAGTACGTCATCGCTACCCCTATTGGGACGTAATGGGAAATGTCCTGGGAGATTTGTCGGCTGCTGCGGAAGATGATGGTGTTGTAACAAAAGACTCAGCAAGAATGAATGGAGTTCAATTTTTTTTACTGGGACAGATGGCTCACACATATGCGCCAGAACTTCAAAGAATGTTCCCGCAAGACGAACCAATGCCCAGAGCATCAAGGACAGCCGTTTTGGTAAAAAAATTGCTTTTACGCAATATTCCCTTTCTCCCACTCAAAAGCAGTGAAATGACCATAAAAAGAGGAGAAGGAGAAGTCTACTTCAAAAAAAGCTCTTTTGAGGAATGGCAAAGCATTGCATCCTATCCGGTTGATATTGAATGTTCCTTTGGAATGGTTAAAACAGCTTCTGGAAGCGCTCTATTAAACTTTGCAATTAGAGGAAGCCACTGGTCATCTATAATGGTCCCTCCTGAAACTGAAATTCAAATAGCTTATGCTTCTCCGGAGTTAGTTCGAGTGTTTGTAAAAAAGGGGGAAGCAAGGTTTGTTTCAATCAAAAAGGATCAGGGTAGGTTTGAAATAGTCCTGGGGCAGGAAGGCAACGATTGGATGCAATTCGCACCCAGAGCAAGAATTGGGAATATAGATTCTGATTTTATTGTTTCAAATAAAGACGGTTGTAAAGTGTTTTCATTGGAAGGGAAACTTTCATTTCAATCTATCGCCGAAGACGGCTCCAAAAAGAACTTTTTGATCCCATCCGGCAAAGGACTGGAAACAACACTTAATGGAAAAATTAAGGAAATAAACACTTTTTCAGAGATCAGCGCTTTTGAAAACGATCTTTTCCGCGATCAAAAGCACGATCAAGAAAAATCAGATATTCCGGAAGAATTGGCATCTCAGGGAAGCACCGTTTTTGAGGCCTCTGAGATTTCTCTTGTAGAAGCCGAAGTGGAAAAAAATCTTTCATCAGATTGGGCTACCAATAACAAAGGAGCAAAGCCACATGTTGCTATTATGTTAAATCCACAAGATAGCCCATCCACTCAAACAAAAATTTTCATTCGATTTGATCATTCAACTTTCCTAAACAAAACCTCGTCAATTGCCAAAACTGTTTTGGAACTTTCTCCACTAAGCAATTCCGAAGGGGAAGGCTCTGTAGATATTTTTCCCGTCCTAACCCCTTGGAATGATGACATTATCTGGAATACACAACCAATGATCGCCACCCTCTCTTTAAATCGATTTTCCCTTCCCAAAAAAGGGGATTTGAATCCCTTCCAAATAGACATCACTCCACTTCTACAAAAATGGATAGAAGGTCAGATTCCCAATTATGGATTCGTGATAGTCCCGGTGAGAGAAGAGGGCAACTCCTTTGTAAGATTTTTTTGCTCGACAAATTATTCAAATTTAGAAAAAAATCCAAAAATTAGAGTCTTCTGGGATAGAGCGGATTCAAAGAAAAAGATTGATGAATCAATGAAATCAGACATCCAATACACGCTTTATGGAGAGCTATTGACTGCGAAGAAAGCTTATTATGACGCTGTCAACAGCTCTGCCCCTACCAAAGAAACCTTTTCCAAATACCAAACATATAAGAAAATTTATGATCAGTTTTACAACAAAAAACAATGATTCAGTCCCAAATTTGGTCTAAAAGATATGAAACATTGCGAATCAAATCCAAGCCCGACCTCGCGATAGATGATTACCACCGCTCATCCGAACTGTCGCTCGAACAGGAACGGGCTCTTCGCTGGCATCGACATTCGACGCACCTGCTGCGTAGGGCCCGTTCTGCACAACCCGGCATAGGCAACTAATCCTTGGTGAGTAAAAAAACAAATTAGCGAAATAATATGAAATTTGAAAAACTTCACGATTGGAACCTTTCGCTTCACGAGGCTGCAGAACTACAGGTTAACCTCAGAGAAAAACTAATTATTTTCGGGAATCCGGAAGTGAGATATATTGCCGGCATTGATTGCTCAACTCAGAAAGATTCAGACCAGATCTGGGCCGCTGCGGTTGTTTACGATCTCAACGAACAAAAGGCAATCGAGGTAAAAACTTTTCAAACCGTCGCAACTTTCCCGTACATTTCAGGTTATTTATGTTTTAGGGAAGGCCCGGCAGTTTTGGGAGTCATCTCAAAGTTATCTGCTACTCCCGATATTTTTATGTTTGATGGTCATGGAATTGCCCACCCTCGAGGTCTTGGAATTGCCTCCCATTTAGGCCTTTGGCTTGGACGTCCAAGTATTGGGTGCGCGAAGAGCAGATTGATTGGAAACGCACCGGAACCCGCGCAAAAGAAAGGCTCATTCCAAGCAATATATCTGAAAGAAAAACAACTGGGCATTCTACTTCGTACCAAAGACGGAATTAACCCCATCTGGGTTTCGCCCGGTCATCTGATTGGAATCAACGAATCCGCAAATATTGTATTGAGATGTTGCAATAAATATCGAATTCCTGAGCCGACTCGATTAGCCCATTTTGAGGTTAACAATTTTCGGAAAAAGAAAAAACCTTCCTGAAAAAAGCTGGTAGAATAGAATCAGCGTTGAAATCTCAAGTTCAAGGATTCAATAAAAGTACTTTGGATTTAAATACCATTGAGCTTCTTGCAAGATTGTATAAAATTTGCTCATCGGGCAAAAAGAAATTCCGGCTTGATGATCGTTGTGGTATTTTTCGCAAATTTGAATTTGCTAATTTTGCAAGAACCTCCATTTACTCAAAATTTTTACCCTGCATTTTGATGATTTTGGCTTTTTTAAGCCTATTTACACCAGAATTTTTGAATCGATTTAAGTGGAAGAGTTCAAACCCAGCTATTTTTGAAAAATGGCCCAGGGAACATCTTAACTATTTTGGGGATATCGGGTAAAATGAATAAAGATTATTCGTTTTTCAACAACCAGGGAGACATTATGAAAAAAACTTCAATCAGATTTCTGAATATTTTTTTTCTTTCAATATTATTTGTTTTTTTTGCCGTTTGTTCATGGGCTGATGCCTCAAAGAAAAGCCAATCACGACCTGCTCCATTCGATGAAGGGTTGAATGTCAAAATTAAGTGGTTTGGACTAACCTCCACCGAAACAGCTGAACTTGATTTAGAAAATGACGCTGGTGTTGAAAAATTGGCCGGAATAAAAAAGGAAAATGGCACTGCAAATGAAGCCGGAATAAAATTTCAAACCGCTGATGATGTCCTTTACAACGGCTACAGAAAAATCAGAAGAACTTATAAGCTATCAATCATATATATGCGCCGATTTCTCCTCAACCTGAAAGTTCAGATTGCAAATGATTTCGGTGTCCATTTTGCGAAACCCATCCCTGCAACTCCAGCCACCGGAACCCCCAACATTGCTGAAATAGTTAACTTAAAAGCGGAGATGTTTGCTAAGTTCGGAGTAAGAGCCCTCGACGGAGACGGAGCAACTTGGAGTAAAAGACAATTGGAAGAAGCCATAAAAGTGTTGCAAAAGCTACCCCCGGCATTTGTACAATGCACGAAAAACATTCAACGTGACGGAATGTTTCAAAGCGATAAAGTTCTCGGGTATGTAAAAATGGGCACCCCAACAGTGCATATTATGAACAGTGCTTGTATCGATGGCACCTTCCAGGGGACACTATGCCATGAAATGACCCACTGCTATCAAAGCAATAACCCGAAAATCACTTCCACCTGGAAAAACCAATTTTGGGCTGACGGAATTCCACAACCCCCATCGGTTACCCCTTACGGAGATAGCGAATATCTGGAAGATTTTGCTGAATCGGTAAGAATGTACTACATCAAGGGAGCGAAGATGAAAAAAACTCAACCAGAAAGATATGAATTCATTAAAACCAATGTCATGAATGGCCAGGAATTCGCTTAATAGACAGCTCGACTTTAAATCCCTTTTCTTCCGGACTTGAAAAATTTGAATCGATTGAATATATTTCACAAATCGTTTTAACAATTGCTAAGCCTAACCCTAAACCTTGCTGCTCGAACTTTTTTCTTTCAAATTGGATATAAGGTCCGATTTGCCTGATTTGATCAGGAGTCATTCCACGACCCTGATCTTCTACAGTTAAAATATATTGATTCCCGTTTACCTTTCCTGAGATTTTTACAGGTGATCCTTTTTTTGAAAATTTGATGGCGTTTTCAGTAAGTTCGAATATGATCCTGTCCCAGCGTTTCTCAGAAATGGGTAGTTCAGCTTCTTCAAAACTTAAAATAAGATCTTCTCCTCTATCACAGGCATTTGCAATCTCTTTTATAATTTTCTCTGATCGACTCATCAAGTCATGAAAGAAATCTATCTTTTGATGTGAAAAAGAAGCCCTGTCAGATAGAATAAAAGAAAGTTCCATAAACTCGTTCTGCCGCTGAACAAGCTTATTCAGCCTTTCCGCCGACTTTAAAATCATTCCTGCATAGTCAACAAGATCTTCAGAAGAAATTATCTCTCCTGCTTTTGCCGAAGATCTGATTATTTCAGCAAATCCCATGATTCCATTCAAGCAAGTTCTGAATTCGTGGGGAGACGATAATCCCAGACTTGCTTTCAATGTATCTAATGATTTCGCAATATCTTTCTTCCGTTCAATTCTTGAAGCCACAGAAGCAAGTAATTCTCCTCTTGCAAACGGCTTAACAATGTAATCATCCGCTCCTAATGACATTCCACCCCTTACAAATTCCCGGGTCCCTTTGGCTGAAAGAAAAATGAAAGGAATTACCGCTGTCCTGGGATCTTTTCTTAATGCACGCAATACTCCAAAACCATCCATTTCAGGCATCATTATGTCAGAAATTATGACATCAGGAACCATTTTTTGAGCTTTCTCAACACCGTCAGCTCCATTTGGAGATTTGCATACTGTATAACCACTAGATTCAAGTATATCTCCGATTAATTCCCTGATTTCTTCTTCATCTTCGATTACCAAAGCATTCCCTTTTTTCATTTTACTTCCTTCAATTTTTCAAAATTGATCTTATTCGCATTCTAATGGAAAACTATTTTATTCAAGCGGGATCAAAATAGTGAATTCCGAACCGGCTTTTGGAACACTTCTTAAAAGGATCAATCCACCGTGTTTTTCGACAGCTTTTTTAACAATTGCTAATCCCAAACCTGTTCCTTTTATCGTCCCGACATTCCCTCCTCGGAAAAAGGGTTCAAAAATTCTTTTTATTTCCGCCTCGGGAATTCCAATTCCTCTATCCCGAACAACAAATGTTAAAAACTGCCTATTTTCATAGCTTTCAGGATTTAAAGTCAGATTGCCAAGGAAACAGAAGTTCTTTTCTTCCTTGGGTAATTTGTCGTTATCCAACTGCAAAGTATCAATAAAAACCGTCAAACTGACTTTAGCATCATTGGAAGAATATTTGAACGCATTTGCCAGCAGATTATTCAAAATCTTGACCATCAGACTTTCGTCCAACAACAATTCTTGTCTTGGATCTAATGTACAGACAAACTCAATATTTCTATCCTGGAAACCATTCTTAGTTTCTTCAATAATTTTTTCACAAAAATCTTTTATTTTCACCTTTATCGGTTTAAAAATCTGTTTTTCATCTTCAACTTTGTTCAACCAAAGAATTTCCTCAATAAGCTCATTGAGTCTTCCTACCGCTGTTTGAATGAAGAAAATATATTTTTTTGCTTTTTCGTTTTCCCCGATATAATCTTCAAGCATCTCAGCTGAAGATCTAATCGAAGTTAAAGGTGTCCTAAATTCATGGGAAACAACGGAAATAAATCGTGTTTTCATTCCACACACTTCTTTTTCCCTGGATAAAGCAATGCTTAAATTCTTCTCAATCTGTTTAAGCTCTTTAATGTTTTTTTCAAGAGCTTCTTCTTTTTCTTTTAAGTCCCATTGCAAAAACCACTCTTCAAAAGCTTTTTTTACAACATGAACAACCTCTTCCATAACCAGAGGTTTTCGAAGATAGTCAAAAGCTCCGAGTTTTAATGCTTGTATCGGAGCTTCTGTATCGTTCCGAGCGGTAATAAAAATAACTTTTGTGGGAGGGAATGTTTTCTTAACCTCTTTTAGCAGCTTTAATCCGTCCATCTCTGGCATAATAATATCGGAAAGTATAACCTGTGGCTCGCACTTTCTAATTTTTTCTAAGGCATCTTTGCCATTGATAGCCTGGTGAAGAATGATTTCAGGGGCAACGAGTGACAGATATTCTTGAATGAGGTTTCTCGCAAGTTCTTCATCATCAACAAGCAAGAGATGAGCCTTTTTGCCTTGATTTGAGGGCATTAATATCTCCAAAAAAATGATTTTTCAGACAATCTTTCGCTTTAGAAACAACAAAACATCTGTTCCTTTTCCATATTCAGATTTTATCAAAATTCTTCCACCAAAGTCATTAATAATTTGTTGGGAAATGGGCAATCCAAGCCCGGTTCCTTTTCCAGGAGGTTTGGTAGTAAAGAAAGGAAGGAATATTTTGGGAAGCACTTCACTTGGAATCCCCGAACCATTGTCTTTAATGGTTATCAACACTTCCTCAGGAGTTTTATCAAAAATAATCTCAATTGTTTTGACAGAAATTTTTTCCAATCCCTCGAAAGAATTTCGAGCATTAAGCAAAAGGTTTAAAATGACCTGTGTAAGCTTATTCTTAGTTGCATAGCATTCAAGAGATTCAGACAAATTTAGAAGCTTTATGTGTATTCCGCTATCTCTCAACTGCATTCCAAGCATATCTAAAGCGGTATTTACAGCAATTCTAGCATTTAAAGTTCCGATTTTTTCGGTTTCTTTTCTGGAAAAATTTCGAAGAGTTTCAATAACAACTCCTGCCCGTTCGACATTTTCATAAATCACTTTTATTTGTTTAATCAATTCAGAGTTCGGACTTTCAGCTTTTTCAAGTAATTTTTCAGCAATTTGAGCAGTAATAAAAATATGATTCAAGGGTTGATTGATTTCATGAGCAATTCCTGATGCCAATTCACCTATTGCTGCAAGCTTTTCTGACTGCAAGAGTTGTTCACGACTTTCCTTAAGTTCTTTTTCGGCTTCCCTCAATGCAGTAATATCTGTGAAACAGCCTATCGTTAAAGTAACTTTACCAGTAGTGTCTTTAAATGGAGAGCAGGAAAACAAAAAGTCTTTTCTTATCCCACCTATCTCCTTGCTTAGCTCAACTAATTGTTTCTCCTGGCCTGAAAAAATTTTCTCAACTGGGCACCCGTTTTTCGAGCACTCCCGAAAAGCCAGAATCTCGCAACAACTTTTCCCCTGGTAGTTCTTTTTATTCACACCAAACATTTCCGAAAAGGCCCTGTTTCCTTTAACAATGTCATTCTTCTGGTTAATTAAACAAATTCCAAGGCTAATCCCATTGAAAATTTGGTTAATTTCTGAATGAGCTGATAATAAGTCACTCTCCGCTTTTTTAACCTCAGTAAAATCACGACAAACAATTGCAACCCCCACAACATTCCCTTCACTGGTTTTGACAGGTGAAAGTGAGATCAAAAGTGTCAACTCGGTTCCAGAGAAATGTTTTATCGATGCCAGAAAAGCATCTGCCTTTTCTCCCACCAATGCTTTACTGAAACGGTCATTAAAAAGCTGAACAGAATCGTTGATAAAGAAGGAAGTAAAATCCCGTCCTTCGGTCTCTTCCAATCCTAACCCTAACATTTTTCTGGCACCCTCATTCCAACTAACAATTTTCCCATCTTTTGTTTCACTAATTATTGCACTTTCTGAAGATTCAATAATTGCACTCAAATAGGCTATTCTTTCACGAGCTAAAATTTCCTCAGTAATATCTTTAACTGCTCCAACAATCTTTACACTCTTCTTTCTCTTTCCACTCAATTCGGAAACGGCTTTATCACGAAGCCATTTCAATTTTCCTTCTTTCGTAATTATTCTGAATTCAACAGTTGAAGAGTGTCCAGCTAATAGTTTTCTTCTGTGCTCTTCAATTTTCGTTTCATATTCTTCAAGAAGTATGCTATCCCATCCAATGGAATCAATTTCCTGAAGGGAAAATCCCGTAAGCTCTTCCATACCCCCAGCTGTCCATTCACGTTCCGTTGTTCCATCGCTTCCAATAACAAACGAATATGAAAAATCCAAAACCAAGCTGAAAATTTTTCTGTATCGCTCTTGTCTTTTCTTACGAAGTCTTTCCAGCAGACCTCCCTTAAAATGAGTTGGATTCATTTCAAAGTCCTTTAGACATTATTGAGGAAGCGAGATAACAAATTTGAAGTTTCTGCCTTCATCACTACTACTCAGTTCAATTTGTCCATTATGAAACTCAATGACTTGTTTAATAATCAAAAGATATATCTCGTTTTCATTCTCTTCACAAAATGTTTTTGACTCAAATTTGCTTATGAGCATATTGTTTAAAAAACACGAGGAGGATCTGATCATCTCAATCTTAAGATTGCCTCCTTCACTAAATGCCCTGAATTTGACTATCTTTTCAGGGTCGGCATCACACTCAAGTTCGGAAATTAGCTTAAAAAGATTCAGTACCGCTCTGGAGAGAAGCTGAGGATTCCCGAAAAAAGGCGGCAAGGTAAAATTCTCTACTTCAAGAATAAGGTTCTTACTATATGCGAAAAAGTGAGCAATCGAAAGGGTTTTTTGCAAAGTTTCCGTCAGATCAAATATTTTTTTTTCAAAAGGTTTTGCCAAAATCAAGTCACAATAAACTTTTGAAATGTCAAAAATATAATCATTGACCTGCGAGAATTTAGCAAAAACTTTGTTCCAAAATTCATTATCAGCATTTTTATTTTCATCCATAAAACTTCTTTGTAATTTAATAAAACCACTAATTTCACTATTCATACAAAGTGCTAGGAATTTTGTGGGAAAAATAGGGGGATCGCTTACTCGGCTGATTTCGAGATTTTTTTTAAACCCTATCTCAAACTCCTTCAAGCGATTGATGAGGTTTTCATTCCAATCCTTTAAAGTATCCCGAATCTTTTCCAGCTTCAAATTTTCTTTTTTTAACTCCTTCATAAAGAGGGAATTTTGCCGACGAAGTTGGATTTTTTCGCAAAGTTTATTAATTGTCTCAATTAATTTACCATAATCATCTGTTTTTATTAAATAAGCTGAAACTCCTATTGAATAGGCTTTTTGATTTGATTCCGGGTCAGGATAGGCAGTTAACATTATGATTTCGAGTTCAGGTTTAAGTTCTTTTATTTTCTTAAATGTTTCCATTCCTTCTAAATCAGTGGGAAACCTTTTATCCAAAATAATCACATCAATGTTGAAATTGACAATTTTTTTTATCACTTCCTCTCGATTAGAGGCAAGAATGACATTGTATTTTTTTTCAATTGAAAGTAAGTCTTTTAAAATTTCGCAAAAAGTATGTTCATCATCTGCAACAAGAATATTGAAATCCTTTTCCATTATTTTTTCTCCTTAATGGAACTTCACTTTTTTGAATATTCACTAATAACAGGTAGTTTGATTGAAAAAGTTGTCCCTTTCCCTAATTCTGAAGCAACAAAAATCGCTCCCTGATGTTCTCGAATGATACTTTGAGAAATAGAAAGGCCTAAACCCGTACCACTTTGATTTTTCCTCGAAGTAAAAAATAAATCAAAAATCTTCGAAAGATTTTCGGGGGGTATTCCTGATCCTGTGTCCGAAATTTTTACAGTGATCAGAAGGTCTCCAGGTAAAATATGGGAGGGAAGTTTATTTGGAATTTCCATCTTGGTCTTCCTGAAAAGGAAAAACTCACGCTCTATTGAATCTTCTTTTCTTCTTGGGGGTAATTCCCTTGCTGTAATTTCCTCTGTTATTGCTTTTTCTAAATAAGTCTCAACGGAAATTTCCCCATTCTTATTCATCGCAAAAACCGCATTATCAAGAAGATTTAACCAAACCTGCAACAATTTGCCAGAGTTTCCTCTGATTTGAGGCATCTGTTCACAAATATTGATCCTCCACAAAACTTCAGTGTTCAGAACTTTAAGTTGAATTATTTCTACAGCTTGTTGCAAAGTTTTTCCGACGTCCAGGTATTCCAGTGAGGTTTGATTGGGTTTCGAGAAATTAAGCATTTCTCGTAAAAATTGAACTCCCCTTTCGATTGCTTCATCGATAATGTTGAAATACTTAGTTGCCAATACATTATTGTCAGGAAGAATTTTCTTCAGAAGTGTGTTAGCCCCCTTGATCATCCCAAATGGAGAATTCAGTTCATGAGTGATTCCTGCAGCCATTTCCCCAAAAAGTTTTAACTTCTCAGCTTGAATTACTTTTGCTTCCAGTAATCTAATCTCCCTTAAATCCTGAAGAATAAAGAGAAAGCCTGCATGAATCTGATTTCTATCAAACATTTTTACAACTGAAAGATTCACTTGAACAGGACTCCCATCGGGAGAAATCATTTCAGTTTCAAGGTTTCTTGCTATTGATCGGGCGTCAAAAAGGAAAAAAGGAATTCTTTCCGGGAAATAAAGTTTTTGATCTTCAGGTCTGAAAAGTGAGCTAATCCTGTTTTCATGAATATTTCCGAGATTGCACCCAAATAGTTCTTTTGCTGCTTTGTTTAAAACAACGATCCCCCCATACGGGTCAGTTGCAATGATTCCATTAACTGTATTTTCAATTATTGCAGCCAGATGTTCCTTTATATTCCAAATGGTATCATGTGCCTGCTTTAATTCAGAAACTTTGATTTCAACCAGGTGTTCCAAATTTTGATTTAAATTGTCCAATTCAGCGTAAATCTTGTAATTATGGAAAAAAAGGGCCAATGAATTAACAAAACGCTGATATTTACTCAAGTCATTGGCATCGAATTTGATTGGTTTTTTCCTGTGTTCGAAACCAATAAACCCTATTGATTCCTCTTTGACAATCAAAGGAAATATAACAAACGATTTGGTACCGGTTAATTCAACGACGGCTTTTGTTACTCTTGGGTCATTTGATGCGTCTTCACAAATCTGAAATTTTTTTTCACAAATAGCAATCACACTTATTTCCCAGGTATCATTCAAATCAATTAAACCTATTCCAAATTTTCGAACTGCTTCATAGGGAATACCGGTTGCCCAATGTCCATCGATTTTATTCGTTTCTTGGTTAATTAACCCCAAACCTATTACATCTACCTCTGTATAACTTAAGGCTTTCTCAATTATACTTTGAACAAAATCATCGATTTTAGTTTTCCCAGTTATTCCCAAAGCAATTTCGTTCAATACTTCAACTTCTTTTTGGAGAATATTGTAAACAGTCTGATCTGATTGTGGCATGTACAGAAGTTAGCCTTTCATAAATTTTTGTATGGCAAGAATTCTTTCTTTAATTGGGGAAATTTCATCCGGGTCAATAATTACATCTAAAACCGTCGGCCTATTGGACGAAATTGCAGTATTGATTGCAGAAATTATCTCGTCCGGTTTTTCAACTCTGATTCCCAGCGCCCCCATTCCTTCGGCAATTTTTGCAATGTTTAACGGCCTAAAGCAATAATTTTCGAGCCCCTTTTTATTTTGCAACTGTTCACCCTGATAAATCATGTTCATTCGGGAATCATTTAAAACAACCCAAATAACCGGAATGTCATAGTTTACCGCAGTGGCAACCTCCAATCCATGCATCATAAAACCACCGTCTCCGCAAATTGCCACAACAGGCTTTCCCGGAGCTGCAAGTTTTCCTCCAATTGCAGCAGGAATTGAATAACCCATAGGGGAGTATCTTAGGGTGGTATTGAAAGACCGTGGGTAAAATACTTGCAAATAATGTATTGACCAAACCATATTATTTCCGGCATCAATAAAAAAAATCGTGTCACGAGGAAGCGCTTTTCTAAGATCACTGATTAATCGTTGTGGTTTAATCGGTATTTCATCGGATTCCGTTTTTTCAATTTCATTTATCAAAGGGTGTTTTTTCTTAACCTCTATTATTTCTTCAACCGACCTGAAGGAAATATATTTTGATTCTTTGATCTGTCGTTGAATTTCGAACCAAAGTTCTTTTAAAACCGTTTTTGCATCACCAACTAAACCTAGATTAACCGAATAATTCTTTCCAATTTGATTTGGATCAATATCAACCTGAATCAGAACTTTTTCTCCTTTTAATCTTGGATCCCATGCATTTGTTCCCCATTCATCAAAGCTCATTCCCACTGACAAAACCAGATCAGTTTGAGGGTTTTCCAGAATCATTGCCGAAGCGGCTCTTGTACCAGCTAAACCAAATACGCCTAAAGACAGAGGATGATCCTCTGGGAATCCACCTTTTCCCTGGGGAGTGGTTGCAACCGGGATGGTCAATAAATCCGCAAGATCCATCACTTCACGTGCAGCTTCAGACAAGATAACACCAAAACCGATCAAAAGAACCGGTTTTTTGGCTCGCAAAATAAGCCCGGCAGCTTCCTTGATTTTTTCTCTGTCGAAGAAAGAAGTTTCAACATGATACGGCTCAAGATAAAAATCCTTTGTATTTATCTCTTTTCTCATAATATCTGGTGGCAAAGAAAGATGAACAGGTCCCATTCGTGGACTCAAAGCTGTTCGCAAAGCTTTCCTAATTACAAAAGCAATATTTTCCGCTGAAAAAACCATTAGGCTATTTTTTGTAATCTGTTTAAAAATCTCGGCTGAAGCAAAACAGCGGTCTTCTCCCGTGGATTCCTGAACCGCCCCTTTTCCAAACACTGTAGTTGCAACTTGAGCAGTCAAAACCAGAATGGGAATCGAATCCGAATAGCTTGCTGCAACACCAGTGATTAAATTTGTTGTTCCAGGGCCAGTAGTACCACAACATGTTCCAATTTTTCCGGAAACCCGTGCGAAACCATCAGCCATAAAAGCAGCTCCTTCTTCATGTTTTGCAATTATCGGCTTTATTCTAGAATCCGGTTCATACATTGCGTGATAAATTGGCATTAAGGGGGCACCAGGAACGCCAAAAATGAATTTTACTCCCTCAGCTTCGAGGAATTTCATCAAAAGATGACTCGCTTTCATTAGCTTCTCCTATACACTCAATTTTCTAAATCAGAAAAAATATCAGCCCAATGTTTTGAGCATTGTGATTTATTTGTCGATTATTTCAGGACCTAAATATTCAATGTCTTCACACGATAAAGCAAAAATGGGGGTTTCTGAATTTCGATGTTCGCAATATACTCCGATAAAATTAATAATTGGAATAAAGTTAGCAAAAGCAGCTATTTCTTCTGTATCAAAATCAAGATCCTTTAGTAATGCTGTTAATGCTCCCCCAAAATTTAAAATCAATCCTTTTTTTTCAGAAAGTTCTTTTCCAATTTCATTTGCCAGATTAAACCAATATCCATCAGCTAGCCCATTCCTTTTGGCAGCTTCAATAATTACAGGAACTCTTTCATCCTTCCGAAAAAGAGGCCGACCAAAGCCAAAAGCCGTTTTTCCCTTTTTCAGAACTTCAGCCAAAATCACCAAAAGGGTTTGTCCCTTTTCGAGTTCTTGTTTGATTTCTTCCAGAAAATTACTTGTTTCATAAACAGCTCTTGCACCAAACATTTTTACGTCATCTGACAGAATACCGGCAGAGAGGGAAGCCGCACAACTGCCTCCTGAGGTTGCTGCATAAGCTACACTTCCAATCGGCCAAACCCGAATATCAGGATAATTACATGCAATAACAATGCTTTTAAGCAAGTCTGCAACATTTTTTTCCGGTATTGTCTTTTTTATGAACAGGTGTAAAGCTTGCGCCAGGTCAATTCGGGGAAGCAGTTCATTTAAAATATCATGGTTTCCTACAACAATTTTTTGATTTTCGTCTATTATGCCTAGGTGCGTAACTGCTTTCCTGTGCCATTTCTGTAATGTTTTCAAGCTAAATCGACATGAATTTCCACGTTCTTCGGTCATTTTGCTTCTCCCGTTGAATTTTCCAAGGGATGATAGGTAAAGGCACCTTTTTCAAAAAAATTAGGGTATTCTTTATATCCCATTCGATTTTGTTCTTCTGCAAAAGCAAACAAGCTTGCTGCCGGGGAAATAAGGAACAAAAGAGCACCCTGTTCGGGAGAAAACCCCAAATCAAGAAAACCGGCAGCAATAAGGCCTTCAAGCAAAATTGGGTTTTCTTCGTTTGATGAATCAATAAGGAGGTCTTGAAACTTACCCCGATAGCCCTTTTCCTCAATGATTTTCAAAAGATCTATGGCTCTTGAATCTGCACTTCCAAAATGTAAACCCAATCCGGAAAAATTTTGAAAGTTCTTCAAATCACCTTTTGTTTCGAAAGCTTTCTGCATGTTTTGCATGACTTCTTCGATCCACTCAGAACCCCTGTTGCGTCCCGTTCTTGTCAAAAGTCCCGCAATCACGGCACTTCCCAAAGGTCCCCTTCCTATCGCAGCGTTCATAGCAGTACGTGATGCTTCATCCCTAATTCCCGGATTAGAACATGCATTTAAAAATAAATTCAATCTCTTAAGATCTCTTCTGGATGGTTTTCTTCCGGAAAGTGTAAAAAAAATCATTTCAGGATAAGAACAGTTCATTACCAGATCAGAATAGAAATTTCTTCCTCGTAAGAACGATTTCATAGGAGAAAAAGCATTCCCAGGGGTTGGTCTCTCGAACCAGATTTCAGTTTTAAGTTTCTTCATATTCCTCCAAGTTAAAAAAGCACTTAGGTGTTACACCATAAGTGCTTCTCAATTTTTGATTCTCTGTCAGAAAACAAAATTGGCTATTTTTGTCATTAATCCCGGTCGCTGGGTTGCACCGACAGCACCTTTTCCTTCATACTTGATTTCCACCTCGGCAAGTAGTTGTGAACTGACTGAATTGGCTGCATTGATATCCTGTGGGCGTGCTATTCCATGAACTTTCAGCAACTGTGTTTCTTTGTTCACCCGAATTGTTCTGAAGCCTTCAAGACGCAAATTGCCGTTGGGAAGTATTTCCAACACTCGAGTTGTTACTGTTCCATCAAGTTTTCCAGATCGAGTTGTCTGACCAGTCCCATTCCAACTGTTTGTGACTTCGTTTTTTCCAACAAACCGGTCCACAACTTTCTTAAAAAAAGGAATTGCAGGCGAAGATTTTACTTCCAATTGGCTGTTATCAGCGGTGTTAGTAGTAGCTGACTGTTGAGCTGTAGTATTTTCTGAAATTGTAACTGTAACTATATCTCCAACTTTGAATTCCCTGCTTCCCTGAAGTGAATAAAGGTCACGCCCATTCAACCAAAGGGATGCCCCAAAAGATTCAGCGGAACAGAGAATGACCAGAAACGCTGTCATCATCGTTTTTTTAATCAACATTTTCCACAAGTCCCTTCCCAACAATTTTTCCTTGAATCTGGCGGTTGTTTTTTAAGTTAACCAATTTTATCGAATCTCCCATCTCTCCGCCCTCCAGTGCTTTAGCTGGAACTGTAAGGGAAAGATTCCCATTCGTCACGTTGAAGGAAACCTCTTGCCCAGGTTTTATCATCCAACTGTTATCTTTGTCTTTTCTAACTTGGGGAACACTGGCCATCTTTTTTTCAGGATGTCCCTTGGTAATTTTTTTTTCACTCTCTTCAACTGCTTCAACCTGATCCGAAGTTGCGTTTTGGTCAAGGTCCGATTCCCTGATAAAACTACCTGGCGATTTATACAGTCCTAATTTTTGCCCTATAACTTTTGCGTAAGAAATCGGCATTTGGCTACTTTGGGTTTTTATTTTTACAATTTTTTTGTCAACATCCATTGAGCGAACTAACTGACCTTTTTTAATCAATCGTTTTACTTTCGCCGCTTCAATTTCTCTAACAGCTTCAACCTGCATTATCCTGTTGAATGTTCCTCCGAGGGTTTCGGCCGTCAATGAAAATAGAATCAACCCAAGATTGTTTGTGGACATTTGTTCAATTCGCCAATTTTTGAGTTTCCCAGGAAGAACCATGCTGTTGCCAATTGCCGAAAAATCTATTGAGAGATCACCTTCTCCATTCTCACAATTATTTTTTTCAATGACTTTTGTTATCTGAGATTTTATTTCATCCGCACTAATAATATCCCCGTTTCTTCGAATTCTGACTCTTTCAGGAATCTCAAAGAATTCAACCAGCGGCCCTAATCGCCTTTCAAGTTCGCTCTTTTCTACAACAATTTCTCCCAACGGTTTGCTAATGTTTCCTATCCAGATTTTGGACAAAGGTTCATGCAACTTTTCAGGAAGGGTTTTGCCAAAAAGGCTGGCCATATCTACATGTGAAACTTCCACAACTGCATCAGGCTTAATAAGAATTCGCCCTTGAATCGTGGAGGCCTTTAGAAAAGAAGGAAGCAAAAAACAAATCAGTAATAGAAAAATTTGATTTTTAGTGCTTAATTTCACTTCTAACCTCTTAAAAAGTTATTATCTTCGTAAGCCATTAGCAATCTGAAGCATATTATCGGCAGTTTGAATGGTTTTGGAATTCGCTTCGTAAGCACGCTGAGCAACGATCATATTAACCATTTCTTCAACCACTTTCACATTTGACATTTCAATAAATCCCTGAGAAATCTGCCCCAATTGTAGTGTTCCAGGAATTCCAGTTATTGGATCTCCAGAGCTTCCACTTGGAAGATAAAGATTTTTTCCTTGCGCGCTCAAACCTGCTGGATTGATAAAATCAGCAATTTCAATTTGGCCAATAATTTGCAATTGGTTCTGATTTGGAAGCCTGACACCAACAGCACCTGAATTAGTGATGTTAATTCCCAAGGCATTGGTTGGAACAGTCAATCCTGGGATTACTTGATATCCGTCGGAATTTACAATTATCCCATTTTCATTAATTTTCCAAGCTCCATCTCTTGTATAGCCAATTTCGCCGCTAGGTAGCTGGACCTGGAAGAAACCACGCCCTTCGATTACAACGTCTAATGGATTATCGGTCTGCTGGAATTCACCTTGAGTAAAGATTTTCTGAGTTGCAACCGGCCTTACACCGTGACCAAGCTGTATTCCAACTGGATAAGTAGCACCGGTAGCGACTGGAGCGCCTGGTTCTTTTACTGTTTGGTAAATGAGGTCCTGAAAATCGACACGATTCTTTTTGAATCCAGTCGTGGAGACGTTTGCAAGGTTGTTGGAAATGACATCGATGTTCACTTCCTGACCCTTCATGCCTGTCGAGGCTGAATACAGTGAACGCATCATAAAACATCACCTCCTAAATTTTTTCGACATTCCATCTGAGCTGCAACAAATACTTCCCAAACAATCCAAATCTGCATTTTTTTGTTCAACAACTACTTGTAAAAATTGATCAAAAGCTAAGATTATCCAGGGCTACCCTTTTTTACCAGATAAACAAATTCACCAAAAGACTCTTTGATCTGCCAATCTTACCAACCCCTCCTGGCCACATAATTTTTCGTTGGCACATAACACCATGGTTAGTTATAATTTGGAAAATACATTATTTTGATCTGCCAACCGTGTTGATAGCCTTATCCAAAACCGAATCCTGCGCTTGAACGACCTTACTATTTGCTTCGTAGGCTCTGGAAACCTCTATCATTTTTACCATCTCTTCAACAACAGTAAAGTTTGGCTTTTCCACATATCCCTGTTTTACTTCTCCTGGAGCTCTTCGAATATCGCCGTATGCCGCGTTATAGAGGGTTGAACCCTCTTTTCGAAGCGCTTTCTGGTCTGTGGCCATTCCCTTCAAAATTCGAAATCTAGGAACCCCATCAACCAAAACACGTCCCTCAGCATCAATTTCAAGTTTTTCGCCTTGCGCAACCTGAATCCGAGAAAAGTTGAAAGAAGGCTTCCCTTTATCGTTAACCAAAACTGGGTTTTCATTTTCAGCTGGCTCAGCCTCTGCAAGAACAAAATCCCCATTCATATTGGTTAAATAGCCTTCTTTATTTAGGTTAAAAACGCCATTTCGGGTATATCTAACTCCATGCGGAGTTTGTACCATAAAAAAAGCTTTCGGGTCCTGAAGTGCACAATCAAGATCATTTCCTGTATTCTCAAATCTTCCCGCGCTGAAATCAGTGTAGGATTCATCCAAAATTACCCCAGTACCTAACTTACCTACGGTTGGATATAACTCATTCGGACGTGGAGGATACTGCCTCCCATCATTCACTTTTTTCACATTCATTGTAGGAAGCTCTTTGAAAATGCTAACCATTTTTTTGAATCCAGGCGTGTCAACATTTGCAAGATTGTTCGCAATCATATCCTGCCGAAGCGTTTCGCAAAGCATTCCTGAAGTGGCAGTATACAGACCGCGAATCATATCATAGCAGACCTTTTATTCATTTTAAAAATTTCAGCAAAGTGTCGTTTTAATTCTTTCCAATATCAGGCAAAAACTTACACAATTAATCTTATTCAGCCATATTTATTCTTTTATCGGCTCATTGGAATTAGAACAACACGGCCCAATTAATCGCAAAACTTCTTCCCCAATCGGATTATTTCCATAAGCCAAAAAGTGCGCCAGATGAGCGTGAAGACATTTTACTCCCAATAAGTCCCGGCTCCCGGCAATTGAGGTTTCGCGTAAAATGCGAATAACTTCCTCTGAAAGTTCGGGATTCTTTCTCTGCGCAAATTCCAGGCGAATTGTTCCAATCTTGCGTTGGCTATCCAAATATTTTTCACGAAATTCTTCTTCCTCAGATAATCTCTTTTCATACATAGAAACCATCTGCGACGCTTCCAATCTTGAAACCAATTTCTTTAATCGAGGACATACGAGCCATAGAAAGGTTGGAAATGGTTTCAAAATTCCTTGTTCCGTTAAAAACGGGTCAGCTTTTAAAACTTGAGGTGTTCCATCCAAACAATACGTCATGACTTCAAACGGCACGCGGGGAGGGCGCCCAAGCAAGCGAATTCCAAGTTCTTCAAATTCCGTTGGAAGAGCATTACCACCCTCGGAAGGCATATTTTTCCCTTTCTTAAATATTATATCGGCAGTTTACGATTAATTATTTAGACTAACCGTTAACAACTCTGAAGCCGCGCTAAATTCTCAAGTCCGTATTGTTCATTTATAGCCGTAGGCAGCTATACCATTTTTTATTGGCCCTGAGCCAGCGATGTCTCCTCCAGCAAACAAATTCGAGTCGATAATATTGAGAGAATAAACACCGGTAGAATTAGCTCCCAGGTCAGACCAAGAGCTTCCATCCCATTTTCCAAGACCATTTAACGTTGTAGAAGCATCGAAGGTTTGTGCAAAATGCCCACCCGCATAGAGATTTCCAGAGGAATCTATTGCAAGAGAATAAACTGAAGATTTCAAACCGGAATTGGTATTTCCAAATGTCGAAGTCCAGCTGGACCCATTCCACATAGCAAGGAAGTATTGCGAGCTCCCACCTGTGGTTTGAGTAAAATCTCCACCTGCATATAAATTACCCGAACCATCGAATACGAGAGATCGAACCGGGGAATTAAATCCATTATTCGCAGAACCACCAAGGGGCGACCATTTAATAGGCCCCGAAATGGCAATTCTGTTTAGTGTTCGGCTTCCGGAAAAGTCTGTGATAAATTTTCCACCAGCATATAGAACCCCCAAACCATCGAATGTAAGGGTATAAACCGTATCATTTAATCCATTATAGTCGCTGCTTGGAACCGCGAACCAGTTTGTTCCATCCCATTTGCCAATTTTATTTAGGGTGGTAGGAGTATTGGAATAGGGGGAATCTACGATACCGTTTGCCTGGTTAAAGTTTCCACCCGCAAATAGATTGCCCGCATTGTCGAATACCAGGGAATAAACTGTTGAGTCCAAATCATGATAAACAACCGGAGAAGAACCGGAATCTACTAAAGAGTTCCAGGAACTTCCATCCCACTTTGCAATATTTTTTGTGTACTGAGTATAATCACCGGTTTCGTCAAAATCTCCACCGACGTATAAAACTCCTGATTTATCTATTGCCAAAGCGTAAACAGTGCCGAATCCTTGATCGGTCTTCATTACTCCGCTATTGAGTGAATACCAAGTGTGGCCATCCCATTTGGCAATGCTATTTACGGTAGTTCCACCCGCAGTTAGGAAATGACCACCGACATAAATATTTCCTTTCCCATCTGAAACAACTGCATTAACCATGCAGCCTGTGACGCCCGTTCCTCCCGAAACGCCTGACCCGAGAGAAGACCAAGTCCTGGTGACTAACCCCGAGGCGCCAGTTGGGCCAGTTTCGCCGGTTATTCCGGCAATGCCGGTAGAACCTGTGTTTCCGATTTCCCCAGTCGAACCGGAAGATCCAGTTACTCCAGTTGAACCAGTTTCCCCTGTTTCACCCATTTTGCCTGAAACTCCAGGTGTTCCTGTAGAACCAGTGATTCCAGTTGTTCCGGTGTTGCCTGTCGTTCCTTTTGATCCAGTGTTACCAATTGCACCTGCAATGCCAGTAGTTCCGCTTGCTCCGGTAGCACCTGTTTCACCAGTCAATCCCGCTACGCTAATTCCTGTCGGACCAGTGGAGCCGGTAGTTCCATTGGCACCCAGTGTACCGGTAGTTCCTAGGTTGCCAATTGCACCCGTAGCGCCAGTTGATCCTAATACTCCTGTAGCACCAGTCGAACCGTCTGTACCCGTCGAGCCAGTAGTACCCGTGGTTCCTATGGGTCCTGTAAGGCCAGTGGTTCCAGTTAAACCATTAGCACCGGTAGTCCCCGGGGTACCCGTGAAGCCGATGGGGCCAAGGGGACCAATGGAGCCATCAGTGCCACTAATTCCCGTAGCACCAGTCGAACCGGTGACTCCCGTAATACCGGTTATTCCGGTGATACCTGGGGTTCCAAGAATTCCAGTAGTACCTGTAGAGCCAGTTATGCCTATAGTCCCAGTCACTCCTGTCGAACCCAAAACTCCAGTGAAACCTTTAGATCCTGTTGAGCCTGTTGGACCAACAACACCGGTAGTGCCAATTGTTCCGGTGACACCTATAGCCCCGGAAGCACCGGTAAAACCAGTATTTCCAATGATATTTTGACAAAGAACCTGCCAGGTTGTTCCATCCCAAGCATAGGATTTTCCATCAACACTATTATAATAAGCCCAGTTTAATTCAGGATTTGCTGGGTTTGCCGTGAGCGTCCCTTTCCAAACAATTCCTATTCCTGTCACCCCCGTAGCGCCTGTTGGACCAACGGAACCGGGATTTCCTGTTGCACCATCTTTAGAGAGTGTTGCCCATTGGCTTCCATTCCAAATTCGGGATTCCTTCATCCCAATGTCATAATAAGCCCAATTTATCTGAGGATAAGAAGGCGAAGAGGGAAGCGTTCCTTTCCAGACAACCGATACGCCATCTTTTCCAGGCCCGCCTTGGTTGAAAAAAGCCTGGTCGACTGACAAGTCCACTTTGGAAACAGCGGTAGTTTTCCCTGGTTCAACGACCACAACTTCAATAAGTCCCTGCTTTAACCCTGGAGCTGAGAAAACCAATGAATATGAGCCGATTGGAATACCGCTGATTGTGAAATTTCCAAGATTGTCAGAAAAAGCAGCGTATGAGGTTCCGCGAATAAAAACGGTGACTCCGGTTGTCGAAAAATCGCTTGGAACTGAAACTACCCCTGAGATCATTCCAGTTGGAGTCAATTCAACACTCAAATCGGCAGCTGCTGAATCTGTACTCGGCCTAACGGCCATTAAAATTCCACTGTAATTACGTCCTTGTTGTGCAATCAGATTGTAATCGGCAACAGGAATATTTGTGAAAACGAAACGGCCTGATTGGTCAGAGACAGTTCCGTATATTTCGTCGGGAATATCACTGGAAAGAACCTCCAAACGAAGGGAAGAAGTTTGTGAAACAGGAGCGATGTTGGATTTTGCGCCAACCAGATAAATCGGAATTCCACTGAGGCTTCCGGGGCCCTTTATCTGACCTCGGACGATTCCTTTTCCTGATTGGGTAGAAAAAGCGTCTGGGGAAGCAGTCTCACTACTGCCTCCATTTTTTCCACAACCGATAAAAACAAACCCCAGGAAAACAGATATTAAAGACCACCAAAATAGCTTCCGCATCAAGAACTCCTGCAATCTAAGGACGTAAGTTTAATAGCCGTAAACACCAATACCGTAATTTGCCCCGCGGCTAGTATTGTATGTTCCCCCTGCAAACAAATTTGAACCGGTTATAAAGACGGAATTAACATCACCCAATTTTGCTCCTATGCCAGCCCAAGATGGACTTCCAGAGGAACTATTCCACATGCCGATACCTGACAATTGGGTGGAACCATCAAATGTTTGCGTAAAAAATCCCCCGGCAAATAAATTACCGGAACTATCAATTGTTAAAGAGTTAACTAGTGGCAAAGAAGATGGAGGAACCGGTTTAAGTCCTGATCCAAGGGCTGCCCAAGCAGACCCATTCCACTTTCCAATTCCATTGAGGATGGTTGCCATGGGAGTTTCGGCTGTCTGAGTAAATGATCCGCCCACAAAAAGGTTTCCCGAACCATCGAAAACGAGAGAATTAACAGCTCCATCAGCTAGCCCGAAATCGGAACTGCCTCCAAGTGCAGTCCAAGATGGAGTCCTGCAGGGATCATTACAAATTCCTATTCTATTTAGTGAAAGGGGCGTGCTAACATCGGCAGTTTGAAGAAAATCTCCCCCGACATACAGATTCCACATACCATCGAATACGAGAGAATAAACCGTGCCGGCAGTCACCCCTCCTCCACTCAAACCTGTGCCAAGTGCATTCCAGGAGGATCCATCCCATTTTCCAATTTTGTTTAATATAACGGGAGAAGCTTCGTTTGATTGGGTAAATGTTCCTCCCGCATAGATATTTCCCGCCTGGTCTGCTGCGAGAGAATAAACGCTGTAATCCAATCCATTAACACCAGATGAACCGGAAGTTCCTCCAAGGGAATTCCAACTCATTCCATCCCATTTGGCGATGTTAGAGACAGCATCTGTGCCTGCATGGTCAAAAATTCCTCCAACATACAAGTCAGAATTATATAAAACCATTGCACGTACAGTTCCAGGGCTTCCACTCGATGTCAACCCGGTTCCAAGAGCAGACCAGGTGGAACCATTCCATTTTGCGATGCTGTTTACAGTAATCCCACCAGCAGTAGGGAAATTCCCTCCAACATATACATTCCCATTTTTGTCAGAAATAATTGCCAAAACTGAACATCCATTTGGAACTCCCGAGCCAAGAGGAGACCACGATCTGGAAAGTGTACCAGTGGCCCCTGTGGTTCCGGTTGCGCCAGTAGAGCCTGTGGCTCCAATATCACCTGTTGTGCCAGTTTCACCTGTAGCCCCGGTAGTTCCAATGGATCCCATAGCGCCTGTTGGCCCCGTAGAACCAGTTGCGCCTGTAATACCTGTCGATCCAATTGAACCAGTTGCACCTGTTGTGCCAGTTTCTCCCGTTTCGCCAGTTCCACCAGTAACACCAGTTTCGCCTGTAGCTCCGGTAGTTCCAATGAAACCAGAAGCACCTATTGCACCAGTAGCACCTGTAGCACCTGTAACACCTGTGGATCCTGTAGTTCCAGTTACCCCAGTAGCACCTGTTGGTCCAGTAGCACCAATAGCGCCAGTTTCACCCGTCGCCCCGGTGTTACCGGTTGTCCCTGTTATGCCAGTGGGCCCTGTTGCTCCGGTGCTTCCCATGGAGCCAGTTATTCCAGTGACACCAACAATTCCAGCAGTTCCGGTGGAACCGGTGGGACCGGTAATACCGGCTGCGCCAGTAGTTCCAGTGGGGCCAGTGGAGCCGGTAGCACCTGTAATACCTGTGCTGCCTATTGGGCCAGCGGCACCAGTTGTTCCAGGAAGGCCTCCAAGACCATTATTTCCGGTATTACCTGTAGGGCCTGTGATTCCCGTTGCACCCATTATACCCGTTGAGCCCATAACACCTGTAGCACCTGTGGAGCCTGACGGACCAGTAGCTCCAGCAACGCCTGTCGCCCCGGTAGAACCTGTAGCGCCGGTTGAGCCAGTAACACCAGTGCTACCAGTAGAACCCGTGCTTCCAGTTATTGCCTGGCACAGCACCTGCCAGGTTGTTCCATCCCATAGATAGGATTTTCCATCAACATTATTAAAATAAGCCCAGTTAAGAGCAGGATTTGCTGGATTCGAAGAAAGAGTTCCCTTCCAAATTATCCCTATACCGTTCGTTCCGGTCACACCTGTAGCACCTGTGGAACCTGGATTTCCAGTAGCCCCATCTTTCGAAAGCGTTGTCCATTGGCTCCCATCCCATATTCGGGCTTCTCTCATTCCTGTGTCATAATAAGCCCAATTTATTTGCGGATTACTGGGTGGTGCCAAAAGTGTCCCTTTCCAAACAATCGAAGAGCCGTCCTTGCCTGGCTCACCTTGCTTGAAAAAAGCCTGATCAACAGATAAAGTTACTTTATCCACGGTAGTTACTTTTGCTGATCCGACAGTCACAGTTTGAATAAGCCCCTGCTTTAATCCAGGAGCCGAATAAACCAATGAATATGTCCCTACAGGAACACCATTGATGAGGAACTTTCCAAAATTGTCAGTGAAAGCGGCATATGAGGTTCCACGAATAAAAACAGTGACCCCAGTTGCAGCAAAATCACTCGGGACGGCAACTTCTCCCGATATCATTCCGGTTGGAGTCAATTCTACGTTAAGATCCCCAACAGCAGCCTCTATACTTGGCCGAACATTCATTAAAATACCGCTGTAATCAAGGCCATGTTGCGCAATCAAATTGTAATAAGCAACAGGTATATTTGCAAAAGCGAAACGACCAGATTGGTCGGATACAGTCCCGTAAATTTCATTTGGAATATCGCTTGGAAGGGCTTCTGAGCGGAAAGAAGCCCTTTGAGAGGCCGGAGCAATATTTGACGTCACACCAACCAAATATACTGGGATCCCACTAAGGCTCCCAGGGCCCTTAATCTGGCCCCGAACAATTCCACCAGGAGTTTGGACCGGGGAAATAGTTGATGAAAGTGATCCATTACCACTCCCTCCTCCACATCCTATGAAAATAAGCCCCAGAAGCACACATATCGTAGAAAATAAAAAAAATTTCCGCATCCCGGACTCCCATAAAATAAAGAATATTCTAAATACATCGGTAGTTTTCCAGAAACAATTAACAAAGAAAAACTGTGTGAATTTTTCTGATTCATTTTCTTCGAAGCCGCTAAAAAATTGGTATTACCAATCAAAATGGAAAAATAGATTCAGAAAATTTGGGTAGAGTGCTAAACTTACCGCCAAGCTTGCCTGATGCCATTTGCCAAAGACCATTTGGTGAATTCATTTTCCTGGTGCAGCTAAACATAGGCTAATAGCAGCTTTTTATCGAAAAAACAGTAAACCCAGGACACCACCGAAATTTGCTAATTGTCTTAAACTTTTGTAAACATTCACTTTGGTCTGTAATTATTATAAATAAACGAAAAAGTCCTTAAAATGTCATAAAAATAGTTAGTCAAATATTCTATAAAGCCCTTAAAATGGCGTAATACATCATTTTAGTAAATAGTAATAGCTAAAATTACAAGCCCAGGAAAATGGCTTCAGAAGAAAATATTCTGCAATTAACGGGGTAAGTGAACGGTTCCAAACTTTTTTTTGAAAAATCCTTGGATAATTTTTTTTGTGCAATTTTTTCAGAAAATTTGCTAAAGTGTCCATTAGTTAATTGGACTCTTGCACTATTTATACCTTACAATTTATGGAAATTCCCCTGAAAGATACTAATGAAACACCCCAATTTTTTCGGAAAAAGAAGCCCGAAGGAATTCGAGGGTATAAAACAGTATCCGAAAAATAATTTCCGAAAATGAGCGAAAGTCAACTTTGATGAAATTTGTATAATCCGAGATAACTTCAGTGAAACAAGAGGAAAAGTTCTTTCTTGCCGTTTTCACCGCACTATTTTGTCTTTTCGGTTATCTTTTTATCAATTTTGGAATAGTCTGCAATGACGAGGGATGGTATCTAAAAGCAGCTGAACTTACAAAAGGAGGGAAAATCCCCTATCGCGATTTTCCTTTTCCACAAATGCCGCTTCTCCCTTTAATTTATTCAATCTTTTTCCATTTTGTGCCAGCTTCAATTCTCTCTGGCCGTTTTTTTTCAATGGTTATAAGCCTCTTGAACATTCCCTTGTTTTTTTTCATTGGAAAACGTTCTTGCGGAAAAACTACCGGAATTTTTCTGGCTGGCTTTTTTGTTCTGAATTTTTGTCTTTTATCCGACCTTTGTTCAGTTAAAACCCAAGCTCTTACTGTATTATTTTCAACACTCTCGCTGCTCTTCGTGTTCAGGGAAAAAAAAATGACGAGCCAAAACGCCATTTTAAGCTTGTTTTTTATGGCACTGGCATTTTATTCCCGACTAACTCTCCTGATCGCGCATGTTGGGTTGTTGCTATTTTTTTTACGCGTTTTCGAGGAAAAAAGGCAGAAATTTCAAATTTTAATTTTCGGAGCTGTTCCTGTTTTAATTTTTCTTTTTCTTTTCCTCTTATACCCAAAATTTTCTTTTGGAGTATTTTTTTTCCACCTTTGGTATTACTCTACCTATCACCTTTCTTTGGACACAATTTCAATTTTCTGGATCGATGTAATCAAAAACCATTTAGGCTCTACGCTTCTTTTTCTGTTTTCAACTTACCTTTTTTTTAAACGAATTCAAAAACAACATTTTATCGATGAAATAGACCGGAAACTCTTTGTTGTATTTTTGTGCTGGCTTGGAATGACTCTCCTGCATACATTTAGAATTCCAGCCTATGTTACCCATCAAAACTCCATTTTTGCTTTTGAAACTCTTTTCATTGGAATCATATTGGGAAGAGAATTCACAGTTTCAGAATCATCATTCCTAAAAAATCGAATGCTTCTTTTTTTATTACTAATACTTTCTCTGACAAATCTGTACAATGAAAAGAAACTGTTCTTTAACCAAGTCGGTGGAATAGCCAAGCTTGAAGAGGTTTCCCAAAAGTTGAAGCAATCGATATCAAATGGCGATTTGGTATTTACTTTAAATAACGAAATTGCTTTAAATGGCAACTATAAAACCCCAGATGGGTATGAACTGGGCGTATTTTCTTTTTTCCCTGATATGAACAATGAAGAGGCTTCCTTTTATAAATTGACGAATTTTTCCAAATTGTTAAAAGATCTTTCAAATAAAGATCTTAAGGCAATTTGTCTGACAGACAACGATTTTCACATTTTAAGCTTAGGCGAAACAAGAATGAAAAATATTCAAGAAATAATTCAGAGTGGATTTATAAAAATCGGAAATATTAAAGAGTTTGGGCAATATCTAGACGACATGCAGATATATGTCAAAAAATAATTATTTTGCAGCAAATCAATGTTTCCTTAAAAGCTTATTTTTCTTTTCTGCTTTCATTATATTTTTCATTGTACAAATCCGAAGTCTTAATCATGGAAAATTTGTATACTGCATGGATGACGCCTATATCCATCTTTGTCTGGCGGAAAAACTTTCTTTCGGAAATTACGGAATTAATACTGGCGAGTTTTCTTCTCCCGACTCGAGCATCCTTTGGCCTTTTCTCCTCATGCCGTTTTCGAGCACAGTTTGGCATCAACTGATTCCTTTAATTTTAAATATTATTTTTGCGATTCTTTTTTTATGGGAAATCCATAAAATTCTAATGGAAATTTTTGATCCTGGAGAAGACCGTAGATTTTTATTTTGCATTTTTTTTCTGGAATTTGTCTCCATTTTCTCTTTCAACCTTCTTCCATTGATTTTTTGCGGAATGGAACATTGTTTACAACTTTTTCTCGCGTGTATAGTCTGGCGCAGAATTTTTCTTTCCTCTTCAAAACCGCATTCAATAAAATTTCTGTTAGCGATAATATTTGGACCGTTTATCAGATATGAAAGCCTTTCCGTGGCTATTTTTGGGATATTATTCCTTATGAAAGAAAAACAAATTGGAAAAGCTCTTTTTTGTTCGTTTGTTATCTTTTCAGGACTACTCGGATTCTCGATCTTCCTTAAAATGCATGGGAGTTACTTTTTACCCTGTTCGGTTTTGGCCAAAAGTAACTTTTTTTTATACCAAAATTACGTTACAGGCATTTGGCGAAATTTAATGGAAAATTTTCCGGATAGAATCGGATTCACTTTTTTTCTTGGAGCCCTGTATTTTCTTTCCTATTTCCGCCACGATTGGAAATACTTAGGAGTTTCAGTAATTCTTTTTCTTCATCTCATTTTTGGAAAATTCAAATGGTTCGGGAGATATGAAATCTATTGCCAATGCTTTTTTTTGTTGTCCTTGATTCAAATCCATAAAGTCTTATTAACAAATTTTTTCCGGAAGAAAAAAACTCCTTTCGTTTTCCTGGTTATTTCCCCGATAGTGGCCGTTCTTTTTTTCCCTTATTTTTGCTGGTTAGTGGCCATTCCCGTCGCTTCCAACAATATTTATGACCAACAATATCAGATGCACAGATTTATACTGGAAAACTACAAAAAGCCAGTCGCCGGAAACGATATCGGATGGATTTCCTACATGAATTCCAATTATGTTCTTGATTTGTGCGGTTTGAGTTCGGAAAAAGCGCTCAAAGGTCGCTGCTTTGATTCATCGAACAAATGGATGGAAGAATTAACACGGGAAAATAATGTTGAACTGGCGATGATCTATGAAGACTGGTTCGATAAAATTCCCCACAAATGGAAGAAAATAGCTAAATTATATTTAAGTAGACCAGTTGGATTAATCGAAGAACCTGTCTCCTTTTATTCAATAAATCCTGGGAACCAAGAAGCACTGGTAAAACAATTGCTTGAATTCAGAAATACCCTTCCAGAAAAAGTAAGGTTGGAAATTTTAAAGGAAAGCTAAGTACCTTCTTCATGAAAATTAATCAAATAAAACCATATCTTGTCTTTTTTTTCTATTTTTTCCTATTTTCAATTTTTAACAGGTTTAATGCTTTTAATGATCCTGGAACCTTTTTTCATACTCAAGTAGGAAATAAAATAATTTCTGAAATGAAATTTCCGGTAAGAGATGAATTTACTTGCTCCCGAAGTGGCCAGCCCTGGATAGCCCAACAGTGGCTTGGGGAATGCCTCATGAGCGTTTTATACAAAATCGGAGGTTGGGATGCACAGTTTGCAGCTTCATTTGCGCTGATTTCATACGTCCTAACAATTCTGACTCTGGGATTAATGAATTCTGGACTGCATTTTCTGCTTGTTTTGCTGATAATGTCTTTTGTACTTGGTGCCTCCACCCACCATTTTTTGATCAGACCCCATCTGTTTTCAATTTTTTTCACAATGCTTATTGCAAAATTCTTCCTAAAAATTGAAATAGAGGAAAAACCACTTTCTTATTTGGCTTTACTATTTCCTATTTGTGTGGTGTGGGCAAATATACATGGCGGCGTGCTTTCCTGCTACCTGTCATTCTTATTTCTGATTTTTTGTTGGACAGCTTTCTCCCATTTAAAAATGAAAAGTCCTCTTTCAGGAAACTCCGAAAAAATAAAGATTCTTTTAATTTTCCTTTTCTGTGGATTGAGTTGCCTGGTGAGCCCTTATGCTTTGGAACTTCCGAAAACTTGGCTGAATATTATGAGTAACCCTGCCGTGGGAGAAAACATAATCGAACATTTTCCTGCTACCAAACTTTGGTGGGGTTGGCTGACAATTATCTCTGGAATTCTTTATATTTCAGCACTTTTAGGAGTCCCCAAAAACGAAATGAGGGGGATTTATCTTTTGCCGATTGCGTGGTTTCTTCTAGCAGTAACACGAATAAGACACGCTCCTATTTTTGCCACATATCTCGCGGTTATTTTACCGCACTTTCTGGAAAAAATTTCGTGGGCTACCTGGTTGAAAAAAAAAGGAATTTCTAGTTTCAGCCTTTCCGAAGTCAATGAACAGTATCGAATTTACTGGATTTTTCCGTTTTTTTTTATTGCAATATGTTTTTTTATACAGTTTTGCGACATTAGAGTCCCACTTATTGGCAAGGGATGGGCTTTTCCATCACCTCTTATTTGGCCTACACAAATAGAGAAAGAGTTGAAAAGTTTTGGGGAAGCAGAAAAGAGTGAGAAGGGAGTCCCCATTTTCGACGAAATGGTTTTTGGCGGATATTTAATAAACCGAGCTCCTGTTTATAAGGTATTCATGGATGACAGATGTGAACTCCATGGAGATTCCCTTGATGAATTCGCAAGAGCAAGAAAAGATTTTGGGATAATCAAAAAATGGGATTGTACATTCAACTTTCGAGCCGCACTCATCCTCCCGGAATCATCATTTGACGAGTATTTCACCAACTCAAACGACTGGGTTCTAAAAGCAGAATGTACTGCCGCAAAGTTCTATATAAAAAAAAATAAAACAGAATAATTGAAATTGGTATACCCCTTGCGATATAATTTTTGTAACCCGAAAGGGAAATAAAAACAGGAGGAAATTAAATGAAAAGATTCATTCAAGAAGAAAAAGGGCAAGGCTTGGTAGAGTATGCTTTGATCATTGGTCTTATCGCTGTCGTCGCAATCGCAGCTCTTACTGCATCAGGCGGAAGCATCAGCAAAATGTTTGACACAGTCAGCGGCAAGCTCAATAGCGCCCAGACCACCGTTTCCAGCTAATTTTCCCAGCTGAATATAAAACAAGGCCAAGAAGAACTTCTTCTTGGCCTTGTTTTTTTGTACAAAGAATTCAGCTGAATTTTCCTTTTTTTGTTTTTTCACAAAAAATGAACAATTTTCCTACTCAATTTCTTTTAAATCGTAGTGAAGTAATACCAATTTCAATTAGTTCGTTCATCCAACCTATTTCGTGCTTCAGGTCTGCGTAAATTGGAGTTGGGTCTGACAGAAATGAATGCTTCAACCATTCCAGTAAGGGCTCCTAATTTTCATGAAAGTTCCTTCTTTTCTTGCAAAATATACAGATCCAACTTCATTTTGATCAAATCAATGTTCTTGGGGTGATGCACATATTTTTTGGAATTGGTATAATACACTCTTTACTTTGTTAGTTCAAAATTCAGAATTCCTGCGTCTATGAATTGATCAGAAGTATTGAGTTTCCAATCGGAAATCCAATTAGCACTTTTCTCAGAAAAAAATGTTTATTTATGCTGAAAATTCTTCAAAATTGTACCAATTGAATTCCTGATGCCGTAAACTGAAAATTTTTGAAAACTTAGCTTCAGAAGCTATCTTTGTTGAAATTCCTAATGTTTTAGGTTGGACTTTGTCTTGAAATCAACTAATTCAAAATTAAAATCAAAAGTCGCAGAAGAACAAGTCCAAATTCCCTGTTGTCGAAAAAATGCGATCAGAATTAAATTCTCAAAGAAGGAAGTCCTAAATTGTGGCTTTTAGACTCTGTGATAAATTATTATACAGTTCTTAACATTTTTCCTATGTTTTAATCTTTTTGAACAAAGCTATAATTTTTTTGTGATCTTTGTCATGAAAAACTCTAATCCATTTTTTAATAGTACGAATTTACTTGTCGGGTATTTTCTAGGAGTCAATACAAAAGCTGAGTAAAAATAAAAAGCAAAAAATTTGTGGAAACTAGTTCTTAGTCACAGATGAGTTTAGATGTGGATCGCGAAGATCGTTTCGACTCCGCTCAACGACCGAGCCGGTACAGGGCGGAGTTGAAGTTGCCGTACAAAGCCGCAGATTATTTGAGTAGATACTATAAATTCAATTATGACAGAGGACTAGTAATCAATGTTTGCTCTACCATTGTTCTAATTAAAGATAATATCGTTAATTTTTATTTTAACTGAAGTTTTTTTCCAATTTTCACCCCTGCTTCCCTTTTTATGGAAAAAGATCTGAAAGTACAATATTTAAAACATCTGTTGATAACCAGGAACATTTCTTCAAGAAAAACAAAATACAATCACTTTACCCACATTAACGAGTCTGTCGAAAAATCCTCTAAAATTCTCTTTTTTGTGTACCCACTCAATTTTTCGCCTCGCTTTCTCGCGTCAGAAGGAGGTCGTTTTGTACCGAATAAAATGTACCGAGATTTTCCGACAATTTCTAGAGCTTGTCGCAAAATTTCCCAATCGTAGTTTTTCTTGTACTTTTCAAAATTTTCGACTGGACATTCATGCTTGTTTCGTTAAACCAGTTTTCTAGTACACTTTGCGATTTGATATTTTTTGGCAGGTTCTTACACCAAATTGGCTATTTCCAAATTATTTGCTAGTAAGACTAGGTATTTTTTCCCCTTTTTTTTGCCAAAGTTTTTCTTCTTTTCACTAAAATGACAATAGTGCAAGACAAAAATCTTTTTTTTATTCTCTCAAAAGAGCCTATGACGATGGTTTTGCCCAACAAGAACCCGAAATAAACAAATTGGCATTTATTATGCTTTATTAAATTATGTAAAAACCTAAAAAACAAAGGAGAAAAATAAAATGAAAAAATTCATTCAAGAAGAAAATGGACAAGGACTGGTTGAGTATGCTTTAATTATTGGGCTTATTGCAGTTGTGGCAATCGCTGCCCTTACTGCATCCGGGGGAAGCATCAGCAAAATGTTTGATACCGTCAGTGGAAAACTTGACAGCGCTCAGACTACCGCTTCCAGTTAATTCTGGTTAATTTTTTCAATAAATTCAGAGGAAATAAAGGAGAAATTTAAAATGAAAAAATTCATTCAAGAAGAAAATGGACAAGGACTGGTCGAGTATGCTTTAATTATAGGGCTCATTGCTGTTGTCGCAATCGCTGCTCTTACTGCATCCGGGGGAAGCATCAGCAAAATGTTTGATACTGTCAGTGGAAAACTTGACAGTGCTCAGACAACCGCTTCCAGTTAACTTTGGCTCTAATTTTTTGGGTAAATATATAAAAAATACAGGAGGAAGTAAAATTGAAAAGGTTTATTCAAGAAGAAAATGGACAAGGATTGGTTGAGTACGCTTTAATCATTGGACTCATTGCAGTAGTAGCAATTGCAGCTCTTACCGCATCCGGCGGAAGCATCAGCAAAATGTTTGACACTGTTAGTGGCAAGCTCAACAGCGCCCAAACCACTGCTTCAAGTTAATTTCGACTTAACCAAAAAAAAGCCAGAGAAGAACAGGAATTTCTTCTCTGGCTTTTCTCTTTCATTAAAACATTTTTTCTCAGAAATTAAAATCTTTAAGGACATCATCAACACAAAGTTAGCAGCGAATCTTGGCTAGTGATTAGGCTTTGAATAACCCATTTCCGGGAAAATTCAACCCACGACTGCTCTCAACTCCAATCTGCTTTCTTTTTGGCAAAATCAAACACTGGTAAACATGAAAAGCTTTGAGAAAATTGGAAGGGATTTTCTCCCCTAAGTTGAATATTTTTGAGATTTAATCCAGGAAGATACCACCCTGTTTGCTTCAGAGAGGGAAGAAGATAAGGGTCGAACCCCATCAATCTTGAGCAAATAGAATCGACAGCCAAGGGAAATTTTCCCATAACAACCGCACCAACTTTTTTTGGATCTCCCATTATCGGGCCGTCCCCTTCCATTCCTATTATTCCATCGACTATTACATAGTTGGGTTGTATGGATCTGGCTAAATCTGCAATAGAGTTCTCGATTCCAGCGAAGTGAAGTGGATTCTTTGGCCATCCGTAAAAAGCCCCTGGAAGGACTCCGAAATAATTCTTTAATGAAAGGGTTACTCCCGCCCAATGGTGCGTCTTCATCTTGGGCATATTTATAACAAAATCAGCGTTCGCAATTGGCTCAGCAATATTCCAGAATTTGAAATCTGTTAGATCTCCCATATTCTTAATTTTAACTCCTGAACAATGGTTCAAATCAAGCAAGGAAACCTTTTTGTTCAGTTTAGCTCTTAGCGCTGGATTAAAAACCGAATAACTCGGATCTCGCCTATGTCCAGCTGCTTCACCCACTGCAACCGAAAGTGCTCCCATTTTGAAGCAAGCTTCGGCCACTTGTCCAATTAAGGAGACATCTGTGTTAATAGGTCTGCCATGGTGATATTCAACAAAATTGGGTTTAATTATTACTTTTTTTTGATTTAGGACTATTTCATCATCCTTCATTATCTGAATAAGTTCTTTGACAATGTCCTTTTCCGAGTCCGAGACTGATAGAATCGTAACAGGGCATATTTTTTTGAAAAGAATCCCTATCCCGGTTCCGAGGGCTCCAGCCATCACCCCTCCGATAGTCCACTTAATGAAATCTCTTCTATTCAAGAAAGAAACATCCTTTTTTTTCCAAGCGACATTACTGCATATGATATATGAGAAATATTTGCTGCTCCAATTTCCGAGCCATTCAACTTTTCAAGAATGTACTTTCCCAGATCGTCAGTTGAATAATTCAATGAATCAAGAGCCATTTTTGCAAGAGAAGTCGCATACAAACTCGTTGTGTCCAGGGAATTCGATTTCACAAAATCAATCGATTTTTGAATTAGATTTAGCTCAATGCCATCCAATGCCATTAGACAAAGGGAAGTAATATCTAAAAATGGAAGGAGCTCGTTACCGTAAACCATTTTATTTCCACAATTCCAACCACCAGATGAAACCATACGGTCGAGAAGGAACTTTTTTCCGGATTGCCATCTCTCATCATTTCCTTTTCCAGCTTTTTTCAAAGCCAATAAAGACCAAGCAGTTGGTTCAACCCAGCCAAATGTGCCTGTGACCCAAGGCCACCCAACTAAGGAATTATCCTGAGTTACTTCTGGATAGTTTGGGAATGTCACAGATTTTCTATTAAGCAAAAATTCAAGACTTTTTTCGAAGTCAGGTTTTCTTTGATAAAGCTCTCCAACTAAGATTGCATGCGCCGTAAGCCATAGTCCATCTTCTGAAGCAGAAGGAAAAACCCCTATCGAGCCATTAGAATTGAGATTATTAATTACTCTTTTAAGGATTTTCTGAGGAATCGCTTCGTTTTCCATTCCCAATGAGGCAAATGCCATAAGAGAAACCATTGAGGTCTCATTTGATTCCGCAGATTGCCCCAAATAATATGGGATACCATTACTGGCCAAAATCCGGGCATTGATAAATTCCAGAAAAAAATTTTTTAAATTTTCCATCTCAAAAAAATAATTTCTTGGCAAAGGATATGCTAATTATTATATTATTCAATAGGAGAAAACGCAATGTTAAGAAATAATACACAAGGCAAACTCGTTAATTTCATGGTGAGAAGGAAAAACCGACTGAATAATCTCGTTTTCAAAGAAGTCAACTCAATAAAAGAGAAAGCACGATTTCTTCAGCAAAAAACATCTATTAATGGTAGTCCTCGAAGTTCTTATTCTTTTTCAGGGAGGAATAAAAGAAAAGCTCAAGGGTTGGTTGAATATGCGCTCCTTGTTGGTCTTTTAGCAACTGTAGCATTGCTTGCCATCACTCACCTTGGAGAAGCAATAAACCAAGGTTTTTTGCAGAATATTCGAGCAAATTTAGAGGCGGCAAGCGTAACTGTTACATCTTCTTAAGTACCTTTTTCTATCTCATTTTTCATGGTATTGTATCATCGGTTAAAATTTTTCTTAAGGGATTTCTTTTTCAGTTTTATTTAAATCTGTCCTTTTCCAGAAAGCAAAGGAGGCAAAACCAGCTTAACAATTTTCCCGACCAAATTACGCAAAATTGCTTCCACATGTGAAAAGAAGGCAATTTCTGCAAAAACATTGTCTCACAAAGATTTTTCCACAAGATGCGTCTCTGGAGTATTTCGAAGTATAAGGAAACAGAAATTAAATTAAATTTAGGAACCTGCAAAATAATGCTTATTTTTAGATTGCCTCGGCAAAGAATGCATAGCAATAGCTCTCCCAAAGCCTTTTTATGTCATCGCCAGCGAAGTGAGACAATCTTAGCTTTAAATCGGATTTTTCAAAAAGCTGTTTTTCTCTTCTTTTTTCTTTTGTTAATTCCTCACCCTGGATTTCCTCAAATAGATGATTTACCGTTATTTGACCTTCCCGATAAAAATGCAAACCCAGGGAACCCAGAACTCATACTTCCCATGCCAAGCCAACATGGCGAAAAAGATGGAACTTTTCTTCACCTTCCAGGTACAAAGAACATTCTCAATCAAAAAATCGTTGAGAAGGCTCCTGCCCCTCAGGGCAATAAGCCACCCCTGGCACCCCCATCAGGGGAATTACCCCTAGCTTCACCAAATAAACCACACCCCCCCAAGCCGGAAGCTTCGCTTCCGCCCAACCCAGCTAATCTGGCCCCAAATCAAGTTTCCAATAGTCCCGGTTCTCAAAAACTTCCCGTTTTTCCTAAAGATACTTCTTCCGCTATTTTCATGGTCATGAAATCCTGGGAATGCAAGGATTACGATGGTCATACTTTTCTAAACCACTCCATCGGAGTCTATGGCCAGGAAGTAGAAGATCGCTATGAATTGAAAGGGTTAACAGAAATCAAACCTTTTAAATTAACCCTTAAAGAGGATGATGTCACCTTAGATGAACTCCTGGATTCCATTTCCTCCAAAACCGGACTGGACTGGGGCGTTGATATCCCAAATAAAGCTATTTATTTTTACCCCGGGAAGTCTTAGTCTACTTTTTCGTATTTTCAATAGGCATTTATGAATTCAATTCTCCTAAAGAGGGTAAGAAAATGCTCCATAATACCGCGGACATGTTAAACAAAGGAAATTTGGCTTTTCAAAATAAACAGTATGATGAAGCCTTGAAATTTTACAAAGAAGCCATGCGGCTTTCACCCCAAGATTCTGTTGCAATTTGCAAAGTAGCTTTGACCTTTTATAAATTGAAGGACTTCAAGTCAGCTATTGAACTCTATAACCAAGCACTTGAAATTTGCCCCAATGATCGGGATATCCTTTACGCCCTTGGACTCGTTTACGCAAAAAGTGGCGATAAAATGAAAGCCATTTCAGCTTGCGATAAACTCCGAAAAATCCACCCCGAAAAAGGGGAAGCTTTATACAAAATAATTTATGAATAACGCAGCACCCAAGCTTCTCATAATCAAAAAGCATCAAATGGTTTGAGAATCGTTTTACTCCTTTGAGTACAATATCGACTCCCGAAATTTCTGGATGATTCAACGTCTGTTCAGAGAATCCCAAAAATCGATTTTTTCAAATGGATTTATCCAACTCTTCGCCGGAAAGAGCTGAAGAAAAAGATGTTTTGTGTTATTCGCAATAAAGCGAAGCCTGTGAGGCAATTTAGTTTTTAAAGGAAGAGTTAACGGTTCAGGAAAAAATGAGATTGCTTCATCAGGCTCAGTATTAATGCATAGGCAGAAAAAGGCTTCGCAATGATGCGATTTTTCAAGTTATGTAGGTATTCTCTACTCTCTTTTTTCCCTTTTTTTCTGCCAATTCCTTTCATTTTAGTGGTATTTCAACTTTCACTCGAAACTGAAATCCGCAGAACGGAAGATTTAAAAAATTCCCAAATTGAAGAATTGGAGAGAATTAACTCACACATTTCAAGGATTTCCAAACCGGAAGCCTTTTTCCAAACGCTACTCCTAAAAATTATTCAAGCACTCTCCACCGAAAAATCTCCCCAAAAGTATTTTCAAACAGAAAATGGGAAGCTTATTAAAGCTTTCCTTTTCAACACGGAGGGCAAAAGGATCCTCTCCCCAGGTTTCGCGAATGAATCAATAAAAATTTCTGAACTCTTTTTATCAAATCTGCTTCGAAAAACCGATCCAACTGATAAAAGGGTGCTTTCTTTTGCCAAAACAGCAGAAGAAATAGACCTGATAACGGTTAATCGCCAAAAACTCGTAAATCTTAGTAATGTAGGTGAAAACAAGCTTGGAGGATGGTTCCATTGGTATAAAAATGGAAAGCTTGCAGGATATCTGATCGTTTTTGTGAACAATGAACAAATTAATGTACCTCGATTAGTCAATAAAGCAATTCAAAAAATACAAAACCTTGCGGGAAAAAATTTTTTACTCGGAGCAATTTCCTCCAAAACGAAAAATTTTGGAAAATCCACTATCATTGCAGACCCAAGAGGGGTTTTGTCTAGAAATCATAGGTTAATTTCGGCAATAAAGAAAAGTCGATTAAATCCTAACTTCCAGATCAACGAAAAACTTGTTTCCGTGGATATAATCCCAGGCGGAATCAAAATATTCACTTCAGAAAAGTTTGGGATAAGGAATTCCAGAAATTTGAAAAATCTATTATTTATTGGAATTTTTTTCATTTACACATTTTTTCTTTTTTTCCTAAAAACTTACAGAAAAGAAGTCGCACTTTCGATAAAAATGGAAATTATTCTTGTCTTTTTTCTCGCTGCAATACTCAGCACCACTTTTTTCTTTTCTGCGACGAAGCTCTATCATGATACCAAACAAAGAAATCTTGTCAGGGAAGCTCAAAAAGATTCAGAAAAAATGTTGGAACAAATTGATAGCAACTTTCAACCATATTATTATCCAATGGTCCAAAATTATACGAATCTTCTTAAACGTATCGAAGAAGTTCCTGAAGAAGCTATGGAACCTTTGCATCGCTTAATCCCATTACAAAAACAAGGAAAAATTCTTGCCGCATTTTTCCTCGGAGAAAATGGTGACATCCTTTTCAAAACCCCGGAAGAACTTTCTGATATTCCCAAGGGGCTTATCCCACTCAATATTGAATCATTTATTAAAAAAGTCGCCAGAAGCACTTTTTTCGTTTTTAACGCTGCTTTCGAAAATAAAAGCAAAAAAAGCGAGTCTGAAGAAAAATGGGACCTTTTACTGGAAAAGGCTGTCCTAAGAGCTCTTTTCAACAGAGGCAATCTGCAAAATCTAAACTTAAGCGGAAATGACATTATTACCTTCATGGACCTAGCCGTCTCCAAATCCGGGAAGGCATGGGGAGTCCTTTTTATTTTGCACGAGAATATATCTTTGCAAAGCACCTACTTAAAAAATATTGGCGAAGAATTAAACAGAAATGCTGATTTTCATTTGTATGGCCTCCCAAAAACACAAAAGAATGGATTGGAGCCGGTTCCTGATTCTCTCTTGCTTGGTGCTGACAGTTTTCAAACAATCAACGAGCATTTGACCAGAAATGGAAATGAAAAGCATTTAATTGGCAACATGTCGGACTCAACCCAGCTTTTCACCGGCATTCCAGGCAAATCGCTAATGGATTACAACCTAGTTTTAACTCGTCCATATAAACCAATTGAAAATCAGCTCCAATCACTTTCGAGAAACCTTCTTATTGCCGGAATTCTTCTTGTTTTTTTCGGAATTGGCACTGCCATAACTCTCTCAAAGCAAGTTTTTCAGCCATTACAAAGAATATCAAAGGGTGTAGAAAATCTTATCAACCTCAAACTTGATTCGAAAATTGAAATTAATTCAGGAGATGAACTGGAAGCTACCGCCGAAGCAATTAATTCAATCACTCAGAACATTCAGGAGCTCCGCTTAACACACATAATTCAAGACCAACTCCTCCCACAAAACAAAATTGAAACACCAGATTTTTCAATCAAAGGGGCAGTAATTTCCAAAAAGGAAATTACTAAAGTCATTCAAGACTATTTTGAAATCGATAAAAACAAGTATTTAATTTACACCGGACGAATAACGGGGCATGGCCTGTCTTCAGCATTAATAATGAGCATGTTTAAAACCGCTTTGCGACTTGGAAAAGAATATTCTCCCCTGACACCAAGAGCTCTTTTGGAGAATCTCTCACTTTTTTTCAGAAATCATATCAAAAAGGAGATAGACTTCTCAATCATTGCAAGCCTATTATCTATTGAAAGCGGACTGAGTATTTCCGGCCTGGGAAATGGACTAATGCTTAAAACTTCCCAGATCTCTCCAACGGAAATGGAAAACCTGTATTTTGGGAACGATATTCAACTAGCTCCTGAGTTGATTTCTTCATTTGAAGGGGCCGGAAGAGCTATAATACTAAGTTGCTCTGAAATTTTTCAAACGATTTCTTTGAAAAATTTTCTTCTGGAAAATGCAGAAAAACTCAAGAATCTTCCCTTTGATGATTTTACAAGTATTTTTTCTGAAAGACTTCGCGAACATGTTGAAACTCAAGGTTTTGATGACGAATTATCGGCAGTTTTTCTTGAATGGAAAAAACTGAATTAGCGCATCAGCTTAAGATCACTGGATTATGAAACAAATTCTAAATAACACTTTTTTCCTACGAGAGTACTATACTTTTTGAAATACAACCTGGAATAAATAATTATAAAGGAAAATAGCTTCCAAACCATAAAATGATGAAAATTAATGATTATTCGGAGCAATTAAAAAAATACTCAGTTTGGATCACCATGCTGTTTGGATTATGGGTTGTGCCCTCATTTATTTATATTGCCGCGATTGGATCAATGTTTTCAATTCGGTTGGAAAGAAGCACTGATAAGGAATTCGAAAAAATTGAAAGAAACCTGTTTGAAATTTCAGAAAAAAGTACAATTGAGAAATATTTCAAATCCAGATTTGACACACTTCTTTCTAAGTTGGAGCAGATATCCGAAAAAAGCAGCGCTGAAAAAATAGAGCATGAAATAAAACTATTTTCAGAAAATTTTCCCGACAAATTGTTTGAACTCTTTGTTTTTAATAAGGATCTCAAAGTTCTAAACAACCACGAACTTGCCTCTGAAGCAGCTTTTATTATCTCCAAAACCAGCGAAGATTTACTTACACCCCTTTCCTTGAATCAGACTGAAAAAAATAGTCTTTTTAGATTGCTCACAAATCCGCTGTTCGCCTTAAAAAACCTTCGAGGACCCAAAGGAAGAATGGTTTTTCTTGGAGAAATTGGCAATTCTTCGTGGGGTTATATAAATTTAAAAAATAATTTTGGAATTCTTGCTTTTTTGAATAAAAGCCGGCTTCCGCGCGATTTCATTCTTAAAAAGGTACTAAATGATTTTCAATCAGAGAACCTTTCTTTTGGATATTCCTTTCTATCAGGGGAAATAGGACTCCCCACCGGAATGGACAAAAGTTTTACTCAAAAGATAATAAAAAGTTTTGAACTTGGTCATTCTGAGCGATTTTTCGATGAAGAAAATCTGATTCTTTTGAATAGATTAGACCAAAATTCAATCTTAATTGGAACATCCAAGCAACCGGATTTCGAGTGGAACGGTCTTTTAGTCTTCCTTTTTATATATTGTTTTGGCAGTTTTATTTTTATCAAACATTCCTATAAAAAGGAGATACTGAACCAACAGATTCCACTTTCCTTGAAATACAGATTTCCAGGATATTTTGCCTTTTCATTCGGTTTTTTCTTCTTTTCAACAATTGGAATTTCCTACCTTTTTTATCTGGAAAAAATTGAAGACTATAAGGCGGAAAACAATTCACAGATCACAAAAATTTTGACGGAAATTGACAAAGGCTTTGAAGCGTTCTTGGAAGAAAGGCTCAATTTATATAAACAATTGACCAAAAAAATGGACCATTCGGCTCTGAATCTTCCTTTTATCAAGAAAATTTTAATCAAATGTTTCGATAAAGGTTTCTTTGATAATCTTTACTTCCTCTCCTCCGAATCAGTGCGTCTTTCAAGCACAACAACCTTCCCCACAGAATTACGAAGAAATCTGTTCACATCCGGACCTGAAAAGGGAAGCCAAGTAGAAAGCCTTTTTGAACGTGGATATGATCCAACCCCTTTCCAATTAGATCTTTACAAAAAATGCTCAATTGATCCCGGCTCATTCTCTGAACAGATTCTTTTCGGAAACATCAATCTCCCTCCGGAAAGATTTGAAAAACTGCTCAACACATTCGTTAACAAAACGGGCGTTGAAGCCATGAAAATCTTTAATTCCTCAAAAGGCCTCTCATCTTCTCTAAAGGAAAATCTACTCAATCTAACCATGGACAGCTTATTTGAAGAAGAAACTCGCGAGTTTATGCTGGCATCGCAAAACAAGAGAGATGAATTCATGTTAACCGAAACAAACAGGGACTACTGGCTATCTTATTTTCACATTATCCCGGGCCCGGATGGCAAAGCATGGTATTTTATTTTTCTCTTCCACAATTTTCCAACTCTTGAACACCAATATCTTGAGAAAATTTTTCAAAAAATCCCGGATTCATTAAAAAACGGGAAACTTTATGCTGTAAGTGCATCCAAAAGGACTCAAAATTTTCCAAAAATATTTGAATATCGAAAATTTGAAAAAACCCTTACGAAGTTATCTCAATTCAAGACTTCTCTCAACGAAAGCGTTTCCCTTGAAAACGAGGAGCAAGAGCTCTCAGCAATGAAATGCTCCTCTCTAAAAAATTATGTTCTCATCTTTTTACAACCTGCTAATTTTTTTGAGCAAAAAGCTTTTCACTTCGGAATTTATTTACTCACAGCTCTTCTTACCTTGGGAATTTTCGGTTTTCTGCTGGCATCAGTTCTCCTGGAAAGATTGGTTTTTCCATTTGTATCTGTATTTTCCGGAATAAAAAAACTGGAAAAAAAAGATTTCAGCATTAGATTGAGCATCCCCTTTAACAACGAGCTTGGAAAACTAGGGTCCGCATTCAATAAAGCTGTAGCACTCCTGGAGGATATGGAAATCGCCAAAGTCATTCAATCAGATTTATTTCCAGCATATTTTATCAATCAGGATAATTTCACTATACACGCAATCAATAAAATGTGCCAGAGCCTGGGCGGTGACTACTACGACTATTTCACGATCGATAATGGCAAAATCGCAATAATTCTAGGAGATGTTTCAGGACATGGAATCTCAGCAGCACTTGTAGCTGGGATGGCAAAAGCAGCATTTTGCGTATTAATTCCCAAATATCCATTGGATCCGGATATCGTACTGGACAAAATTAATCTTCTTTTTTTCAATCTTCTGAATAAGAAAAAAATGATGACCTGTTTTCTGGGAATTCTCGATTCCAAAAGTGGCAACTTTGTTTTTTCAAATGCAGGGCAATCATACCCTATCCAAATTTACGACGAGAAAAACCCAGAATTATGTAAACTGCCCTCGAATCCACTTGGAATAAGAAAAAAAGCTGCATTCCAAAAAACTGAAAGCGATATTTCTAATAGCTCAATTCTTCTGTATTCTGATGGGGTTGTTGAAGCCGCTAATCGTGAAAATCAAATGTTCGATTATGAAAGATTACTTGAAACCGTAAAAAAAAATTCCTCGATGGAAGGAATTGCTCTTCTAAATAAAATTATTGAAGAAACGGAAAAATTTACCGGAAAAAATTCATTTGAAGATGATCTGACAATGTTGATAATCAGTTCAAAAAAAGGTGGTATTCCCAAAATCAGCTCCACTTGAAATTTCTTTGCTTAAAGAAATAGCATTTAATCAGCATTTCAGCAAAAGAGCTCGTTAGAAACTGTCGGAAAATCTCGGTGCCTTTTATTCGGAACAAAACGGCCCGCTGTTAATGAGAGAAAGCGGAGCAAAAAATGGATGGGCACACAAAAAAGCGAATTTTAGAGGATTATTCGACAGTCTCGTTAGAAGCTGTCGAATAATCTCGGTATATTTTATTCGGTGCAAAACGGCTCGCTGGTGATGCTAAAAAGCGAGGCGAAAATTTAAATCGGTACATAAAAACATGAAAATAGGGCATTTCTCGACAGTCTCGTTAGTCTTGGCTTTGATCGCAACAAATGCCACTATCAGCAATGAAAAAAACTCCGTTCTTTCCCTTCAATTAAAAAGGAAGAACGGAGCCTTTTTTGAAAGACTTATCTACAAAGTAGTATGAATTCAAAACCTATTTAGACATGTTTCCCACAACGCTCTTATATGTTTTTAGAGCATTAAGATAATTGTCCTGGGCAGCTTTTAGTTTTGTGGAATCACCACCAGCATTAGTTATATCAACATAGTCCTGGTAGGCTTTACGATAATTAGCTTCGGCTTGTTGGACAGAAGATGAACTGTTGCTTGGGGTCGACTGTTGTAATTGGATATTGCCGCTTGGAGAGAACCCTGAAGGTGAAAGGGTTACACCTGAATTGGGAGAGAAACCCGCGGGGGAGAGAGTTCCACCACCGGAATTAGCAACGGGAAGAGCCCCTGTTGAACCAACCGATACTGGAGCGGCTGCTGATTTATCTAATAGAAGCCCTCCTGTGAACGCATTATCCACACATTTCAATACACTGATACCAAGCATTCCAACTAGGGAGCCCAGAAGGAATCCACCTGCCATTCCCATAAAACCGGGTCCCATCGCTAAAGCTCCAACTATACCACCGGCTACAGTGGCTAAATTTCCTACGCTACCCGTGGCATAATCGGTCAAAGCACCACCAACAACCCATCCGCCAATAGCACCGGCTATCATTCCGATTGGGGGGCAGAAGGCTGAACAAAGAGATGCGCCCAGAACTGCACCTCCCACTCTGCCAGCGATGGAAAGCAAAGGCCCCAGAGTAGTTAATGCACTGGAGACAAGCCCGGCGTGAACAGGTTTCACCGGAAGAATGAAGAAACTTGCCAACATTGAAAAGATCAACATCATGTTAATCATTTTGTTTTTAGATAGTACTCTCGAATTCATATATTCTCCCTCCTTCAACTTTTCTTTGCGCTACCTTACATTTCTTTGATTGTAACAAACAAAACCTGTACCCCGCAAGGAGGTCATAGAAATCTTCTTTTCGCTGAATAATTTTCTCGATAAAAAGCTTGTAAGTTATGATCAATAGGATAATTACAAAACAATTTCCAGCTACCAAAATATCGAAATTTAGAACCAATTTGCCATTGAAACCCAACAAAACACTTGTGATGAGCTTAGTTAAGAATTAAAAAATGCAGAAAAAGTCCCTTTCTGTTAAACTATTCATACCAAATTGCGTAAAAATTTAGCAACTGATTTTGATTAACCCCAGGAAAATACCAACTTGATTCTGTGACCGCTTCATCTCAGGGACCGGATTTTTACGCTTGCGGTGACTGAGAAGTTGTGATTTGACTTTAAAATGAGACATTAAGATCCTTTGATTAATAATTTCTTGGAAATAAGTGAATGGTTCAGTCGGAATCATCGCGAGCTTTATCGCAATGGTTTAGGGCTCTTAGGTGGAGAGCCTAATACTCTTTTGCCCGAAACCTGGGATCAGTCATCGCTTCGAATTTTAATAGCCCGTCTATCCCCTTATTTTGAAGTCACACAGGGAATCACACATTCTTATCTTTTTCAATTATGCAAAACAGTCAAAGGGGTATTTGTAGATCTTGCATATTTTCCAACATCCCATGATGAAAAAATCATGCGAAAATCTGGAATTCCGCTCTTAACAGGAACCACTACAAAACGTCCTGCTTCTGATTTTGACATTATCGCTATTAGCAATTCTGTCCTTCAGGAACTAATTAATTTTCCAGCTTTCCTTGAAGGCTCAGGGATTGAGCTCTCACAAATTAGAAGACAAGAAAAGAATCAGCCATTTATCCTTTTAGGTGGAAGCAATGCTTATTGCACTTCGATTCTCCATGGTCCAATTTCTTCTGACATCTCTGAAACCGGTCTTGTAGACGGAGTAATCATTGGGGATGGCGATTATGCCCTTCCCCAATTTCTGAATTCTTTCATCCAAGCTCAAAACATCCCGATGAAACAAAAGCTGTTGCGATTTGCAAACGAGGTTCCAGGCTTTTATGCTCCCTCGTTTTATCATCAACGCTTCGACGATCATGGAAAATTGATTTCAATTTCAACTATCGAAAATTCCCCATTTCCAGTTAAAGCCGCCAGAAAGCCCCAAAATGATAACCTTATCTTTGAGTGCGGACCAATTTTCTATGACGAGAACACTGCGGGAATTTCCCACCTTCTTCTTTCAAACGGATGTCCTTTTTTCTGTTCATTCTGCAAGGAATCCTGGGAACAGAAACCCTATCGAGAGAATCATTTTGAAGCTCTAATCGAAAAATCTAGCCTGCTCAAAGCCAACCTTGGCTTACACGAAGTAAATTTAATGACTTTCAATGCAAATACTTTTTCCAAACTGGATCAAGTCCTTTATTCTTTGGAAAGAAACTACTTTCGAGTTTCTATGAAAAGTCAGCGTTTTGACGCAATTGCCAAATCCCCGGCAATTCTGGATCGAGAAATCGCTTCGGGAAAAAAAACTTTCACATGCGCAATGGAAGGAATTAGCCAAAAAATTCGATGTTACCTAAACAAAAACCTGGATGAGAACACAATTTTAGATAGCTTCAAGATTCTCTTTTCAAAATCCATCAGGCAGATGAAAGTTTTTGTAATTATCTCGGGATTAGAAGATATTAGTGATTTCGAAGAGTTTTCCAGTTTCCTCTCCAAATTGAAAGTCATTCTCAATAACTTCCGAGGAAAACCCATAATAACTTTTTCATTATCCGGGCTATTTCAACCTCCTTTTACACCGCTTCAGTTCGCACCTTTTTCACACAACTACCCGAAAATTCTTGAAACCATTTTCAACAAATCGATTGACATTATCAAGAAAAACGGGTTTGAAGCAAGAATCAGTGCCGGCCCATGGGATGCAGCCTTATCAAGATTGATTGCATTTGCTGATCGAAGAAGCACCCCCATATTAGTTGAAGCTTCCCTGAATAAGGGATTCAGGTATTTCGGAGAAATAGAAAAACCCCTTTTTGAATTCTGGAATGAAGCAATCAAAAATAAAAATCTATTTAGTACGTTTCATGCGAAACAATTTTCTGAAGAAACGGTCTTCCCATGGGATGACATCACAATCGGAATTCCAAAAAAATTCCTTTTCGAAAGTTATAAGAAAGTTTCGGAATTAAAGGAAATCAAGCCCTGTATTTCTTCCCCGCTAGGAACCTCTAGCTGCGTAGGCTGTCAGGCATGTCCCGACACTTTCAATCGCATTTTTCTCAATAAACTTTCTCCCCCATCTTTTCTTAAATCAGCAATGGGTGCAGGAAATCAGGGAAAACCACTTCTTTATCGCCTGGAAGCAAATATTCCACCCAAATGGGCTTTTACCGGAAACAACTTTCTTTTTGCTGCATTAGCAAGAATGATTATGCTCGGAAAACCATCCTGGGTTCCTTTTTTTCTTAAATTTGAAGATGGAATTGAGAGAAATGGAACCTCGGGGTTCTTTTCTTGCGACTTCACTATTAAAAAAATGGCTGAAAGAATTGAGCCGGAAAAAGATATTCCCGAAATGAACAAACATGGACAAGGATTGGAAATCAGGAAAATTTATGCAGCAAAAGAGAGCATCAAAGACTTGCACCCTCAGCTATTGATGAAAATAGCATCTCCTAATCCACCAGATAGGCGAATCGATATCACCCTTGGCAAATATAAAATAAAACATCAGAAAAGATGGATCAAAGATACTCTAATTTGGGAAATAGCTTCAGGCTACGCAAAAAAAGAAGGCTTTTCACAAATTAAATGGACAAAGGACAGCCTCTTCTTTTCGATTGAAATTTGTGCAAATCCAACCCCTCAGATTATGGAAAATCTTTGTGATGGTGAAACCCGTGAATTACAAATTATTGACTGGAGAAAATGATTGACCGAAGACAAAATTCTGCTAACATGCGCCCACAATTGGGAAGAAACGCTTTGCCATGAAATAGCAAGCTATTTCCCTGATTTAAAGCCATTTTCACCCGCCCGCGGATTGGTAATATGCAATTCCAATAGAGTAATAAAAGAGGCTGAGCTGATTTTTTGCCAACACAAAATCTTTGAAGTTACAGAAATCCAAGAAGAGTCAGTAAAAACCCTGGTTGAAAAAATTGGAGAGATTGTCGATCCAATTCTGGATGAAACTCCCCTTCCTTGGCGGATAGACATTAAAACTCCAGGATTTTTTGTCGTTGAAGATGAAACTTATCTTACAATTCGCTCTAGAGGCAATCTAATTGAAGAAAAGTTTCTGGAAAGAATGAAAAAATTTAGAAAGAGGGCCTACGAAAGGTTTAAACCCTGGCCTGATTCTTTAAAACAGGCCGCTTGCTTTGTTTTTATCCAGGGATTGCTTTCAAAATCCAACACGTTGTTTTTAGGAATTTCCCGAGGAAAAAAACTGGGGTCAGGAAAATTTCACCCACAAAAATGGCTCTCTCCACACGAAATGATTCCAATTGATGATTTAGCACCTTGCAGGTCATATTACAAGCTGGAAGAAGCTTTTCGATTAAGTGCAACAGGCCCCCATAAAGGGCAAACATGTGTTGACCTTGGAGCCGCACCAGGCGGTTGGAGTTGGGCAGCCCTAAAAAGAGGGGCAAAAGTAATTGCTATTGATGCTGCTGATATGGTTGAACACGTGGAAACCCACCCCAATCTGGAACATCTAAAAGAAAATGGCTATTCATTTAAAACATCATCTGCAGTCGATTGGTTATTTTGCGATATGATAGTAAAACCCATGGGCACCCTTGGTTTGCTTGAGCGCTGGTTACAAGAAAACTTAACAAAAGGTTTTGTTTTTAACATTAAATTCCGAGGAAAAGATCCTAAAAGCATAATTTCTTCAATCCAACAATTGAAACAAAAGTTTAATCTCTCAAAACTAATTGTAAAACACCTGGTTTTCGACAAGAATGAAATTACCTTGATTTCACCTCCAGCGTAAATATCGCAGAAAATGTCTTTGAACGCATAATGACAAATTTTTAACAAACCAGATTACTCTGACAAACTCATCAATAGTGTTTTGCCTGATTCCTCATTTTCGCCTCTTTGCAAAAACCAGCATTTTTAACTGAAGTTCACATTTTTCTGAAATAAAAAAAAAACACTCATCCGGAAGATACTGGATGAGTGGTTTTTTAAATTTACTTTCGCGGTAAACTTTCTAAAATTTTTCCAGAAAGTTTGCATTTCATTTTCCATTAAATTCACGAGCTCTTACTGGGCATGGTTACTGCGAAAATAGCCTAATCAGACCATTGAATAACTCATGAAAATGGAATTCCTTATTAATAGCCGGAATATGATCGGAAGTTTGATCTAATTCTGGCCTGGGTCATGGAACTATAGGATTGGTTCAAGAGCATCTGCAGTTCATTGTAGTCCCTTGCAAAAGCAGCTCCTCGAACAAGAATAGAATCTTTGGTGGATGTGCTGTAAGCCGCATTAGCCAAAGAAACATAATCATAGACGCTGACGGCTCGGTTTGCACCCATCATCAAGATCTGGTCGCGAGTGGTGCTATAGGGGGCGGCATTAGCCAAAGTCAAAAATTCTTGAGTATTCCCTACGCAATACGCTCCAGCAAGAAGAATCTGTCTTTTTGTGGAACTGCTGTAAGTTGAATTGGCCAATCTTACGAAGTCATAAGCACTTGTGCAGAGAGAAATTCCAGACAACAAAATCGTGTCTCTGGTGGTAGAACTGTAAGTCGAATTTGCAAGAGAAAGAATTCCATCAATTGAAGAGGAATAAGGAGTATAAATGGGATAGGGGTCAATCGTTACAGGAATGTACCAATTATCATACGTGAAAGGGTGATAATTCGGATAGTATGGATAGGAATAGGTTGGATGTGAAGGACCGTAGGGGTCGGTTGAAGAGTAGCCTGTGGAAGGAGGATAGTAGGTTCCGCCAGTTGAGGGTGGATAATACGTACCACCGGAAGATGGGCTGTAAGGGTCGGTGGTGGGATAACTCGTTCCACCAGTTGAAGGAGGATAGTAGGTTCCACCGGAGGAGGGACTGTAGGGGTCAGTTGTGGGGGGGTGATAAGTTGTCCCACCAGTTGAAGGAGGATAGTAGGTTCCACCGGAGGAGGGGCTATAAGGGTCAGTTGTGGAGGGCCGATAGGTTGTTCCACCGCTATAGTTTCCGCCGTTGCCGGTTGGCGCATAGGGGTCGGATGAGGATGAGTGAGAAGTTGCTCCACCACTATAGCTTCCACTACTGCCAGTCGGAGCATAAGGATCAGTACCGCTATTGTTAACAATGCTGGTACTGGCCGTTTCGTCAAAGGGACTAGCAGCATAAGCATTCTGACTAATCAGAAGCCCGAAAAACAGAACAAGACATAAGAAACGCTTCATTTAAAATAACCTCCCTAGGCAAAATTTACTGAAAAACTAATTTCCATTAAAATCACACTACATATAATACCAAAGTATCCAGGAATTGTTTTAAAAATTATTTTTATTTGTCCGGTAAAAAAAATCGAAGGGCTAAAAAGTTGGAAACAAGCATTAATTCAACAAACTAACACATGTAAGTGAGGCTCAAAATCGTGTACTTATTTTTTTTCAACACCTTGCACCAAAGGAATTTTTTTTTCGAAAACACGAAAAGCTAGTCGAAAAGTTTTTAAAAGAAAAAACCGCTCACTGAAATCTTGAAGTAAGCGGTTTATCTTTAAGAAAGCAATTTTTTAATAAGGATTTGTGCTTCCATGGGAAGGGGCATAGGGATCGGTACCACCATTTGAAGGTCTGGTAGGAGCATAGGGATCAGTACCTGAGGATCCACCAGAAAATCTCGAATTGGCAATGATTCTGGCACGAATATCTGAGCTATAAGTTTGATTGATTAAATCTTGAAGTTCTGAATAACTTCTGGCACAAGCTGCACCCTTGATCCAAATACTGTTTTTGGTTGTAGTAGTGTAGGTCGCATTTGCAAGAGCGATAAATTCACTTACATATCTTGCCTTTTCTGCGCCGGCAAGAAGAATTTGATCCCGAGTGGTCGTGGAAGTTGTTTTTTGAGCCAGCAATAGGAAATCATTATTGGTAGCGCAAACACGCAATCCATTTAAAAGAATCTGATTCTTTGTATCTGTGCTATAAGTCTTGTCAGCTAAGATTGAAATATCATTCGCGGAAAAAGCTTTTTGAGAAGCGCGAATCAGAATTTCATTGGATACAGAAGTGGAGGTAGTCAAACCGGCAAGTCTTCCCAGGTCTAAGGCTGAGAAATTTGTCCTCATCGAACCTTTTCTCAAGATTTCATTTTTTGTATCAGTTGAGTAGGTTGCATTTGCCAAAGCTTCGAAATCGGAAACGCTGAAAACTCTATCTGCACCAGACAACAAAATCTGTCTTTGGGTTGTGCTGTCATAGGTTGCATTCGCCAATCTGACAAAGTCATTGCCAGTACGGCATGCGGCAATTCCTGAGGTAAGGAGAAGTTGATTCTTCTGGGTGGAATTATAAATATTTCCAGCCATGTTAAGAATGACATCAAGTGATGGAGCGCCACCACCAGAAGCATAAGGATCAGTTCCGCCATTATTAAGAGGGGGAGGAGGAGTATAATTGCCGCCACCCGTCGGGGCGTAGGGGTCTGAAGGAGTGGAAGGGGCATATGGATCAGTGCCGCTGTTACTTTGCAAAGTCACATTTGATTTCTCATCAAAGGGGCTGGTTGGTTCGGCAAAAACGCCCTGTGAAACCAAAAGACAGCTCAAAACGAGCATCACAACGAAGAATCGCCTCATGAGATATAACCTCCATTAAATTAATTTTTTCAAAAACACTTCAATGCTAACCATATTACCAAAGTTTTTGAAATTTGTTTTAAGATTTTTTTTTATTTGAAAAGATTAATCAAACCCATAAAATTCAGTGCGATAGTTGGTAAAGTCATACATGAAGCATAGAAAAGAATTGCAACCCACTCTTCAAGTACCATGAATGAATCCAAGCTGATCGGGTCGTCAGGATACATAGAAAGCCTAATTTCCGGCGGGATAAGAACTCTCCAGAAGGTTCTTCCGGAAATTTGAAAAAACATATATTCAGCCATTGCAAATCCACAAATTAATGAAACGAGCCAAATCGAATAACCAACAAAAAGCATTCAGCCTCCTTTACCCATTGCACTTAAATTGCTCCAATCAAAAAATAAATCTTGGGTTATAGATAGGTAACGGCCAATTTTGGAAAAAATTTAGCTCTATTATAAACCTCTCAGTACATTGTATAAAATATGCACAGCAGAATGTTAAGCACTTAATCCATCAGCGTTGCGACATGTTTCACAAATGAAAGATAGCTGGTTCAGTGAAAATCTCTCATAAGATAGTTTTTTGAATTTTTGAGTTCAGATCTTTTTTCTTTGTAACTACTTCATAGACTTTGATAAATCCTTCAAATCCCCGAATTGAAACCTTCTCACGGGGAAGCGTCATTATCTCAGAATTTACTAATGAATTTGTTGATTCATCAATTAAAATGGAGGTCCCAAATTGTTTGTTCAAATTTTCCAGCCTTGAGGCAAGATTAACAGTAGAACCCATAACCGTAAATTCCTGCCTTTTTTCTGATCCGATGTTGCCTGCAAGCACTGGCCCGGTAGCAATTCCGACCCGGATTGAAAAACAATTCCGTTTCTCCTGAACCCATTTCGCTTGTAACTTCTTCAATTCATCAAGCATGGCCTGAGCACACTTTACCGCGGATAAAGCGCTGTTGGGGAGATCAGCAAGGACTCCAAATCTGCCCATAATCGAGTCCCCTATAAACTTATCGATTTCGCCATTATGGCTTAGTACAATTTCTGTCATAATTGAAAGATATTCGTTTATAGCCAAAACAACCTCTTCCGGAGATAAATTCAATGTAAATTTTGTAAAATCAACGATATCTGAAAAAAGAATCGTTGCATTTTTTGTAACCCCCCCAAGTCTGACTGAGCCAGGGTTTTTTAACAAAGCATCAACAAGTTCAGTAGAAGTGTACTTTGAAAAAATATCACGAAGCTTTTTCTTCTCTTTTATTTGTTTTTCAGAAAGAAGTTTAGCTGAAGATAGCTCCCCACGAGTTTGAAGGAAAACATTTGCATTTGAAAGCGCCATTCCCATGAATGCGCTTAAAGACGAATAGAAGCGAAGATCATTTTCATCCAGCTCTTTCTGGTTTCCTTCAAATTCTGCAATATGAATTACTCCAAAACTCTCTGAATTGGTAGAAAGCGGCATTGCCAATATTGTCCCGAGGGAAGGTTCTCTTCCTACAAGTTCACTGGTTTCCGGATCATTAACCGCTGCAAAACTATATAACATGCGCCTTTTAGCACATGAAAAAGTTAACAAGTGTTCACTTTCAATCGAAATAATTAGTGATTCAACTTCATTGTCCAGGTATCCATCCCAGCGGAAAGGGTATAATTCATTTTTTTCCTTGTCCTTTAAAAAAATAATGTATTTTTTTACTCTTATTTCAGATTTGAGCATTTCACAAATCGAATCAAACAACTCTGCAGGATTCAAGGTCAAAGTAAGTTTCCTAACCTTCATGAGAGAGACAGAATATCTGGCTCGCAGTTCCTTTGCCAAAATCCTCAGTTCTTCATGTTTCTTCTCATATTCCTCTTTCAAGCGCTCAGCATAGGTTTTCTCAAGCAGTATTTTCATCTCCGGAAGGAACACACCTTTTTTTTCGCCCAGAAAGGTCCTAAATAAATACAAAAATCCTGAACCAACCAAAACCAACAAACCTGTCAAAATTAGAACCAATGCCCATGGAAAAGGATCTTTTGGATAGACGAAAACCAACTCCTCGGCTGTTGCAGAGGAATATACCAAAGTAAAATATGCCAGTAGAATGAACCAACTAAATTTAAAATCTTTCAAGCGAACTCCAAAAAATTGATTTTCTTTTAAGGAAGTGCTGTTTCAACTGCAGCAACATTCAGCTTAAACTTATTATTTTGAGCCACTTTGACTTCTCCTATTCTCAAGCCCGCTGGAGGAGTCAATAGTAGCGAAATTTCCACAACCGAACCAACTGGAGCATCAGCTGTTGGAGTTGTTTCAAGGTATTGTTCATTTAGGTTTGCTGGATTCTGTGACTCTTTCACATTCGTAGCACCCACATTTATGGATTCAACGTCGGTAACCAGGGTTTTCCCAACATCAAAGGTAATCTCAGGAGATGGAGAACCTGGGCCTCCAACATGACTGGATTCAATTTGAAGTTTTCTATCTGCAAAAATAATCCTGTATTCCATGCGATACGCCAAATCGCCGTTTTCATCAACATGATCCACATTCCATGAAAATACAGTGCCATTCGAATCCACTGCAGATTTGAATTTAAATGGCCGCGGAATGACATCGAACCTAAAATCCGGAGGATGTCCCCTCTTCTGGAGCACATCAGTTGCTTGTTCAAGGCATTTTCGCAATTCATTCCAGAACAATTCAGCCTGCAGAACCTTCTCTTGCTTCCATTCCGAACATCTATAAGAAAACATTGTACGGTCATAAACAAAAAATACTATCATTAGAAGTAGAACACAAATCGCAAGAGAGATTAAAATTTCAACCAAAGAAAAACCAGCAGGAGAAGTCCTGGCCTTATAACCATATTTTACTAATGGGTTTTGACAAGCTGCCTTATTGAAAATAAAAAATTCACGAAATCTCATGGTTTCGTAATACCAATTTCTATAAGCTCCTCAATTACCTGCTTTTCCTTTCCACAGGCCCCAAAAGCTTCAATTCTGATATAGTCTTTTACATAACCATGATCAGACTTGGAAATCAATTCCATAGCGTTAATTCCGCAGGAATATTGGCAGGAATCAGAATTCGAAAATTCCTGCATTATAAGGAAGGCTGGACAATTTGGAATCCTCATTGAGGAATTGAAATCATTTACCCAACCACCGCAAAAAAGTTCACGCAAGTGATCATCCAAGGGAGAACCGGGAAATGGTTTTGTCCAGTGAATCATTTCATAATATTCATTTGGAAGAACTCGAAATTTATAAATTGCCAATTGAATTACAGATTTCGCTGCTAACATTGCTCGCATTTTATCATAATTTCCAGCAAATCGGCCCTTTTGACTCTGGAAATTAAATAATAAAATCGTTGAAAGGATGACTAAAATTACGCACAATATTAAAACCATGCCAATTGCAAAACCCGATCGAAAAAAATTAAGCTTAGCCCTAGGAGCATTTTGCAAAATTCGATGTAGAAAAATTTTAAGAAGCATTTTAGTTTCTTAAATCCGGCCGAAAAATACAAAGAGAAACATTTTGAGGAGGCTCTCCATATTTGACAATAATCGAGACTTTTAAAGAATCGTCTGGGCATGAATAGAAATTAATCTCAACAGGGGGGGTCGCAGCAGGTTTGAAGCTAGCATACGAAAGTTTCATTGATGAAGGCGCCCCCCCTGGACCGGAAAAAAGCCTTTTGGTATTTAGAGAAATTTCATAGTCTGTTTTCCCAATTCGTACATTCCCTTTACCGCACATAGGCGAACCCGAAAGGGAAATTGAAAAAGCACAGGTGCCATCTTGTGTTTGAAGATTAAAGGGCAAATTGATTCCGGGAAAAATTTCCGGGTTATTATTCAATTCAGAGTATGCAATCCCCATAATTTTATTTATCGCAGCTTCAGCTATCTTCAAGGCATTCTCCTGCTCAACTTGTTTTGATGCTAGAATATATGTTTGTGAATAAAATCTTAGCATAGGGAAAATTGCCATCCCTGCTATTGAAAGTGCAACTAGTATTTCCAATAGTGTAAAAGCCCTGCGATTAGAAAAAAAATTAAATCTCAATAATTGGGAGCAAATGTAATTTTTTCGGAATTTCCGATATTTAAAATTCCGTACAAAGAATTGATTTACATTTTCTTTCATTCTTGAAGCCCCAAATTATGGAGAAAAAGCGAAAAAAGTTCTCTTCTGGTTTGAAAAATTCATAGATCTCTTGTTAAATAGGAATGTTAATTTTTTTTGAATTTTTCTTCAAGAACCCGAATTCGCGTCTTTTCATCACTAACGGTAAAATAGACTTTCAATGTTCTTTGATTCCCTCTGAAATCACTCACAGAAGCTTTAACAAATGGAAATCTGGAATCGTAATCGGCTTGGATGGAAGGTGTAAATTCCGGAACCTGTAGAATTGGTCCAACAGTAGGTTCCCGAAAGATTGCCCTTATCGGGCCGGAAACAAATTGGCTCCCATCGATACCCAAACCATCCTTAAAGGGAGGCCGAATGTTTGGAATAACAACTTCTAATTTCCCGTCTCTGATTCCCGTGAAAGGCGGATTGATTCTACCCAAAAAAATAGAAGGGGGGTTACTTAGCCATTTTACGTTATCTTCGGCCCACAAAGAAATTTCATATTCCACGTCTTCAATCATTGGGATCGTACAAAAAACCACTGCGCTTTTCCCAAAGCCGTTTCTTCCGACAAATGTTTCGGAAGCCAGATCAATTGGATTCCCATTTACATCATTGTCAGATTGAAGATAGTTTTCAAGTCCGAAATTCCTTCTGATAAAATCAGGATCTGTAAAAAACTTGCCCTTCCAGCTAGCTTCACCAGGTTGGCAATTTGATAAGTCAGCATCCAGAAATGCGTAATAGGGAGGCTTTCGAACATCTGTTGTCAAGGTATAATAAGGATTTGCTACAAAAGACATATAAATATTCGGGTCAATAGTTTTCAAGGAAGCAATTTCAGCTGGAACAGGAAAAAAGAGTTCGCTGTTAGGCAATCCAGCATCTTTTTTGGAAAGAATCTTGATCAGAAGATTTGGCCAATCATTATCATCAACCTTTATTTTTCCCTCCGCTAAATGCTTATTTATATCAAGGGTAGAAATATCTGTTGCCACTTTTGTCGGAAAATCAACCGCCGTGTCAACCGTGTCTCCCAAAGGTGGAACTCCAGGGATTCCATAGCCGATATCAGGCCTGTTGTCTGCTACGTAAAAGTAACCTTCATTAAGATTTAAAGCTTGATCCCAAACATAAACCGTATACTTCATTTCTCCTAAACAATCGTTTGGAAGAAAACTAACAACACCAAGAGGTTGTCCACTCAACGATTCGCTGTAGGTAGCAATCCATCTCCAGGTTTCGTTTTCAGTTGGATCCTTTCTATCCGCAATCCCAAAGAGGGAATAGATTTTTCCCCCTGAATTGTCATAGCCTATTAGAATATCTGGTTGGTACCAATCGCCAGTAGTTGCTTTTTTCACTCCAGGTTTGGTTCCACCCCAGGGATCACCTCCCAAGGTTGGAAATTCAGAAATAACTGTGGGTATCGGGAGTTCTGTAATAAACGGTGGTGTCCGGTCTTTAAGTATTACAGAAAAGTTGCAACCCAAATCGGTATAGGACATTTCACTTTTTTTTGAATCCAAAATTCTTTGATAAATCTCATTTCCCACGTAACATCTTAAAGATGGGTCAAAAGAATGATTTTGAATTGGCGGAGTTGAAGCTATCCATGTACAAGGAGGGTCAGGGCAAGGAACCGGGCAGATGCTCTTTTCGCAAGTAAGATGTTGTTGAGGAAGAGAAAACGGACCTACTTGATCCCAGCCGGAATCGAGCCATAAAGCATAGGAAATAGTACCAGGGCTATTTAATAAAGTTGGATTTGTATTCGGTTCGTCAAAAGGGGGTGGAGGCATTTTCTCGCTGGTGCCTTGAAGAGAGCTTCTTTGAATATAACCCAGATTGTCAAAAAAAGCTGTTGTTAGATCATTATTCCCGGGGTCATAATTTCCCTGAAGAAGAGCTTTGGGACAGCTCAAATAGTTAAATAGAGAGTCGGCTTCGCAACCTTTCACATGATTAGCAGTTGATTGCTTCAGCCAGGATAAGGAAATAACCGGCGCACCAGGTGATTTTATTTTCCATTGGATATTTTTCAATTGCTGTATATCTTCGAAAGTGATCAAGGGGTTTTCACCGGGTTTAGCTTCATCACAAGTAACAATCACATAAGTCATGAGAATATCGGTGAGGTTTCCGGAAAAAGCTGTTTTTGAGAAAAGAAAAAAAAGTCCCAACAGAATTGGCACCCAGCAAAAAATTCGATTGTTCCTGGCAATCTTCAAGCAACTCGGTGGAAATATACCTGAATTCATAGTCTTCCTCTCCTTATTATTTACCAGAAACCTGTAAAACAGTAGTCATAAGTGTCATTTCGAAGCAATCATTGTCCAAATAATTTTTATGGAACTAACTTGCCTCGCTCACAATGGGTTTTCGATATCCAGTTGTAAAAAAGTCCTGCCATCATTCTTTTAAAAAATTTTTCCATCTTTTAGGTTAACTTGAAAGGCTCAATTTTTCAATAATTGTCCATGCTAATTTCTCAAAACTGCCTGAAGGAAGGTCTTGGTTAAAATTCTTCTTCAGCAATTCCATTTCAAGTTTTTTTACAAATCCTGGAAGGAAGGTGGAACAGCCTACCTTCAAACCAGAAACAACTGTCTGCTCAAAATCACTGTTGTTGTTACCACCGTCTTTCCGGGAAATTCCAAGAAAAAAATGTGCTCGCGGAGCAATAAAATCGGAGTTCAAAGCGAACTGAAAATGCTCCTGAGCTTTTTTGGTTAGTCCATCTTCCAGAAAGATCAAACCCGCAGTGTAGCTTAACCAGGGGATTTTCATTGAAAGAGAGAGGGTTTGGAGATCTTCATCTCTCGACACTTCCCCGCGATACACACTTTTTAGTAGCCAGGACAAAAATGGCTTTATAGAAAAGAAGGAATGTATGTCTAATATAGCATTGATTCCTTTGAAAAAAACGTATAGACTCAATAAAAAGAACAAAAACGCTCCAATTAAAACCATACAAGAAAATTTAAAAGCCCTATAAATACAATCAAGCTGGAAATCCAATCCTTTAAGTACAGCGCCTGAATTTGGGTCAAAGATTAGGGCATAGGATTCTCTCGGTCTGCCAATTTCGAAATAACAATAAGCCAAATTAACTAAAACAGTTTCAGAGTTAATCGGATTTGTTTTGTAATAACTCTTCTCTGAAGGCTTCCAAAGTAGAACTTTTTCCAGATCACTTATCGCACTTTGGAAATTGCTGATTTTCATTAAAGCTATTCCTCTTTTAAAATATAGATCAATCCTTTCAGGGTCGTTTGCAATACTTAAATTCAAAAAATCAAGTGCTTCCCTGAATTTTCCTGATCTTAAATTATTCTCGGCGTTTTCAAGGATTTCGTTGTTTTTTATTGCTTCAGTAATATTGTTTTTTAACTCAATAGCCTCGATGCTTTCAGGGTTTTTTGATAAAAGTTCAGTAACCAAATCAAGGGCTTTTTGGAAATAGCCCATTCTAAGAGCCTTTTTCGACTTCAGCAACAAATCGAGTTTAGAATAAGCCGCAAGGTCTTCTGATAATCCAGTTTGAGGATTTACATCCACTCCAATTTCCTGAAATTTTTCTACTAAAGAACGCATTTCTTCTAATTTTGCTAATGCTTTTTTGGCTTCGGAATTATCTGGGTCAAAATTCAAAATGGATCTATATTCCTTTATCGCTTCAGAAACTCGCTTCGAATCTGCGAGGAATTTTGCTGAGCCTTGTAATTTCTCAATTTTTTCTTTTACTGCAATGTCCAGTTTTTTTTCGGTTTCAGTAATTTGGGGAAGATTGATAGCAAGACTTTTAGCTTGTCCTATATATACTTTTGCCCTTAAAAGTTGTCCCTCCTGGAGAAGCCTTTCGGCTTTTTCTATCAACTGAACAGCTTGTTCATTAGCCGAAAATACAATTCCAGGCGAGAAAAAGAGAAAAGAAAAAAGCATGGGAAAGACTGCAAGACCCTGAAGCTTTTTATCGAAGATAGCATTCAGCATTTTTTATGAAAAATTATAAAGGAATTTCTGAAGTAGAAATTTCGGAATCCGATAAATAACAAGCCGGGTCATGCATCCATGGATCATTAAAACAACGCATAGCCCTGACTCTCAACGACCCTCCACACATTTTTAAAAACCGACAACTTTTGCACTTTCCGATTAATAAAGGGATACGGTCTTTCAAGCCTGCCATCAATTGGTTAGAAGTATCTAACCAAATGTTGGAAAAAGGTTTCGTTCTAATATTCCCCAGAATTACCTCACGCCAGAACTGATCGGGAAATACATCTCCGGTTGGGCCCACACATCCAATTCCGACACCACTTGAAGCCGCTCCACCGCCATTCCATTCAAGCAATTTACGAACTTCTTCAGCTCGCGGGCTTCCCTCCTGCAATAATTTAAGATAAATGTAAGGGCCATCCACATGATTGTCAACAGTCAAAATATCAAGGTCAACACCCTTTCTTATCGCAGCCAATGTTCGATCGCATATTAAATCGATAGCTCTACGGGATTCTTCAGGGGAAAGGTCTTCCGAATTAATTGTTTTTCCTCTTCCGGTTGGGACTAAATGATAAAAACAAGCTCTGGGAATTCGTTCCTCAAGAATGAAATCGAATATTTTTCCAAGATCGCCAACATTCCTCTTAGTCAAGGTCAGTCGCAACCCAACTCGTTGCCCAGCTTCCACACAGTTCCTGAAGCCCTTCAAAGCTCCTTCAAAAGCCCCGCTAAATCCCCTGAATTCGTCATTCGTTTTGCCAATGCCATCAAGAGAGATTCCAACATAAATAAATCCTGTTTCTTTAATTTTTTGGGAAGTTTTTTGGTCAATCAAAATACCGTTTGTAGAAAGAACCGGTCTTACACCAACTTTTCGAGCATGCTGTACCAGCTCAAATAAGTCCGGCCGCATAAGCGGTTCGCCACCGGATAAAAGTAAAGCCGGAATATTGAACTCTCGCAAATCGCTGATCAGCTTGATTCCTTCGTCAAATGTTAATTCCCCATCATACGACTTATTTTCTGATTCTGTATAACAGTGAACACATTTGAGATGGCATCTTCGAGTTACATTCCACACAACAACAGGACGGCGTTCAAAAGCACTTTTCGCATTACTATGCCCTTGAAAATGATGCGCATGTAAAACATCAGGTGGCCCGTCTTTTCCGTATCTTAAGGGATCACCTGTTGTTTTCATACCCGCATATAATTTCGAAATATTTATCAATTTTATTTTCTCAAATAAATCATTTTTTCAAAGGATTGAAAAAAGAAGTAATAGCATTTACAAGACCCTTTGAGGTATATTCAGAAGATTCACACAACACTTGAATCCCCATTTGGCGACATGTTTCACCCGTAATCGGTCCAATTGCCAAACCACGTATTTTTTCGCGGTCGATTTTTTTTGCATCAGAAGCTGCAACAAACCCTTCAACAGTAGATGAGCTCGTAAAAACCACCCCATCAATCTTATTGGCATTTAGGCAATCAACAACCTCTGAGTCAATATTATCCTCAAAGATTGTTTTATACAAGGGGAAAATTTCAACTTCATATCCCATTTTCTTCAATTCCAAAGGAAGGAAATCCCGTGCCCGTTCAGCACGAAGACAAGCAACTTTTGCCGGCTTCAATCCGCGAAAAAAAGGAATGAATTCCTCGGAAACGTACCTCTCCGGAACAAAATCCGGATTAACTCCGAATTTTTTTGTTTCCTGGGCAGTTGCCGGGCCAATACAAATCAAGTTTTTTCCAGCTAGTATCCTGGCATCTTTTCCCAACTCCTGGAGCTTTTTCCAGAAAATTCTAACTCCATTAACAGATGTAAAAATTAAGTCCCTGAAATCAGGAAGATTCTCAAAAAAATTATGTAAACCCGGATTTGGCTCAATTGGTTCAATTCTAATTGTCGGACAGACAAAAACTTTGGAACCAGCAGCTTGAAGCAAAGAAGCAAGTTCAAATGATTGTTCCAACGGCCGCGTAATTATAAACTGCTTTCCGAAAAGAGGGCGGCGTTCAAACCAGGAGAACTTTTCACGAAGCTTAACGCATTCTCCAATTACAATCAAAGCAGGAGATTTAATTTTTGCCTTTTCGGCTATTCCCAAAATGTTTGCCAAAGTCCCTTCGGCAACTCTCTGAGAGCCAACAGTAGCATTCTCAATAATGGCAACCGGAGAATCAGAAGATTTTCCATTCTCCAAGAGCTTTTCAGTAATTTTTTTTAAATTCCCAACTCCCATTAAGATCAAGATAGTATCCATTTCCGCAAGGGAACTCCAGGGAATTGAACTTTCCGGTTTTCCAACTGCCTCATGACCGGTTATTATGGCCAGAGACGAAGCAAAATCTCTGTGAGTAATGGGAATTCCGGCATAAGTTGGCCCTGAAATTGCTGAGGAAACACCGGGAACAATCTCGAAATCTATGTTTTCCGTTATCAAAGCCTGCAATTCCTCAGCTCCCCGACCAAAGACCATTGGATCCCCGCCCTTGAGTCGAACAACATTTTTTCCTTCAAGTGCTTTTTTTACTAAGATTTCATTAATTTTTTCCTGCGGGATATTATGTAAACCTGATTGTTTTCCGACATCGATCAACTCTGCAGATTTTTTAGCAAATTCAATATTTTCAGTGCCACCCAATCTGTCAAATATAATCACATCAGCCTTTTCGAGAAGGTCTTTTCCTTTAAGTGTCAATAAACCAGGGTCACCCGGACCGGAACCAACAAGAAAAACTTTTCCCTTACTCATTTATGGTATCACCTCTAAATTTCGTGAAACAACGTCATTACAGCGTTTTTTTGGCGAATCTGTCCAAAGCGATCTAAAACCACTCCCAATAAAATGTAATTTTTAGACCCTGACTGTAAAACTTTTACAACTTCCCTGAAAGGATATCAAGAGCTCCTTGTGAAATAAGGTCTTGTGCGAGGGCTTTTCCCCCGTCCTTGGCATCATTCACATTAAATCTTTTTTTATTCTTCAGAATTTTTTTCCCTTCAGGGTCCGAAACAAATCCTATCGATTCTATCATAAAATCTGATTCAAAACTGCTATAACAGCCAATTGCAGCTTGACATCCACTGTCAATCTCGGCTAAAAACGCCCGTTCAGCTTCACAGGCGGCTCTTCCCCGGGAATTTTCCACAACCCCAAGAATGGGCTTCAGCCTATCCATATCTGAGATTCTGCACTCGACAGCAAGCAACCCTTGTCCCGCAGCAGGAATAATCTCATCCACACTAAATTTTAAAATATGCGGTTCTTCTATCCCTAATCTTTCGAGACCTGCAGCAGCCAATATTAATCCATCCACATTTCCCTCGTGCAATTTTCTAAGACGGGTGTCAAGGTTTCCCCTGAAATCGACAAAAGAAATTTCAGGAAGGACAGATTTCAGCTGTGCTCTTCGTCGAAGGCTGGAGGTCCCAATTCTGAATTGATTTGGAATTTGGGAAATATTAGAAACCTGGACATTGCTTATCATTACGTCACGGGGATCCACTCTGGATGAAACAGCCCCAAGACATAATCCATTCGGAAGTTGGTGAGGAACGTCTTTCAAGCTATGAACTGCAATGTCAATTTCATTTCCAATAAGCGCTTCTTCAATTTCTTTGATGAACAATCCCCGGCCTCCCATTTTATACAGTGGAACGTTTTGTTCACGGTCTCCAAGTGTCTTTATAACAATTTCTTCGAATTGTACCTCCGGGAAAGAAATCTTCATTAAATTGATGAGCATTCGAGTTTGAGTCAGAGCGAGTTTACTTCCTCTTGTCCCAATTTTAATCATTTTGATTGGCACCTTCCCGTCAAGATAAGGGTGAAAGCATTTTAACTTGTTATCAATCAGTTTTAAAGTTGAATGAAAAATTATACTATGATATACTCTTTCGTACTTTATTCAAAGGGGAATAGAAATGACAGAAGATTCAAAGAAAACTGTTTTCAGAAGGGCTGTAGGGCCTCAACAGGAAGAAATAAAAAAGAAGTATTTGGTTGGAAATACCCCCCCCTACCTTGGAAAACCCTACGAATTGAATAAAGATTCCACCACCATCGGAAGAGTCGAAGAGCGTGATTTGTTCATTGCCAGCGACATGATATCACGGCAACACGCGACAATTGTGCGAAAAGATGAAGAATTTTCAATCCAGGATAACGGAAGTTCCAACGGAACTTTTTTAAATAACACACAGATAGAACCCAACAAAGAGTACAAGCTTCAGCATCGTGACATAATTAAATTTGATGCGTACGAATTTATTTTCATAGACAGTACTCGGGCAGATCTCTGGGAAACCCTCAAGCCATTGTCCCGCGAAGGTGCCCGAATAATCACTGTTTACAGCCCAAAAGGTGGAACGGGTTTAACAAGCATTGCGGTGAATTTAGCCTCGGCACTATCAGCTGGTGGAAAGAAAAAAGTTGCAGTCGCCGATTTTAACTTTTCCTTTGGAGATGTTTTAACTTTCTCCTCGGGGAAACCCGGACCTTGCATTGCTGACTTACTAAGAGAAACCGAAATTACCTCAGAAACAATCGAAAAATATATTCTCAAAGGCCCAGGATATTCTATTTTGGCCGCTCCCAACAAACCTGAGGAGGCGGAGTTGGCAAATGACTGGGCTCTGAAAACTCCCGATAAGCTTCAAAAAATTCTTTGGAGCCTTGAAGCCAAGCATGATTTCGTGATTGTTGATTTAAAGAATCAAATGGATGACATTACCATCACAACCTGGGAAATATCCAACATGATTCTTCTGGTAGGCCGCCCTGAAATAGGCCATCTATTTGCATTAAAAAAAGTGATTGGAATAATGGATAAGCTTAAATATCCCGAATCAAAAGTAAAACTTTTGATAAATACAGCTGATCGCGAGGGAGCTCCAAGCAAAGATGATATCAAGGCGATTTTAAAAAGAGATTTTATTCAACTTCCAAATTCCCCGACCGATGCCATCAGAACTTCTCAGGGTGGAAAAGCCTATTATGTCGATGTCCCTGATTGCCCTCTATCCAAAGCAATAGGAAATCTTGCAAGGAATATTAGAGGTGAAGAAATAGCAATTGAGGGTCATGCTGGAATTTTTGGTAAACTCAAATCTCTCTTAGGATTCTAAAATAAATGCCCACCCACATCGGGAAAAAAGCTGGCAATTATACAATCATCAGTAAACTGGGTGATGGTGGTTTTGCAACTGTTTATCTAGCTCAACACAACGTTCTGGAAAAGAAAGTTGCAATAAAATTTCTCCTGGAAGAATGGATAACCGAAACAGACGTCATTGACCGCTTTTTTGATGAAGCCCGAACGATGGAACGTTTAAAGAACCATTCGAATATTGTTTCCATCATCGATATTGCCACAAAAGAAATTTGCGAAAAAGAGGGTCTGCCACCCTACTTCATAATGGAATTCATCGACGGTGTCTCTCTTGAAAAAAAGATTCACGCTGATGAAGGTTTTACCCTGGAATTTATCTTGCAAGTCTGCAAATGTACGCTTTCGGCGCTTGCTCATTGCCATAAGGTTGATGCAAGCTTTGTCCACCGAGATATCAAACCATCTAATATTCTTATCGATAATCAAGGAGTAGTCAAATTAACTGACTTCGGAATTGTAAAAGCCAAAGCTAATACAGCAAAAACGGGAGAAGGTCTCACCCTCGGGTCCACGGATTACATGTCACCCGAACAGGCTCTCGGGAAAAGAGACATTGATCACCGTTCAGACATCTATTCTTTCGGTGTAACTTTATATGAAATGGTGGTTGGCAAACTTCCTTTCATTTACGACAATCCGAATTCAGTCGCTTTAGCCCACATTCAAGAGCAACCATTGTCTCCAATTCAGGTTAACGATGCCATTCCTCGGCGATTGAATGATATCATAATGAAAGCAATGGCAAAACCGCGCGAAGATCGCTATCAAACCGCCGCAGAAATGTTGGATGCACTTGAGCATCTTAATGACCCGGAGCCCGAAACCACTTCTGAAGCAAAATCCTTAGACCTCTCCCAAGTTAAATCTGAGCTTCCGGAAGACGCCATCAAAGATTCTTCTAGTGCTATTTCGGCATTAGAAAACAAAAAATCCCCTCTTGCGCAAAAAACGTTTTTTAGCTCCATTTCAGGTTATCTTGTTGCAATCGTTTTATGCGTTCTTTTTACAGCGATATTCCTCGGGGCATTCAAATTTTATCAAAATTCAACTCAGGGGACACTTAAGGTTAAGACCTCACCAGATGGAGCACTAGTTTTAATAAATAATAAAAACATCGGAACTTCCCCAATATCGTTGAACCTCGACGAGGGCGCATTTAAATTAAGCCTGACCTTAGATGGATATCAGGCAGAAAATTTAAGAATTGATGTTGCGGCCAGGAAGATTTTAACTATCCAAAAAATTCTTCTAAAAGATTCTCCCGAAATTAAGGCGAAATTTGAAAAACTCATTTCACAAGCTCTATCACAGTCTGGCAAAAAGAAACCATCAAAATCTGAATCTTCCTTTCAAGAAACCTGGAAACAGATCGAACAAACCCTTGATGAAACTCCAACTGACCAGACACTTCACCTATTTCTCTTTGATTATTTCAAAAAAAGCGAGAGACTTGCACAAGGCCTGGATTTTTATCGAAAAAAAGCAGAAAATGATCCGAAAAATGTCTTCTTTTTGACCATGCAAGCAAAACTAATGATGGAAATGAACAAAACAAAGAATGTGCTTGATATTTTGACAAAAGCCTGGGATATAGATTCGAACAATACACTTCTTTTAAATACCCTCGGAGATTATTATTTAAAAGATGGAAAAAAAGAGCAGGCAAAGCAATATTATCAACTTTCTATCTTCCTTGATTCCAATCAAAACGAGATCAACGCCACACTGAAGGGGTTGTAGGCGGGAGGAAAACGTGGAATATAAAGCCTACGGAAAAACCGATGTTGGAAAAGTTCGCACGAACAACGAAGATGCTTTTTTCGTTACAGATCGGGAAGGCATTTTCCTTGTAGCAGATGGGATGGGCGGCCATAAAGCAGGAGAGGTTGCTTCCGGCATGACCCGCGATATTATTTCCTCCAGCTTATTGGCGACCCAAGGAACCCAAAATTTAGAGAATTCCATTCGGGAAGCATTTCTTCTGGCAAATACGAAAGTAAGAGATAAGGCCAGCGAAGACACGGAGTTCCAAGGAATGGGGTGCACCTGTGTCTCTTTAATGTTGAGAGAGCAGAATTTTTTCCTGGCACATGTTGGCGATAGTCGGATCTACCTTTTCCGACGTGGCGAATTCAAGCAAATGACCAGGGACCATTCTTATGTTGAAGAACTATTCATTAGAGGATTGATTTCAGAGCAGGAAAAAATTGGCCATCCATATAAAAATCAAATTACACGCTACATAGGCTGTTCTCAAAAGCTTGAGGTAGACATTACTTCAGGCCCTGTTTGGAATGGCGACTGTTTTTTACTTTGTACTGACGGTTTAACCGAAATGGTACTTCAAAACAGAATTAAAGAACTTTTTTCTAATGGCGATGATCCCCAAAGCATCGGCGATAAATTGATTGAAGAAGCTCTCACAAATGGTGGAAAAGACAATATTACGGCAGTTGTTGTGCAAGTGACTTCAAAGAAAACAAGTTTTTTCAAAAAAATCCTTGGTTGGTGAGTGGGAGTTTATGAATATTAACAAGGCTAGTTCGAGTTTTCTCTTTTTTTCGGCTTTGCTTTTTATTTTTCTTTTTGTTCTTCCGGTACAATTCCTTTTGGGTTCAGAAAGTGATTTTTGGCATGAAGTCACCGGTCCTGCAGCCGAAAGAGTATTTATTCCAGGCGACCCTCCCCTAAAAATGGGTTCTGTAAATGCATTTTTAAATTGCGTCGAATATGGATTCTCTCTCGCCCTTACAGAAAGAGAAGAAATGGATTTACGCAACGGGATTATGGATGAATTTCTTTCTTTTAAGGGGAAACTGGTCGAAAATCTTAAGCATCTTTCAGAACTTTGGAAGGTGGTCATCAATGCAAAACCTGACAAGAGGCAAATGTATAAATTGATACTCAAAGAGAGCCTCCAAAAGGAAACAGAAAAAAATTTGAATTCATCTATTTCCCAAAAAATAGCTTTTATTCAGAAGCAATCTGAATCACTTACCAGCAGCAACCCTCCAATTAGCAAAAGGTGCGTAGAAGCACTTGAGGAAATTATTCAATTTGCTCTGAAACTTAGAGATAGAAATATTCAAATTTGGAGTAAACCACTTCAGGACGAATTTGAGAAAACCCTCATTCTAAGAATTCCTGAACTAACCCCACTTGGCAGAGCCTGGCTTTCAAACGCTGATATTCATCGTTCAATTATTTTAAAATCCTGGAGAAATATCTCCAATGAAGAGAAAAAAACTGTTCGAGAATTGTTAATAAAAACTTTTGCCCCAGCAAACCATGGCAAATCAATTCTCCCCATCTCCCTAGAAGACATCCCGATCCCTCCTCCCAATTTCTTTCCGCTTCCCAGTGAGCTTCCGTGGCCAATGAGATAATCTTTGAAATTGGCTTTAATTTGTGCTATAATGGCAGACTATGGCAAGAAGCTTAACCGGTTTTGGAAGAAGTGAGCTTATCGACGAGATTGGACGAGTTTCTGTAGAAATTAAGTCGGTAAATAATCGCTTTTTGCAGATTGACCCTCATCTCCCCCTTTCCTATAACTGGATCGAAGGTCCGATCAGATCTTTGATTTCAGAAAAAATTACGCGTGGAAAAATTTCCATCAATCTTGAGGTTGTTGAAAATGTGTCAGCTAACGAGCTTTTGCTGAACAAACCTCTCTTATCGCAGTTAATCGATTTTGCAGCATCACTAGAAAAGGACAAGGGAATTAAAATACCCTATAACCTCGATGGATTCCTCTCTCTACCAGGAGTTTTGAAAATAGGTTTTCTGAAGTCTGATTCAGAACAAGGTTGGAAGAGAATTAGCCCCGTAATTGAAGAAGCACTAAATTCTTTGACGCAAACAAGACTCCGTGAAGGTCAGAATTTAACTGAAGATCTGAAAAAGCGGCAAAAAAAATTGCTTAGCCTTTTGCAAAACATCGAAAAACAGTTTCCTATATTCCAGGAAACATTTAAACGAAAGTTTTCTTCAAGGATTAGTGAATTGTTAAAAGAAACGCCATTGGACGAAATGCGATTAGCAACTGAAATTGCTCTATGGACAGATAAAAGTGATATTTCTGAAGAAATAACACGCTTGAAAAGCCACCTGTCAGAACTTGAATCGATTTTAATGCGAGATGACCCAATTGGAAGACGCCTTGATTTCTTACTACAGGAAATTAATCGTGAGGCAAATACGATCAACAACAAAACAGGAGATTTATCCATCATTAACGATGTCCTGGAAATAAAGTGTGAAATCGAAAAAATCAGAGAGCAGGCACAAAATCTAGAATGAACAGAACAAGAGTGCGAAAAAAGGCCCGTTTGTTAAATGTCGGGTTTGGAAATTTTGTCCTGGTTAATCGAATTATAGCTATTGTCGGCCCAGGTTCAGCCCCTATTAAAAGAATGAAAGAAGAAGCCCGAGATAGAGGGAAACTCATTGATGCCACAAATGGCAGAAAGACAAGAGCAATTATCGTTGCTGATTCAGAGCACGTTATTCTTTCCGCTATTAACCCCACCACTGCAGCCATGAGATTGCTTGGAAAAAAAGTTGATTTTTCTGAAGAAATAGATGTTGAAAACAATGAAAATGGTTCAAAAAGTCTACCGGAGGTTGAAAAAGAATGAAATTTCGTTCTCGAACTGACGTTCTCGACAGAATTCCTAACAAGTTCGATGCGGTTCTCGCAGTTTCTCAGCGTGTAAAGATGCTTGTGGAAGGCAAAAAACGACTGATCGACGAAAATGATGAAAATTACATCAAGATTGCAATGGAAGAAATAGCGGGGGGTTCACTTCAAGTTGAGGTCCACGAACCCGAAAAATAACTCAACATTAGTTTTTATCGGGCCCGGCCCTTCAGCAACAGGCGCTATATTTATGATTCACGCCTTGAAGCAGGCTGGGTTTGATGTTTATCCAGCTTTTTTTCAGAAAACTGAAGATTGGGTCGGGATTAACACTATCAAAACTCTGACCGGACATGAGGTCCTAAGGAATTCCCACCGCCCAGACTGGACCGAAAGAAAAGCAACCATACTATTCTCAATTGCTTGGAATCAACCTTTTGGGCTTCTTTCCGATTTTGAAAATTCCTCATCAAGCGACGAGGTAATGGATTTTCTTATCAAAAGCAAATCACCGACGCTTATCATATCTGAAGAGAAGGCAAATTTTACTGACCACCCTCTTCGAGAAAAAATTTTTCCCTACATATGGAGTTATTGCCAAGTTCCAACCAACCTTTTCAGGGCAATCGATCAAACGGAAAATTTCTTTTCCGAAATAATTAACTTTTTCTCCCGAAGAAAAGTTGCAAAAACTAAAATTACGACCGCTATTTTACGCAGTGTCCCCCAGAATCTCACCAATCTTGCCGGCGACAAACCTCGCTGGGTAAAAAATCTGTTCGAAACCTTCCAAAGAGGAGGCTTAAATCCTTATTTTTATGAGAATGCTGAATTTAATGTCGCACAAAGGCAAACTCTTGAGTTACAAAATCTAAAACAAAATTTAAGCAATAACGAAAATCAGAGCCAGGATCTGAATTCTGAGAAGAGCGTTGAAAGTCATTCAAAACAAGTTTCCGATTCAATATTAAATCGAAAAGAAAGTCAAACGAAAAAATCAATAGACCGCGAGCAGCGTGAAAACACAAAGAATTTGATTTTAGTAGAAACTTATGAAGGGCCTTTTGAAAAACCCGGACGAAAAAAATCTGATTTTACGCTTACTTTTGATCCAACGTTTGCATCAAAAGTGGAAAATTACCTGATGGAAGCTCATATCATTTTTTTGCGCTTTGTCCATGGAAAATTTTTTGAAGAAAACCTGCAAAAATTTCCTAAAAATGAAAGCTCCTTTCCCAAAACTTTTTTCGCAACCAGGCGGGAAAACGGAGAAGTTTTACTGTTTGACGGGCAGTCTCAAAGGGTTTTCCCGAATTTAATCGAAAGACCAGCCAATTCAAGGCTTTGCCAGTTTTTGTTTGAACAAACTGAAACTTACAAAGCTTAAGTTCTTTGGCAATGCCACGAAACTTCCAAAAGATCCAGCCTGACCTCGAATTGTTGGTGATAAATCGGATTTCCACCCAAGATTTATTGAAATGAAACGACTATTTCTGGAAATATCTTTTCCAATTCCCATACCAAAAAACCCCTTAATTTACCATTTTGATTTTGAGGAAATCGACAACCCTGAAAAAGCAGTTTTTGTTCCAGTTCAGGGCTCGAGGGTAATTGCCCCAATCAGAGGGCGCAGTCAAATCGGTTATATAGAGAAAATTTCAGAAATTCCTCCAACTTTCGAAACGAAGAAGATTATTGAAATAATCGACCCATGCCCTGTATTTTCTCCTCAAATGATAGAATTGGGGAAGTGGATCGCCCAAACAACACTTTCTTCTTTTGGAGACGCTCTGCATGCAATGCTTCCTGCAGGGGTAAAGGGCGGAATCACCTGTTGGATCAACCCTTCAAATAAAACTCTCGAAATGTTTCGAAATTCTGAGGACTTGCCAAATACGTTAAATTGGCTCGCTCAAGAGGGAAAGAAAAAAATGTCGGAATTCAGCCGAACTTTCCCCAAATCTGTCCGGAATTTTAAGGAATGGCGAGAAAAGGGACTGATTGAAATTGAGTATAAGCGGGAACAACAAGCCGGGCCCAAGTTAAGGAAAGTTTTCCGTGTGGCTGACCAAAAAGCAATTGTGATAGAGGAACTTACTGCGAAAGAAAAACAGGTAATTGAAATCCTGCTTAAAGAGCAGGAACCCTTAACCCTTACAGAGGTTTTAAAGAAATCAGGAGTAAGTTCATCCCCCGTTAAAAATCTCCTAAAAAAAGGAATTATCCAAACTTTCGACCAAAAAATCGATCGCAACTTAACCGAAGGAGACTACTACAAATCCGCTCCCGAAGAGAACAATAACCTCACGCAATCGCAACAATTGGTTCTTTCAGCCATTCGGCAATCCTATGAAAGCGATAACAAACCGGTTTTAATTCATGGTGTTACCTGTTCGGGAAAAACAGAAGTTTACCTGAGATGGGTGGCTGAACTTCTTGCGAAAAACAAAGGAGCGATAATACTGGTTCCCGAAATAACTCTCACCCCTCAAATGGTAAAACGACTAATTGATCGATTTGGATTTCGGGTGGCAATTTTGCATAGCCGCTTGAGCGATGGTGAACGCTTCGACCAATGGGAAGGAATCAGATGCGGAAAATTTCCCGTAGTCGTCGGTGCACGCTCAGCTGTTTTTGCTCCCGTCCCAAACCTAGGAACAATTATCATAGACGAGGAGGGAGAGCCAACTTTTAAGCAAAGCGAAACTCCCAAGTATCATGCCCGGGAAGTCGCAGAATTCAGATGTAGGCTTGAGAAAGCCATCTTAATACTGGGGTCAGCCACTCCGACACTTGAATCCTATAGCATGGCCCTCAATCAGAAATACCAACTTGTGGAAATGCCGGAGCGAGTTTCGGAGCGATTTCCACCCAAAGTTGAAGTTGTCGACATGCGCCAGGAGTTGACCGTCAAAAACAACCGCAGCATGTTTTCCGGAGCGTTATCCAAAGCCCTGAATGAAACCTTAAAAGCCGGTTCTCAGGCGATTCTTTATCTTAACCGTCGCGGACACAGCACATTTGTGCTCTGCCGTGCCTGCGGGGAAAGTGTCAACTGCTCAAAATGCAAGATTTCAATGGTTTATCACACCGGAAGTGAAATATTGCGATGTCACTACTGCGGTGAAATTCAGCCAATTCCAAAGCAATGTGGAAAATGTGGAAACACAGCAATCAAGTTTTTCGGAGGAGGCACGCAGAGAGTTGAAGCCGAGGCCAGAAGGTATTTTCCCAAGGCAAGAATCGATCGAATGGATTCTGACGCAATTTCGGCCAAAGGAAATTTGGAAACCATTCTGGACAAGTTTGGAAAAAGGGAAATAGATATTTTAATCGGAACTCAAATGGTTGCGAAGGGCCTGGACTTTCCAAATGTTACCCTGGTTGGAATTTTAGCTGCTGATGCGCTATTAAAACTTCCCGACTTCAGAGCAAGTGAGAGAAACTTTTCTCTTCTCGCACAAGTCGCCGGACGCTCCGGAAGAGGAAAAAATCTTGGAAAAGTCATTCTGCAAACTTATAACCCCGATCATCATTCCATAAAATATGCAATCACGGAAAACTATAAAGGGTTCTTCGAAGAAGAAAACCAGATGAGAAAAATCTCCTTTTATCCTCCGTTCTGCCATATAGGCCTTTTTACCATTTATAATCCAGACCTGAATTCCGTAATAGCAGCTTCAAACGCACTTACTGAGCAGCTTAAGAAAAATGCCCATCTTAATCCGGAGTTAGTTTATGGTCCCGCACCGGCACCTATTGAAAAAATTGACCTGAACTTCAGATACCAAATAATGATAAAGCATGAAGATCAAAACGAATTAATTCAAGGAGTTCGCGAAGTTCTTGACAAGAAAAAATCTTCTGAGATCAAAATTTCAGTCAATATCAATCCTTTCATTTCTCTATGAGATGAGCCTATCGCATAATCAATAAAATCATTAATTATGCAAAATTTTGGAGCCTAGAAATGGCTTGAAATGCTGATCTTATTTTTTGTGCTTTCATAAATTACGAACTTGTACAACAAACTCAGATCTAACAAAAAATTGGCTAACAGTTGAAAGTGAAAAATATCACAACCATTTACCAGCGGCATTCTATGGTTTTGTATTTTCACGGGTCATTATAACTTTTTCCACCTTAAGCCGAAGTTCCCGAGTGAAAAAGCCCTCTTGTTATGACCTGAAGACAAAAAGAAGCCTTTTTTGCCTGCTTTTTCTGGTCATGCAAATTTGACGCCTGAAAATAGCATTTGAAGATGGTTTCAATGGTTTTCCTACTGTCCAGTAAAAACCGTCTGAAAAATGCCTTAAATTCGTTTACAGATCAGGATTTCAATAGATTTTGCGTCCGGAACTTCGGCTTAAGAGCTATTCCTTTGTGCGCTTCCCAGGCGAGGAATATCGTTCAGGCCAGAGCAAGTGGAAGCGTTCTTTTGTAGTTTTTTCTCTCCCTTGTGCTTTGGGAAAATAAAATGTAGTTCCTGATATTTCCTGTGGAAGATAAGTTTCCTTAACAAAGCCATCCGGAAAGTCGTGTGGATATTTGTAAGCAAGGCCATATCCCTGCTCTTTCATCAAATTTGTTGGAGCATTCCGCAAATGAATTGGAACTGGAAACTCGTGTCCTGAACGAATTTCCTGCTTTACTCTTTTTTCAGCCAGGTAAAGGGAATTGCTCTTTGGGGCTGCGGAAAGGTATACCGCAAGCTGGGCCATAATGATATAACCTTCGGGAGGCCCGATGTAATCGAAGGCTTGAGCTGCAGACATCGCCTGAGTCAAAGCGAAGGGTTCGGCCATCCCAACATCTTCTGAAGCAAATCTGATCATTCGACGCAAAATGAAGTGGCAATCCTCACCACCTTCGATCATTCGATAAAGCCAGTAGAGGCTGGCATCCGGGTCAGACCCCCGCATCGATTTATGCAAGGCCGAAATGAGGTTGTAGTGTTCTTCACCACCCTTGTCATACCTCAGCGACTTATTTTGGATCACCTCTTTAACCATCTCCGGAGAAATCTCCGGGCTTGTGGGAGAAACCACCCGGGCAACTTCGCAACAACTCTCCAGCATGTTTAAAGCTATTCTGGCATCCCCTGCAGAAAGAAGTGCCATTAAAGAAATCGCCGGCGCCCCAATTTCAATTTCAGGGTTTCTACAAAGCTGAGAATCACATTTTAAGGCGCGCAGCAAAATCTGAAAAATTTGTTCCTCAGATAATGATTTTAATACTATTACGTGGACCCTGGACAATAAGGCTGAAATCACTTCAAAACTGGGATTCTCAGTCGTTGCACCAATCAAAATGACATTTCCATTCTCAACATGTGGTAAAAGCGCATCTTGTTGGGATTTATTGAATCGGTGGATTTCGTCTATAAATAAAATTGTTCTTCGGCTATAGACATTCCTGAATTGTCGAGCCTTTTCAAATACCTCCTTGAGATCCTTGATTCCGGCAGATACAGCTGAAAGGGTAATAACTTCCGCTTCAATCAACTTGGAAATAACGAGTGCAAGAGTGGTCTTTCCACATCCCGGCGGACCCCAAAAAATCATTGAGGGACATTTCCCTCCCTCTAAGAGCTTTCTAAGCGGTTTTTCTTCTCCAAGAATTTCTTCCTGTCCAACTATTTCGCTTAAAGTAATCGGACGAATCCGTTCAGGCAAAGGAGCAAAAGATTTCGCATTAGGAATTCCCAAGTCATTGTCTTCGTTCATTGAAAGTCCACCTTACTTTTTTCCTGATTTTACCCGCACAGTTTAAAAATGCCGTTTTTTGAGGCAAAATGCCTGCAAATCGAGTTTTCAAAAATATCAGCAAATTTGAGGGTAAAATAAAAAATTGTAAATCAGTTCCGAAAATTTTATATTACTCTATCATTTCAATCGAAAATAAACTTTTCATGGATTCAAAAGAAAATCTTATCGAAAATCAAACTCAAGACGCGAGCCTTAAAGCTGTCTGGATAGGGCTCTGTTTGTATTGTATTACATCAACATTTTCGATTTCAGCTTCCCAAATCAGCCTGGGAATTGCATTTTTGGGGACTGTTGCAGCTTTCCGTAAAGGCTTGATTAAACCATACTTCCGAACATTTGATAAAGCTTTCGCATTCTTTGCGGTAACCGGTTTTTTCTCTATTTTTAACGCAGTCAGTATCGTCAGAGCCATCGTTGAAATGAAAAAATTCTTGGTCCCCTTGGCTTATTTTCTCCCAGTTTGGTTTCCAATGCATCCCAAGCAAAGAGATGCTCTCGCAAAAATTCTAATCATATCCACTTCATCAATCGCATTAATTGCAATCATGCTGGACCTCTATCGAATTTTGGCCACCGGATTCAATTACCCGGTTCAAGGTTTCTTTTCGCTAACAACCACATTTGGAGAATTCCAAACTCTGATATTTATTTTTACCCTGGGATTCATTGAAAATCAAAAACAATTTTTTTCACGACCAGCAATTTTCTTTCTTCTTCTTTTCCAACTTGGCGGAGTTTTTCTCTCTTATTGCAGGGGGGCAATATTGGGACTTATCATGGGAATCACCACAATGTTTTTCAAAACTCCCAAAAAGTTGATCATGTTTGCTATTATTTTAATTGGAACGACTCTTTTTACAGCCCAAATCAGCACATTTTTCGGAAAATCACATTTTCTGGTGATCAAACATGTTGACCCAGACCAAATTGAACGGGGTGGTCTTCTAAGCGAGCGTTTGCGAACTTGGCAAAATGGCTTAACAATTTTTCTGAATTTTCCCATTTTTGGAATTGGGATGAACAATGTCAAGCAGTACACCTACGATCTGGCAACTCCTTTTGAACGGGAAAGAAATTTCTATTTCGGACACCTTCACAACTCATTTCTTCAAATACTTGCTATGACAGGTTTTCTTGGACTGTCAGCTTTTTTCTGGTATTTCATCGAATTAGGACTTTTTTTCAAAAACTCCGGGGTAACAGAAGTCGACCCACACCAGAAAAAGTTGTTTCAGACCGGAATTCCGCTAATAATGGCATTTATATTTTTTGGAATTCCGGAATATGCTTTTGGGAATGAAGAAATAGCAATGCTTTTTTTCTTTCTCAGCGGACTAATTTTGAACAAACATGTGCTATCTTCAACAAATCCACAAGGTTAGCCATATTTTTACCTAAAACTGAGTAAAGAGTTTACTTTTCCCAGGGTTTTTCTTGTTGGTCTTTCCTACAGGAATTTTGAGGCTGATCCTTGTGTCCAGGTCTTTTCTTCCCGCTGAATTGCTCGATTTGTTCAAGCGTCATTATGTCAACTCCCTCTTCTATTCGTATTTTTTCGATGAAAAAAATTCCGTGACTTTTAAGGTTTTCGAGGAATAAATCAACATTTTGACACCATTTATGAATAATCTCCAGTTCTTTTTGGCGAGAAATTTCAGTCGAATCAGATGCCACGTTTTCGTTCTCAACGACTTTTACAAGTCTGATTGCGAGGGTTTGATCCGGGTTCATTTTCAAAAGAAGCTTGTATTCTGAATCGCGGGTATCGAGAACTCCGACTTTCCCGCTGGAAATTGTTTCAGCTAATGACTGTTCCTCGCTTGAATCCTGGACAACGTAATTCAATTTTGCCAACTCTTCACTTATTTTTTCTCTGACAAACTGTTCTTTCTTTTCCTTGACTTCAAGTGCAATTCGGCCGGAGATTCTTTTGTACAATTCTTCATATTTCGCACGTGGTAAAACTTTTTCAGAGAGGGCTTCCTGAATTAGACTGCCAAATTGTTTTCGAATGAAGTCTATTTCCTGGAAAGCAACGAGCTGTTGCTTGAAAAAATTGCTCAAGTTCTTTGTTTCAAGCATTTTTTGAGCTCTAAGTTTAATATCGTCACGTATAGCAGTCAGCACCTCAAGGCTCTTGGTATTAGAAGCTTTTGAACTGAGCTTTACAAGCTCAGATTTCTCAACGGTTTCAACTCCCCCTTTCTCAATAACTTCAGAGAAAAAAGAAATTTCATTTCTGACTCTACAAGTTTGATTTCCTTTAGTGTCTTCGATTTCTGAAATAAGCTCTGAAGCATCTACAAGCCTAGTTTCCAAGGGGTTTTCAGATTTCTGTAATTCTTCAAATTTCCTGGTGATTCTCTTAATCTTTTCATTCGAAAAACCACTTTTAGATTGTTCTTCCAATAATGTCGCTATTTTGCGAAGATAAAAATCAAAAAGGGCTTTTACCTGAAGATACTCTTGTTCAGCAGAAGCAATCTCTTCGGAAAAATCTTTAAGCGAACTTTTTAAATCAAAAGAATCTTTTGTAGAAAGCTCAAAGCGAGTGAGTTTTGTTGACGCCTGCGTAAACAGGTTGTGAATTTTTTTCAGCTTTTCTTCCAACTTTTTTCTCGAATGATTCGAAAACTCTGTTTTACTCAGTTTTTCCGAAAAAAGGGAAATAGTTTTTTCCATATCTTTTCTGAGTTTTCCAGTTGATTTTTCAAGCTTTTTGAGGCATTCCTCAGACGGCTTTTCCATTAAAATTGCTGAAGTCAGTGTGTCGAGGATTGAGGAAATCACTATCGGAGCGATAACAATTGCCGCGACGCCTCCAACGGCCACCCCCGCAGTTATTAAAAGATGACTCGCAGAAACTGCCGTCGCAGCAGTAGCTACCGATGTTCCCGCCGATGTCACTCCAGTAGCAGTTGAAACTGCCGGAGCGAAGATACCAGCCGATTCAGCCCATGTAAAAATTATAGGATAACTGACAATCGCAGAACTCATTATTTCAAAGCCCTTTCGAAATTTCCCGTCTTATCCTTCCGGAAGACTTTTGATCCAACGACAATTCAATCAAGCATTGATTGATTTGGGAAGCAAGTTCTTTCCAGGACTTCCATTTTGCGGTGGTCCTACGTGCCTTTTCAGCTTTTTGTTTGAGCAAGTCAACTTTTGAAAATGCTAAACGCATTTGTTTTCGGAGACTTTCTATGGATACCTCCTGAGAATTTATCTCAGGAGAATTGGAAAAAAGCATTCCTTCTGGAATTTTGCCATTAACCGTATCTGCCGGAAAACCATTCTCCTCACTGAAATCAAGAAGATCAGCCAAATAAGCAGGAGCGATAAGCGGCAATCCACATGACATAGCTTCTCTTTCAGGAAGAGCTGTGTGATAGGACCGACCACAGGAAAGATACGCATCGCATGAAGCAAACAGTCCCGCCAGGTCATCATCGTTAAGAATTGAGTTTATCACAGTTACTTTGGGGAAATAAGAATTCAAAGCGCCCAATCTCTTGGTAAGATCTGGAATTTCGTAGCTGAGATGCTTCTTCGGTCTGGGCAAATTCGAAAGCTTAATCACAAGATTTACCGGCTCTTTGGCCTTAAACTCTTCAATGTATGCGCGAAGCGCTGTATCGATTCCTTTGCGATAAAGAGGGTTTCCAATGATAATGAATGAAAAAGGGCGCGGATCAAAATATTCTTTGCCAGACCTTGCCTTTGGATTGAAAACTCTGGAATTAACAGTCGGTTCAAAAACTTCCGCGGAACTTCTTCTCATTCCCGGTTTTTGAAAAGTCTCAAGATGTTTTTTTGAATAAACCCAAACTTTTTTTGCTTTATTCAGCTTTTTGGCTTCATAAGGAGAAAGATAATATGGGTGAAATCCGCAGAGAGCCAGGAAAATTCCTCTTTCATGCTCAGGAGGAAGTGATGCAGCCGGAAGGCAAAATAATCTAAGTCGTCCGGTGGAAGGACGGTCAGCAACCTTTTTGATTATTGGCGGACAGAGTATTTCTTTCGCTTCCGGGCCATAAGAACGGTGTTCATTCAGGGAAACCGGAAGTTCAAGGCTTCTTAAAGCCAGGATCAATTCTCTTATTATTCTTCCGGAAGCTGAAGGAGCCCCATAGTCACCTTCGAAGCAAAGCCTGAGCGGTCGGTTCTCCTCAGTTTTTTCATTTATTTCTTCCTGCATGTTTTTGACGCCTCCGCAAGGAGATTAAATTTTTCACGGGATAAACCGGTTTGCCCCAGTCTTGCGACGTGCTTTCCACACTCACCGTGATAATCACTTCCTCCTGACATCAGCCACCCCTTTCTTTCTGCCAGTTTCCGAAATTTTTCGGTCTGGGATGGATCATGATCGCCATAAAATACTTCAATACCATCCCATGGAAGGTTTTCAACTTTGCTGAAAGTAGCTTCCCAGTTTAGGTCAAGCCCAGGATGAGCAATGAATGCGAGACCTCCCGCATTATGTATCGCTTCTATCCCTTTTTCGGGAGATAAGGCAAGTTTGGGAACATATGCAGGCGCCCCCTTTTTCAGAAACTTTTCAAATGCTTCCTGAAAATCACTGACCGCACCAACAGAAAGCAGAAACCTTGCAATGTGTGGACGAGCAAGCAACTGATCTGTCAACTTCTCAAATTCAAGACGCAACGGTTCAACATTAACATTTAATCCCTTTAATAGGGATAAAATCTTGAAAGCTCTTTCTCGTCTGGCATTTTCATGCTTTCTAAGAAGTTCAATGAGTTGTGAATTTGTAGGATCAATGAATAAACCTAAAACATGCAGTGAATAATCCTGGTTGGGAATCCCGCAGGAAAGCTCAATCCCTGCAGCGAATTCAATCTCCGAATTCTTGGCAGCGGCTGAAGCTTCTTCAACTCCCTTTATCGTATCATGGTCGGTTAAACAAATGGCCTTTAACCCGCATTTTTTGCAGGCCCCGACCAGGTCTGTTGGTGAAAGAATTCCATCAGAGGCAGTACTATGAAGGTGAAGGTCAGCAAAAATTTCAGTTTTTTCCATTTTTTTTCTCATACTATCTTCAGAAATAATTTCACGAATTTTGTGCATCTGCCCAATATTCAGCTTAACTTGCTATAACCCTTAAACTTAGAAGTTCATGCAAAATTAGCAGAATCTTGATTGCGATTTTTTTCACAATAATTATTACCATTGAATTTATTTTTACTAAGTGCGATTCTTTTACACTATTGCAAGGAACTCACTTTTCTTTCAGTTATTGCGAAGATTCCATTTTATCATTTAAAACTATTTTAGGGAAGAATTTCTAGAAAGAATAGCCACTGTAATGTCATCTTGGATTGACGCGTTGCCAGTTAGTTCTCCGTGCCAATCAAAGATGTTGCTAACAGACTTTTCAGGGTTTTCAGATAGCAAGTGAGAGACCTCCTTTTTTACCCTTTGAAATCCCAATACCTCCCCTTTTTTGGTTTGAGATTCTATAAGTCCGTCGGAATAAAACATAATGGAATCGCCCCGTGAAAGAGTGATATTTTCTAAGGAAAAAACAGCTTTTTTCCTGCAACCAAGGGGGTAAGATGGCATCTCCAAATCAACTGGAACCTTTTCCCCAGAAAAAAAATATGGGTAATTATGCCCAGCATTAGAGTAAGAAAAAACACCTGTATCTGGGTTTAATATTCCACAAAAGCAAGTCATCATCTTCTTTTTTCGAATGGCTTCCAAAAGGGTAATGTTAAGATTATTCAGGATTTTTTGAGGATTGAATTCTTTTAGGATCAGCTGGTTTTCCAACAAAGCTTTCGCCATCCCCATTACCATGGCAGAGGCAATTCCGTGCCCGGAAACATCACCGATGATTATCAGCAAACACCCATTAGAAAGGACTTTGGAATCAAAGTAGTCCCCTCCCATTCTGCTCGCAAATCTCGTTCGGCCAAAGAATCGAAAATCTCCAATTGAGATGTCACCTTGCGGAAGAAGGCTTTCTTGAACCATTCTCCCCAGTTCAACTTCTGAAAGGCTTTCCATCATTTCATTGAAAGTAAAAGCAAGCTTTCCAAATTCGTCATCACCCAAGGCTGGAAGCCTAAAATCGAAGTTTTTCCTGCTGACAGCGCTGACTCCCCGAGTAATGTCTGAAATGGGTTCTAGGAAGTGCTTTGAAAGCCTGGTTCCCAGAAAGAGGCTTAGTAAAAGACATGCAATGGTGAAAAGCCATAATTTCTGCCTTAAACCTTTCATTTCACTTTTTATGGGTTCAAGTGATTTGATAGCTAAAATGAAAGCTCCCTGTAATTCCTTGCCTTTGATTCCTGATACCAGAATTTCGTGACCCCGAAGGCTCATTCTTTTGTGCAAAGAGGTCTGTTTTAAATGAAGTTCCCGAATAAAATTCAAAAAAAACTTTTTATCGGAAAAATTTTCCGGAACAGGCTTATCATCCAATTTCTCATTTCGGTCAGGTAGAACCCCGTATAGTTTTGTCAAGAAAAGATGCCGCTGAGTCGAAAGGAGATTCGCTTTTAGAAAAAGATGTTCCAGGTGCCGCTCTTTCCAAGAAAAACATGCCAAATTCCGTGCTTTCCCTTGCACATCCATCATTGGATACAAAAAAATCCAACCACTATCCAACCCTAAGGAGTGTGGAATAATTTTAGATAGTGAGTGTAACAAATTATCCAAAGCATGCTTTCCAACCAAATCCGTTAAAATATCAATGGAATTGATTCCCTTGGTTGGCTCTTCATTGTTCAATGTGGCTATCAAACATCTTGCAAGGCTTCCTAAAGCTTTAATAAACGAGGCTGAAGTTTCGTCCTTTTTTTGGTTTATCTTAAATACTTTACTTCTACCGGTTTTTTCAAAGAAAATAACGTCAGAATCGAACTTTTGAGGTATTCGATTGTCTAACTGCGGCCCGTTTTTTTCAAAATCGCTGGTTTTCCAACTCTGACTAAGTTTAATCAGTTTCTTCGTCAGAAATGCCAGCCATTCTGGAAAACGCCCATCAAAACCTGTGAGAACCTGCTCAGATTGTGCAAATTGTTCTTGAATTTTGATTTTTTCCTTCTCAAAAAGGTAGTCATGCCCGGAAAGAATAATTACCAACAGTGGAAGTCCACTGGCAAAAGAAAATAATAAAGAGAGTCTGTTTCTAATATTGATGGGAAACTTGACTTCTTTGACTATTATAAAATGCGAAAAAATGGCAAAAATCGAAAAAAGCAAAATTGCAACCACTACAAGAATAAATCGGTATTCAAGAAATGCTTTAACATTCTCCGAAAATTTAAAAGCACACAATTTTGCGGTGGAGGAAAAGGGCATTATGAAAAACAGCTTCCCGTTAAAATTTAGCCTGGGATTGCCGTCATGGTTAAACATAGCAATCGCCAGCTCCATCTCAGCATCAGATCGATTTCTTTTTACAAGAGGCTGAAAAATTGAGATCTTAATCTTTCCATTATTCTTTTTGTTGAAAACCCTTGCACTATTTTTAATTGGAAGCATTTCCCAATTTTCAGGAGAGTTAATGCTTACAAAGAAAGAAAAAGAACTTTTGATGTAATAGGCAAACCAAGCTTTTTCTTTTTGAGAAGAAGACTTTCTCAAATCTAAATCGAAGCTGCTCTCAAGGTCACCGATAGTTATCTCCGGGCCAAAAATGTGTCGAATAAATACGAGGATTTCTTCTAACTGTTGTATTCTGGAACTGTTACTAAGATCTTTTTGCAAATAGATACTTCGGAATTTCTGAAGAACCTTTTTTGGAGAACTTGAGAAACTCAACTTTTCTACCAATTCGCCTTTTTTATCCAAAACCCAGATTCGGAAAATTCCCGGAAATGTCTTCTTTAAAGAAACTAGCTCTGACTCAAGCTTTGCAATGTGGTTCTTTTCAGCTCTGGAATTTATTGCTATCAATCGGAGTAATTCAGTAAAATACTTTCTCGGATTATCCATTTTCCTGATTTCAAGCAGTTTCTGCTCAAGCAAATCAAACTCCTGCTCAATTTCATCGTTTTCAAGAGTGGCCCAGTATTTCCCCAATCCATAACACGAAAGTAAAATAGGAAGGGCAAAAAAAACCAGGCTGGTTAAAACCCAGTTTAAAGTGTTTTTCCAGTATTTCAAATTGGCCCTTTCAAGCTCGACATCTTAAGCTAGCTTTCAAATAGACAAAAAAAGGCAGAAGGAAATTCCTCACTTTTAATTTATAGGAAACAGTGAGGGTTACGCAATATAATTTTATGAAAGGCACGACATACACATTACAAAAATATAGGAAGTTTTATTTTGATTTTCTTTCAAATATCCATTAATATTGAGAGAATATGCCTAGAGTAATTAAAGGAGGTAGTATGTCAGGCAAAGTATCTTTTTGGAAAATTGGGATTTTAACGGTTTTATTTAGCACTTTTTGTTTTGTACAAGCTTTTGCGTTGGCCAACCAACCAAAAGCCGAACTTGATGAATTCATCAAAAATATCAAAGAAGAAAACAGGGTTGACCAGATAGGTTACCTGATTCAATTGGAAATTCCCTCAAACAGAATCAACGATGACAAGGTTCTTTCAGTCTCCGGAAAATATTTTTATTCTTCAGATGAAGGCTATATCACTCATGTTAACTATGAACGTCTCCAAAATTTGATTGATAGCGGAATAAGCTTTAAAGTACTCGACAAAAAACGCCTGAACGATGAAAATGAAGAATGGTTGATGGTCTGGGCAGAAAATGATCGGCAGGAAAAAGCAATTAAGCTAAGATTTGAGCCACTTTATCAACATGACCATACCACTATCATTCGAATCAGACCTGAAGACGAGGATCACCTCGTCGAACAAGGCGCTCAATATAAAATTCTCGACGAAAGTCTTTTCCCTGCGAGAAAAGTTGAACCTGGAGAACAAATTAAGATTAAAGCCCCTAACCAGGAAATTGGAAAATATGTTGCCATGATCAACAAAGATTCACTTCTTGCCACAGTTCAAAAACTTCAGGATTTCAAAAGTAGATATGTTAATCAACCCGGCAATACTTCAGCAGTGCAATGGTTGACAAGCGAATTTATCAAAATCCCCGGCTTGAAACAAGTTGAGTCGACTTTTAGCTCAAATTCGGGAACATTATCGAATGTTGTTTTTGAAAAAACCGGAACCAAAGATCCAAAAACAATCTATGTAGTTTGTGGACATATGGATTCCATCGTTACACAGGGAAATAAAAATTTTGCTCCCGGCGCTGACGACAACGGAACTGGAGCTGCCACAGTACTTGAGATTGCAAGAGTTCTTGGGACCAAAGAGCTTCCCTATACAGTTCTTTTTGCCTGTATGAATGCAGAAGAAATCGGACTGGTAGGCAGCAAGGCATTAGCTAAAGCTCTAGCAAGTTCCTCAGATAAGAAAGTTAAAGCTTGTTTGAATCTGGATATGCTCGCCGACAACGATGATAACCAGTTTGCCCTTATCGGGGACACTAAATCAAACTGGCTGATCGATGTTGTAAAAGATGCAGCTAAGACTTACGTTAATTTAGATTCCAAACCTCTTTATGATTCAAAAATCTGGTATTCGGACCATTCATCTTTCTGGAATATTGGGGTTCCAGCGAACCTTTCAATAGAAGGGTATCCAGAGATGTCAAAATTTTATCATTCAGTTAATGATCTCGTCTCAAATATGGCCCCTTCCTTAATGGAAAAAATTGCTCGCGCAAATTTGGCTGCATTGCTAATTATTGATTCAGTTCCAGCAAGTAAATAGTTAGTAGAACACTGTCAGACTAATTTGCTTATCTTCCCTGTATTTTTAGAAAGCTATTAGGTGGCATTGTGAGCACCTAGAGAGCAAAAAGAAACACTTGATCTTGAACTTGTCGAAGCAATCTGATCTTTTCCAGTCTTGCCATTCTGCATAATAGCGAGATTGCTTCGGCAAAAAGTGTTTTACAAATAAAAAACCCGGGTTTTCCTGTAAAAATTTGTATTAGTTCTTAATTTTTGAAAACCTTGTTAAAAAACTGCTATCCAATCAAAACCGGATCGACTTCACCCACAAACTTCGAAAGATTTGATTATCAGAAAAATAGATTGGGTGTTGGTGCCGGTTTTGAGGACCAAGATTCTTTGAAAAAATTGATTTCTCAAAGATCCACTCGCTGTAAAGGCCCATTTCAGGGCGTTTTTTTTCAACACGAGGTAATTTTTTACCCCATTTCATCAACCAAACACCCAACATTTTTGACTCCTTTTATTAGTTGCTGTATTTTGCTATTACTTGCATAATTACTTGCATAATAAATTTTTTTGCGTTTGCTTCCATTTTCCTTGAAATGAAGAGATATTACTGAAAATTTTCGTTAAATTGGAGAGAAAAATGAAACTCCCCCCGGTATTTTTTGACGGTTTTCCAACTGACCCCAAAACCTATGTCTCCTCTGTTTCCCCCAAAAAATCAGGGAAAGTATACGCCGATCTCCCACATAGGTATTTTTCAAACGTTGAGTCAATGAAAAATTACGTTCGGCAACTTAAAGAAATGGGAACCAATGTGCTTCTTTTACTTCCACATTTCTTTCCAAGCTTTTCAGAATATGTGGTTAAAGACTTTGAAAAACCGGCTCCAATCTTCGGTTCCTGGGACGTTTTTGCAGATTTTATGAAATTTGTTAAAGACCTTGGAATGGATCGAATGGTCGATATTCCATTCAACCATGCAGATTGGCAGGTCGAGCACATTGATCGAACCTGGTTTAAAAATTACTCACAGAATGGCATAGAAGCGGGAGCGGACGATGTTGACGCTGATGGCAACAGGGTCAGAATAAATTGGGGCGCCTATATACTGGATAATTCCAACCCCGCGCTAATCAAATATTGGCTGGAAAAGGTCATTTTCCCTCATGTTGAAAAATTTCATGTTAATTCCATTCGAATAGATGCTGCCTGGGGCCTGGATCGCAAGGGCCTGGCCCAGATAGTGCGCGAAACCAAAACAAGGTTTCCCGATGTTTGGTTCCTGGCTGAAAACTTAGGGATGGACAAACTCATTAATCTCGCTGAATCAGGTATTAGCGCAGGAGCAGAACGCTTTTTCAATAACTATTTCTGGCATACGAAAGGTCGCGGTGTACCTTCGGATTATCATAGATTTTTCAAGCGCTCACATGGGTTACCCTCATGTACAATTTTCAGCAATCACGATGTTCTGATGCCTGCTATGAAAGCTTTGGCGAGAATCCGGAAAAGCGATTTTGGAAGGTTGAGCGATAAGGCCTTATACCGGGAAATAATTGAAAGAGAAGGCATTGACGGCCCTGAAAAACTCTTGCCAGAACAAAGAGACGGTATATTGCGCTTAATGAAACTGGACTTTTGTATAGCTGCGTTTTTATCGACAGATGTGATGTTTGGAGCAGGTTGTGAGAGAATGTTAATAGAGAGAGTCGATGTTTTACGTTCAAATCCCGACAATTTCGGAAAAGGAATTGACACTGATTTTCCCGAATTCATCCGGAAAATATTAAAAATAAAAACCTCAGACGAAATATTTTGCAAAGATGGTGTGATTATCCCTCTCAGCAACTGGAGCTCAGATTTTTCCGGAATCAAGGGGTTAATCAAGCGCATAGACAGCCGCTTTCTGTTGATCGCCGCAAACACTGATTTAAGTAATTGCGCAGAAGTAAAAATTCCGGAAAGATTTCATTCCCCTTCGCCTTGCGCTTGTTTAGGCGAAGACGGGACGAAAATAGTGCCCTCTGGAAAACTCCCCGATAAAGTCTCAATAAAACCAGGTCAAATTTTAGTAATTTATCAGATTTAATAAATTAAGCTTAGCAAACGCACACTTTTGCAGAAAGGCTAATCGCGGTTCATTTCTAGGGTTCATTCTCAATAATAAGTAGCCACTTTTTGTTGTAGTTTTTTCACAACTATCATCTATTCGGGATTGAACAAGTAAAATTGTGCAAGCAGATTCACTTTTGCCAAAAGCTTTCGAAAAAAGGATCAACAAATGTTAATTCAGGAAAGAATTCGAACTCCAAGTCCACAATGCTTTGTAGATGTAACTCATTACATCGCTGCAGCCGTAAAACAATCTGGAATAAAGAACGCTCACATTCTGGTCTCAGTCCCTCACACCACTGCAGCCCTGACTGTGAATGAAAATGCCGATCCAGACGTTGTCACAGATCTCTTGAGGCGGCTTGAATCAATCGCTCCTTCCCGAGATTCCCTTGATAGACATTCGGAGGGAAACAGCCACGCGCATCTTAAGTCAAGCCTACTGGGCAGTTGCCATCCCTTCATAGTTAATGAAGGTGAGCTGGTCTTAGGAACCTGGCAGGGTATTTACCTTTGTGAGTTCGATGGACCTCGAACAAGAAGTCTGATCATCAGCATGTTAAAATCTGATTGAGTAGAACCTGTTGCTCAATTCCATAAGCAACTAAAGTACAAAACCAGTAATCAGCATTAAAAATTCTTTCTTCAAAATCAATTTTTGCTAATTAATGATTTTAATTAATTATTCAACGGGCTCAGTAGTGGCGTAATTATCTCTCGATTTCTATTCTTCCCAGTTGTAAACCGGTCAAAGTCTGCCTAAATAGCCAGGTTGGATCCGGTTTTGAGAAATCAATTCTGTAGTGGGCTCCTCGGCTCTCTTTTCGGTTCTCTGCAAAAATTGAGATTATTCCTGTGAGTGCGTTAAAATTCCTTTGTGCAAGAGTATCTGGCAGCAAAGTAAAAGGGGGGAGACGATACTTTTTCTCAAGTTTTGGTCGAAATGTATCGCACATGAATTTTAGTCCCTCAGTGTTTCTTAGGGGCCCAAGATTTTCTGAAATTTGTCTTTGTACAACCTCGATTTCGGATTCATCGGGTAATTCCCATGAGTGCCCTTTATAATCACTGTTTGTCTCAGTTGAGGAACTTTTTTCGAGCATAGATTCCGCAGCTCTGAAAGAAAAAACCAAACTTTCCAGAAGACTGTTTGAGGCAAGTCGATTGGCACCATGAATCCCAGCGGAAGCACATTCGCCGGCTGCAAAAAGGCCTTCGATTGTTGTTTTCCCGTTCAGGTCGGTTAATATCCCTCCCATTGTGTAATGAGCCGCAGGGCTGACTGGAATCAAATCCTTTCCAAGACTCAGATCAAGCTTGTTAAGATGCGCTTCAATGGCAGGAAATCGGTTTTTCAGAAATTCTGCACCTAAATGTCTGGCATCCAGAAAAACTGATTGAGAAAGTTTTTTTCGCATTTGGGAAAGAATTCCTCTTGACACAATGTCTCTTGGAGCAAGTTCGCCCTGAGGATGGTGATCACTCATAAATCGCTTTCCTTCATCATCCACCAGGTGAGCGCCTTCACCCCGTACAGCCTCTGAAATCAGGAATCGCGGTTGATTGGGAAGAGTCAAAACAGTTGGATGAAATTGAATGAACTCCATATCAGCCAATACCGCCCCCGCATCCCACGCCATGACAATTCCGTCTCCAGTTGCGCCAATTGGATTCGTTGTTTCAGGGAATATTCCTGCGACTCCACCAGTGGCTAGCAATATTCGGGGTGAAAAAATTCTGATAGGAGTTAAATCCTTTGCCCAGCCAGTAATTCCTAGAATTCGACCGTTCTCAACCATCAAATCTGAGGCAAGAAAATCTTCCACAACCCGGATTCTGGGTTCCTCTCGCACTCTTTCAGCCAAAGTTTGTACCATTTTTCTGCCAGTGGAATCTCCCCCGGCATGAAGAATTCGGGGATGGCTATGAGCTCCTTCTCTCGTCAAACACAACTGCTGTCCACTGTGATCGAATTCCATTCCAAGTGATATCAAATCAGAAACTCTGAATGGACCTTCCTCTACCAGAATTTGTACAGCCTCTGGATCACAAAGCCCTGCTCCTGCAATCAAGGTATCCTCAAAATGAAATGCAATATGGTCTTCCGGATCCCAGACTACCGCTATTCCGCCCTGCGCATGGAGAGAATTGGAATCTTCCAGGCGTCCTTTGCCCAATACAAGAACCTCTCCATCACGGGCGAACCTCAAAGCAGCGAATAATCCGGCAATCCCCATGCCAACGATTACAGCCGGGCTCTTCCACTCTATTTTGCTTTTCATTTGTTGCCGTCCCTTCCTCTCTTGTTTCTACCGTCCCTTTATTTTTTTTATCACTGAGTCAGGAGTGTCTCTTGAAGTCACTGGAATTCTTTTAATTTCAAATGGGTCTGAAGATGGCTCATTATACCCATATTTACTGGTAAAAATTAAATGGAATCCACAATTGCGAGCTATTTTCACCGTTGCATCGTCGTGTTTTCCATATGGCCAAGCCAAGGCAAACACCTCACATTTAGTAATATTCTCCAATTTCTCCTTTGAAAGCTTTAAATCCTCTTTCAAGAGTTCGTCTACCGGATTAGGATTTTGTTTGAAAGCATTTTTTATCCTCATGATATCAGTATGGAGATTATCGGTATGAGATCCAAATGAAATCAAGGTTGACGAAGCCATTTCCGCAATCTCATTTCGTGTAAGATAATTTGAAAACTGCGGTTTTTGGCCGATTCTCGCAGTAACCATAAAAACCGTAGCTGGAATCTTCAATTTTTCCAGGACAGGAAAAGCAAAATTATACACACTTTCATAACCATCATCAAATGTAATCAGCACTGGGTTTCTAATTCTTTTCAATGCTCCCCCAATAAATAATCTGGCTTCCTGAATGTTCAAAGGTGTGAATCCATTTTTCAAAATTGCCTGCATTTGGGCAAGAAACTCGTTTGGAGTACAAGAAACTTCTGATTTTAACGGATCTTCAATGTGATGATAAACCAAAACTGGAAGTCTCCCCTGAGCAAGCAAAAACGCTGGAGATGATAGAAAGAAAACGTTCAGAATAAAAAAAACAATTTTGCTTTTCATCGAATTTTATTCTCAGTAAAACAGTTATTTTTTGTCACTCGATTGCTAAAATGAATGTCGCTATTTTCACACCTAACCCTCTGAAATTGTTGCTTTTTGGGGAAAATCCGGCAATTCATGCGTATCATTTATAAATAAAACCGGAAACAGAAAAGCTATTTCCGGTTTTATTATCAGAGAGAATATGAAAAACTAAACTCCGGCAGCTTTTCTCAAAGTTTCGACTTTATCGAGTTTTTCCCAAGGGAGGTCGAGGTCAGAGCGGCCAAAATGGCCATAAGCAGCAGTCTGCCGGAAAATGGGGCGTCGTAGATTCAAATTGCGAATAATTGCACCAGGGCGGAGGTCGAAATGCTCATGAATAAGTTGTTCTATCTTTTCGAGAGCAATTTTTCCAGTTCCATGGGTATTAACATGCACGGAAAGGGGTTTCGCAACACCAATGGCATATGCGATCTGAATTTGCAAAGAGTCTGAAATACCAGCAGCGACGAGATTCTTTGCAATATATCGGCCCATATATGCGCCTGATCGATCGACTTTGGTTGGATCTTTTCCTGAGAAAGCTCCGCCACCGTGCGCAGCCATTCCACCGTAGGTGTCAACAATAATTTTTCGCCCGGTCAAACCTGAATCACCGTGAGGGCCGCCAATAACAAATCTTCCAGTTGGATTAACATAGAATTTGGTATTTTTATCAAGCATCCCATCAGGAAACACTGGTTTAATTACTTTACTAATACAATCTTCCGTAATAGTAGTATGCGATGCTTCAGGATGATGTTGCGTTGAAAGTACAACCGCATCAATCCTGCAAGGTTTGCCATTTTTGTATTCAACTGTAACCTGAGATTTTCCATCTGGGCGAAGATATGGAATAGTCTGGTCTTTTCGAAGTTTGGCAAGCCTTCGGCAAATAAGATGCGCATAATAAATCGGAGCGGGCATAAAATCCGGGGTTTCGTTGGAAGCATATCCAACCATCATTCCCTGGTCACCAGCGCCGATATTAAGAGCTGCTTCTTCTCTGGATTCGGCATCCTGGGCGCGATTAACACCCTGAGCAATGTCCTGGGATTGTTCGTCTAAAGCGACCAGAACTCCACAGCTTTTTCCATCAATTCCCCAGTCAGCGTTGGTATAACCGATTTCACTAATTGTGTTTCTGACAACAGCTTGTACATCGACATAGCAATTTGTCGTAATCTCACCCATAACAAGCGCAAGACCTGTCGTAACAGCAGTTTCGCAAGCAACTCGGCCCATGGGATCTTTGGCCATTATGGCGTCTAAAACTGAATCGGAAATCTGATCAGCAAGCTTATCGGGATGTCCCTCAGTCACCGATTCAGATGTAAAGAAAAAATTTTTGTTCATTTATTTTCCCTCCAGGGGGGTAAAAAATTTTGAATGAAGAAAATTATATCAATGGAATTTTTTTAAAGCAAGCCAAACAGAACAATTTAATAAAAAGATGGAAATTAGTAATATAACTGCGGTCATAAACTGTCATGGCAAAAGAAGAATCAGAAATAAAAAACCGCCTTTCGGCGGTTTTTATAATGAAGCCCCCGCAGATGTCGTGCTGAGGAGAAATTGAACCTTTTTACTAACAAAAGTATGGTCGTCCGCCTATTCTCGTGTAAGGGACTTCGTAACAGCGTGAGCTGATCGTAAGTTAATCCTAACGCGGAACAGAGACAGATTCCCTCTTGACACAGGTAACGGCTCAATTAGACCTGTACCTTCACGTGCACCGCAGGGACATATTTTCAATGAACTATCTAATTAAACAATAGCATAATATAAGATGAATGGCAAGAGATGTTAAGTGGGGTTTTGCACATTTTTGGAAATCACTTCTGGAGGGAAATCGTCGAAGAATTGCTAGCTGATTCCCTATCAGTCTTTTCCTCGTCCGAATTTTCCTTTTTCTTTTTGAATTGATATTCCGCAAAATTCTTTACAGAACCATACCAAAGCGTAAGAGGACCACAGGAATTTGACAAAAAGGCAACATTTTCAAGGCCTTTGGAAAAAGTAAAGGCGCGTAAACTAAAAGAATCAAGATTATCTAAAATTCTCTTGATCTCTTCGTTGGGGAAATTGCAAAAATGCACAATATTTCGCTCAGGAAAAGGGAATGGGCTAGGACGCAGATTGAAAGTATCTTGAGGTTTTTCAAAGCCTGCCGGTGCAGAAATACCGACAAACCATAATGTCCGCATCGTTCCTGAAAAAAGGTAATTGTAAGACGACAAACCTGAATCATAAATGTTTTTGAATTTGGAATCCAAATTTTTGAAAGCATAGCAGTATGCAATTGGGAGGTCGGAAAAACCGGACGGAATCTTTTTAGAATCTCCCTCTATACGATGCGTCGCGCTTTCTGTTGATTCCGGCGTAAGATGCGCTTTAAAAGTTTCTTTGAGGTCCCAGTAAGGGCGAGAAATTTTCTGAGAGGTCAGATTCCCCTCCAGAAAAAGAATTCGGTCATTTGTCCAGAAGGAAAGGATTTTGATTGTTCCACTTGCGGAAAATTTTTGATCCATGTCTTCTCTGAAAATGCCTGATGGCAACACACAAATTCTTCGCAAACTGGAAATCGGGAAATCAAGGGAATCAAATTCGGTTCTGTCGCGACTTTGTCCATTTACCTCAACAAAAGCAAAACTCCTGGAATCTGGGGACCACAAGATTTCAGAAATAAAGTCAGTCGTTACCAGTTGATTGGGATAGACGGCCTTCTTTTCAATATCAAGAAGGTGGATTTCTTTTCCTGAAGTGAATATTATTTTTTTCCCATCTGGTGACCAAAAAGGAAATGCAAATTGATAGTCAGCTGAAAATCCATCTGGTTGCGAAGAGAGGGAGAATGCTTTCCGCGTCTCAATATCGTAGCAAAAGATCTCTCTTTGGGCCGTTTTAATTGATCGGACCATCCCGGCAATTTTGTCTGATTTTGGAGACCAGGCATATTCAAGAAGGAATTTATCAGAATCCAATAGTGAAACGGGTTTTTGCTCTCCTTTGAAAAACAACCTGGGCTGGCCAGCTTCAGTAAATGCCAGGATTTTTCCATCAGGGGAAGGCAATAAATCCCTGTATTCAGATACGCTTGACGCAATCACTTCTGAGAGAGACGCTGTAAGATCAAAATACATCATATGATTAGCTTTCTCATCAGGCCTTACGCTTATGAATTCCTTGTCTCCCATGGGTGCAAAATCAATATCCGGCTCAACTGTTCTTGATAAAAGCGAAACCGGGAAAAAATTAATCTCATTTTCAAAACAATTCGGAGAAGGGAGCTGATCTTTTATTTGCATCAGCGCCTCTCTGCTCGTTAAAAGATGATTTCGCGAAGTTTGAGGAATATCCATTAACGCTGTATTGACCTTTTCCAATAGGGCGTTGATTCCCAGGTCAGAAAAGGGAATTCTATTTAACTGTGAGAAATTGGCATCACCACCCGAAGGAAGATATTCAAATGATAAAGGCTTTTTTAAAACAGTTTTTCCAATTTTTTCCAAAAAGATGAGATAATTATCCATGACGTTTAACAGAAGGTTTAAACGTCCAATTTCAAAGGAACTTGAAATTTTTCCTGCAATCGGAGACCTCGTTACAGGAAGGTAAGAAATGATTATCTTTTTTCCCAAAAAGGCTAAATTGCTATCATCCATTGAAAAAGATGGTTTTTGAAAGAAAAAAAGAAAACAAATGAAAATCGCGAATGGGAAAAGAATTCTATTCACTTTTTTTATTCTCCTAAAAATTATTTTCCACCAAGAGAAGCTTTAATTTCCTCAATTAATCCTTTTACAAGCTCTGACGATGGAAGTGTCTTGATTATTTTTCCTTTCTTAAACACCAAACCGTAGTCTTTTGCACCGGCTATTCCGAAATCAGCTTCTGCGGCTTCTCCTGGGCCATTAACAGCACAACCCATTACCGCAACTTTAAAAGGTTCCTTGAATTTCTTCAGTTCGTTTTGAACTTCCCGGGCCATCTGAATCAAAGGGACTTGACATCGTCCGCAAGTAGGGCAGGAAACAACAGTCGGGCCGAATTTTCGAAACCCAAGGCAACTTAATATCCTGCGTCCTACAGCAACTTCTTCAATCGAATCCCCGGTTAGAGAAACTCTGATGGTATCGCCGATTCCCCCCATCAATAATGCGCTTATACCAATTGTTGATCTGATTATTCCTTCTTCGGGAAGTCCAGATTCAGTTATCCCTAAGTGAAGTGGATAATCGCAACGTGAGGCAACTAGTTTATTTGCTTCAATTGTTAAATCAAGTTCGAAAGCCTTTACTGCAATTTTTATATCCGTGAAATTTTCCTTTTCGAGAAGAGTGACTTCATTAAGAGCTGATTCAGCAAGTGCACTCGGAGTGATTCCACCAAATTTTCGACGCATTTCCGGATCAAGCGAACCGGCATTTACACCTATTCTGATAGGAATCCCACAATCGCGGGCAGCCCTTGCCACTTCCCGAACTTTTTCCTGACTTCTCAGGTTCCCGGGATTTATTCTTAGCGCATGAACACCTGCCGAAATGGCAGAAAGCGCCAACGTGTGATCAAAATGAATGTCTGCTATAACTGGAATTTCCGATCCCTTTACAATTTCTCTCAAGGCCTCAGCTGCATTGCTATCCAAAACCGCAAGCCTGAGTATTTCACATCCGGAAATTGCAAGTCGTTGTATTTCAGACAAAGTCGCCTTGATATCCCTCGTATCAGTTTTCGTCATTGACTGGACCGTGATTGGGGCATCTCCACCCACAGGGACCTCTCCAATCTGAACTTGCCTGGATTGGCGACGTTTAATTTCCATTTGCGCTCTTTCCTCCTATCAAAACAAAAGAGATATCGTCATTGAAAAAATTATTGGAACTTATCAATGAATTTATTTTGTCTGAAATATATTGGAAAAATGTCTCGAACTCCAATTTTTCCCCTGGAATCGTTTTAATTAAATTTCTAAGATTGTCACCGATAGGATCGCCAAAAATTCTTCTGGCCCCATTTGTATATACAAAAAGAAACTCGTTTTTCCCAATTTCAATTTCAAAAATCTCAGAAGAAAGTTTTTCCTCCAAACCCACTGGTTTGGAAGATTCTTTATAGAAGCGGGGAAGTTTTTTGCCACTGATCAAAATTGGAGCTGGATTGCCAGTGTTGATGATTTTTAAGGCCTTTCCCTTCTCTTCGATCAAACTTATTGCCGCACATAGGGGAGGATTTGAAAACCCATGTAGTACGGAATTCAGTTTTTCCAAGCGGTCGAAACTTTCCGCAGTTCGAAGGGAGCAATAAATTCCATGCAATGTAATAGCTGCAACCACTCCTTCGTGAAAAGCATCGCAAACTGCGATATATTTCTGCCCTTCTGAGTCATTAATGTCAATAAAATCTCCTTTGATTTTTTCAGAAAGAGATGAAAAAACACGAATATTTCTGCCATTCCAACGGTTTTTAGAAGCATCATTCTTCAACCTGGAATAAACATCCATCGCAGTTTGAAGTTCTTTTCGGGCCGACTCGCGAAAAACCAGTTCGTTAACCAAAGCAATGTTGTCAAGAATTGGGCTTATTTCCTGGCAAATGCTTATCAGAAGAGCTTCTTCCTGATCAGAATAAGGAAGTTTGGAGGCCTTAGGGCCCAAAAAGAATCCGCCATCTATCTGATTTCCGGAAGAGGACGGGATGGGAAAAACAAACCTGAAGCCTTTTTCCTGAAAATCCAGAAATGGCTTGATTTCAAAAGATGGAATTTCCAAACCGGCTTCAACTATCGCTTCAAGATCATTCAAATCAAGCCATTTGGAGGGACATGTAACAGAAGAAAGCTTCATATCAAGTGGTTTCACGAAAAAAATATTCCTAGTTGGAAGGATAATCACGGCAAATGAAAATTCAATTACATTTTTTAATTCAGAGAGCAGAGCAAAACACACCTGTTCGGGAGTCTTTGAATTCCTCATTTCCCTGAAAAGATGCCTCAAAACAACGTGAGGATCAAAGGATTTCATTCCAAAGATCATATCCACCAATGTTCCAATTAATGACTTAATTGGACCAAATGAAGCGGCAATAACCAAAGTAGAAAGAACAACTGCAAAATTTCCAGTGACATTAAAGTAGTTTTGAAGAAAGTTTTCGAGAAGTTCCAAGCCCGCTGCAAGAACCAAGGAAAGAATGGTGTAAATCAAACCTATAGTGCAGACAAGATCAATATCCATTAGTTTATAACGCAGAATGGAATAGCCTATCAAAGCTGCCATAGCGATGCTTAACCCGGGAAAGAGTCCGTAAGTGTAAAAAGTTGGCATTCCAGAAACTCCAAGCATTCTTCCCAAAGCAAGAAATAATGAACCTGCTGCCGCTGGGAGCATCAGACCGGAAAAAGCATATTTCAACCTTTGTCGTTGAAATTCAGAGTCAAGTTTTTTCCAGGAATCAGAATAAGTCTTCAAAGTGACAATCAAGTAAACAATAATTATAGCTTTTGCAGGAATTTCAAAGCTTCCAAGTGAGAAAAAAAAGCCATTGGAAACGAGAATCAGGCTCTTGATCAAATTCCCACTCCAAAGAAGGGTGCAAAGTAAAATTGCCGGCAAAAGAAGCAAAATTCTGTTTCTGAAGGAGGAAATAACGAAGGACTGAAGCATCTTTCTCGGAAAGATAGCAGAGAAAACACAGAAAAAATATGAGAGCAAAATTGGTGGAGTAAAAAGAAGCGAGAGTGTCAAAAGGGAAATACCATTTGAAAGAACTATAGCTTCAGCTAAACTCCAAAGAAAAAAAAGGAACAGAATCAAAGCAAAAAGTTGATTGGATGGCTTTTTGGGGGAGCGAAACAAAACCAGCAAACCCAGGATCACATGCGTGCACATCGCAACAATGCAGAGAATAAAAGGGAACGATTCCATATAAGACATTAAACTAGCATTCAATCGGCTTGGAAGAGTGGGTTAGATTCATTGGAGCTATCTAAATCTCCATCCGGTTTGAAGGAGTTTTGAATGAGCCGGGCGAAGAGTCACCGAGGTGGAAATGGAGGTGAATTCACGGCCTTGCCTCAATTTCAGTATTATCCTGATGAAAGTAATTCGTTTCTTGAAGCCAGAGTCATTTGTCTTAAAATCAAAGGGAAGGAAAAGTAAATCCGAGTGTTCCTTTTCAGGGTCAAGTTCATGATAGGGAAAGAAAATTTCGGGTTCGATATTGTCATATTGAAGCATTTTTTTGGGCTCTTCCTTCCCAACTTCTCGAAAAAAGGCCCATTGGGTCCCGGTTTTCTGGAGGTAATAATGGATGGTTTTTAAAGTTTCATCACCTATTGCCCCTTCTTCATCTACCTGACCATATCTTGTGAAACGTATTGAGCTTTCACTGATATCAAGAATTTCATTTGCACACCTTAAATCAAGTACCATAAGCTCTAATTTCCGCCTGGATTCTGATTGCATTGTCAGCCTGGTAGTGCCCTTCGTTGCAGCCCTCATCCCGCTGGATTGCACCATATAAAGAACTCCGCCCACCAAAATAAAGAGAAGCATTCCAACCAGCAACTCAACAAGGGTAAAAGCCTGCGATCTGCCCAATTGAAACCATCTAAATCTCCAGGACTTTCCAAGAAAATCTGATAGTATAGGAGTTTTATACATTAAAGATTCCATAAGTTGTATAAGGTAAATCGAGAATGCCCCGTTTTGAAGCCAGATTAGGACCTAAATCTGAAAAATGCTCAAAAACTTGTGGGAAAAGCACTGTGGGCAGACAGTCCAATATTGAGGAACAAAATTGCTTTGTCTCGCTTGTAATAGCCATCCTGAGTTTCCAACTGCAAGGTTTTGGTAGAAAGTTTTCCATGATTATTTGTGCAAACTGATCAAAGTCACTACTTCGGCAATACGGGTTCCACGTTTTCCAAAAACCCTTACAGTGATTTTTTTCAGGCGGGGAGGAACTTTTGTTTCAATCTTATCATCGACGTCTAAAATTCGCCGATATGGGGAAACTTCATCCGGGTAGAGGGAATATTCCCTTTTATAGGAACCTTTATATAATTGCATAAATTTCTCATACATAACTTTTTCGTTTTCGTCTTTGATTCTTTCCGGGGTATAGATGTCTGAAAAAATCTTTTCAAAACCATCTTTGGTGCCATAAGCTTCCATGTAATCATTACCCATTTCGCTGTAAATATCTCTGAAGTTTTCAAAATCCGATTTAACAATATCAAAGGGAAGTGATTTTACTTCTTCGATTTTATCTCTGGCAAGATTGTAAGCCACAATATGCTCGTAAGTTTCATAGCTCCCTTGAAGGCCATAGGTAAACATTTTAGTGAATGGATAAACTATTGCGGCAGCCAAACCAAGCACCATCACTATTTCTATTAAAGAAAACCCACGAATAATGGAAAATAACTTTTTGTGAAAAATGAAATTCCTAAAAACTTTCATGGGAATAATATTATCATGAAAAGCCTTATTCCTCAAAAAAAAGATAAAGAAGAAAAAACTGCCTCTAAAATCTCCAAAAATATGCTAAAGTCCATTTAGTGAGAAGAAAAGCATTTCGGAGAATACACGCTAAATAAACTTTTTCAGAAGCTTATAAAAACTGAAGGGAAAGCCTTTCTAATCAGGTACAAGCTGAGGAATGTGAAAAATGGTTGATTCTCAGTCGAAAACTGTTCGTGATGAGGAAATTGAAAAAGCCAGTAAACCTCTTCCCCCAACCATTTCAGACGATTTTCCGACTCAAAAACCCGGACTTGAAATATCTGAACGAATAGCTGTTTTCCGGAATTGGAAAGTAATAGAACTTTTTCCCGCAAAAGGCGGAGAAGCCGATATATTCCTGATCGAAAAAGATGGAATGTTGCGAATACTTAAGCTATTTCGCATAGGAATCAGCTATGATTCCATGGCGGCAGAAAAAATAGTCTCCGTTGGCGGGAAAGCTCCACAATTATTCGCCAAAATTCTGGAATACGGGTACGATGAGGAATTCCGGCGAAATTTTGAGATGCAGGAATATCTTCCACACGGGCCTTTGAGCAGATTACTCGAAAGACGGCGACTTACAGGCGCAGAAATTTCAGAATTTATAGAGCAAACTATCAGTTTTTTGGAAACTATTCATTCCAACGGAATAATCCATCTTGATCTGAAGCCCTCAAATATCCTGATACGGGAATTTTCGCCATTGAAAATAGCTTTTGCTGACTTTGGCGCAGTCTCATTGATCGAAAACGATTTTTCCAAAAAAATGACCGAAATAAAAGGAACCAGTATTTATCAGTCCCCGGAAAGCCTTTCCGGAGTGGTAAGTCGCCAATCCGATTGGTGGTCCTTTGGAGTAGTTCTTTTCGAGTTGCTCACTGGCTCTACTCCTTTTGAAAAACTTACTACCCGAGATGTTTTTTTCAAATTGTCCACGGAAGACGTTGACCTCCCGGATAACCTGGATTCTTCTTTAAAAACCCTTCTGAAAGGGCTGCTTACAAGAAACCCTGACCAAAGATGGAACCATCAAGAGGTCAGGCAATGGTTTCTTCGAAACGGAAAGATATTTCTCAATACCCTTGATTCCGAAGAAGTAAAAAAAATTGAAAATGAACCCACTTGGAAAATAAAGCCCCCTCCTATTTTTGTCATCTCCGGAAACGATCATCAAACAATCGAGGAATACCTTCAAAAGGCCATTAAATCAAAAGAAAGCTGGCGTGAAGCCACAGAACATATTAAATCAGGATTGATTGTGAAATGGGCAGAAGGAAGCAGAAATGCTGAGTTGACAGAAGAGCTCTATAGAATTCTTGGAAAAAACGAAACTCCCGATTTTCTTTTATTCCTTTTAGTCATAAGATTTAGAGCAGATCTTCCTCTTGGCTGGAGAGGAAAAAAACTTGACACCGGGTTAGTTGAGGAATTGCTTTTTTCAAGCGCATCAGAGAGCATTTCTGAGAAAGATTTTATTTTTCTGGATAAAATTTTTTCCGGAGAATTGAAGAAGATTTTAAGAAAATTTGGCTGTGAAATTCCTGATTTCTTTGAAAAGACTCTATCTCTAGCTAAAAGCCTTAGAAATAGTCCGCTTTCAGCTATACTTCCTTCCAGGCAATCATTGATTTTACTCGGCTTGAATGAAGGAATTTTTTCCCGCAGGAAAAAAGAAAACGTTTCAGAGCGGCTTCAGAAATTGGTTTCACTTTCAGAGCTTCCCTTTCGTATAGCTTTCACTCCCGGATTTCTTGAATGGGCACGCAAGGAATCCCTCATGGACGAAGCTTCTTTGACACTTTGGAGCTTTCTGAATGAATGCTCCCGGAATTCCCCCATCGGATTAGTGAAAAGAATCTATTTCGAACTAGGAAATAACGAATCAAAGTTTATTTCGACCCTAAAAACCATTCCGGCATTTGGCAAAGAATTAATCAGTATGTTGAGTGGTTCCACCCCAGGAGAAACAATTGTAACTTTTCTCAGCGAACTAAGAAATCCTCCTGTATGGTTGAGAGAGTTTTTTGAAAAATTCTTAGAAATTAGAACCGAAGAAAATTTCGATGAAATAGTGGGCCGTTATTCATTATTCCTCAAATTTAAAACCCAGGAATTAACATTTCGAACAAAGATTTGCCCACCGCAACTTTTGAGTATACTTGAGAATCTACCGCGATTTTCAAAAGACAAACAATTTTTGAAGACATTTCTTCTGAAATCGAAATTGGACAAACTTCGAGAAGCTATTTTGCAAACGGATTTATTGCCCTCCAAAACCGAGTCGGGTTGTACCAATTGGGAGAGTTTCCTTCAGGACATCGGCCTCCCTGAAAACCTTGCCTCCAAAGAATTGGATACAGATTTATTAAAAAAAGTTTGCCAGCTATCAGATTTAGTTAAAAATCAGAGGGATGCTATTGCCGTTTCCCTGAGCCACTACGATGAAACCTGGGGTTTTACAGGATTCTGCTTATCGCTGGGCCTTATTTGGTCTGGACTGACTGTGCTTCCCGCAATAGTTCTTTTTGCTTATTGCTGGCATAAGTCGTATTTTAGAAGAAAAAGTTCCATAAAAGAATTAAACGGAAAAATCGATGCCTTGCGGGAAACAATCGTAAAGACACCAAACTCATGATCAGACTCTTGAACATTTTTGCAACCATACTTTTAGTTTCAGGAATCTATTTTAATTTTTACTTCTCACTCGATTTATCTTCGGAAAATATCACAGTGAGTAAGTTGAAAATTTCTTGCCTTCTCAAACCGTGGCAAGATCTTAATTCCACTGACCCCAAAGGATTAGCACCAATTCACAAAGCAGTAATTTCTGAAGATATTGAATTGATCAAATTTATTCAAAGCCATGGGGGAAATATCAACCTTTTTTCGGAAAGCGGGCAATCTCCCTTGGTTTTGGCAGTGGAGTCCGGAAAAATACAATCATCGAAGGCTTTAATTGAGTTAGGCGCAGACATCAACAGCAAGGCATCAGATGGAGCCGGAGCTCTGCATATTGCAGTGAGAAAAAACGACATTAACATTATCAAACTTCTGTTACAACATGGAGCAGATGTAAATTCATTGGATAAAAACCAATTTGCCCCTATCCATCTGGCTAGTATGCAGGAAAAAGCGTATGTTCTGACAACCCTTTTGGATAATGGGGCCAATGCAAGCATTCCCGATTCAAGAAACAGGCGCCCTGTGCATTTTGCAGCTCAGAACAAAACTTCTGAGAATTTGCGAATTTTGTTCAGTAAAAATATCGAAAAATCCCCACTCGACCATCAGTTGCGGAATCCGGCACACTATACCGCTGAAAAGGGGGTTTTACAGGTCATGGATTATTTAATTTCCCAAAAAATTCCGATTGATTTACCTGACAAAGATGGAAACACCCCGCTTCATCTTGCGGCTTCTCGCGGATATTTAAAAATGGTACAAACACTACTTCGCAATGGAGCCAATCCAAAGCTTTTAAATCTAAAAAAACAAAGTGCCAAAGATCTTGCCATCGAAAAACAGCATTTTTACATTTCCGAATACCTGACTTCTGGGAAATTTTCCGAGCCTATATTTGCTGTGATCAGAACTAAGGGTGACATGGCACTAGTGGGAATAATGATGGATGAGCTTTCTGACATAAACATTAAAGACGAAAAAAACTGGAGCCTAGCACATTATTTTATCGAACTAAGACAAATCAATCTTTTGGAGAAGTTCCTTTTGAAGGGAGGAAATCCCAATATTGCGGGAGCCCACAATTCCACACCCCTTCATGTTGCAGCAGATCGCAACCTGCTTCCAATGGCAAAATTGCTACTTGAAAGAGGTGCTTCGCCAAATGCGTTAGATCAGGGACAGGAAACTCCACTTCACATCGCCGCTTTCAGAGGACATTTAGAAATGTGCAAACTCTTAATCGAAAAAGGAGCTTCGTGTTCGCTTCAAAACCAGTATGGTGAGACAGTTGAATATTTCGCCAGAGCAAGCTGGAATCAGGAAGTAATGGAATTAATTCAAAAAAATATGCAAAAATAGCCAACAAAAATCTTCTATCTTCCAGCAATTCATAACAAGAGTGTTGAAAAATCCCCGAAAATTCACTTTCTTGTGTATCCACCCAATTCTTCGCCCCACTTTCTCGCATCATTAGTGAGCCGCTTTTTATAGTACCTCGATGATGAAAGGTATATAATAAAAAAGCTGAAAACTTTGAAACACTTTTGAATTCCTTATTTAAGAGGTAAAAAAATAGTAGCGGGGTATTACAGGGACAGCATATACCGAAATTAGATCTGAAGCCAGTTTGCAAAGAATATTTTCACTCAAAACCAAAACTCCTGATAAACTCTTAGTTGGTTGGTTCTGTTTCAGCCATTTTCCGCGCTTTCAAAATAAGTCTTTACGTCCCGGGTTTTGCCTTTGATGGGCGGGAGATCCGGAAAAATGAATTTTGTCCAAATCCGGTCATTGTCTTTTGGAATAGCTTCAAACGTTGCTTTCTCCACAACAATGCCGCCACATCCTTTCCCGTGAAGGTTAGCGGGTTTTCCGTTCCTGTCAAGAAGGATTGCAAGCTCGCATAGTCTTGAAGCTAAATTTACTGTGTCACCCAAAACAGTATACTCACTTCTCATTGTTGAAGCACCCATAATACCAGCAATAACAGGTCCTGTGACTATTCCGATTCCAAGCCCTCCATAAAAACTATCGTGCATCTTAGCCATTTCCGCTTCCATCTGCTGCGCGGTTTTGACTGCAGCAAGAGCGGTAGATTCAATGTTTCCAAGTTTTCTGGGATGGAATACCGCGAGAATTTTATCCCCGATAAATTTTTCAACTTCCCCGCCATTTTTTCTAACAATCCGGGACATCAACGAAAGGAACTTATTCAGTCTTCTGATGAGTGTTTCCGGATCAACGAACCCAATTTGCTTTTTAAAATTCGACAGAGTCGAAAACAATACCGTCACTTCAATTCGTTCGCCTTTTACAGCCAACGTTTCCTGTAACTCATCTTTTGCAGCGAGTTGAACTGCTTCAGAAACAAATCTTTTTAGGCGATCACGTTCGTAAACACCAGTTGCCATCCTATTGAAAGACTGTGCAAGGTCCTTGAATTCAATCTGCCCGTATTCTGGAAGTCGTGCTGAAAAATCTTCAGACATTATTCTCTCCGCTGAAACTTCCAGTTCTTCCAATGGTTTAAGAAAAGAACGCGCAATTCTTATTGCAAAAAATCCTCCCAAAAGAAACACAAACCAGGAAAGCAAAAAACGGTATTTCATTCCCAACTCCAGCGAGGAGAGAAAATGTCCAAACGGGGCTGAGGAAGACAATATTCTGTCCGTCATGTAATTTCCGGTTTTAAAAAGTTCCAGCGACATTTGTTCATCTTTTCCAACCGTTCGGAAAACCGGAAGTTCTGATAAATCAGCTCGTTTGCTGTAAAAAACTCTTTCAAAATCATTAAATGAGTATAGCGGAAAAAGTCTGTAGCTCGTATCAAGCTTATTGTTTATCCAGACCCAAAAAGGAAAAACATATTTCCAGGTTGGATTATTGCGATTTTCAAAGCAAATTTCCGACTTCCCATTTTTAAAGGAGTACTGCATTATGTCTCTATCAAGCCCATCTGCCGAAAGAGAACAGGTTGAAAAGAAGAAAGGCTCGTTCTTACGTAGAATTAATCTATGATAAACATAGTTTTCCCTCTCACCTGCTAATATTACCCGTGAAAGGGAAACAGGGGAATTAAACATACGGGCAACAACTTCTGCGGGGGTAATTAGTAACCAAGATGTCAGGGTTTCCTCGATCAATGAAGAATTGAACATTTGTCTTGATTGACTCCGAGTTAATTGCGGTGGATTAAAATCTCTGGAAAAATTTCCGAGAAATTGGGAATCAGACAATTGAAAATGGAGCATCCAGATTTTCTTCGAAAAATCAATTAATCCATTAGGATGTTGTAACGCAAATAAGTTTGGACCATTAATCTGCAAATTACTCAGGTAATTTCCTTCCCTCAAACAAATTTTCAGAATTTCCTGAATCATTCTCCAACTTCCCCGTTTAACTGTTTCAAGCGAAGCATTTGAAAAACTTTGCAATCCTTTCAAAAGCGTTTTGGAGCCAAATAGCGAATTTAGGATCCGACAAGAGCCAGATATTTGGATTTCTCTAGCCAAATCTATTCCTGAAAGGTTTTCAACCAATCTAGTTTTTAGTTGCTCAATCTGAATATCACAATTCTCATGGGAAACTAGTTCTTCCGAAAAAAAATCAAACAGAAGAATTTGAGCTAAAACCAAAAAAAGCATAGCAAAAAGTTGGTTTTTCAGACTCACTTCAGAATAGTGTCCAAAAACACCCATTCCTACAGTAAAATAAAAGCCTATGGAAATCCATATTAAACTAAAAATGCCTAAGAAAACATTTAACATGGAATATTTTTCGCTATCCGATTTTTTGGGAAGAGCCAAAAACACTCTAAATTCTTTATTGACGTTAATACAAGCGGCGGTTTGATAAAATAATTTTGTCTCCTTCTCAGGAAAAAAAGGCTTTTCTTTAAGAAGAAAATCTTTGACCGCTTTTATTTTGTGAAGTCCAGGATTAGTTTCCGAACTAACCCCCTTTTCATTTTTAACCGAAATCCCCGCAAGGAATCCGCGTCTGGCCAGATTTTCGACGAAACACTTCATTCCATTCTTTAAAGAAAAATCCGAAGAATCAAAAAACAAAAGCATTCCCGACTCAACGAAACAACGAGTTTCCTTCCTGAAAAAATACTGCCAAAATGGATTTGAAATCTTCTTTTTATCTTTTGGTGATACAAAAAAATAATTCATCGGAAACCAAATAAAATAGCCTGGTTTGTCAAAAATCTGCGTGGCGAATGGAAATGCAAGGGCCTCCAAAGCCAATCGATCAATTCTTGCATCCTGGATGAAATTATTCCATTTTGTTAAATCAAACTTCACATTAAAATTCTGAAACATTGATTGGGTAAAAACACAGATCATAAGGCAATTAAAAAAATCCTTAGCCAAATCAAGATTGAGGTTCCGACTCTTCCCCCCATAAGAAAGCAATTCATAAAAAAAGGGATTGAAGGTTGATGGTAAAAGCACACCTTCCCTAATGGGAGTTTCAAAACCGAACCAATAGACTCCAAAAAAAAATTTTGCCAGCTCAATCACTGTATTTTGAGAACTTGCTGGAAAAAAAACAGCTTTCTTAAAAGGATTTTTAAAGCAGTACCAACTCATTCCAGGAAAAAACTTTGTCAATCCAACCATTGTATTTCGAAAACCTGAAATATCCTTGCGGGGTTCTTTAAGCTTTTCTATTGCTTCTCTCATTCGAAATTGCAGAAACTCGGCAATCTGAATTTGAGGATCAATAGCTTTGGAAAGCTGTTTCATTTCATCTGATAAAATTGAGTGGAATTTCGAACTTTGATTTTTTGCAGCATCCCTTCTCATCGAATCAAAAATTGACCACATAAAAATGATTGGTAAAGTCAAAAGGAAAAAGAGGGCCATTCCTTTTCCCAATGAATAATTAGCCTTCTTTTTCTGAAGACTATTTCTAATTTGGCTATTAGAAGCATATTTCGGAGAAGAAATTACTTCCGGATTTTGTGAAACTTCCATCAGGCTTTCGATATTTTTGCCCGGATCCTCCAGATCATACTGACGGGGAGAGCAAGGAAAAGAAGCATTTTTATCGGCTATCTCCCAGGTAGTACCAAACCGGTTATCATAGATCGGGAGAAAAGGAACCATTTCCTGGGAATCTGAACGGAAAGAACCAGAACAAACTATTCTGGATGCTTTTCCAACCTTGGAAATGTTTTCCAACTCAGCAGCCATAGTCATTGGAGGGCCAAGGAAAACCATGTCGAGTTTTACTTTCTCGTCTCCGATCATCCCCGCGACAAGTGCACCTTTTTCCAGACCTATTCCGATTTTATAATTAAACAAACCTGATTTTGTACGCTCCTCATTTATTTTCTTCATTTCATACGTCATTTCAAGAGATGCAGTAATCGCGCGGTGAACCGGATCAATTCCCGACGAGTGATTTGAAAGAAAAATAGCCTGAATGGCATCGCCAATGAAACGTTCTATGTCACCCCCATGGCGTTTAATTACTTCGGTCATTGCCTGAATATGTTTGTTGATCAGAGAAAACATTACCTCAGGCGAGTTGACTTCCGACATAGGGGTAAAATCACGAATATCTGAAACCAGAGCGACCGCTTCGACCAAGCGTGGTTTCAACTTTAGAGTGTCTCCTCCGGCCACAATGGCATCAAGAACCTGATTGGACACAAAGCGCCCCATCATTTCCCGCTCTCGGAGAATTGCAGTAAGCTTGTCAAGGGATTTTCCGGCAGATTCGATTTCATCACCGCGCTTTTGTGCTATTTTGCTCTGGTAATCTCCATTTGCAGCCCTGTTAAGGGCAAAGATCATCTGCCGAATCGGCTCACCCATCCAGGATGAAAGGCTATAAGCACCGGCTACTGCAAAGAACGATATGAATAAAAGCGCAAAGATGCTTTGATTTCTTTTCCGCACCAAAGAGGAAACAAGCGGCTCCAGAAAGACTCCCGCAACAATAGTCATCCCAGGCATTTTCCGGCTTTTGACTATTACTTCACTTCTGTCGACAGGAGCCGAAACACTGGATCGTAAATTCACTCGTTGTTGAGCTTCCAGGAGAGCATCTCTGGAACCAGCTCCAGCAATAATTTTATAACCATCCGCATCTTTTTCAAAGGCCCCTAAATATGGGTTTAACTGGCTGAATGTCCCTTCGATCAAAAAATCCTTCAAATTGACAACCGTTTTAGAATCTCTCGAAATTTCAAGATATGTTGCCGGAATGGCTTCTTTCAAATACTTGCGCTGGGCTTCTTTTTGGTTCCAGATGAAATTGACAAACCCAATAAGTTTTCCCTTCTGAAAAAGTCTATTACAAAAACGAGTTGTCCTTTTGCTTCCCATGAAATAATTATGGAGAGTATTCGCTGTCTGCGGTAAATTCGAAGCCCAGTCACTGGGAATTAAATTCACGAATTTGCGAAGTTTTGCGACAGGGCTGGTTTTCCAATCCGGTATTTCCTTCCCGAAAATTTCTGCAACCAGTGCACAGAGAAACTCAGTAACTTTAGAAGCAACTTTAACTTGCAGTGAAGCTTCATTCCACTCGATTTCAAATCCATCTGAACCAATAATATGTATCAAAACAGGAGTCAAACCGATATTCCTGAATCCCTGAAGGATTTTCTGAATTAATTCATCTTTTGAACTTGGGTTCTTTTGCGATTTTTCGAGCCCATCGCCCAATTCCGAGGAAGAAGTCAAATCGTGGCAATAACGCCAGGCTTTTGTATCAAGTTCTGAAATCCCTGTTTCGATTTTATCCCCCAGTTCTGTAAGAGCCTTTTGAACAGTAGTTTTCATAGTTGTCGAACGAGCGTTTTTCAAACGCTCCTGTGTGCAAAAAGCCATGGTCAAGGGAGTCGCAATAAGCGCTATAAACCAAAGAGCCAGAATGCTTTTAATTCCAAGCCATGGCCTTGTTCCACCCAATCCCCTGAAAATCAGAAATGGAATCCAAAACGCTATCAGAACAATCTTGTACAAAACAAACATTTTCAATAGAAGATTGAGCCTTATCGGTTTTGATTTTTCAATCAGGAGTCCAATTTTCCCCAGAACCGGATTCAATGTGGTTGGGAAAACACTTCACTTTTCTGATTCAAAAAATTGGCCGATATTTATTTGAAGGGGCGTCCAATCATCATTCTCGATTATATTCTTATTCTTGCGATCATTTGGAACAGACAAAAATCTAGTATTTCCCAAAGTTTCCGATCCCGATGCCGGAAGAATCATCAGAGAATTTGCTAATTTTGATGCGATAATACGAGTCTCAATATTGTTTGCGGAGCTATGGATCTTTATTTTTGCTCTCGAATTGGCCCCTGAAGAATAAGGAAGAGAAAAATAACCAGGCCAGATTCCCAATCGTTTTAAAGAGGTTGGCCAGTTGAAAAAGGTAGCCTTAAGCGCTAATTCTTCCTGATTTAGGGTTGCCGGAAAAAACAGCATATAACCGGCAACCGGTTTTCCATCTTTAAAAACCAAATTCCACACTGCTGTTTTCATTTTTCCCTGGAAAATAATATTGAAAGGCTTTCCTCTAAAAGGAGGAGTAAAAAGTTCAAGCGAGCTTCCAAGACCAAAAATGGCTTGAATTTTCTCCGGGGTTGCGAAAGACTTCGAAGAATTTGGAACCCCAAAATAATTTCCAATTATTAGTTGAAAGAAATTTCGAAAAATAGCCTGAAAAGTATTTTCGAGACCACTTTCTGACAACAGACATATTTCCGGAGTCGTTCCAGTGGCTGTAAGATAAAATGCCCAAATTTTTGGTTTCGGGATTCCCTTCGGAATCACTTTTCTCAGCGCTGGAAAAATTTCTTTCTGGAAATCAGACGGAGTGCTAAAAACACCCTCTGGAAGCAATTGAAGAACCCCTTCGAGCCTTCGCGAAGTCTCCTCGACCCAGAAATCGAAGGAAGTCATTTCCTGAAAATGCTCGCGAAAACCTGATATCCACTCAAGTTTTCGATTCTTCAGGTCGATTTTTTCTTTTTCGGAAAGAGCTTTCGATTCAAAGAACAAGATAACGCAAGGAATTACGCTCAAGAAAAAAGGCAAAAAAAGAGGATAAAGACGTTTCAACAGTGTCATTTTAATAAGTCAAAATTGGCCTTTAGAGGCTGTCGGAAAATCTCGGTATATTTGATTCGATACAAAGCGGCTCGCTGGTGATGCGAGAAAGCGGGGCGAAAAATCTGGTGGGTACTCAAAAAGATGAAAATTAGGGGATTTTTCGACATTCTCTTTCACTGTGTTAAGCTTCAAATAATTGTTCTGTTGCAAATTTGCCATCTTACTCACCGAAAATTCCTGAATCTTTGAACAGAGAAGGTGTGGAAATATCTATATTCTAAAAATGTACTGCCACCAAAGCCACGCTGGGAAAAAATTGTGAATTTTTACACTTTCTTTTTTTTAACATTTCACAACTTCCATGGCTCTAAGAAACATCCCTTGGCATTTCTTGTTTCAAATGTTATTATCATAAATACTCTAACAAAGGAAGGGAATATGTATAATAAGAATCACATTTTTCAACTTTTTTTATTTAGTATCCTGCTATTTGCTGTCTATTTTCAATCTTGTCCACTTCTTTCCGCACCCCCTTCAATACCAACTGCCCAAATTCCACAAAATCGCCAAATTATCACTCCAGCCTTTTCAAAACCAGCAGCTGGAACCAAAATCAAAGTAGCTTTTTTCGATGCAGATAGCACATTGCGTGTTTCTATTAGTGGCGCAGTTTGTCCCAATGGCGCAAACGATGTCGCAATTCTTCCTTTGGTCGCAAATGGTATTGCGACGCTTAATCAGAAAGGCTTTCTTGTCGCCATCGTCTCTAACCAACTGGGAGTTTCTACAGGCCATCTCACCTTTGCTGACGCAGAGGCAGGTCTTCGCGAAACATGTCTCCAGATTGGTAAACATGGCGGCCTGGTTCATTACTTCGACTTCGCCGAAGCAAATGACGACAATCGAAAACCCAAAACCGGTATGGCAACCAGACTTTCCAAGATGATCGAAGATAAACTCCAATGCCAAATTGACTGGGAAAATAGTTACATGGTCGGAGATTCCGGCTATAAAAAAGGCTCGGATACGACCCCAGACGGCCATCCTGGTGAAGACATCGCAAGTACCGACCGACTATTTGCAGAAGCTGTAGCAGCCCAGCATCCCGGCTTCGTTTACATCCATCCACGCGATTTCTTTGGCTGGACCAAATACGGCGTTCGCAATTTTGAAAACTACCAGGCTCTGCAGGCCTTCTACAAAGCCCACCCGGAGCTACAGGACAACTGATTTTCTTCAAGTTTCCCTACGGCGAATGTCAGATTCTGGTCATTGGTCGGAGTCGAATTACCCCTTTGAATATGCAAACTCCCGCCATTTCAACTTCGCTCAATGACCGCGTTTCAATCTCCACAGCTTCACGTAGTGCCATTCTCCCCTTCGATCAGGACTCAGACTAAGTTTCATCCGTTAAAAATACAATAATAAATGAAGCCCCTAACAAGAGCAACTTATCCTGAGCAATGAAACTATCGAAAACCCAAAAAGCAACGTTTACAATACCCAAACGTATTTTTCTGAAATAACGATATGCCAAAGGAATTTTTCAGAGGAATACTACAAATCGTAGTTGCATCAATTATCTGGGGATTAGCTTATCCTTTAACCAAGGATGCTCTACAGAATATTTCCCCAATTTTTTTAGGATTCTGCCGTTTTTTTCTGGCTGGGGTTCTGTTGATGGCCTTTTCCCGTAGCAAACCCCTTGAAGGAATTGCACCAGCCGACCGAAAAACCGTAATTTTTATGGCTTTTTGGGGAACCTTTGTCCTGGTTCTTTGCATGAACTTCGGACTTCGACTGACACCTGGAATTGTCTCCTCAATAATTTCCGGAACCCCCCCATTATTTACAGTTATACTCGCCGCATTCTGGTTAAACGAATCTCTTTTGGGACGACATTTTGTAGCTTTTTTTCTTTCGATTTTCGGAATTTTTCTTTTATCCGATTTTTCGTCTTCCATTCAAACTTCCAACCATATTTTACTGGGAATAATTTTAATTACTGTTGCTCAGATTGCCTGGGCAATATACGGAGTCCTGGGAAAAAGCATTTCCAAAAAATATCCATGGCTACAAATCTGCCGGGATTCATTTGTACTTGGAGCTTTTATGTTGGCCCCATTCGCGTTAATCGAACTTGCCTTAATCGGCCCTGGTCATTGGGATTTAAAGGGCTATCTGACTTTGCTATATCTTGGAATTGGAAATTCCATTGTCACTTACGGTCTTTGGAACAATGCTTTAAAAATGATTCCAGTCTCTACGGCAAGTTTTGTTCTGTATCTACAGCCTATATCGGGAGCTCTTCTTTCCGCAATCCTTTTTGGAGAAAGTATTACTTTCAAAGGCTTTGCCGGATGTATATTGATATTTCTGGCCCTTTTTCTGGTACTGAAATCTGAAAATTAACCAACCCAATTCTCAATCTTAATACTTGGCACTCTGGAAAATTCTTTGACATTTTTCGTAACCAATACTACATTTTTTGCCAATGCTTGAGCTGCTATCAGCATATCATTTCCACCAATCAGACAGCCTTGAATCTTCAAATAATACCTTATATGACCATATGCCATTACATCAATTGAAGAAAAATCAACCATCTTCAACCCAGTTAAAAAATTGATAAAACCTTGCTGCGCATCTTCTTTTCTATTACAACTGCATATGGCATATTCAATCTCAGCCATCGTCTCTATTGCTTTGCTATTTGACTTTTTTTGGAAAAGAAATTAGTTTTAAATAAGAAAACCTATGAATTTATCTGGAAAAAAAATTCTGGTTACCGGAGCAGATGCGATTGCTTTGTCTTTTTTTTACTCTTTTGATACTCCGGTTTCTATCATTCGCCCTTTTAATACTTATGTGTAAATTTCCGCACCTAAATCTCATTTTTTGAGCCTAAATTCTCACGATCTTTTACCTGTCATATAAAGTGGTAGGTATTACAACGCGAGAATATTCCTCACAACCGGAACCGCCAATGCCTTTA
>JADFXM010000001.1 GCA_015233565.1 Candidatus Rifleibacteriota bacterium
AAAAGAAAAAAAGCAAAAACAATCTCTTTTAAAGAAAGAAATTTTAAGCTCCAAATCAGAAACTTTTGTGAATCAACGTAACAATTTAGCAGAGAAAAACCGTATCAATTTAGCAGAGCGCCATAGCAGGAATTGTGGTTTAACGTTGAATTCCTGCTTAAAATTCAAAATACTTTTTAGGAGGGAAGGAGGAAAGAGAACCTTCGATTATCCCAGACTTCCCCAAAATTGAAATTTTGCTGTACACAATCGATTAACAGTCATCCGCAGGTTAAATTGAGAGCTATTAACGCTCAAAGTTCTTGGCAACAAAAAAAACCAGGGCTATTAACCCCGGTTTTTTTTAAAGAATTCTTTAAAACTATTTCTTTTCCTCGAATGATTTGATCATGAGGCCTTCAGCTTTTTTGTCTTTGGAAGGAACTTTTTCGCCTTCGACTACGAAAGTTTTCTTTTCGAAATCAGCAACTTTTTTGAGTTCTTCGAGTTTGTCGCCAGGAAGGAGAACCAAATCGCCAGCGGCGGTCTTGAGCATATAAGTATCGGGTGCGCCTTCAGCGCCTTTGGTTACAACGATTGTGCCTTCGAGTTTGGCTACGGCAGCAGCGGGAGCGTCTTTAGCGGGAGCAGCGGCTGGAGCATCTTTAGCAGGAGCTGGGGCTGGAGCGGCAACGGCTGTGGCTGTTGGAGCGGCTGTAGCAGCTGCATCCTGGGCAAAAGAAGGAACTACAAGGGCGAAAGCCAAAAGAGCGGTCAACAAAACTTTTCTCATATCTAACTCCTATAAAATTATGATTTGTGGTATTTCCACTATAATATTGTTTAAAGCATCTTTTGTGCCAACCCTTAAAAATAGCTGTTTGAGACAAATCGAAATATTATTGAGCAATTTTACTACTAATTGATTGGGTAATTTTCCCCAAACAAATAAATGTCTGGGTAAGTTTACTCAATCTTTTCAAGATCGTATTTCTTTAATCTATATCTTAAGATGTCACGCGTCATTCCAAGAGTTTTGGCTGCTTGTGATTGATTTCCACCTGACATGGAGAGAGCCTGGGACAAATATTTTTTCTCGATCTCTTCAAGATAATTCAAAAGGTCAAATCCTGCTTCAAGAATTGAGGGTGGCTCCTTTTCAATTGAATTGATCTGCGGATGATAAATTTCTGATTTTTCAACACTCAATCCAAGGCTGATTTCGGAAATATCATTTCCCATTTCCAGTATTACAGCCCTTTCAATACTGTTTTTCAACTCTCTTATATTGCCCGGCCATTGATAACTTAATATTTTTTTTATTGCCGCTTCAGAAAACCCGCTTAATTTTCTTTTATACCGGTTTTGATAAATCTCCAGAAAATGCTCGGCCAGGATCAATATGTCATCCCCTCTCTCCCGCAAAGGGGGCAGAAAAATGGGCACGACGTTTAATCTGTAAAACAGGTCTTCCCGGAAAAAACCGTCTCTGACAGCCTGAAGGAGGTCTCGATTCGTCGCAGCTATAATATGAACATCAAGCTGAATCGGCTTTCTTCCACTTACCCGCCAGATTTTTTGATCTTCAAGAGCTTTTAAAAATTTAATTTGAATCGGAATCGGCATTTCGCCAACTTCGTCGAGAAAAAGAGTTCCTCCATCTGCAAGTTCCATCAATCCACGTTTTGTATCAGTTGCTCCAGTAAAAGCTCCTTTCTCATAGCCAAATAGCTCTGATTCAAAAAGGTTTTCCGGAATTGCCCCACAGTTTATTTCTATAAAGGGCCTATCCGCTCTGGGGCCAATATTATGTAGATCTGACGCTGCAACTCCTTTCCCAGTTCCACTTTCACCGGTTAATAAAACCACACTTGCTCCGGCTTTCCCTATTCTTTCAATTTTTTCAACGACTGTTCCCATTTTGGGGGATTTTCCTGAAAGTAGATGACGTTTCTGCCTTTGCGAGCGTTCGAGTTTGAGCGATTCAACCTCTTTTTTTAACCTTCTTGCTTCAAGCGCATTTTGGATTGTCAGATGAATTTTTTCAAGGGAAAATGGCTTCAAAACAAAATCAAAAGCCCCCTTCCTGATCGATTCCACTGCTGTTTCAACATCAGCAAATGCCGTAATCATTATTACCTGTGTGTCAGGGTCTACTTCCTTGATCTTTTCAAGGATTTTCAGTCCTCCGATTCCTGGGAGCCTTACATCCACAAGAGCTGCGAGAAAATGTCCATTTTCTATCGCCAAAAGAGCATCTTCTCCCTTGGGAAAAGCGCTAACTTTATATCCAACCCGCTCCAGATCGCGTTTTAAACCCCAGAGAATCAATTTTTCATCGTCGATTAACAATAATTCCATATTCTTTCCTCGCAACCCAAATAATGACTAACACACAATTATTGAGATATAACTTCCTTTGGAGACTCCCTAGGGAATTCCATTTCAAATCTTGCTCCACCGAGTTTTGTCCCCCTTAGAGCTTTAATACTTCCACCATGATTCTCAATAATATCCCAAACTATTGAAAGTCCCAATCCAGTACCCTTCGACTTTGTACTAAAAAATGGATCAAATATTTTCCCAAGATTTTCTTCTGAAATTCCTGCACCTGAATCTTCAATCGAAATTTTTAAGATGTTTTTGTCAACAGCTTCAGTTTGAAGAAAAATAGTCCCCTTTTGCGAAATTGCATCAACAGAATTGGTAATTAAATTCAAAATAGCTCTATGAATCTGATTTTCATCCCCATACAAAATTTCCGCGGAAGGGCTGATGGCCATTTCAAATTCAATTTCCTTCTCCTTTAAAAACGGTGAAACAAAAATTCCTAATTCCTTCAAAAGCTCTTTTAAGGAAATTTTTGTGATTTTAAGTGGCTTGGGGCGAGCAAAAACGAGCAGATCTGAAATGATGCTATTTATTCGATATACTTCCTTGAGAATTTCTGAAAAAATTTCCCGATCAGGGGCTTCGGGAGGATAGCTTTTCTCCAAAGTCTGGATTGCCATTCCAATTGCAGCAATCGGATTTCTAACTTCATGGGCAACTGTTACAGCTAGTGAAAGCATTGAATCCAGTCTCTTTTGATTTTTTTTGAAGCTTGCATTCATCTGGTTGAAAGACTGAATCAATTCACACATTTCGGGAGCCCCTATTGGACTCACATGACCGGGAAAAGTTCCACCTTCGGTGCTTTTCATGGCATTCATCAGAGATCTCAAAGGCGACATTGCAGCACGATGAACGTAAAAAGCAAACACACTTCCGCATAACAAGACAATAACCGCTACCCAAATCATTGCATCTCGTATGGCATCAATTTGTTCCTCAAGCAAACCTTCAAGCCCATGCCGGTTTTCACGTTCCTTTAGTAGAAGGGATCTGATTTCCTGATGAAGTCTCGAGCGGGCATTTTTTATGTGTGCAAGAGTCGTTGGCGAAAGTGCTCCAACCGAAAATTTAGGATCAATTGTGTAGGTGGCGTTTTGAATCATCGTAGCCATTTCTTCGCGGGTCTGTTCCAGATCAGCAAGTTCTTTTCCCTGTTTTCGCAAACTGCGCAATTCCCGTGCCCGATCAATCAAGTCCTCCACTTTTTGGCTGAAAGAAAGATAGTGCCGCCAGGTTTGCTCAGAAATATACTGATCAAAAATTTCCTGAGTTTGTAAAAGAAGATAAAGATCGTCCTGAAGTTGACTTCCTTCAAGGATGACATCATCGCTGATTTTCAAATGCGCCGCCGAATTCAATAAAGACGACAGATGGCGGATGGTAAAACCCGTTATTACAACAATCAAAAGACATAAAACTATTGATCCAAGTACTACCCTGTGTGTAAGTCCAAATGTTCGCATATGTTAATTCCATTTTCAAATGAGGTTCTTGCAAAATTACCAAATCAGGATTTGTGAGAAATTTTACATCACTTACCAAACTGATTTTCAAACAATGAGTTAAATTCAAAAATACATAAACCGATTCCAGAGTCCCTTCGACTTAGTCAACGACCAGCTTCTACCTCTAATTAAATTTCACGCCACTTATCAATGTTGAACTTTGAACACTATTCTGGGCTATTTATGTACAACATTATAAAAACCACAAAAGGATATGTGAATTTCCCCTTAAACATTGAATTGGCTAATTTCAGCATTTTTATCACTTGAAAGAGTCGAATTCCTGAGCAGATGAGGGAGCATCAAACCAGGTTGCAATATTAAATCCTGCTGGTTGATGAGGGGGGTAAAAATCTCCACTTCCCGGAACATAAGTTGAATCCCAAACGTTTCTTCTGACAATAGAATTGTCTTCTCGAAGCCTTCCATCCAAAAATTCTTTTGTCGGGGTGGTGCGAAGATGGATTTTTCCACCCATATGGCGCAGAATAATTCGTGTATTGGAACCCACATATGGAAAACAACGCGCTTCAGGGCTAAAAATGTTCCCAATTTCGTTTTCAACTTTTACCACTCCGTCACGGTCATCCCAGCGAGCATTTATCTGTGCAGAGTCAATCAACATTGCATTTACAGTCATTTCCGGCATTCGAAATCCTTGCTTCTTGGAGAGGGCAAGCTTAAAAAGCCGATCTACTGCATTCCATGCCCCCAAAGCCTGGTTGGGTTCGTCTTTCAACACTTCATTTGTCGCTTCATCTAAAAGTTCATTGATAACATGATCTCTAAGTGTTACCGGAATAGCTCCAAGTGTGTAACAGGAAACCGCTAATTTTGTCAGTTCGATCTCACGCTTGGTCGTACTTTTTATTCCAAAACGATACTTATATTCCGTAGGATCTTCTGAATATGTAAAATATTCGCGAATTCCTGCAAAAGCCGGATTCAGATAGAGTGAAGCCAGAAATTCCAGAGAAAGTGAAACCGCATTAGGGTCCTTGGGAACAGCATTCAATGCTGAAATTGCGGAAAACCCAACCGAAGTGAGCGGCATTCTGGGATCTGAATTTGGGCTGTTATGATAGGGATAAACTGCTTTCATAAGCAAAAACTCATCAATCGCATGGCTGGCAATATAACATACGGGGGCTGAAATCCTGTGAGATCCTGATCCATTTTGGTTTCCGGAATTTGGATTCCCGGAGTTAGCAGAATCGGGTAGCAGAGGTTGAGTATCCGTTGAATAACCCTGCAGTCTTGAAGCCATCTCATAATCCAGCATGGTATGGAATTCATTTCTTAAAAAAAGCATGGGGTTGGAATAATCAAACCAGATTCTTCCCATGGAGATAATCATTGCACCATTTTTGTCAACCCCATTTGTTATGGGGTCCTTGTAATCAATATATCCTTCAGTGTAATTTTGCGGAGACTTGGGATTGGCATTGAAATCCCCGGCGATATATACATCTTTTTCACAAAAGATTGTGATTGCTTTATATGGCGGACACCCCCAGACCCTTAGTGGGACTGTGGAATAGAAAACAACTTTTTCCCCCGAACTTGAAAACTTCCAACCAAAATTCAGGTCAAAGACTTCTTCCTGTGGCCTGACTGGGTTCCGCCATTTCGATTTTTCAAAACCTTCGAATTGTGATGAATCATTCAAAATTATGGGTTTAGGGTGAACTGAATTTTTATAAACCAAAGGATTCAAAGGTGGTAATTTTTCTGATTTTCCACCATGGAAACCATCTAGAACGAACTGTCCAAGAGTGATTCCATTAGATTCTTCCGGAAAAGTATCGAAAGTTTTTGGATCATCTGAACCACTGGATTTTAATCTTCCCTCTTTTCCGTTTCGAAACTGAAAATAAGCGTCGTATGTTGATTTTATGCTTCCCGGGGTAGAAAATTTTTCAATCTCCCGAAACTCAGTCCCGGTATCAAAAAGGCCACGTCTGGACAATTTGATCATTTCGTGACCGTATATTCGCCCGCGTCTAAGGATTCCTGGTCGGACACGATAAGGGCCCTGGCCGCCGAGGTCAAGTATTTGCTCATCATAAAGTAAAAATGCGCTCGGAAAAAATCTTTCCACAACAGCCGAGACCTTTCGATAAACATCACCTATTCTTCCAATGGATTCAACAAGGTAATAGCGGTCAGATTCATCCACTGTCTGTGTTAGATGGTTTTCTTTCGAAGGAATTCGCCTAACTCGGGTCTTGAAATCAGCCACAACTCTGGTTCTTTCCAAAGTGATTCTGCCTGAATAAACCCCTCTTGAAGGATTATCAAGCTCAAGCCCCGACACTGATTTAATATAATAGTGGGTGTGTGGCGCAGGTTCAACCCAATCTTTTTGTGGTATGTAAGCATTTCCATGAGTAACAAAAGCCGGGTTAGTCTTCATTTCCGATAAAACACAGTTTATTCCTACTTCCGCTGCGCAGATTGCTAGATAATCCTTTGCGCTTTTAGACAAAAGATTGATCTGTCCTCTCTGAAAATTAAAAACTGCACCCAGCAAGATTCCCAGGACCATGCAAATCAAAAGAACTACAATAATCGCCTGTCCACGGTTTTTTGAGGTTTTTTCGAAAGGTCTAAAAAATTGTCTATTCATGGGAGGGTCTCGCAAAATTAGCAGACTCTTTTTTGGGAAATGTTTCACAATGAAGACCATCATTGAATTCCTTTTAACCAAATGTTCCTTTTTTATCCAAAATTGCAAGAAGTTCATGGGTTTATCCAATTATTTTGCCCACGCTTGGCAAAACAAGTTCGAAGTGTGAGCGTCGTTTCCCCTTGCTGTAAAGCATTTTTGGCGGTCTTAACAAACAGGATTCTTACATGTATAAGACCGGGACCGGTTCCATTATTTGAATATGGAGGATAAGTTAGAAAAGGCTTGAATACCGAAACCGGAGCAATGCTCTGACTTGGAGGTTCTTTTATTGTAGAAAAAATGTACAGTTCTTTCACTCCCTCACAAACTTTCCTGCTTCCTTGTAATGGGCCCCCTCCTCCTGGTGTGGAGCTAAGTTCAGAAACAATATCTCGATATACCTCAAAAGTTCCATTTGAAGCCTTCTTTAAGCGCCAATCAATACTGATTTTCTTAATAAAATCTGCTTGAGGAGGTTTAATGGCAAAATCAAGTATTTGTTTTTTGAGGGAGCAAAATATCCCTTCAGGAGAAGGGGGAATTTTTTGAGCCTCTTTTCGTTCGATCGGTTTTGGGATATCAACAATATTGGAATCACGAATATCATTGCCGAAGATGGAATAAAAAGAACGAAAATTTTCGTTGATTCCCATTTGCTCAAGAGAGGTTCTAATGGAGTGAATTTCCGAAAAAAACAGCCGATAAGCCGCAAAAAGCAATAATACAAAAATTGCGGATCCAATGGCAACTTCAATGATTGTAAAAGCTCGCTTTTTCATATTCAAGATCACTACATCCGACTATTTTTTTAAGCTTACTAATTATACACATTTTGGAAAGCGGAAAGTTCAACGATTTTGAGAGAGAACTTTGCCTCCGCTTTTTCCACAAAGCGTATTACCCCTATTATACCAATTCTACTAAATTATGACGCAATTTCTGGAATGAGCAATGGCACCAAATGTCTACTTTGTTCCACCTCGTTACGTGACAATTTTTTATAATTGGTATTATTCTTTTGAAGCAAAATCATTGTGATGTCATTCACGAGGTGCTTCTTTAACTGAGTTCCGAATTGAAATTGCCAGCAGAGTGGTTCGTAAAATCCAACTTAAACATTTCTTTCAAAAGAGTGTATTACTGAGAATCGCAAACAGCAGTTGCAGCTTCAAAAACCATCGGGGTGTAATCGGCCGGATCTTTCCACGTTACCCGTACTTGAACAAGCTTAAGAAGAGGTGGAAAACCTTCGATGTTAGTTGGACAATCCAATATTTTCACCTCTCTTTTAAACTCAATGCCGTCAATTTTTACGATTGGGACAAATCCTTCACTGGTTTCACCGTCGAATAAATCCTTAGCCGATGAAAAGTCACTAATCAGTGTGTCTTTTCGATTATCATTGGTCGTTCCCAATTCTCGAAATCTGGCAGCCTTTGCAGCTTCAATTGCCTGAGCGGCAATGGCAATAGCTTGCTCATAATTCCGAACCTTTTTCACACCCGTAAATGTGTTGGATATTCCCCAACCGATGACGAAAACCATGCTCATTAAACTCGTTGCAACAAGTAGTTCCAGAAATGTCAAACCACTCTTTCTTTTAAAGAAATCACAAACCGAGCGACACAATCGGATTTTTTTCTTATAAATCAAATTTTGCTCGAATGCCAAACGCCTCACAATGCCATTTTCAAAGATGCTTTCCGAGCTTCTTTTTCGAAATAGTTGTCCCATCATGATTATTTAATCCAGCTTCTTTAAAATCATTTCCAAAAAAATCATCTAGTCAAGACACTTTATTGAAAATTAGCCGGGAGATTCATAATCGAGATCGTTAAGGATTATATCTAAAGCATCACTGATTGAAGGTTCCAACTCTCTTTCCCGTCCCGGTAATTTCTCCAAAGTAAAGTCTCTTCCGGGCAAATCTGAGAACACTAAATAAACTTTGTAATCAATCATCTGCTTTTTTTGAGATTTAAGGAATTTGGCAAAATGGGAGAGCTCAACGTCTACTGCATCAAATCCGTTTTTCCGTAGATTGCCAAGGAAATCATTTGTTTCCTGAAGTGGTGAAAAGACCGAAAAAACTTTCCCGGTTTTCAACTGAACTCTAGCCCATTCTGGCTTCTTTGCAACATTTTCGGAAAGAGTGAAAGTCCCGGACAGATCAGAAACTTCTTTTGGAACGATCACTTCTCCGATTTGGGAATCTGATGCAAGAGCTCCACAACTACCGAAAAAGAAGATTTTCCGAATCTTCTTTTCGTTTACTAATATATCCATCAAAGCGTTTATTTGATCTCCATAAACGCTTTGTGTAAGAAGGAGAGTTTTTGGCTTTCCCATCGAATCGCTGAAAGCAGCAATAGTGTGGGGAAGATCTTCGTTTGTGAAATGTTTTTGCGGCCATGAATCAGGCGGTCTGGCAGCCAACAGGTCTTCATTTTGTTTCAATTTAAGCCACTTTTCATTAATTTTGCTGTCTCTGATCGCCCATTTTGAAGGATGTACTCTAAACAAGGTTACTCTTCGAGCGAGGTTGTTCAGAACTTTCCAGTGGAAGCCAATTATCGCCGCATCGACCGTTTCAGGAATCACTTTTTCCAGGCACTTTCGATATATCCCTTTCATTACTTCTGAATAATCCAGGGAATCTGAGGACTTTACAATAGAGAAGGAATCTGTCGGGCGCCCATGCAGATATAATGCACAAGCCAACAATGCTTGCGTTTGAAGCTCCCGCGAAGTTCCGTAAATCCCGGGTATTACTGCCAAATGTTTTCCTGATCGCGCTTTTCCTATTAAAAGAGTTGTGGTAATTTTCGATCTGGACCGTGTAACCAAGGCTCCCTCTAAAACTCCTTGTGAGCGAAGCCAGGCATGTAAGCTTTTCTCTGACCCGGCAAAAACAAAAATTTCAAGGTCAGGTTTAGATAAAATCTTCAAACCAAGGGGTGTAAATTTTTGTTGTACATAGTCTCTCAAATTGGACAAGGAGTGTGATACGGAAAAATCGATCTTTTTAACTTGTTCTGAGGGTTTAAAAACAGAATATGAGTCCAATTTATCAGACTCTGAAGCAATCGTATGAAAAGGAAGTACTAATTGTGATTCGTCGAACTTCTTGCAATCACTCAATCGTCTGGCAACTTCTATTATACCCTCGAGCCATTCTGACGTGGAAGCAACTCCATACATTCCCGAAAGTATGATTTCAGCAGCTACCGGAAAAGGAGTTTCAGAAAACAATTCTTTCAGATTGCCCTCGGAGCATGCTTTTCGCAAATTGGTGGAAGAAAGACTTTCCTCTTTATAATCAGGAAGAAAATTTACAAAATTAGCGAGAGTAGAATTTCTGATTCTTTCAGGAAGAGAACTTTTTTCCTGACGTGATTTTATTACTAATTGATAATTCTCACCAAGTCTTTTGAAATCACTGCTTTCCTCCATTTTTCCAATCGAATCTGAGCCTAAAATGTGGAAAATTTTGTCTTTGGGATATTTGGAAATAACCAATTCTATTAGATACTCAGAAGGATTTGCTTGAAAAGCTGGCGCATTTTCAGATTCAGGGTTTCCGACCGATAAAACCTCGATTTTCGGATTATTAATTACGGTCAAAGCTCTTTTTATCAAAAATACTCTGGTTTGCAGATCAGAAATGCTTTTATCCACTTGACTGAAATTAGGAACAAAAATCAACTTGTCCAGCTTAAGTTTACTGATTGCATCAACTGCAATTCTTAGATGGGAATTATGTATAGGATCAAAAGATCCCGGAAAAATTCCTATTCTTTTTTGGGATGCAAAAACAGAATTTGTAAGGATAAAAAAAGAAATCAGCAAAAGAAAAAATCGTTTTTTCATATGCCTCCTCTTCTATTGATATTCATTTAACAGAGTTTTGACTTCATTTCTAGTTTCAAAGACACATTGTCCATTATGATTCTGATTCCGTCTAATCGTATTTCAAAGTTGAACGTCTCATTGCTCAAACTCTCGCTTAATATGACTTTTCCATAACTCTGCCGGAAAATGTCCCAAAAAGAGCTTTTCTTGCAATCTTCAAAGTTATCAATTACACATTCATGCTTGTTTCACCATACCGATTTTTCAGAAAACATTACGATTTGAAATTTTCCAAGCGGTTCAATGCTTGATTCAGCGTTTTAAAAAAAATTTGAATTTAACTTCATTTCAGTGATTTTTGATTTTCAGCAAAATTTCCAAAAAAATACAAAAGAATTTTATCAAAACGTTCTGCCCAATCACTTTCGTGGTGTCTTCCTCCCGCAACTTCAAGATAATAATAGTCGCGACCAGGTAACAACCCTTTCTCCAAAAATATTTTTTCTAGGTCTCTGGTGTTCTGAATTCCTTCGTTGAATTCTGAAATATCGTCTCCCTCCTGGGATCCCATGTCAAGCCAAAAACGAACCCCCTTCAACCATTCCCCAGTTTTTTTGACTTGTTTCAGAATCCAGGCATTGCCAACCCAGAGTCCCGGCGACACTATTCCGCACATCGAAAAAACTTGTGGATATTTGGAACAAATATACAATGAAACCAATCCGCCAAAAGAAGAACCACAAATCCCGGTTGTTTCTTTCCCTGGCAAGGTACGGTAGGTTTTATCGATGAAGGGCTTTACTTCTTCCACGACAAATTTTGCGTATTTTGAGGCTTTTCCACCTTTTTGCCGTTCCTTGTCGCGAATTGGAAGATATTCGTCGACCCGGTCTTCGTTATTATATATTCCAACTATAATCATGGGTGGAAGTCGACCCGATTTGATCAACCTTTCAGCAGTTTCATCAGCTTGCCATTCAAATCCTGAAGAGCAAGTCGAAGCATCAAAAATGTTCTGCCCGTCATGCATATAAAAAACCGGGCATCGCATTTTCCTTTGTTTTTCATAATCGGGGGGAAGATAAACAATGATAGTTCTCTCATTTTTCAGATTGGAGGAATAGAATTTCTTGTGAAATCTGATATCTCCGGTTAACGTTGATGGGACAGGCCCACCTCCCCACTTTTCGACGATTACGTCTATTGTGGAATCCTGAATTGCAGTCAATCTTCTGTCCTTGATATCCAACCCTTTCGAGTTTTTTTCAACTGATTTCCAATCCCCTTGTGTAATTTTGAATGAAAGCGGGGTATTAATCGGAACTTCAAGATTAAAATGCCAGCTTTTATCCTTTTCTTGAAACAATCTGACTCCATCGGGTTTCCATGATCCGAGTTTTTCATGATTACCCGCGAGGAAGACACCTTTATTTTTGTCAGTGTCTTTCGGAACTTGAACATTGAATTCAATTTTTATCATCTTTTCACCAAAAACCTGATTAGGAGAAAACAGCAAAAGTAACAGAGTAGCCCAAATAAAGAAAAAGTTCATTTTTCTCTCCTGATAATGACCTACTATTCCCTTGCAACAGTTAGGTCTCAATTTTACTTGTCATTTAAATGGAAAAAGAGTCTCAATTTCTTCCACAAACCGGAAGGAAGTTGCTTTCTTGCCAGGAAATGGATTCTGTGCACACCCGACACAAGGGGCCCCTGCTTTGGTACATGTGTTGCTTTCACCATTCCATAGTCTGGAATTGCAATCTGCTATGGTTCTTGGCCCTTTGCAACCTAGCTGAATCAGACAACCTTCATCAGAATATGATTTAGCAAATTTTTTAGCCTGAAAATCAGGTAATTTCGAGCATTTTTCATGTATTCTATTGGAAAAAAAAGCTTGTGGTCGACCCTGCGAGTCGAGCTTAAGTTGATCAATTCCAAACGCAACAGCATATGCCAGACTTCCAACCAACCAATCAGGATGTACTGGGCAACCTGGAACCACTACAACTTTTTTGTTAATACCCTTGGCTTTAAGAAAATCCGGAACACTCATTGCGCCGGTTGGATTTCCTTCCGCACCTGAAATTCCACCGTAGGAGGCACATGTACCAATAGCAAATACTGCCAATGAATTCTGGGCCGATTCCACAACCTGGTCAGGAAATTTTTTCCCACCTATTACACATGCTTCGCCCATTGTTGCGGGAATAGCCCCTTCAATTATCAAATAATACCCTCCGGCATTTGTTGTCGATTTAACTATTTCGCAAGCTTTTTCTCCAGTTGCTGCTGAAATAGTTGAATTAAAAACAAGTGGAGCCTTTTTAGTCAGTATCTCCGCAATTCCCAACGGGGTGGAGTTGAGAAATGAAACTGAACATCCCGAACAGCAAAGCCCCTGGAGCCAGAGCGAATAAGGTTTTTGAGTGGTTTCACGGAGCGCTGCAGCAAGCTTCTTCGTTGAGGCCGGGTTTAATCCGAAAAGGACAGCAAGTTGTCCACAGAATTTTATAAAATCTCGTCTCGAAAAATTCGACATTTTTTGCCTCCTGGTTAAGTCAGTGAACAGCACAAGCAAGGCACGGGTCGAAAGATCTTACTACCCTAGCTGCTTCGATTGGATTACCTGGATCAGCAATTGCAGTATCGAGCAATGCTTGTTCAACAGGGCCAGGAGTGCCATTGCTATCTCGCGGGGAACAATTCCAAGTTGTTGGAACTACACATTGATAGCTTCCAATTTTCCCTCCGGAAAATTGAATCCAGTGGTTAAGTGAACCACGTGGAGCTTCAACGTAACCCACGCTTTTTCCGGAATCCGGTTGCGTAAAACTCGTAAAAACACCATCACCTGGTTTCAGCTGAGAAATCCATTCCAAACACTTTCTTGCAATAATCTTGGTTTCCAGTGCTCGTGCAGCATGCCTCCCAAAGACGGAATGCAATTGAGATATGTTAAGGTTGAGGTATTTGAGAAGATCATCAATTTCCTTAGTAAAAGGATGATTCTTGTCTGGATAGCTCACCATTGCTCTCGCAAGTGGCCCCACCTCAAGAGGTTTCCCGTTATAACGCGGAGCTTTGATCCATGAGTAGGCACCGGTCTTTCCGGGGCTTGCATTCGTTTCCCCTTGAGATGGGTGAAGTATTCCGGATGATGAAAAATAAGAAAACTTGGAATCTTCCGTAAAGGCCTTTTCATCAAGTGCTTCGACCTTGTTTTCAAAACAAACGCCAGAAGGAATAAAATTTTTCAACTGGTTGTTGATTTCCGGAAAGACTCCCACGCACAGAAATCCACCCTTCCATGCGCCCACCGAAAAATAGCTAGGAAATGCTTTTGAAATCTCAATTACATCAGGAATATATGATTTTTCAATAAAATCAACCAATTTTTGCATAATTGTACGATACTTATCAATAGCGTCTTGAGCTGGATGCTCGCTTGACCCGCCAGGGACGATAGAAGCAGAATGAGGCATTTTTCCGGAAAAAAGAGCGGCTGCCTGATGAGCCATCATGCGCATCTCAAAAGCTTCAAGGTAGTGTTTGATCCCTGTTGTGTTCAACTCAGGATCACCAATGTAATCACCAGAATACCTCGGAAGGAAGGGCGAGGCCGGATATAACACGTTTGAACTCAATTGTTCCTTAACCCAGGCTTGAAAACCCAGAAGTGAAGTATCGCTTCCCTGATATTTCAAAATAGCCTGAACATCAATGAAATCAAGGGCCGAAAGATGGTAAAAGTGTAGTATGTGAGACTGAATAAAATCAGCTCCAAGCATGAGGTTTCGTAAAAGAATTGCATTTGAGGGAGGAGCAACGTTAAATGCTGCTTCCAGCGCCGAAACCGATGCTATAGCATGTGAAATCGGACAAATTCCGCAGATACGTTGTGTAATAATTGGAGCATCCAGGGGGTTACGTCCCTGTAAAATTTGCTCGAAACCCCGAAACATATCTCCACTACAACTGGCGTTATTGATTCGATTGTTTTCGGTCTCTATTTTAATGGATAAATGCCCTTCAATGCGGGTTACCGGATCCAATGCAATTAATTGACCCATAATTGAGTTCCTTTTTAAAAAGTTTTCACCCTAGAAGGGGGTAACACAAGGATTCTGTACTAAATATGACTCTGGTGGCAATTCGCTTTGGAATTCTTTTGGGATTTTGCCATAGTATACATCAAATAAACCTTTCGGGATTTATTTCCCGGGGAAGAATTTTAGGAGTAATAGTTGCCTTATTTACGCCTTTTAATTATTCTAATCCATTCTGGATTATATAGTTATCGAAAAAATAAATCAAACAAGTGAAATGCAGTAAGAGCGGGCAACCAGGCTTCTTTACTTCATAAGCCGACGCATCAGGGGAAGGCGTTCGTCTGATTCATCGACATAGGGTGTCAAATCCAGATCATGTGGTACTCGCAAAACAGGTTTTCGGTCAATCAAATCAATTTGTTTGACAAAGAAGTCATCATACCCTTTCCATGATATTCCAGCAGCTTCAACCCCGGCTTGTTCAATTCGAAGAGCCATCTGATGCGCTTCGTGATAACAAAGTCCGAATTCATCAATAAATGCCTTTTCAATAGCTTCATGAATAACCAAAAAAGGATCAACCTTTATTCTTTTTCCTTGCGGGTCAGCAAAATCAATTGGGAGAGAACGATCAATATAAATGTTTCTACCATTAGTTTTGGAATATCCAGCAACATAAGGAATATCAAAAGTTCTGTCATGTAAGGTTGCAATCCAGATTGCATCAGTAACTTTATTCATTTTTTCAAGGGAAGGAACGCAAAGTGATCGAGATAACAGTCTCTCATCAGCATTGCCTAAATCGGCCATGGAAAAACCAATCGCCTTGGCAACTTGCTCAATCAAACGCGCTGCAACCTCTTTTGAAAGATCGGAAGTTAGTGCGAGATGTTTTTCCAGAGCCCGTTCAATCCGGGCACGATACAAATATATGGTTACAAGCGGGACTGCCAGATTGTCTTTGCTCACCAAATCAGTAGCTGTGATTTCAGGGTTAGTAATAAAAGCTCCATCACCAGCGAATGTTCCCAGAGAGTCGCTATTTGCTTGGATTTTGAGTTTGCTCTCACTTACTATTCTGCGCATCCCTCTGATTAACCAATAATCAGAGTATAACCAGTTTTGTTCTGGTGGTCGTTGCGAACTTAAAGCTTTGAGAAAAAACAGAGAAAAAACTTTCTGACAATTTCCAGAATCTTGTTCTAATAATCGAAGAGAAATAAGAGGTAGGTATCCCTGAGATCGAGTAAGTTTGCTCAAAAAAACCTTGAGCCATTGATATAATTTATTACCTGGGCATTCAGTTACAGCTAAATCTCTGTGACCAAAAATATTTTCTGGTTTCAATTCGTATTCCTTCATTTTTGCAATCAAAAGTTCTGACAAAGCTTTTGTCGCTTGCGCTGTCGGGTCTTTTTCCTGATAATTCCCAAGCATGCAGATCATCAGCTTATTTTTCAGATCATACTTTGTCCCTGAATCTCCCTGAAATCCTGAATTTCGGCCCTCGTAGATCCTTCCCGAAGGGGCAATGAGGTAATGATAAGCTGTATCACCCCAATTTTTATCGTCCATATGGAAGGATTGAATCCCCTTCAATACCTTTGTTTCATTGTCTGGTTCAGGTGCAGTGCCGGCAGAATGATGGACAACAATGGCAGTGATCTTAATTTGAGGAATCATTTTGCTTTCAACAGCCTGAGTTGCATTCCAGGAGTCTCTTGAGAATATGGGCAATTTATCGTCAGCAGGTACAATCTGATCAGCTGCAAACAAAATTGAAAGCGAAGAGATAAACAAACAAAATATCGCCAAATTTTTCATTTTGACGACCTCCTTTTTCATCTACCAAAAAAAACACATAAGTCTCATTACAAAACGCTCATTAGCTAGGGAACAAAAAAAATTATAACATTATCTTTCCCGAAAAAGCTGAATATTTGCAACTAATTCAGGGAAAATGCGAAATATTTGAAAGAATGAATGTGTAGAAATTCACAATTTTAATTTTGTTAAGAATTGCTTGAAAATCGTCAAGATCTTTAAAGATTTCTGCTAAAAACTTATCAAAATTGTAATTTTGTATTGTTGAAAAACAAATCCAAATCTATGCTGGAAGCTATTTTTCATTGTTATTTAGTACTATGGCATATTAATTGCTTCATTAATAGTTGTTGGTAAAATCCTGCAGAAAAATAATCGGAGGTCTTGATAATGAGGCGTTTATTGATTGCTTTGGCAGTTTTTACTTTTGTTCTTCCTGGGTTGGCTTTCGCTCAATGGGGTGGGCATGGGTATCCTCCTTCTCAACCATTTCCGAATGAAAACCATGGCGGATACAATAACGGAAACGGAAATAACTTGCCACCGGCGTTTCCTCCTGGAAACAACGGCGGATACAATAACGGAAATAATGGCGGATACAATCCTGGCAATGGCCACGGCTTTCCTCCCCCACCTCCTACACCTCCTGGCGGCAACTGGGGGCATGGCGACCATGGTTATCCTCCCCCCCCTCCTCCTCCACCCTGGGGTCACGACCATGATGGTGGCTGGGGACATGATCATGACCACGATCACGATGGTGGCTGGGGTCATGACCACGACCATGATGGTGGCTGGGGTCACGACCATGACCACGATCACGATGGTGGTTGGGGCCATGACCACGACGGACATGATCACCATGGTGGCTTTTGATAGCTGAATAGTAATAAGAAAGAATTAAAAACCCATTTTACAAATATACACAAACATTGAGAACTCCCTGAACAAAATTCGGGGAGTTTTTTTTTCGGTTTGATCAAAAGCACCCCATAGTTTCAGGACCAAAATTAAATTCTCCTGCAATTTTTTTTCAAAGAAAATGCATTAGAATTGCTAAGTAGTCGGAAATAATTAAGTCATCGGCTTTGAATATCTTCGAGTTGTGAAAGGTCCTTAAAATTATGTGTTTAATGCAGTCTTTAAGAAAACAAACGATGAGTAATTAATTTTCAATTCCTAAAAGGACTATGAACAGAGCAAATTGAGAAAAATCTATTGGAATTTAAAACCTATGAAACTGGTTTTATCAGAAGATTATTATGGTTTGTGAACGTTTGTCTTGTTTTTTTTAAAAAGAATTTATCTGCATTAAAAGCTGTGATAAAATAACACCTATATAAAATAACCCTCATATAAAATGAATCCAAAATAAACTGAAAGGAAATAGAATGAAGTCTGTAGCAACGAAAAAAGCTGAGGAAAAACCTCATACTTACAAAAAAGTTTGCGCCTGGGATGAACTTCCCAAAGAAAATGAAGAAGAACTGGAACTCCAATGTGGACGATACATCGATTTTTTAAATACCTGCAAAACAGAGCGTGAAACAATCTCTTTTCTTGAAGCAGATGCAAAAAAACGTGGGTTTAAAAACCTTTCCGAATTTTCCGGAAAATTAAAACCCGGTTCTAAAGTATACTGGATAACAAAAAATAGGGCTATGGCAATTGCGGTCATCGGAAAAAAACCGATTGCAGATGGCTTGAGAATTGTGGCAGCCCATCACGATGTCCCACATCTTGACCTCAAAGCCCTTCCAATTTATGAGAAACATGGTTTGGCATTGCTTCGAACTCATTATTACGGCGGGATAAAGAAATTTCAATGGGCTGCTATTCCTCTCGCAATCCACGGAATGGCCTGTACTGCCGACGGGAAATTTGTCTCTTTTGCCATAGGAGAAAATGAAAATGACCCAGTTTTTACTATTACAGATATTGCACCTCACCTTTCAGCCAAAATTCAGAATGACCGCAAAGCGACAGAAGTCCTTAAGGGAGAAGAATTGACCGTTCTGGTCGCCAGTCGTCCCAAAAAAATTGAGAAAACTGAGAAAACAGATAAAAAAGACAGCCCGCCGGCAGCCAAGGTTGAAGAAAAAATTAAAAGCGTAGTACTTGATTATCTTTTCAAAAATTTTGGTTTGATTGAAGAGGATCTTGCCTGGTCTGAAATATCAGTGGTTCCAGCTTTAAAAGCCAGAATCGTAGGTCTGGATTCAAGCATGATCGGAGCTTTCGGACAAGATGATAAAGCCTGCGTTATGGGAAGCTATGAAGCTATACTATCAGTTAAAACCCCAGTAAATACTGCTGTGGCAATGCTGTTCGACAAAGAAGAAATCGGATCAGCCGGAGCAAATGGTGCACAATCAATGATGGTATCTGACTTCTTCCTGAGACTCCTGGAACTGTCAGGAGAAAACCCTGATTACACAACCATGAGAAAAGCCATTTCCGCAACAATGGTTCTTTCTGCAGACACCAATGCCGCAGTAGAACCTAACTTTGAAGGAGCCTGGGACACCAGTAACGCAGGTTTCCTTGGAAGCGGAGTTTGGATTTGCAAATTTACCGGATCCGGAGGAAAATACAACGGCCATGAAGCTGAAATGGAAATGATGGCAAAAATCCGGAAAATGCTCATTGCAGAAAAAATACCCTACCAATTCGGTGAAATGGGAAAAGTAGACGAAGGTGGCGGTGGAACCGTTGCCAAATATCTGGCAGAACTGAATATGAATGTCCTGGATCTGGATATTCCCCTTTTGGGTCTCCACTCTCCATTTGAAATAATTTCAAAGGTCGATTACCACTATTCAATTAACGCCTATAAAGCTTTTTTTGAAAAAGCCATCTGACTTATAATAATCAGGATGAAACTGATACAGACGTTTCAGTTTCATCCTTGGGTAGAAATTGAGAGTGTAGCAAAAAAATAAATGGATATTCCAACGTTCGAAGTACTATTAAAGAAACGTGGTTTAACCAAGCGTTTATTTGTTTTCGCCGGCCGGGAAGATTTTTTGAAAGAGAGAATGTGCGAGAAAATAGCAGAAACTCTCGTTAACTCAGATGAACGCAGTGAAAATGTCTTCCGATTCGATTTCTCCAAAAATGACTCTGATGATTTTTTCAGCAAACTTGATGGTTTCTGTTTTTCATCAGATCCGCGACTGTTCTTCTTTTCAAATTTCGACTCTTTGAGTACCACCAATCGTAAAAAAATTTATTCAACTATTACATCATCCTATTTCCCCCAAGACATTTTTTTGGTACTGATGATTTCGAATCAACCTATTTCTATGGAAGCAACTCGCGCTTTAGGTGAATTATCTGAAAAACTGGACTTCTGGGCCCCATTTGCTAATCAATTTCCCTCCTGGGTTCAAAAAACTGCTGGAGAATTTGAAGCAAGAATTACCCCCGGAGCATGCAATTTACTGATTCAAAAAATCGGCGAAAATTTACGCCTTATTTTTCAGGAAGTCAAAAAACTTGCTCTTTCGGCAGGAAAAGGCGGAATAATTTCAGAAAAAATGGTTGAAACTGGAGTTTCCTATTTAAAGGAAGACAACATTTTCGACCTTTTGACTGCAATCGGAAAAAGAGAATTATCCAGTTCATTAAAAATAATGGAAAACCTTTACTCCAGGGGTGAACCGATTCAGAAAACCTGGTTCATGATTCAAAAAACACTACGCGATTTCAGGTTGTTTCACGATCTAAGCTTTGACCGCCCTGATCTTTTTGGGGAAATTTCCACTTCTATGAAACGCCTACTGTCAATCCATGGTAAAACAGATTTCAAGGCAAATCAGGAGCGTAAGAACATTATTTCTGAAATTCAGGGATCAACAATGAGTTTCCCTGATTTAATCCGAGAAGTCTTTTCTATGGAAAACCCTAATGTGGTTTCAAACCTATCCTTGGCATTAAACTTCAGCCATTCTGAACTTCGCGATTTATGGCCACGGCTACTCGAAATGGATGCATCCATGAAGACTTCCATCCCATCACAAATATTGGCGATTCAGGAATTTTTGATCGAAGTAATCAACCCGAAATTGCGAAAACAAAGTCTTTATCAAGTTAAAAACTGATGTCACCGCTGGGAGGAGCTTGTCGATCGATTCCCCAAACATCGTCGGGAGAAGGAAAGGCAACTCTCAACCGATAGTCAGTTTTCCCCCCGCCTGAGTCTTTCATAAAAACCGGTTGATCCGAAATGGAACCTGGAAGAGAGGCACAACCCACGTAAGCACCTCCAGACGGAAATCCTATCACATCATTAGGACCAAATTGAGGCAGTGGTTCCGTACCAGTCAAATGCTCTATCCCCTTAATCCCCTGCCCAGTTAAACTAAGTGTTGAAACCAGGATATTCTTTTCAATTTTGGGATTGTTTTGGTCAATTCTAATTCCATATGGAGAATCAAAAGTGTTTTTGAAAATTGTTCCTGACTGTGCAAGAATATGAATTCCAAGCCCGATTGGTGAAACGAAAAGGTTGTTTTCCAGATCGCATTCTCCTGAACCCTCATTTAGATATGTTCCATATTCCGTGAAACTGATAAAATCACACCCTTTGATGGAAACAAAATTATTTCCAATGCTGGTAATGCATCTTCCACAGTGGATAAAAGCCGAATTTCCAATTGAAAATGAAGCGTTCTGAGTCAATTCTATCCCGTCCTGACAAAGTGATACTGTTAGACTTGAAACCAAAAGGTTGGTTGTCTGGCTGGCAATCAATCCTTGTACACAGTTCAAAATATGAAGATTAGAAAAGAAACCTGTGGTTTTGTAAAGAGAAAGCCCCTTTGCAGCATAGGCGATTGTAACATTATCAAGAAGATTCACGTTCGGAGGAGTATCGAGAAAGCTAATTCCACCCCAATTTCCTGATGAGGGAGTTGGATTTTGAGATGTAAAAACTATTGGCGCGTAGTTTCCGGCACTTGCAATCATACAACCTTGAACGCGTATCTCAACCTTACTTTTGTCTCCCCTCTTAAGTGCATCATAATCGGCCATCCTTATTTCCACTCCCGGATCGATGGTTAACTTTCCACCGAAAAGAATGTCGAGATCACCGGCAAGAACATAGGGACTGTTGGCTCTTGTCCAGTTTATTTCTCCGGTAAGGTCTCCAGGAATTACCATGGAAACTATCTCGGAGGCACTTCCTTCATTTCCAGCCTGGTCAACTGCCGTAATCCTGTAATAGTATTTTTTCCCTGTCATCGCTGAGGCATCGATGTATCGCTCATTTCCTTTGGGAATCATTACCCCAGAAATTTCCGCAAAACCCAAATTTGGCAACTCACTTCGATAAATTTTGTAACCTTTCAAATCTGATTCGGTATTTGGCAACCAAAAAATCGTGACTTGATTAGGTTGTTCGGTCAACGCAATGCCTGGTGCCTTTGGTGAATCAGGAGGAGTCGAATCTTCAAGCACTGAAGGGGTATTAAAAGTATTTGTAACAGAAGTTTCAGTCGGATAATTTTGTCTTGATGCAATTATTCTGAAAGAATACAACGTTTCAGATTTCAACCCGTCCAATACGAGTGAATGAACAGTTGCGTAGGAGTCTTGAGTCTCCTTTACCGTTCTTCCAAAATAACTTCCTTCACCAAATTCAATCTTTCCATTGGTGAATTCAGTCGTCTTCCAAGTAATGGTTGCATCGGAAGCGCTTACCTTTTGAGCTTTAATTTCCAAGAAATCAAATGAAGCTGTTTCGATAATAACTTTTCTGACATCAGTTATTGTATTGGAATAAACAGGTGCAGCAAACTGTGAAGTTCGATATCCCTGCTTCTTGACAAGGAAAGAATTACTTCCAAACTCCACACCCTCGATTAGAAAAGTTCCACTTGCATCAGTCAGAGACCACCTTTTGTCATCCTGGCTCCAATATACAAGAGCACCCGAAACAGGACTTCCTGATTTATCAAACACTTCCCCTGTAATTCCTCCTTCACGAGGTATTACATTATTTGTTGGAGCAGCACACCCAATCATCGTCAGTAAAACTATTCCAATGATAAGGAATGATTGTAAATAGGATTCATAAGTCTGGAAAATTTTCATTTTAGCCTTGCTAGGGCTTCCTCAATGAATTTTGCAATTCTGCTTCCCTTCGGGGCGTGCTCTTTAGCTTTTTGATAGCAAGCCCTCGCCTCCGGGGAAAGATTTTTTTCCTCGTACGCAAGCCCCAAATTGAAGCAGGTATAAGCATCTTCAGGATTAATATTCACAACTTTCACAAAAGCTTCGATGGCCATGTCAAAGTTTTTTTCATCCATATAGGCCATTCCAAGATTGTACAAAGCATAAGTGTCTTCGGGGTTAATTTCAATCGCCCGTTGAAAAGCACCAATGGATTCGTTAAGTTGTCCTTGTTCATAAAAAGACATTCCAAGATGCGAAAAAGAGTAAGGATCATCGGAATCCAATTCGATTGCTCTTCCAAAGGCTTTTATAGCCATTGTCAACCGTCCGGAATTTTTGTACAATACACCCAAACTATACAGGGAAAATGCATCGTCCGGGTTAAGCTCAGTTGCTTTTTGAAAAGCCTCTTCAGCTTTTTCAAGATTTCCTAAAGTCCTGTAAATACTCCCCAGAAGATAATAAGCATAGAAATTCTTTTCGTCAAGCCTCAAAGCCATTTGAGTACAAGAAAGTGCTTTATCAAGTTGATTTAAATTTTTATAAACTGCACCAAGATTTATCAGAGTTTGATTATGGTCTTCACGTATAGCGAGAAGTGCTTCAAAAACATCCCTTGCTTCTTCCATCATTCCATTGTTTTTATAAATCAACCCAAGCAAATACCGACTATCAGTGTCCTCAGGACAAAGTTTGATGGTTTTCTTTATCGCAATAAGAGCTTCTTCAAGCATTCCGCGATTAAGATAAGCTTGTCCAAGATGGAAGAATGCTTCTTTGAACTCAGGGTCCAAATCGATTGTTCGACGCCACTCTCTAATTGCATCCTCTGATTTTCCTGTGGATTTATAAGCAATTCCAAGCTGCAAATGAGCATGTGAGAAGTCAGGATCAATTGCAACAGCTTTTTCCCATTCCCGAATCGCTTCATCCAGAATTCCCTTTTCTTTATATGCAAGCCCCAAACGATAATGTCCACCCGCATTCTCCGGGTTAATGGCCACTGACCGTTTCCACCTGGCAAGATTCGGATCATCAATCCCCTTGATTCGATAAATTACTTCAAGGTTGTAATGCGCAAATGAATCACTCGGATTCAAGGACAGAACTTTTTTATATTCAAGAATTGCTTCGTCATACAACTCGGTGTTTTTGTAAGCAGAGGCGAGCTTATAATGTAAATCAGGATTGTTTGGATTGTTAAGAACCTCTGTTTTGAACCTTTCGATCATCATTTCCATTTCAGAACGGTTTCTAAAAACTGGGACTTTTTCTGATACTTCATGCTCATGAACTTTTTTTCGAATCTCAGAAGCTTTACGCCAATTCGTTACCGCAAGGTCACACTGTCCCTTGACGTCATAAATCTCTCCTAAAACCTCATGCGCTCGAGCCAGATTGGGATCAAGAAATAGTGCTCTTTTTAATTCTCCCACAGCCTCGTCCAACATTCCCTTGTCCTTGAAGGCCAATCCAAGGTTCAAATGTAATTCCGCATCATTTGGATTAATTCCATTCTCCAACCGAAATTCTTCAATTGCCTTAAGGGTCTCTCCCTTTTTTCGGTAAACGGAACCAATAAGAAAATGGATACGTGGATATTTGGGGTCAATTTTCAAAGCTTTGCGAAATTCAGAAAGAGCGGCATCGTCCATTGATTTTTTTTGCAAGGCCTGCCCCAGAACAACTCGCGCTTCAATTAGATCAGGGTTAATATCCAATACCCTTTTTAGTGCTTCAATAGACTCATCGTATCTTTTCCCAAGAAAATGTGCCATTCCCAAATTAAGATATGCGAAGGCATTATCTGGATTGAGGCTGATTGATTTTCTCAATGAAGCAACCGCTTCATCAAATAAATGAAGCTCTACAAATCCCCTTCCAAGCTGGCAATAAGCAAATGAATCCTGAGAATTCAAAAGAACCGCTTTTTTAAATTCTACAATAGCCTTTTTTGGCTTTCCGATTTCGAGGAAAACCGAACCAAGCGCAAAATGCGCGAAGGCATAATCATGATTAATATCAATCGCATTTCTCAATCTGACAATAGCTTCATCAAATAATTTTTTTAGTTTATAAATCAACCCAAGTTGAAGATGCGAAAATGCAAAATCTGATTTTAAACTGATAGCTTTTTTAAATCGAATTATCGCTTCATCAAGCATTCCCTTACTTTTATAGATTACTCCCAAATTGGCGTAAGGAAACGCATAATTATTATTGTACATTATCGCTTTTTTAAATTCAGTTATTGCTTCATTGATCATTCCCTTGTTCTTAAACAACAATCCAAGAAAATTGTGAGAATAAGCATCTTTGGGATTTATCGCAATCGCGTCATTGTACACCTTAATTGCTTCATCTATTTCTCCCTGCATTTCAAGAGCTCTTCCGAGTTGATAATAAGCAAAGAAATCTCTTGGATTGGCACTTATTCTTTTTTTACAGTCGTTTACCGCTAATTCCAGTTTTTTTTCCATTCTCAATTTTCTCCAAAGCTTCAGGGAATCCAGGGCAAGGATTTATAGGTTTCAATCGTTTCCCCACGGAGCAGTTTGATAAACTCATCTCCAAAATTAGGATAGACAGGAACTTTCAAAGCTTCATCCGCCGAAAAGAAATCAATTCCTTTGAGTCGGGAATCACAACCAGCTGAAAGCTTGGAAAAATCAGGATCAATAGTCTCAAAAATAGGGAATTGAATATGTCTTTGAGCTTTTTCATCCATGCTTTCACGCAAACCAATGAAACGAAATCCTTTTGCAGTAACACCTGTTTCTTCCAGTAATTCACGAGCCGCCGCCTTAAAAAGGTCTTCAAACGGCTCCTGTCCTCCGCCGGGTAAAAGCCAATATGTCCGACCATCCTTCACATGCCGAACAAATAAAAAAGAATTCTGATCTTTTTTTACTATCAACGTCGGACGAATTCTAATAGTTGTCATTTTCCCGCCAATTCAATGTTTTAATTTTTCACTCCCGCCAAAAGACTGCTTTTTATCTTTCTTCCACAACTCTCAACGTTTTCTATTATTTGATCATTTATCCAAATCAATTAATCAGAAACAAACAATAATCATAAATAAAAGCTTTTCTTTAGGTAGTGAAAACTTACCCAATATTCAAGTCTTTCTCTCAAGTATCGACAAAAGAGAAAAATTTAAAAAGAGTGGGATTATTTTATTTTATCGCAGTTGACTTTTTTTTCTAAGTACCGGTTCGATATTAGCTTTTGAAAAAATTTGTTCCGCTTTTTCTTCCATTCCCTTGGGGACATAGAGGGAGCGTTTTGAGGCTGGATTGGCGATGTCAATCGGAGTTATCGTAAATTCAATATTTTCTTCCACCAGTAGACTTATTGCTTTCAGAAGATCATGCGGAGTGGAAAAGAAATATTGAAAATTCTCAAAACTTTGAACGCATTTTCGATAAAAATATTCCCCCATCGCAAATTCGCGAATGAACTGGCGGTTTTCCCCCCAATGAAGAGTTTCAGTTGACCCCGGAATGAAGATCCCGCCATTTTTAAGCCCGTTAAAGAATCTCTCAGTCAGATGTTTTTTTGTTTCCTCATTGAAATATATCATTGTGTTTCTGCAAAATATTATATCGAAACTAATATCTATCCATTTGGAGTCAAGTAAATTTCTTAATTCAAAGCTTACCATTTGAGAAAGTTCCGGCTTAACTTTGAAAAAACCGGGTGAAGAAGGGATAAAAAAAGCAGCCAACAGTCTTTGTGGAACTAATCGAATCTCAGTAGAGGAATAAATTCCCTCTTTTGCTTTGGATATGGCATAGGGGGAAATATCGCTCCCAATAATTTTTACGTTTACATTAGGGTGGGAAGTCATCATTTCACGGGCAACAATCGCAATGGAATATGCCTCTGCACCGATGGAACAACCTGCTGACCAGATATAAATCTCTTTTGAAGGCCTTTTGTCGAAATCCCTTATGGATGGAAAAATAACTTCTCGAAGTATTTCAAAATGCTTGGGATGTCTGAAAAACCATGTCTCATTTGTGGTTAGCACTGCAAGTAGTTCATTTTTGAACGACTGATCGGCCTGAACCGTCTTGATGAAATCATTAAGATCAAAACTATTTATTTTGGAAAAAAGCGGCAGAATACGATTTTCCAAAAAACTGAATTTTCCAGTTTCAAAGAAAAGGCCAAACTCCCGGGAAATAAATTCCCTGAGTTGATGATAATCTATTTTAAGAGATCTTTCGTCCATTTTTTAACGATGCTTTCCAGTTAGAAAATTTATGGATCCCAGGAAAAATGGACACTTTTTAAATTTTCTAGCTCTGGTTGTCAATACGAAACGAAGAAACCATTGAAAGGATTTTTCGTGGAAGTTCCACGCTTATCTTGACACCATTTTCACTCCATTCCTGAGATTTGACTATCCCAATTGAAAGAATTTGTTTGCAAATTGGCGAATTTCCCGGAATCAGGAGTTCAACCAATTGGTATTCTCTCTTCATGATTTCGTCAAATTTGAAGAGCAAATCTCCAAGCCCAATTTTTTCTTTGGCCGAAATATAAATCCCTTCCGGGTATTTGGTTTTGAAAATATTGATTGTTTCAGGAGCTGACTTATCAGTTTTGTTGAAAACCAGGATGATTTCTTTTTCAAGAGCTTCTATTTGTAAAAGCACATCACGGACGACAGCGATCCTGTTTTCGGTGTCAGAGGAGGAAATATCACTCACAAGAATAACCACCTGGGAATTGATAACATCTTCAAGAGTTGCTCTGAAAGCTTTTACAAGATTGTGCGGAAGTTTTTTTATGAAGCCAACTGTGTCCGAAAGAACGCAAAATCTTCCACTGGGTAAATTTACTCTTCTGGCTGTTGGATCGAGGGTTGTAAAAAGCCCGTCGTTAACAGTTACTTCACTCCCGCAAAGAGAGTTTAAAAGAGTTGATTTTCCAGCGTTAGTATATCCAACAAGTGCAAAAAGCGGCGCAAGATTTTCGATTCTCTTTTGTCTTAATAATCTACGATTTTCTACAACTTTTTCAAGTTCCCGCTTCAATCTGACAATTTTGAATTTTAAAACTCTCCGATCTGCTTCAATCTTGGTTTCGCCGGGCCCCTTGAGACCTATTCCTCCTCTTTGCCTGGAAAGTGCTGAGTACCCTCCAGCCAAGCGAAGGAGTTGATACTGCATTCTGGCCAGTTCAACTTGCATTTTTCCTTCACGACTTGAAGCCACATTTGCGAAGATTTCCAGGATAACTCCTGTGCGATCAGAAACCGTTGTTTCCGTTCCTTCTTCTAACTTTCTTACTTGAAGTGCAGACAATTCATCATCAGCGACTATATGGTCAACATCTGCTTCTTCAACAAAACGTTTCAGTTCCTGGATTTTTCCATCTCCAAAATAAGAAACTCTGTCAAATCGAGGACGTTTTTGTACAATGCTCGAAACCACGGAATAAGCTGCCGTTCTCAAAAGTTCCCGAAGCTCATCCAGATTTGCCTGAATCTCTTCATCAGTCTGTTCGGGCGTCTGGACCGCAATTATTACAACTGTTCCTTTGATTTCAGTCATAGATTAATAGACTTTGTGCAATTTGATCATGTTTGTGTTTCCCTTAACTCCGAGCGGGACACCTGCAACAATCATAATTATATCCCCTGAAGAAAAAAACTTCCCGCCTTTCAAAACAGTTTCGGCATACCCAATCATCGCATCAGTGTTTCTTAGATCTGGAACGAGAATTGATTCCACTCCCCAACTAAGCGCAAGGCGACGACATGTTGATTCGACCGGAGTCATCGCAATAATCGAAACCGGCGGATGGTATTTTGAAATATTTCGGGCAGTATTGCCACTATGGGTAAAAGTTACAATGGCCTTTGCTTTAGCATCAACCGCAGCTTCGCAAGCTGAATGGGCAATGATATCTTCGATCTCATGCTTCACTTCAGGCATCATGTCTCCGTAGGCTGGCTTTTCAAGCAACATTTTTTCAGCTTCACAAGCAATTGCAGACATGACCTTTACAGCTTCAACTGGATTTTCTCCGCTGGCGGTTTCTCCGGAAAGCATTACAGCATCAGAACCGTCAAGAATTGCATTGAAAACATCAGTGGTTTCAGCTCGAGTGGGTCTCGAATTCTGAATCATCGATTCGAGCATTTGAGTAGCAGTAATTGCCACAATGCCTCTTCTGGAGCATCTGTTCAAAATCGACTTTTGAATTGTCGGCACCTGCTCAATAGGGACTTCCACACCCAGATCACCACGGGCTATCATTATCCCGCCGGTTACACTCAAAATATTCTCCAGATCAGCAATAGCCTCAGGTTTTTCAATTTTAGCAATTATTCTTGGACTGGCTTTCCCTATAAGACTCTTTAAGGTCTTAATATCTTCAGCTTTCCGAACAAAAGAAAGTGCAACGAAATCTAAATCTTCTTTTATAATAAACTCAAGATCTTTTTTATCTTTGACAGTAATTGTTTCAATGGAAAGATTTATTCCAGGCATATTCATGCCCTTTTTGTCCTTAAGTACACCACCTTGAAGGATTTCGAAATCAACTGAATCGGTGTTTTTTTCAATTGCACGCAAGCTGATATTCCCATCATCAAGTAAAACAACATCGCCCTTTTTAAGATCTTTCACCAAATGAGGATAAGTTGATCCTACTGTGGTATTGTCTCCAGGAAGGTCCGGATTTTCGGAAATAGTAAATTTATTTCCTTTTTTTAATTCAACTTGACCTCCTGGAAATTTTCCTACTCGGATTTTGGGACCACATAGATCCCCGAGGATTCCAATATTGGCTCCAAGTGCTCGCGAAATCTCTCTGATCAAAACAATTAGAGCTTTATGGCTTTCATGGGTTCCATGTGAAAAATTCAGCCTGAAAACGTTACAACCATTTTTTATCAATTCAGTAATTACTTCTTTTGAACTGGATGATGGTCCTAGGGTGGCTATTATTTTCGTTCTTTTATTCATATTCCTCACGTTTCCATTTCGAAAAGATCTCGATAAGTAAAATTATAGATACTGTTTGGCAATTAGCTAAAATTGCCATCACTCTCAACATTCTGAGTATGAGAAGACACAATAAATGTTACTCAATTTATTTATACAAGTAAATCAAAATTGTTAGTTTTAGCTTTTTTAAATTAAACCCCGAAATTTCTCTATAATGAGAGCATCTATTTGTCGATAATTCTAAGGAATAGAATAGATTATATCCGGAGGCAATACGAATGAAAAAGCTTTATTTTTCACTTTTCATTTCATTCTGCTTTGCCTTTTCCTGTCAGGCCCTTACCCTTGATAACCTCCCCGAATATCAGGATGCGGGAATGCGATGTTATGTCAAGGGAACTCAAAAACTTCAGGAACAGGACTATGTAGGAGCAATGGAAGAGCTAAGAAAGGCTGTAAAAACCAGACCAGACATGGCTGAAGCCTTTCACAACCTTGGCTACGCATTGGAAAAGACTGGACAAATTCGTGAGGCAGTCTCGGCCTATGAGCGTGCAGTAGCTTTAAAACCAAGTTACGCTTCAGCAATGAATAACCTGGGTTATCTTCTTGCTACAATGGAAAACGATATTCCCAGAGCAATCCAACTTTGTTCCAGAGCAGTGGAAATAGACCCCGCTTCAGCTAATTTCCGTGATTCGCTTGGTTGGGCCTGTTACAAAGCAGGAAAAGCAGAAGAAGCCGAGCTTCATTTTCGAACAGCTATCAAGCTGGATCCTTCTTTCGCAAAAGCGTATTTTAATCTGGGAATTTGCCAATTCAACAGGAAAAATTTTGAAGACGCAGCTCATACTTTTTCAACCGTAGTACAACTCAATTCGAACTTTATTAAAGCTTACATTCCTCTTGGAGCATGCTACGAAGCTATGAAACAGAGTAATCGTGCCCTATACGTATATCAGCAGGCACTTTCCCGAGCTCCAGAGGGCTCGCAGGTGAAAAATTTCCTCCAAAAACAAATCAAAAAACTCAATTCGAGCCAGAAATCATTTTATTTTTCCAATGCCAAACAAATTCAATCAAGTTCCAAGCTTGCAGACTTTGTTGCAAGAAAAGGGAAAAGTGGAAATATGACTGCTAGTTTCATGGCTCAAAAAAGCATCGACCCCTTGGAATCTTCAGGGTCATTCACTCCTGCCAGCATTGAATCAGCAAATTTAAGCCATGCAAGTTTCGAGGTTCCCGATGCACCAGCATTTTCCGGAAAAATTTCCTCAGTCAGAACCTCTCATTCCACTAACGAAAATGAGTTGAGTTTTTCCCAGGAACGCGAGCTTGAAAAGCGCTATGCCTTGTGCAATTCATATATTGAAAAGGGCTTGATCCAGGATGCAGTAAACGATCTGGAAAAAATTGTTACTGTCGGAAGAGATTCAGGGACCGCACGACAAGCCAAAAACCTCCTATTAAAAGCCCGAAAAATGCTTGATGAAAGAAGTAGAGAAAATGCAGAAACACATTTATCAATGGGAAAAGACTTCATCAGAGCTGGAAAATATGACATGGCCGAAGCGGAAATTTCCAAGGCAATCAGCATAAAACCTGAGTATGCTGAAGCCCACAAAGACCTTGCCGTTCTACAGTACAATCTCGGAAGATTGAAAGAAGCTTATGAGGAAAGCAAACGAGCAATAGCTCTAGATAAGACTCTTAAAGAGGCATATGTGGTTCTGGCTTCATTGTATTCTAAAAAGGGAAGAAAAGATGACGCCTTGAGAATGCTCCGAAAAGTAAAAGAAATCGGCGGTGAAAGAAATGCAGTCGACGATTTGGCAGATCGGATGATTTCTTCAATCTCTTCAGAGTCTTAAATATGCGCCTTGAAAAAATTGAAAATATTACAATTGGATTTTCGGAAAGAAAAGATGGTGACCTGAGTTTTTGGAAAATGACGGATGATGTATTTCGAAAAACATGGCAAAAAATTTGTAAAGAAAACCATCTCGATATCCCAGAACCATGCTTTTTAAAACAAGTTCATGAAAATTCAATAATTTCCGTAACTAATCCAGCGTTATCCGGATTACTGGGGGAAGCAGACGCACTACTATCCTCTTGCAACAAAATAACTCTTGGGATTTTTACCGCCGACTGCCTCCCAGTAATCATATTTGGTGAAAAAAGCATTTGTGCTATTCATGCTGGTTGGAAGAGCACCCGAATGAATATTACCGGATACTCAATAGCAAAAATGGCTGAAATAGAAGGTTCTTCTCCATCTAATTTAAAGCTTTTCATGGGGCCATGCATCGGTTCGTGCTGTCTTGAGATGGGAGATGAAATTCCAATCTTTTTTGATGAATCTGATCGCTCTTTCCGGGGAGCTTTCTCTCATGGTCGTAAATGGCATCTGGATTTGCGCGGGTTAAACTGCATGCAAGCTATCAGCAGAGGAATCAAACCGTCCAATATCTCTCACCACAATGACTGCACCAAGTGCAAAGTCAATTCATTTTTTTCTTTTAGAGGTGATGAAGGGCGCTCAGGTTCAATGTTTTCTTTTATATCCAGAAACTAGCGACTTCGAAAAAGCAAATTTGGCTGTGAAATTTTTTTTATGGAGTGAATAAAGTGATTAAGCTTGGTGTAAACATTGATCATGTAGCGACATTGAGACAGGCCCGAAAAGGCCGGGAACCTGATCCGGTACACGCCGCCGCAATTGCTGAACTAGCTGGAGCGGACGGAATCACGGTGCATTTGAGGGAAGATCGCCGCCATATCCAAGACCGGGATTTACTAATTTTGCGAGAGAGTGTCAGAACAAGACTCAATCTTGAGATGGCAATCGAAGAAGGTGTTTCACGTATTGCTGAAGAAATTAAACCAGATATGGCAACACTCGTCCCCGAAAAAAGAGAGGAAGTTACTACCGAAGGTGGCTTAGACGTAATTTCCAATAAAGAAAGAATAAAGGAAGTAATTGGACGCTTAAAAAAGAGGGGAATTTTGGTTAGCCTCTTCATCGATCCAGAGAGAAAACAAGTTGAAAAATCTGCGAATTTGAAGGCGGATTTTATTGAATTTCACACCGGGTGTTTTGCAAACGCTGTCGCTGCTCAACACGAAGAAGAATTAACAAGACTTCACGAAATGGCAGAATTGGCTGTAAAACTAGGGTTACGGGTAAATGCAGGCCACGGCTTGAATTATTGGAATGTTGCCGAATTAGTCACAATGGCTGGTTTGGAAGAATTCAATATCGGACATTCGATTATTTCTCGCGCGGTCCTGGTCGGCCTTGATAAATCAGTTAAAGAGATGAAAGCAGCTATCAGAGAGGGTGAAATCCTTCTTATTCAAAGAAATAAACTTTACGAAAAGTAAATTTTAGCCGATAGGGGATGGAAGTTATTTTATCGGCAAGTCCTTTAAGGAGAGTCGTATGTTCAAAATTACGGCACAGGCAATGTATCGAAGAACTTTGATGGCTGGAATTACAATATTAATGCTGATTTCAATTTTCGGCTGTACAACTGGGGTAAAAAAGGATCCAGGCTTGATTGATTTTGAAGCTCCCAATATTCCTACAAATATTGTCGGGCTCGGGAAAGAGAAGGCCGTTGAGATAACATGGAGTTCAAATACGGAAGCTGATCTTGTTGGATACAAAATCTACCGATCCAACAACTCGGGAGGACCTTTCACTCTTATCACAACCATTGGTAAAATGCCCGCTCCTATTTATCTTGACAACGATAATCAGAATGGCCTTGTAAATGACCAATACTATTACTATAAAATCTCAGCCTTTGATACTCAAGGTAAGGAATCCGACTTATCCAGAACAAATGCAGTTCAGGCTCGTGCTGGTCTTCCTTTTGACCAACGACCACCCAGAGTCGTGAATATTAAAGCCAGAGCTTCAATGGATTCAGTCTATGTAGCTTGGGACAAAGTTACCGGATATAAAATCAAAGGTTACAATATCTATAGAGGATTAAGTACATCAGCAGGTGGAGTTGCTTGGATAGCAGCTGTACCTCAAGATCTTCCAGGATTTATTGACACATCTGTAAGTAAGACTTCTGCTTCCCAATACACATATGTCATTCGGTCTTACAACGATCAATACACAGAAAGCGAAAATTCTGATCCCGTCCAGGTAGTGCTTAGATCTGGGGATGATACTATTCCAACCATGCCTTATGATGTCACCGTATCAAATGATATTGACCCAATAATTTCCTGGCACAAGCCAATCGTTAACGAAGATGGGTCAAGTATTTTCGATGGATTAAATCCTACACTGGATTTAGATGCCTATCTGATTTATCGAGCGAATACAACAGACCGTCTCTTTTCCCTTATAGGAATCATTGAAGACAACGGAACTGCCAATCTCACGCAAACCTTCAAGGATATTAACGGAACTCCATATAATTTGTATGGAGTCAGAGCGATCGATCACAACGGAATGCTCAGCAAGATGAGTTCAATCACTACTCAATCGTCAGATTCCGATATTCCAGCTATCCCAACAGGTGTTTCAGCTTGGTCATCAACTTCTACTGAAGCGGGAATAAAACTTGCCTGGGATGCTGCCAAAAATGCAACAAGTTATAACATCTACTTTTCAACTGTTGCCGACGGTGGATACACAAAACTAATAGACGCTCAACCCCAGTGGACTCTAACCTCTCCCTATGTAATCACTACATATCCAAGCAATTTTGGACAAATTCCAGAAAAAAAGAGCCAAAAACTTGAATTTGGAATTCCATATTTCTTTAAAATTTCATCAGTTAGTTCTTCTGGAAAGGAAAGTGATTTGAGCCCATATGTTAAATCTTATCCAGGCGGTTTATGGGTAGGAATCCTGGAAGGGGAAAATTCCAATTGGGGGTTCAACAATAGAAGCGCCATCACAGGATCTGTCGCAGGAGCCTACTTGTTTTTCTCCAGTAAGGATTACCCAAATGTGAATTATTACTCCGGAGCAGGATGGGCTCTACTTATAGCCGACACTCTGGGGCCATCCGGAACAGGGGATTCTTATGAATTTGGATTTGGCAACTCTTCATCTCTGTATTTCAAAGTGCCATCCCCAACATCAGGTCAATATCGATACAATGTTTATGCTTATTACTATCCCCATACTTCCGGTGGAAACTGGCGGGTCAGGGTTTCGGAAGAGGGCTTGATACTAACTGCAACACTTTTGGAAAAAGATTTGAATTGCTATGGACAAATTAATCGCGGAAGAACCCAGGTAGCACTGGGGCAAATACTTGTAAATTCAGGGGTTGTAGGAGTTGATGTTGAAATCACGGCAGTAAATGCAGGTGCAGGCGGTGGAGCAAATCTTTTCCTGGACTCCCTCGTTTTCGTAAGAGCTCCATAAGAAAAAATTTTTCGAAATATTGGCGCTAAACCTACCGAAGCAATCTCTCTTTGAATTAACAAAAGCGAGATTGCTTCGCTGGCAGTTGGGAAAAAATCAAACGCAACATTTAAGAAAACATAAGTATTTCACATTTTAACGGAATGATAAAATCCTGCAAATGCAACAAAGGGATTGGTTTTCTTTATTTGGTTGATTATGTTGGAAATATTGCCTTTCTTTAATACATTTTCAAAATCTATCCAGAAAATCTTGTTAAACGGCTTATCGAAAAAATGAAATGAATAAATTTCGCTAAGCAAAAAATCAGAAGATTTCAGGATTTCGCAAACATTCAAAATATCCGAAGAAGAGGAATTCGAAGCTACAAGAAGGGTTCCTTTTGAAGAATCCATCTCGTATTCACTTTTTTTATCCCAGTTAGAAATGGTCAAAAACCTCAATGCAAACTTATCGCTTGGAATAATTTCCGATTGCAGGCAATTGAGATCCTGATCCTGGGCAATCTGTTGTGGTAATATGGCAGCTATTGGCCTGCTTTCAAGCAAGTTTTCAAAAGCCTCTTCCTCGTAGTTACAAAGCGTAATTTTTACAGGGATATTCAACGAGTTCGCCCATTCCCTAAGCATTTGAAAAAATTCACGAGGAATTAAAATTTCCGAAACATCAAAAAAACTTTTACAACTTTTACTCACCAGTGCAAATTTTGGAATTTGAAGGCTTTCAGAAACTATTCTGATTTTTCCAGAAATGAAATCTTCCAAAAGTAGTGAAAAATCAGGATTTCTTATATCGAAAGCTATGAAGGCACTTGGAGCAGATTTTTCATCAAGGGTGCTTAGCACTTGCCTCCATTGCCATTTGAAAGTCATGGGAATAGGCTTTCCATATTGAATTCGCGCGGCATTATGGCTTAACCCAAATTTTTCTCCGTAGATCACTAGTTTCTCGTCCACTCCAAGCTTTCTGCACGCAGAAACAATTTCAAGAAAAATATTTCTCAAATCTTCTTTGGTAACTCTTTTTGATTGGAATTTGGAAATAAAATCAATTATCTGAGTTTCACGCTTGGGCGAAAATGTTGGAAGGCCAATTTCAAGCTTTTCTTTAAAAATTTTTTCTGCTATCTCAGCTCTTGAGTCGATTAAATTTATTATTGCTTCATCAATTTTATCAATTTCACCTCGTAAATTCTCCATATCACTCATTAATTCTCTCCTTGTAATTGCTTTTGCGTTGCATTCCTAGGATATAGCTTACACGAAGGGTCGTCCTCACGACAAAAAGGGCTCTTATAAGTACATGGCGAACCTGCATAGCGGAAAACCCGTGGAGCAACCGAACGGCATAAATTCAACATTTCGATAGCAAGTTTTCTAATTTCCCATTGAGCTTTCAAGCAAAGTCTCTGCTCAAAAAAATTAAAAAGAGTGCGAGCATTCATGGTAAACACAATTTTCGTTTCAATAGCATTCGGAAATACGTACCTTGCATCTTCACCTCTAACATTCAGCTCACGAAGCTTTTTATAAGCGGCAAGGGTCTTTTCCATTAAGTCCTTGTATACTTTTAAAGCTTCAGCATCTTTAACTATTTCTGGAGGAACAATGCATGGGAGTTCTTCGAGTTTAGAATACTCCACATATCGCTGGCTTTCCTGAGAATAGGAAGCAATTCGATGTCTGACAAGTTGATGGGACAAAGCCCGGGAAATTCCGCCGACAGAGAAAGTAAACTGGGCATGTTCAAAAGGAGAAAGGTGATTTCTTCTTCGCAAGAGTTGAATTAAACGGTCTATTTCTTCTTCTGTTAATCGCTCATTGATTGCAAACGCCGGCAATGAAGAATAACATCTTCTTGCGGCAAGGGCAACAATCCTGTCTGGATCCGGAGTGGATCTCAGAAGCACTACGTCTAGTTGTTTTTCCATATATTAAAATATCCCGAGGGACCCCCCCCGGGATGCTGATTAATCAATATGACTGCAGGGGTGATAAAGAATTTCCACTTAAATGGAAAAACCGTTATTGTCTCCCCACTGAAAAGATTGTTTTGACAAAAAACACCCCATTGCAGTGCCAACAAATAAGCACTTGCACTTTTCAAAAAACAACCCTTCAAAACATTCATTCACTACAAATGTAGTTCTAATTAGTAGGTGTAGTAGAAGGAACCTCGACTGGTGTTTTGACTACAGCTGATTTTGTGGTCTTCGCAGCAGTTTTGCTCTTTTTTGCAGCGTTTTCCTCCGCAAGTTGTTTCGTTTTGTCAATTTTTGCCTGGAAGCGTTCCACTCTTCCGGTGGTGTCAACAAATCTTTGGGTGCCTGTAAAAAAAGGATGACAATTTGAACAAACTTCAACCTTCAATTCTTTGGAGGTCGAACAAGTCTCAAAAGAATTTCCACAAGCGCACGTAACGTTAATTTTGTGAAAATCGGGATGAATTTTGGGTTTCATATATAACTCCTTCTCCCCATATTTCGGGGGTTAAAAATGTTTCGATGCTTCTTCAAGGCTATCGTAAGTCTGAATAATATGTTGAAGTTGAATCAACTTAAAAATTCCATAGATATAGGCATTGAGATTTATTAACATCAAATCTCCACCTGCATCTCTCAATTTTTTCAAAGTTCCGATAAAAAATCCTAAACCGGAAGAATCAATATAGTTCATCTTTTCCAGGTCCAGAACAATTTTTACCTTTTTGTTGTTTACAAGCTCATTTATTCTTTCTTTTGCTTGTGGTAATGTCCACATGTCTAGATCCCCAATCAGGGAAAGCACGGTATACCCCTTTTGAGCTTCGCTCAGCTCAAAGGAAAGTTTCTCTTTTTCCGCCGTGGTCTTTCGATCGGTCATTTTTTCCTCCAGTTGTAAATTTTCTAGTGACGAGGCTTTTGCCTCACTTTTTCAAGTGCTTTTAACAAAGCGACTGTTACATCTGCCCTATACTGTGAACTCTCTAATTCAAGGTTCGCAGCTATTTCTCCAAATTTAGTCACTACATATCGAGAAGGGAGAGCATTTAAAGCCAACGCGATAACATCCAGCAAACACCTTTCACAAGTGCAAATATCAGCCTCACGAGCTTTAAGAACCTCCAACTCGTTTCTAACAAATACTTCCATTCGGTTGTTAAGAAAAACCTCGGTCATCGATTTTTCCTGACTATCTATTCTAAACGTTTTCTAGCTTTGCACGCAACGTTTTTGGATCAATATCTAAAATTTTTGCTGCTTTCAGCTTATTTCCCCCGGTCATTGCAAGAACTTTCTTAACGTATGCCTTTTCCATTTCGATAAGAGTCAACATTTTTTCATCACCTTGGAAAACAAAATCATTCGATTCAAAACTTCTAAGTTTCTCCGGGAGAGCTTCAGGCTTAATTTGATTCCCTGGTGATAAAACAACGGCTCTTTCTATTATATTTCTCAATTCTCTAACATTTCCCGGCCAATTATAATTTTCAACTAACGAAAACGCTTCTGACGAAAAACAAGATTTTGGTTTTCTATATTTTTCTGCAAACAAATCTAAAAAAGCATCTGCAAGGTATTTTAAATCTCCTTTTCTCTCTCTAAGAGGTGGCAAATGAATTTCAACCACATTTAATCGATAGTATAAATCTTCTCGGAACCGATTTTTCTTTATCTCTTCTGCGAGATTTTTATTTGTTGCCGCAATTAACCTTACATCTACTTTGAGCGTCTCTTTTCCTCCAACTCTTTCGAATTCCCTCTCCTGGATTACTCTCAACAGCTTGGTTTGTGTTGCCAAAGCCATTTCACCAATTTCATCAAGAAAAAGAACTCCTGAATGTGCTCGCTCGAAACAACCTTCCTGCCTCGAAATTGCCCCGGTAAAAGCACCTTTCTCATGTCCGAAGATATGACTTTCAAGCAGATCAGCTGGAATTGCAGCACAATTCATTTTGATAAAAGGCTTCCCAAACCTGGGGCTCGATTTTACAATAGTATCAGCAGCAATCTCTTTACCAGTTCCACTTTCTCCAGTAATAAGAACAGTTACATCGCTTTCGGCAACTCTGGCGACGACAGCTAGAACATCTAATATTGCCTTGCTTCTACCGATAATTTCGGTTTCTAACATTCAATTAGCGCAATTATTTCATTCCTCGGACAAAAACAAGCCGGCGATAGGGATTGAACCTACGACCTACTGATTACGAATCAGTTGCTCTACCGCTGAGCTACGCCGGCAAAAACACATTCTTAACTGTACGATATTATCATTTGATAAAATGCTTGTCAATGAGTTTTTTGTGAAGTAAAGTAAAGTAATGATTGATGCTGGAAAGAAAATTTCACTTATAATAAAAAAAGGAATTCTTGAAAAGTGCAATATTTATCAGATATTAACTTTGAATTGCTTAATAAGCTAAATTCTCTGTTCGAAAAACGCTTCAATAAAATTTGCGAGAATATTCTCCGTGCTTCAGCTGAACAGGGACCGTTCGGAATAGCCCTATTGGAAGCACTTCAAGCTGAACTACCCAAAACTGAATGCTCCAATTGTGGATCTTGTTGCAACTCAATATCATTTTTTTCTATCGAGTATCATCGAATTATTAGAGATCTAATGAATCGACTTTCTTCAGATCAATTAAAAAAAATGTTGCAAGACGCGTTAAACATCAAAAATAGATTAGCCGAAACGGATCTTGAATCTGACAAGGAAAATGAAAAACGCATTCGATGCACTTTTCGTAAGCAGGAAAGCAAAGTTTGCGCGATTCACCCTGTAAGACCTTTTCCTTGCAGGTTTTTTGGGTTGAAAAAAGCCGATGGAAAAAGAGAATGTCAGTATGTTCGTGAAATCGAGCCCTGGGAACCCAAAAATGATGAAATCTTTTCGAAACTTCAAGAACGAATTGCTCTAAACTCAGAATCTCATTTGGTTTTTCCTGATACCGAAGAGATAACCTTTTTTCCATTTGAGTTCTGGCTATTTCGTTATTCTCTTGGAGTAGAAAATGCTCTCAAAATTTATCGGGAAATTATCATTCCATCCTCAACGCCACTATCTAAATTCTGGGAATCAAAACTTTCTCCCTCTTAATTTGTGGAGTTTAGCAGCCCTTACGCCTAAATTATTCTGGGAGCAAGCTTGAAAAATGCTTGCGAATTTTTCAAAATACAGGAAAGTAAATATTAGACCTCAAGCAAAAAGACTTCACACCTGATTTTGAAAGAAAAAAAAATTTCATTTTGAAGGAGGATTTTCCGTAAGGTTCTTTTTGGTTGCTCTTCGCAAGAGAAATTCTCTGATTAAAACAATAATTAAGGCAATTCCAAGAACAGAAAACACCCACATTCGATATCTATGCAAATATTCGGTGGCAAAACTTCCAAATTCATACCCAAACCATATGGAAATGGGGCATGTCAATAGTGCTCTTATTAAATCCCAGAATATGTAAGTCCAGAAATTCACTCCCATCGCACTGCTTAAAAAGTAGACAGAAGCTCTTATTCCCGCAAAAAATCCAGCAAAAAAAACCGCTTTTGAACCATGATTTCGAAAAAAAGTTTTCCCCTTCTCAACCCTTTTTTGGGTAAACACTAAACGAAAAGGCCATTTTCTCAAAAGAGCCAAACCATATTTACGGGCTAGAAGATACAAGCCAACATCTCCACAGAGGACTCCAAATACACCAACAACCATCATCATTACAAGCGATCCCCCCATTTTGTCGACAACATAGCCCGATACCAGGAACGTAATCTCTTCAGGTATGGGCAAACCAAGGCCGCACAAAACCAAGACGATGAAAACGGCAAAGTAGGACCCTTGTTCATATATAGGGGCCAAATGAGTGAACCAATCCATCAAATAAGACTTCTTTGTTTAAACTCGATGATAACCATCGGCTCCAAGCTATTGATCCAGTTGTCCCGTTTAAAAACTTTCGAAGAAAACTGCAATCGCTTTTAGATTACTGAAATCAAAACCAATTTAACACAAGCACACAACCGCAATTTTTCAAAAGAAACAGCTTGAAGTAAAAAAAACTTTTATAAAGAAGCTCCTTGTAAAATTCGATTTAAGCCTGAAATTGCCTGACTTCCCCGAAAATGCACAAAAAACCTTAATAGAGCCATTGGAAGGGATATCTTACCGAAGCACCCGTTCTAAGCGTATAAAAGCAACCTAAAATTTCCATATTTTTTTAAATCTCATGGTTTTGAAAAAAAAAGATCGGAAAATTTAAATCGGAGTATTCTACCAGAAAATCCTTAGCATCACAATAATTCTGGCTCACCCTGGTTGGCAAACCAACCTCAGAGCTTAAACTGCAATTCCCCGGGGGAGGAATTAGCCATGTAATCAACTGAGATAGTTAATTCGTTGACCGCCGTTATACTAAAGATTGCATAATGACCGGTTTTTGGGAAAAAAGCTGCAAAGGTATCACCTACCTCAAATTTTCTTTCTTGAGAGATTTCTAACATTGCTCTTTGCATAGTCGGAAAATATGGATATCGGTTATGATCTGGTACCGATTCTATTCCAGATAGCGCTGGTTTTCCCGAAAAAGCAAGAAGCATCAGAGATTTTCCATCACTGCTTCCTAATCCCAGGTTTCGATTCAAGTACACCAACTTTTGATCGGTTTCACTACCATCACTAAGAAAATCACTGGAAATAACTGTTCCCGAGGCCGCAGCGGAACCTAATAGGGAAAAAGTTTTACTTCCCTTCACAAGCGAGGTTCCAGTTGCAGTAACAAATGAATACTCAGATAGAATTCCCTTTAAGGTCCCTTCGCTGGAATCAATTCTTCTTACAAAAATTTTCAAATATAGATCGCTTTTAATGGATCTTTTGAAAAAATAACCCAACGCGAAATTGCTTGAGTTAACAGCAAAAGTTCTTGTTGCAAGAAGGTTATTAGAATTAAAATCTTGAAGAAGTTGTGCGTCTGAATAGCCCTCAAGGCTTGCAATGTTATCAAGCATAGAGGAATATGTGGAAAGGGGACATTCAAACCTTATTCTCGTACCATCGGTCGTCGGTCTCACAAAAAAATCATTAACACCATCACCATCTAGGTCATTTTCCAGAGTAAGGTAGGAAATCTTATTTTTTGTATTTACTGTTCTATTTTGAGCAAGAAACTGTCGTTGCCTTTCAATTTCATCCTGAAGGAGAGGAAGTTGAAAAATGTTTTCGAATCCCGTATCTGCGCTTTTGAAAAGTTCTTCAATTTTATTCGCCACCGGAGTTATTGCCGAAGTAAAGGTGGAAATGATGTCCCGTGCAGCAATATTGGATACATCTGCAAGAAGAAATGCAGCAGTTGTTCTAACATCCATATAAAAAGAACCCTTATCTTTATCTTCGACTACAGCTTTCAAACCAACTTTTCCGCTCGAAATTTCCACCCTGTAAACTTGGTTTCCACTTTCTGGAACACCATGCAATTGGACTTCCCAGGGGTAAGCTGAAGTAATAACTTCAGAACCGCTAACTTCATTGCCATTAACCAGAATCTTAGCTCTGGAAAATGAATCTTTTACCATACTGTCGGTGCTTTGCGCACCAAGCACTCGCGCAAGGAGTTTTTCGTTTACATTCTGGGGAATAGCAATATAGCCATCTAAATTGATTAATTTTTGCTGAACATTCTGGGAATCATCGGCTACTGAATTTTTTTTTCCGCATCCGGATGCAAAGAACGTACAAAAAATCAAGATTAACACACTGATTCGAGCCTTAATTCCCCTGTTCATCCTTCAATCTCCTTCAAAAAAGAATTTTCAGAAATCCTTTTTTAAGATATATCGAAAGATCCCTGATAAACTTGAAATTAATTTTTTAAAGGACATATTTTTTTGCCTTTTTTGTTATTAACATATTAGAATGTTGTATCTTCTTTACGACCGGAGGTTCATGGATTTCGTTTCATTGCAAAGAAGTGGAACAATTTAAGTTGACCTCAGCTATATTTTAGGTGAAATTGTTTTAGCAAACTCAGCACAAATGCTTCTGAAATAAGCACTCGAAATGACTCCACCCCTCCGAAATTGAGCTGAAACAAATGCTATAGCGATTAAAAAGACAGGTGAAAAAATGGACAAAAAAATCAATTTTTCCAATGAAATTCCGGATTTCATTAGAAAACCATGTTTTGAAGACCTTTCGTTACCCCAGGCTGAAAAAAACGAAAATTACGAAGGTTATCGCTTTCAAGGATTGATTGACTTGCACCTGCACGGTGCATTTGGATGGGATTTTTCCTGGGGTGATCCTGAAAAAATCGATGAAATGCTTGATAGCCTTCTTTCATTAGGTCTCACCGGAGTTGTCGCGACATTGATTTCGTGCTCTGAAGAACAACGAGTCAAAGCCTTAATTGATATAAAGAAAGTAATCGAAAACCGCCGGAAGCCCCCCTATATTCATGGAATATACCTTGAAGGGCCTTTTATTTCCCAAGAGAAAAGAGGCTCTCATCCCGCTGAACACTTGATGTATCCTGATTTTGAGGCACTTGAAAGATGGCACCGGTTATCGAGTGGCCGAATAAAAATAATCACAGTAGCTCCAGAGCTTCCTGATGCTGGGAATTTAATCTCCACAGCACTGGAACTTGGAATAAAGCCAGCAATAGGCCACACCGCCGCTGATCACTTTACTACATCGGAAGCCATTAAAATTGGGGCTGATCACGTAACCCATTTTTTTAACGCAATGCGGCCATTTACTCAAAGGGAACCAACCGCAGTTTCAGCTATTTTAGCGCATCGCAGATTGACAGTCGAATTAATTGCAGATCAAATCCATGTTTCCCCCGAAATAATGAGTTTAACTTTCAAAACTTTTGGCCCGGAAGGTGTAGTTCTCATATCTGACGGGGTTTGCCCTATGGGCCTGCCCGACGGATTATTTGACGCCTATGGGCATTCTTTGTCCCTTCACAATAATAAATGCACTTTTACCGGAGGGCATCTCTTTGGCGGTGGAAAACATCTCTTGCAATGCATTGCCGATTTAAGCAAATTCCCCGGTTTCAGCCTCCGGGAATTAGCACATTCGGCTTTTGTCACTCCGGCAAAAATCCTGGGATTAAATTTCCTTAACTCAGATGTGATTGTTGACCGGGAATTTAATTGGTTAGCCACAAGAATCGGACCCGCCTGGTATTCAAAATCCTAATCAAGACGTTTCGAGAATCTTCGAGTACTTATAGCCAGAATACCAACTCCGAATAAAATCAGAATCAGTGTCTGTTTCCAAACCATATTAAAACCAAGTCCTTTCAAGTAAACTCCCCGAACAATTTCAAGAAAATACCTTAATGGGATAATTCGAGTTAACGCTTGAATAGGTAATGGCATGTTATCAATCGGAAAAATCAATCCCGACAACATAATCATCGGGAAAAAACAAAAAAATGATGTAATAACAGCTTCCTGTTGAGTTTCAGAAATGGTAGAAATGAAAATACCTAGACCTAATGCGGTCAGCAAAAAAATACATGCTAAAGAAACCAGCAAGAGTAAACCTCCTACCGGCACAACGCGAAACCAGCAGATGGCAATTACTAGTACAAGAGTCATAGTGCACATTCCAGTGCAGAAAAATGGAATCGTTTTCGAAACGATGAACTCCCATGGGCGGATCGGGGTTACTATGATCTGCTCAAGAGTTCCCAGCTCCTTTTCTTTTACAATAGACATCGCTGTTGCTATCATACTGGTAATGAAGAGAATCAAGCACAGCACTCCCGGAACCATAAACACAACGCTACGAAGCTCCGGATTGAACCAGACTCTCGGCCTTGCATCAATTGACGGAATTTCACCAACTGCACGGCGCATTCGATCAAATTTCTTTTTTCCAAATTCAAGTCCATATTCCTGGACAATTCCGTTCACATAGGAATTGATAATTCCAGCTGACATTGAATCTGTTCCATCGATAAGAGTCTGGATGCTTGACGGGCGACCGCGTCCCAAATCTTCACCAAAGCCGCGGGGAAGCCTAATCACTATTTGACTTTTCCAACGTTCAAGCGTTTGATTACATCCAGCATCGCTATCAAGATAACCGACTACCATGAAATAGCCACACCCACGCAAACGTTCGACAAATCCACGGCTTGCACGTGAATGATCCTCATCAAGTATCACGGTTTGAACATGATTGATATCGGTTGTGGCCATATATCCGAAAATAAACATCTGAAATACCGGCATAATGAACATAAGCCCAATCATTTTCGGATCACGCAGAATCTGCGTAAGTTCCTTTCGAACCAGTCGCCTGACACGGCGAAGATTTGCCAGAATATTCATTGATATGTTCCTGCCTTTAGAGTTTTTTCTTGAAACTTTTCGCACTTAGAACAATCATTGCAATTCCGAAAAGAAGTAAGGCAATTGTTTGCGGCATCAGAGAAGAAAGAGAACTTCCCTTCAAAAATAACCCCCGCAGGATGACGATAAAATGGGAAGCTGGAATTAATTGCGGAATCCACTGCAAACGCTCAGGCATACTGGTAATCGGAAACATGAACCCTGAAAGCAGCACCGCTGGCAATTGTGTTCCAACCATTGCACCCATGTTGGCAATCTGTTGAGAAGGTGCCCGCGCTGAAATCAGTAAGCCAACTCCGAGCGCGCACGAAAGAAAGACTCCACTTAAAAGAAATAGCACACCAAGATTCCCTCGAAATGGAACAGCAAAAAACAAATGGCTAATAAGCAATATCAATAAGACATCCCCATAAGAAATTAAAACATACGGAACAAGTTTTCCGATAACCAACTCGAAAGAAGTGACAGGTGTTCCAATAATGCTTTCGAATGTCCCGCGCTCCTTCTCTCTCACTATCGTCACCGACGTAAGAAGAGCCGATAACATCATTAATACCACAGCAATAAGGCCGGGAACTATAAAGTTCGCACTGCGCAACTCAGGATTGTACCAATAACGATCACGATTTTCGATCGGCATTAACTGTTTTCGCCGAATTCCAAAACGACGAACCGTCTCCAGGCCAAAGTCGCTTGAAATACGTCCAAGCAACCCTTTTACATATCCCAATGCAGTATTTGCAGATGAACTGTCCGAACCATCAATTACAAACTGCACCGGAACGGATCTATGCCGGGAAATGTCACGCCCATAGTGGATTGGTATCACCAATACACCGCGCACTGCTTCTTCGAAAATTGCACTATCAATATCACAATCCCGTTCCAGGAAAGTCACGATAGAAAAATATTCGGTGTGAGCAAAAGCCTCGATAAGACGTCGTGATGTAGCACTGCGATCGTGATCCAGAATTCCGATCCTGATATGCTTAACGTCAAGATTGATGCCATACCCATATAATGCGACCATAAACACCGGCAGGATAATAGTAATACCTAGCATCCTTGGGTCACGGCTTATTTGCTTGAATTCTTTCCAAGAGATCATCAAAAGTCGCAGAAGCATTGTCACCCCTCCTGAACCGATTCAGGTCGGTCAGCGTGTTCGATCAATGAAACAAAAACATCTTCGAGAGTCGGAACGATTCTGGTAATCGATGCCCCCTGATTTGCCAAAATTCTTTGCACAGCAATTTTCGCCTCTGTTTCGTCAGAAACAAGAGCATGCAGGGTTGCCCCAAAGACGGCCAGCTCACGGATCGAAGGTTCTTTTTCCAGGAGAGCCAAGGCATCCATCAAAGGCTCCGTCTCTATTTCCAATAACACTCCGTGAGCGTGTTCCTCTTTCATTTTTGTGGGGCTTCCTAATGCTATTAATTTTCCACGGTAAATCATCGCCAACCGATCACAATGTTCGGCTTCATCCATTACGTGGGTTGTAACAAATATTGTTGTTCCTTTTGCAGCCATTTGATAAATCAGATCCCAGAAGCCACGACGGGAAATTGGATCAACACCGGATGTCGGTTCATCAAGAAACAGGAACGGAGGCTCGTGAATAACCGCACAGCCCAATGCCAATCGTTGCTTAAGCCCAAGAGGAAGTTCCGAAGTTCTACTACATGTACGGTCACTCAAACGTGTCAAAGCCAGAACCTCATTTTTTCGCTCAACCAGCCGCTCATAGGGAACATTGTAAATGTCCGCATAAAGATCAAGGTTCTCCCCGACAGTTAAATCGTCGTAAAGTGAAAAACGCTGGCTCATATACCCAATGTTTTCTTTAATTTTTTCGGATTCTTGAACAATGTCAAACCCGCCAACCCTTCCACTACCGGAACTCGGGCCGAGCAAACCGCAAAGCATTCGAATGGTGGTTGACTTTCCCGCACCGTTGGGGCCGAGGAACCCAAAGATTTCCCCCCGACGTACGGTAAATGAAACATCATCTACAGCAGTAAAATTTCCGAATTTCTTCACAAGATTCCGAACTTCAACTGCGGTATTATCGATACTCATGATGTAATCCTCAAGGGAGTATTGGTTTTCGAACTTTCCACAAGTGAAATAAATACATCCTCAAGATTGGGATGGATAGGGCGCAAAGCATGATCATTTCGCCCAGCCTTGCGCAATTCACGATCAATGACAGGGATAGCCGAAACCGCATTGGGAACATGGACATGAAATCTGCTTCCAAATTTCTTGATTCCGGTTATTTCCGGAATCTTGTACAACAATTTATCTACTTCATGATAGTTATTGCAACACAGTTCAACCAGTTCGCCTGGCATGGCAGCTTTAAGATCGTGGGGAGTCGCACATCGCAGAAAGCGGCCGCAATGCATAAAAGCAATACGATTACATCGTTCTGCTTCATCCATGTATGGGGTTGAAACAACCAAAGTCATCCCTTCCCGTACAAGTGCATACAAAATCTTCCAAAAATCCCGTCTTGATACCGGATCAACACCGGTTGTAGGTTCGTCAAGGAATAGAACTCGCGGCCTATGAATTAAAGTGCAGGTCAATGAAAGCTTTTGTTTCATCCCCCCGGATAGATTCCGGGCAAGTCGATCACCAAACGGGGTCATTCTACTTGCTGCCAGAAGTTCTTTTTCCCTCTGAATTCTTTGATCAGACGGAACATGGAAAAGATTAGCAAAAAAGTAAATGTTCTCAGCAACAGTCAAATCGCCATAGAGACTGAACCGTTGCGGCATATACCCAATAAGCTTTTTTACCCCTTCAGGATCCTCGCGCACTGAAAGACCACTGACGAGAGCGTCACCGGAGTCGATATCCAAAATTCCTGAAAGCATACGCAAAGTTGTTGTTTTTCCGGCACCATCGGGACCAACAAGTCCGAAAATTTCGCCGGCCCGTATGTCTAAATCTATTCCCTGAACAGCTTCAAGTTTTCCAAATGATTTTTTAAGACCACGAACGGTTATACCGTTCCCCAGTTTGCCATCCTTATTGCCATAACTGCTATTCGAAACCAGGTTCGAACTCTTTGAGATTGAATTTTCTGTCATTTTGGGGATGGAAGACCGGTGATCTTGATCGTCGCCTCACCTGGCATTCCGGGTTTCAGGTCACCGGTTGAATTTGGCATCTCAATCTTTACCCAAAAAATCTGCTTGATCCGTTCGTCGCGAGTTTGGACATTTTTAGGAGTGAATTCCGGATACTGCGAAATTTCGACAACACGTCCCGGAAATACTTTGTCGGGAAGCGAATCGCAGATAACATTTGCAGTTTGACCATACTTTACAAGCCCTACCTGCGTTGCTGGAATGTAAACTTTCATCCAAAGGGTCTCCAAATCGGCAATCTGAACAATCGGTGTTCCTGGGGTAACAAGTTCGCCAGGTTCAAGGTTGCGCTCAGTCACGCGCCCTGTAAGTGGGGATGAAATGTGCGTGAAGTCCAACATGGCCTGAGCGGTACGAAATTGAGCGCGTGCCAAATCCAATTGAGCACGTGAAGCATCAACAACCTCGCGACGTGGCCCCAGTAGTGCCAAATCAAGTGTAGCGCTGGCTGCTTCAACCTGTGCTTTTGCAAAATCAACTGCCGCTTCAGCATCAGCTCGCTCCTGCCCACGGGAACCGGCTTTAGCTTCAACCAAACGTTGCATCGCAGAAGCAACCCGAGCCTTAGCAACGTCATAATGCGTTTTTGCTTGATCAGCTTGCTGACCTGGAGCAGCTCCTTCGCGTTCCAGTCGTTTGGAACGTGTAAGCTCTCGCTCAGCATCATCCAGGGTTGCTTGTTCCTGAGCCAGATTTGCTTTTAGTTGCGCTATTTGCTCAGTTCTTGGCCCTTCATGCACAAGACTGCAACGCGCCTGAGCTTGATGAAGCGATTGTTGAGCAGCAAAATACTGGGAACGAGCCCGTTGAATTTCTTCAGGGCGTGTTCCATTTACAAGCTCCTCAAGGTGCGCCTCGGCAAGCTTTACTTGCGCCTTCGCTTGATCAACTTGCCCCAAAAAATCCTCAGATTCTAATAATGCTATCGTTTGTCCGGAAGCAACTAAATCACCGACGCGAATCGACAACGTAGCAACACGAGCAGTGACCTTCGTCGAAATCTCAACCTCTGTGGCCTCGATTACGCCGTTACCACTCATGGAGAGGTTATCCCCAGCAGTGTCATGAATCGAGGAGTTATCACCACTTCCACCATAACTGATAGCTATACCAAGAAGTGCAAAAATGCAAAAACAGATAACGAAAAGTTTGAATGACTGTTTCATCGATTTGTCTCCTTAGGATTAACACCCATAGCAAGACGAAGTTCGATCTCAGCAATTCTAAGATCTGACATCGCGCGAATTTGGCCTTGCTTTGCCCGAGTTACACTGGTTTGAGCATCTGCAACTTCTGTCATCGTTGAAATACCTGACGAATAACGTACATGGGCAACTCTCAGCATTTCCTCAGCAAGCGCCAATCGCTTCGTAGCAACACCAACCTGTGTGACAGCCGAATCTATTCGAGCATGTGCCTGACGAACCTCACGTTCTATCTGCTTTATTATGCCATCAGATACAGCTTTTTGTTGAGAAACTATTGCTTTGGCACTATCTACGCTCGCACGAGCGTGGCCACCGTCGATTAAGGGAAAGTCCGCAACAACAACAGCTGACCACCGGTTAAGTTGTAGTGTTGTCTCAGGATCGTTCCGTTGGTAGTCAGCAACAAAATTCACAGAAGGACGACGTTCCCCATGAGCTACTGCCAATCCGGACTGAGCTGCCTGAATATTAAGTTCAGCTCCGGCCAATTCAGGACGTTGCTTAAAAGCCATCTCGATCGCATCGTTGACGGAAAACCTTGTCCAACTTGCAAGTAATCCCTCTTCGCTTGCCCGCCAAGCCTCAACAGGGATAGCAAGTGTTTGGCCTAATGATGCTCTTGCTGTTTCAACCGTAGTGTTGGCCCGCACCAAATCCAGACGGGCTTCTTCAACTTGAACTTCCGCTCGCAGCACATCGAATTCTGCTGCAGATTTTGCCTCATAGCGATTTCTTGCTACCCGCAGGTATTCCTCAGCTGTATCAAGCGCTTGACTTGCAACCCCGACCTCACCTTGTGCAAGTACTAGTTGCAAAAAATCACGCTCAGCAGCAAACGCAACCAACTGTCGGGAACGAATAGTGCCAAACACACTCGCTTCAGCAACCAGTTGAGATTGCCGCAACCCATTTTCAATCTTATTACCAGACGAAATCACCCTCTGAGCAGTAATGGATCCTGAATGCGCATCTTCCTTAGCCAAGGTGACAGCCGACATATGAAATGCGGGAGGAAAACCCGACAAAGTCGGCACTTTGCTAAGATGTACCTGTTCCCCTTCGAGCTTCACCTGCCAATCTTTACGGGATCGAACATCACGCGTAGCAGCTTTCGCCTGACGTTCCCGAGCTTTGGCTTCCGTAATCTGCGGATGATGTGTAAGGGCTAACTCTATTGCTTGATCAAGCAATAGTACAACTGTAGTCGAAGCCGGCACCAACGGAACTTGAGCCTGACTTTCAAGCAAAATCAATAAAAACCCTAATAATCCAAAAATAAGAAGCTTCATGTTTGTAAATGTTTTCATCGAAAGTCCTTCTGTCTTCATTCAGGAAGCTGCTTACTTTTGGAAGCCTGAGTTTTTTTCGGTAAATCTTCAATATCGGGTTCATCAAGATTTGAGTTAGAAACCAACTCAACTTCACGTTTTAGATTGTCAAAACCTTTTCCCAATACTCTTCGAGCATCAGCAACCACCAAAAATGCGTCATGATCTACTTGATAAACCAACTCTTCCAGTAGCGGAATTTCCCGACGTCTGACTGCAGTTATCAAAATGTCATAGTTGCGGTTTGTGTAGCCGCCTCGGCCGTTCAGGACTGTAACGCCACGATGAATTTCTTCCATTATTCCCCACATTATCTCTTCTGATTTTTTTGATACAATCAAAACCTGGCGATATACCGACGAACCTTCCATGAAATTATCAACAGTGCTACTGACGATATATGACTTTATCAATGCAAAAAGAGCCAGATCCGGGCCGTAAACAAAACCGGCAAAAAGTAATACTACAACATCGCTCCACAAAAATGTTGTTCCAACAGGGATGTGCTTGAAACGCGCCAACAACTGAGCCAAAATATCTGTTCCTCCAAGTGTCGCACTTGCTTTAAAAATGCAAGCCGTTCCAAGACCAGTCAGCACCCCCCCATAAATCGCAGCAAGCATGGGATCACTGGCCAACCTTTGGACTTTAAGATAAACAGTACAAAAATCCAGAAAAAAGCCGGACAAAAAAATAGCAACCATGGTTTTCGCTCCAGCGCCTAATCCCATCATTCTGGCCTGAATAACAATCAAAAAAAGATTTACAACAATGACAAATGTCCCAACTGGCACTCCAAATTTATGAAAAAGAATGGTTCCGATTCCTACCAAACCGCTGGGAACAATTTTATTTGGTATTAAAAAAAACGCCTGAGAAAAAACTGAAAGGGCTACACCGGCACAAATCAGTAAAATAGAATGCAATGTAAATTTGTTCTTCATTTTTGTGTCCTGGGAAAAATTTTGGAAATTATAAATCAAGCAGTAATAAAAAGGAATCCTGTTTTTAAATTTGATAGGGAAGCTGTGAAATATTTTAAATTCTGAAGGGAAAAGAATCGCAATGGTTATGAAATGCGGCCTTTCGGCCTAATACGTTTCGAAAGGTTTATTTTTCACAGCTTCCCTGAATATTATTTCTACACGATTAGGAAAACCATGAATGTCCGAATCACTTGCACGAGCTGTCTGTCCAGGTAGTCGTGATGGGTTGACATGGTCGCTGTGATACGAGTTAAACATTCGATCTAATCTGGTTTACCAATATTGTGGTTAAATTTTCGCTTGTTATTCGCCTATGCGTAGGGAAAGTTTGTCAAAAGAGCAGTGTATTTGATCTTTTCGTCGGGTTTTCAGTGAAAAATCGAATTTTTTTCCAATTTTGCCGACTATGGTATAGGCTAAAGTTTTTTTGACCAAAATCAGCGCAGAGGCACCCGAAATTTTCCCCATTTTAGCTAAAAGTCATGTCAAAAATCCATTTTGACAACCGAAATCGTATGTGATACTTTAACTACGCTAAAGCAAATTCCTATCAAGGGGGCTCGACAACGGGCTTCCGGGGTTCATATAAATTGAAATGTGCTGATTGTCTTTTTATGCAACTCTCACTACGAATTCACAAATTTTTCCTCCATCGAAAAAACCACCTGTGCCAGTTATTTGGTGTATTACGCCGGACGGGGTAAAGCCAGGAAGTGGGGTTTAGAAATAAGGATGAAAGAAATTGAATTACTGACAACGATAAAAAGGTAAGTGATCCGGATACAAAAGCCGGGAAAGACCGTTTATCATACAGGAAATTTTCTATGGGAAGAAAATTCAAGCAAAGTTAAAGCAGCTCTGCGTTTTATTCAAAGATATCAAGAGAAACATAAGCAATTCGACGGGGGTTTCGATAAAAAAACTATTTTTGCCGTTCCTAATCACGTGTGGTATTTTGTGACAGAAGATAAAATGTTTATGGATTGGATTTATGTCAGATATCGGAATTTTTGAGAAGCCTCGATGATTACGCGATTTGGCACGCTTTCTCCCCCTCAAGAGCCAGTTCGTTCTGTCGGGGAATGTTCGTGACTTGCAAGTAATTGAAACCGCCCCTGGTGTGTTTGCCGCTGTTCCGCTCACAAACTGTTTGCACCGGGAAATGATAGCCGCAGGTTATTCTGCAACACTGGTTTATGATCTTGTTACTGGTTTTGGGCAATTCGGTACAAATTGCAATGAATTGACAGCAAGCCGAAATTTGATGGAAAGGCTTAGTCTTACTCTAAATGAAACCGGGCGAGCACCTACCACCGCATCGATACTGACAGACCTGCTTGGGCGTTTTACAGACTTGGACGGTCCGCCGGTTGCTCTGGTTGTTGATTTTGCATCCCGTTTACTGGTGCGAACGGACACCTTAAGTGATGCTGAACATCGGTTGTTCACTAACGCTCTTATCCAGTCGCATCGGGCTCGCCCACGTCCCGTTGGGATCAATAAGGCACCAGCATTCAATACCATTATTTGGATTGTTGAGCGTGAGGGAAATTTCCCCGACTGGTTCCTGATTGACAACCCCAGAGTGCGGAGCATTCCGGTTGCTAAGCCGGACAATCAGACAAGAAGTATTCTAGCTCCATCATTGCTTCGGAACATGCCCACTGGCGTCGGTCTTTCTCAGGATGTTGCGGGGCCGATTGCACGTGATTTCGTCGATCAGACGGAGGGGTTGTTGCTTCTAGACCTCACCGCTATCTCCCAACTGGCACGTCGTGAAAATATATCAGGAACCGAGGTTCACGATGCGGTTCGAAACTACAATGTTGGAGTGACAGAAGCCCCTTGGAGTAAGCTTCCACAGGAAAAAATCTGCAATGGGGAAATACTGATAAAGGAACGCGTTAAAGGGCAAGATCATGCTGTAATTCATGTGCTTGATATAATCAAGCGTGCGATGACCGGTGTGGGAGGGGGGCATCGAGGAGGTGGGCCAAGGGGTGTAGCATTTTTTGCTGGCCCAACAGGAGTTGGGAAGACCGAACTGGCCAAGGCTGTTACGAGCCTATTGTTTAATGACGAGAGCGCGTATATTCGCTTCGACATGTCCGAGTTCAGTGCCGAACATTCGGATCAGCGGCTGATCGGGGCCCCACCAGGGTATGTGGGCTATGACGCAGGGGGTGAGCTCACAAATGCAGTTCGGGAAAAACCCTTCAGCGTTGTTTTGTTTGATGAAATTGAGAAGGCGCACCCACGGATTCTTGATAAATTTCTTCAGATACTTGACTACGGTGTGCTGACCTCGGGGCGTGGCGAACGGGTATATTTTTCGGAGACGCTGATCATTTTTACCTCGAATCTAGGCATCTACAAACAATCTTCGACAGGAAAACGTGTCCTTAATGTACGATCAGGCGAGAGTTTTTCCACGGTTCAATCTAAGGTGCGTAGTGAGATCGATAGGTATTTTAAGCAGATCATCAACCGGCCTGAATTACTTAACCGAATGGGTGAAAATATCATTGTTTTTGACTTCATTCGAGAATCTACTGCCCTCGAAATCTTCGATAGTATGGTTAAAATATACTTAAAGACCTCTCAACTCATGATTTATCAGTTGCGTTGAGCGATAGTGCCCGCAATGTTTTGCGTGAATTGTGTCTAAGTAATTTGACAAATGGGGGGCGTGGAATACGTAATCAATTAGAAGCACATCTTGTCAATCCGCTGGCGCGTGCCCTGTTCGATGCTGGAATTAAGACTGCCACCAGTGCAACTATCGAATCCATTTACCCAGGAATGGTGACACGCCTAAAATTGCGACGCGGGTCATGAGTCAGAAAATTTGTCCGAGTTGCAGAGATTTGCGACCTTCAGAGGAGCTCTTCTGCCAGCATCAGATAGAGGGTAACACCTGTGGCTGGGACTTGTCATCCGAACCGATCGTTATTCCTGAAACGCCATCGTTACCTCAAGATGAAAAGCAGGTGTTAAGATGTGTCAATGGGCACCCTACAAACCCCGGAGATCTGATGTGCCGGGTCTGTGGTCTAGATGTAGCAGCAATTTTTCAACCAAGTGTAGATCAAAATTGTAACCATGCGCGGACGAATGCGATAGGAGGTTATTCAGCGCATCCATATCTCCAAAACCTCAATAGAGTGTTTTAGGGTGCGACGCGAAGAAGGGAACGAAGGAATCCTCACGCTCTATCCCGCAACCATAAAACTTGAGCAGTTGGTCTACAATGCTCTTCGCTCGCTTCCCCGACGGTCAGCAACCCCTGGTCGGGAATACAGGAAACCTTCGACGTATGCGTTGGCTGCAGCACGCCAAGAACAATGGAATGAAGCGCGGGAACAGCTAATTCGGGGGGAAGTGGCTACTTGGCTTGAAGGGTTTCCAGGTGCGGGTCGCATGCTGTCAGCGATTCGAAATCTGCTCCGACGGGAAGAGCTTGATGATGATACCAGGTTGTCAGTGGCGCTTAAGATTCTGAATCCCGATATGCCACTTGTTCGGGCTGACGAGATCGTCACGCCAAATTGGCTTTTGACGAACCCTGTGGAAGGGTATCAACTCATTAGCGGGCCAGTTCCCGATTTCCTTGATCAGCTCGAATTAGAGCCTTGGCTTTCGCATTTGAAACAGCGCGAGGTGAATGTTCGAGGGAGAGCCAAAGTGCACGATATTGAGCTCAATGAAGACATTCTTCGTATCCATCTGTTGGGAACATCCCGAATAAGGTTTGGAAAGTTGTGGGAAGAACAACGACGACAGAGTCCAGATAGCGACCACAAAGGTCTTGTAATGCTTATGGAGCGAAAGCAAATGACAGATGAGGATCTTATCCTCCTTCTTTCTGCTTGCCTGGGCCAGTTTCGGCCGCTGAAAGAAATTATTGAAAATGCTTCAGAATTAGCACGAAGGGAAAGCGTTTCATACTTTGAAGAGAGTAGTGCAACTCATCTGCTGCAACAGCCTCGCCGGGAAGTTTTGAAGCAGCTTAACGAGCGTATTGAGAATTTTTCCCGTTGTAATCTTCAACGGCTTGATGAATGGGCTGATCAATACCGCCTTGAAAAAAGGATTAGTCTCCCCCGCGCGGCAGTTATTCTTTCTGTTCCGGCATATCAGTGGGTGAAACCCCCCAAGCAAGATTATGTGGCCCAACTATTAGGTTTCTTCGAAAAGCGGATTGCACAATCCATTTCACGTGGTTCACTCGCACGGATGATCATCAGAAAAACGAGTCCGATTATTGATCTCACCGAACTTGGCACTGATCATATGAGCGCTGCCGGAATTCTTGATCAACTCTTGGAACGTTCTGGCACAGCCATATCCCTTCCCCAAAGCATATTTGCGATGGATCCGTCTTTGGAGAAGCGTCTCCGAACACTTGTCAGTCACGCCGATCTCTTGCGAAGGGATACGGGAATTAATGGTCTTTATATGGGTTTTCCATTCGTGTTAGTTCAGACTCGTGGTGATGATGTGAAGCCGAGGGTAGCTCCGATTTTGCTCTTGCCAATTCGGATTGGAATCGAAGTCGGGCAGCGCAGTCGTTTTACAGTAGCCTTTGATAGCGAACGGGAAGAAGTGCGTATCAATCCGGCATTGCAAAATATTTTATCACCCGAGGTAATGGAGCGCTGGACGGTAACTCGGGACACAGTTTTAAGCTCCACTGTCACAACTTCTGTGGTAATGGACGAATACTCTGTCCTCACAACCTCTATCCGGCAGCCCTCACTAAACCGATTGCCTGGAGCCGATGTCAAAGTTTCTAAAGACGCCATGGAACTTACCGCTGCAGCGGTTTTATTTCAGGTCACGTTTGTTGCCCAAGCCATCGTTGAGGATATTCGTCAATTGAAAGCTATTCCTCCTGGAGGAACAGGACTTGAATCGATGCTGAGAATACACGAATTAACCCCGCAGAGTTTATCCAATCTTTCTGTGGACATGATTGATCCGTTTGCGACTGCTGAAAGCGATCCGACACAAGATCTTGCAGTTCTTCAAGCGCGCAACCCGCCTGGTCTGGTAATCGAAGGTCCACCTGGGACAGGTAAAAGTCAGACCATCGTCAATATGGTCGCAGATTCGATCGGTCGAAAAAAAAGTATTCTTAATTGTCTGCCAGAAGCAAGCTGCTCTCGACGTTGTTTACAAACGTCTACAAAGAGAAGGGTTAGAAGACCGGGTAATGATCGTGAGGGATGTCATCAAGGATCGGCGATCAGTGATAGAGGCAATACGTAATCAGGTTGAGGCGATCTTTTCGAACACTGCACCGGTAACAATTTGGATACACCAACGCAAAACTGTGCTTGAGCGGATCCAGCGGTTAGAGCATCAACTCAATGCCCAAAATGAGATAATTCACCGACGGGATGAGCTTTCTTTATTAACCTATCGCGAGTTGATCGGGGAGCTTGTGGCGATTGATGAAATGCCTCTCCTGGATGCAGTGATCTTCGAATCCTTTTGTCTGACTGGACTGCCGAGCGCGTCAACGCTGCAAGCGATGTCTGCACTGGCCTCGTCGATTTGTGGCTCCGGTCGGACTTTGAAATCAATCCGCTTGCGTTTGTGAAACAGTTTGACTCTGCCCCAGCTCTAGTGGAGCGCTTTCACAAGGTTTTTGAAATTTTTTGCAAAGCAGAGAAGTGGCGATGGAAACTGCCAGGAAACGCAGCCGAAACCTGGGCCGTGGAGGACGGAGAAAAATTACGAGAATGGGCTGATTCTAACCGTTCCAAGCTGTGTTCTTTAAATCAGACCGAGCTTGAGGAGTTAGACCTTTTTGTTGACACCTTCCACGGGAGAGATGGACCCCGTTCCAGTGGCAAGGCAATCATAACACAGCTAAAAGTGGTCATGGATAAACTTCTTTCGCTGCCAAATGTTCGGTATGTTCGATCACTTTACGAATTAGTGCAGGAACAGTCAGATCTTGAGTTGGGTGGTTGGATTGTGCTTACAACCCAGGCAATAGGACCCGTTTCGTTTTTTGGTCGCTTGAATCCATGGCGATTCTTCAAACGGTGGCGAATTCGTGGGCTTCTGGAAATAATGGCGCCAGAAGTTTCAGACGAACTGATGAAGCACTTCTTAGAAACCGCTCAGCTTGAACTTACGTTGCGAAGGTTACGATCCAATGTTGATTACATTTTCCGATTTATTGGACTGCCTCCTCAAGACTTCAAACATGCTACTACCGAGGATCTAATCAAACCGGCAGGGAGGTTTCTTGATGCTCTTATGCGGGTGTCGGAGCTTGCAGACGCGATTGGGGTGGCCCCGGAACAAAAGCGTCTCTTTGATGCGTTACGTCAGAAGCGGGTCGGTGCATTTGCCATTCACTTTAGTGAGATTGACAAAGCCTTAGTGCGATACGATGCTCGGAAGAATAGTCTTTCTGCTATTGATACCCTCGAACCTTGGTTCAAGGAAGGCTGGCTTGCGGTGTGCCGAAGGCGCGTAATGAGTAACAAACCAACAGACGATATCATCGACCCGATTATCGAAAAACTTCCGACATTACCGCCTATCAGATGTTTAGGATTAAGTCACGAGAGCATTCGTCGGATGTTTGGGCAATGTTTGCGGCGCTTCGCGTATCTGACCAACATTTGAAGGTGATGAACCCAGGGGTGCTTGGGGAAGCAACGCGGCGGCTTATACGACGGGAAGCTTGCCTTGCCTGGAAGGCCAGAATGGAGCACAACAATCAATTGCTGCTCAGTGAGCATGAGGAAATTCAGGAGCTAGTTCGGTCCCTGGCCCAAGCAGAGGGAGAACTTCGGCTACTGAACAGGCAAGCTATATCCTGCAATATCGATCCGAGAAAGCTTCGAAACAGGGAATCGTGGAATGATATTACCCGATTCACCGGGCCGCGAGCGAGGCGATTGCGTGAATTCATTGACATGGGTTCCGAGATTGGGTTGATGGAATTGCGCCCAGTGTGGCTCATGGGGCCAGACGTCGTTAGTCGTATGCTTCCGCTGAAGAAAGCACTCTTTGATAGGGTTGTTTATGATGAAGCATCACAGATGCCGATTGAATTCGCTGTTCCGAGCCTGTTCAAAGGAAATGTCGTGGTTGTTAGTGGCGACGAAAAGCAGTTGCCGCCTATGTCATTCTTCTCAAGCCATGCGGCATTAGACGAAGATGATTCAACTGATTTCGATGGCGAAGCAGATGACCTGACCGATGATGAGCGTGCTTTAGCCACTGAGATCTAGAATCGGCGAGAGATAAAGGATTGTTCCAATCTTCTGGAACTTGCAAAGGCTGTCTTGCCGACAGTTGTTTTGAAAATACATTATCGCTCTGCGTTCCGTAAGCTCATTGCATTCTCTAACAACGCTTTTTACAAAGGGCAACTCAACGTGCCGGTACTCCATCCAACTTCAGAAATAGATCGGCAACGTCCGCTTGAAGTTATTCAAGTCAATGGTCTTTATGAAGATCGGATGAATAAACCTGAAGCCGATACTGTAGTGAACTTACTGGCATCCATCTGGTGCTCACAAGAGCGGCCGGTTCCATCAATTGGAGTGGTAACTTTTAATCGCAATCAAGCAGACCTTATCGAAGAATCGCTCGAACTGCGTGCCGAGGAGGATGAAATCTTCAGATTGGCCTACATTAGGGAACGGCGGCGGTCTGAGTTTGGTGAAGACATGGGCTTTTTTGTAAAGAATGTAGAGAACGTCCAGGGGGATGAGCGAGATCAAATAATCTTTTCGACTACGTTTGGCCGGAACAAAAAGGGAACTTTCCGACGGAATTTCGGTGTTCTGGGGCAGAGTGGCGGGGAGCGACGGCTTAATGTCGCCATAACCCGAGCTCGCCAGAAGGTTACTTTGCTTACATCAATGCCTCTGGAGGAGATTTCAGATTTGGTTGGGAAGGTAGCAAAACCCCAGCAACCGAGAGACTTCCTTCAGTTGTATTTGGCGTATGCTATTGCATTGTCTGGGGGCCAACATGTCCGAAGTCAAGAGATCCTAAGCCAAGTTTTGGGAGAGCGCACTCAAACACTTGGCAATATTTCAATGGCAACCGACGGATTATTAAGGTCGGTCGCAAGTTTTATTGAAAGTATGGGTTTAACACCAACATCTTCAAATGATGGTAGCGCCTTTGCCCTCGATTTTGCAATTCGGCATGAGAGAAAGGGAACCTTTGGTATCGGTATTGAATGTGGTACACAGCGCCATCCTATTCTTGTGACAGCACGCGCGAGGGAAATATGGCCTCGCAGTGTAACGCAAAAAAATATTCCGACCATTCACCGCGTTTCCATTCGCGGGTGGTATCACAATCGAGAAGCAGAACAAAACCGGCTTCGACAGGCGATTGAAGAAGCATTAACTTAGGAGGCACCCATGAGTGGACCCAAAGTAGTCAGAATTGTTACTCGCGAAGAAAAAATTGAGGAAAATAGTCGGAGCGCGATCAAATTGCCGCAAGGGCTACGGCGAGAATGTGAGGCAATTGCCAACGGGGGTGGTGGTGACGAAAAGCTTGGCAAAAGCATGAAGGCAGATAATGGGGAAATGGTGGTTGAAAAGATATTGCCTGTGGGGGCAGTCGAAGTTCTGTTTGTCGCTGAGGATGAGCTCAACATGTCACGACGACCTGAGATCAAAGTTCAACCATTGAAACGATCGAGATAGTGGGCACTCGATATCCAATAAAATAAGCAAATAGAGACACCCCCCGCTGTCATGACTGTAAAACTGGCTATTTCTGACCACTTTTTCCCTTGTCGAGGTTACAAATCTATGCGGTTTTGTCCGACCAGGTTTACCGGTAGCTCTGCGCCACAAAAATCTGAAACGTTAGAGACTGTCAGAAAATCTCGATACATTTTATTCGGTACAAAGCGGCTCGCTGTTGATGCGAGAAGACAGGGCAAAAAATTGAGTGGGTACACAAAAAAGTGAATTTTCAGGGATTTTTCGACAGTCTCGTTAGGCATTCTTAGATCAGAAACAACAGAATGGAAATAACAAAAGTGCTCCAAAAGTTTGGTATTTCCCCACTTTGCAAAATATCCAGTCCGTAGTTTCCGATAGAAGGAATCTAACCTTCAGGGGAAAACTGCGCCTTTTTTAAAAGTTTTCAAAAAAATTATCACATTATGTTTTTAAAATCTTGCTTTTTTGCCGAAAGGACACAGACTTCGGTCTCTTCAGGATGACAAATCGGATAACAAAAAGAAAGAAAAAAATACCCTCGAAAAATCCCCTAAAAACCTCTCTGGAAGCACTCCGCGAAGCGGTTAGTTCAAAAGTTATTAAACAGATCGTTATCATGCAAGAATGTGAGGATAAACAACCAACAGGAATTTCTTTCGGATGCCTTAAGCCTGTAACAATCGTCTTTGTAAGAGAGTTTGCATATCCCTGCGACCATCGACAATCAGGAATACATAGACCTTTTTTTCAATGACTTTATAGATGATTCGGTAGGGCTTGAAAAAAATTTCCCGGAATTCCCGAATTCCTAATTCCAAAAGCTCTTTCGGGAAACTTCCACGGTATGGAAATTCGCACAGGCTCCCAAATGCCTTTTCAATCTCCACTAGAACATGCTCTGCTCTTCCGGGACTATCATGCCGGAAGATGTATTCGTAAATCTCGTCAAGATCAATCACAGCGTCATCGGTCAACCAGACCTCAAACTGCATCACCGAAACTCCCGTGCACCACGCATGCGTTTTAATGCCTCTGATGCGGAGACAACCTTTCCTTCCTCGACCTGCCGATTTCCAAGCGCCAAGATCTTTAAGAGAGCCATAGTTTCTTGAGTTTGTTCGTAACTTTCAATATCCTGGATGATCACCTTTGCTTCCCCATTCTGAGTAATGATCAACGGTTCCCGCATCTTGCCCAGATTTCGGATAATTTCAGCGGCATGGGCTTTCAAAAAGCTAATCGGTTTAATTTGCCTGGCCAGGGTCATTGTTTTTCTCCTTTTCTTAGACATAACCAAATATAGGCCAAAAATAGGTCGCCTGTCAAGCCTATCCCCCAAAATTCCCACGGTAAATTTGTTCTTGAACGAACATCCGCTTAAATCGAGGAAATAGGATTATCTGAACTTGACGGAAAACCCAGCTTCTGAAAGGTAGAACTCATGAGAACGAATTTACCGTGCTAAAATTCCAGAACGATTATCCCCTTAGACCTTGCCGGAAATCCTCCCTTCGAGTTGCCCTTATCCACCCGCAGAAAGCATCTCCCAATCTCAAACTAACTTGTTATCCAACTTAACGCGAGGCTAACAAATTATTATATAGTTTTCGGAAACGCATCTTTCCAAGTCTGCCCAACTGTTCAACTCTATAGGACACAATACCCAATGATTTGATTTGGTCAGCTTCCGGAAGGTTTGTCCAGTTGCAAACTACAGAAGAATTGCATCCGAACCAATAACCTTTCTTTGAAGATAGTTTAGATGGAAAATTCAAAATAGTTTTTTTTCGGAAAACTTGCTCGATTCAGGCTAATTGCACAAACTTTTGTTGGTTTGTCCAGTCATCAAAAACATTTATTGCTTTTCATCGAATGTTGAGTTATTATAAGCCCACTTTTTTTGACAGGGAAAACTACCTATGGAACTCACATTACATGAAGTTGTAAGGTTATTAAACGTTTCAGAAAAACAAATTCATCAGTGGGTGGATTCAGAGGAGATCCCGGTTTACAGAGTCCAGGATCGCCTGATATTTAATAGAGATGAGGTCATTGATTGGGCCGCGGTTAAGCACCTTAACACAACTCTTGAAAAGCTTGAAGACAACATTTCTCCGGTAAAACCCAAGCCAATTTTTGTTAATGCTCTGAGACGAGGCGGGGTATTACATGATGTAAAAGGAAATGATCGCCGGGAAGTGTTAAAAGAAATTTCCATCTTACTTCCAATGCCTCCAGATTGTGATCGGGACTTGGTTTTTCAAATGTTTATTGCTCGGGAAATTGCAAATTCAACCGGAGTAGGTGATGGAATAGCTTTACCACATGTTCAAAATCCGATGATATTGCATGTCCCCGAATCGCAAGTAACAATCGCTTTTTTAAAGAAACCTGTTGATTTTGATGCTCCGGACAAAAAACCTGTATTTTGTCTCTTTAACATTATTTCCACGTCTGTTAAGGAACACATCCAAATGCTTTCCCATATCGCAAATGTTCTTAGAAACAATGAATTCATGGCCACTCTTCGTGAGAAAGGGCCGTTTGAAAAGATTGTCAGGATGGCCGAAATGGCCGAAATTTCTTGAAAAATGACATTGAGCATATTTCAAATCTGCCTGATACTACCTATTATTGGCGGGTTGGGAAGCTTAATAACAGCTCCGCTACCTAAATTTTCCAAATGGTTTGGGGCGTCGTTATTGGTCTTGGGGTCAATTATAGGATTATTTCTTTGTATTCAAGCTTTTTTTACAGGAAACCAATTTCAGGAGAGCTTCTCGTTATCGGTTCCATTTGGCGACTTTAAAATTGGCTTGGATTCGCTTTCCACGTTTTTTCTTTTTCCAGTGTTCTTACTCGGCGGCTTGGGAACCATATATGGAACTAAATATATGGATGCCGACCATTCTGATACCAATAAGGCAACCAGTCATAACTCCCATCCAAAAGCTGATTTTTCAATAGCAAGTTTTTCTTTTTTAGTAGCTGGCATGGCACTAGTGCTAGTTTCTAGAAATGCTCTGCTTTTTTTGATAGCCTGGGAACTAATGACAGTAGCCTCTTTTTTTCTTGTTGTTCATGATGGCGAAAAACCTGAAAGCAGGGATGCAGGGTTTGTTTATCTGGTTGCCGCCCACTTTGGAACGGCTTTTTTGATTTTTTTCTTTCTTTTTCTTGCCACAAAATCCGGCTCTTTGGATTTCGACTCCTTCACAAAAATAGCGATTTCAGAGAAAGCCCGTAATCTGCTTTTTATTTTTGCCTTTATCGGGTTTGGAACAAAGGCTGGTTTAATTCCTTTTCATGTCTGGCTTCCTGAGGCCCACCCCGCAGCCCCCAGTCATGTTTCAGCTATTATGTCCGGAATAATGATAAAAACAGGAATTTATGGACTTATGAGAGCCATTTTCTTTTTGGGCCTGCCTCAACAATGGTGGGGATTCCTTTTAATGATCATCGGAACCATGGGTGGGCTCTATGGAATCCTATTTGCTTTGGCTCAAACTGATTTTAAGCGACTTCTGGCTTATTCGAGTGTTGAAAATGCAGGAATTATTGCACTTGGCCTTGGAACCGGCGTAGTATGCGCCTCCAAGGGATTGGTAATGCCTTCTGTTCTTGCTCTTTCTGGTGCATTTCTTCATATATTGAACCATTCCCTTTACAAAAGTTTGATGTTCTTAGGCGCAGGAGTGATATTGCATTCCACCGGCTCAAGGGACATCAATTTCATGGGTGGTTTACTGAAAATAATGCCTCGGATGGGAATTTCTCTGTTAACCGGTGCTGCAGCAATTTCGGGCCTTCCCCCTTTAAACGGCTTTATCAGCGAATTTTTGATTTATTCTGCTCTTTTTAGTTTTTTGATTTCTTCCATTTCTACTGCAGGCGCATTTTCAAGTATGGTTATATTGGTTCTTTGCATTACTGGACTCGCGCTAATCGGGGGACTAGCAACAGCATGTTTTGCAAAGTTTTTTGGACTTGTTTTCCTGGGAGAGCCGAGAAATGAAACTCTGAAACACCTTACAGAACCATCATATCCAATGCTGATTCCGATAATGATTCTGGCTTTTTTATGCGTTCTGATAACTGCTTTCTCCTCTTTTTTACTTCCCTGTTTCACCCCTATTATTACAATTGTCTCAGGTTTTCCATCTTCCGATATACTTTCCAAGCTGGAAATTACAGCCAAGCTAATCAGAGCAGTAGTTATAATTTTTGGTTTTCTGGTTGTTCTTATCGCTTCAATCGCCAATCTTCGTCGTCATCTCCTTAAAGGAAGGAAAATAGAATCATCTGGTACCTGGGATTGTGGGTATGCCCAACCATCTTCAAGTATGCAATACAGAAGCTTCTCCTTTATTCAGCCGTTAACAGAGGTTTTTTCCTTTTTGCTACGTCCAACCTATTTCGAATCCCAACCTTCTGGCATCCTTCCATCGGAATCTGTTTATAAAGTTAAAATCAGAGATCTCTTCCAGAGAAAACTAATTAAACCTATTTTTTCAGGCTCCGAAAAATTTCTGTTCTCTTTACATTGGATCCAACAGGGGCAAATTCAAGTGTATATATTATATCTCGCTCTTGCTCTGGCAGGGCTATTGGTGTGGAACTTATGGTAGAACTCCATTTTATAGGACTTTTTAACGTTGTTTTGGCACTGATCTTTTCACCACTTTTGTTTGGAATCATCAACCGTGTCAAGGCCTTCTTCGGAGGGCGTCAAGGACAGCCTTTGTTCCAACCATATTACGACATCAGAAAATTGTTGTACAAAGGCCAGGTTTATAGCAAAACGACAAGCCTGATTTTTGTTGCAGGACCTATTGTCAGCCTTGCTTCAATGATTGTAATCACCCTGATTTTCCCCTTTGGAGGGATTAAAGCTTTTTTTGCTTTTCCAGGCGATATACTCGTTTTCGCTTATCTCTTCGGGCTAATCAGATTTCTGACGGTTCTCGCCGCACTCGACACTGGATCAGCATTTGAAGGGATGGGAGCTAGCAGAGAAGTAACTTTTTCAGCACTTGCAGAATTGTCCCTTTTTGTCGGATTGATCGCATTGATTATGAAAACAAACTCATACTCACTTTCACAGATATATACAGGAATCTCCGCTGAAACGTGGATTTCTTCAGGAGTAGCCTTTATTCTAGTCGCAGCAGCTTTTTTCATTGTTTTTCTCGCGGAAAATGCACGAATTCCTGTCGATGACCCTAACACCCATCTCGAATTAACCATGATTCATGAAGTAATGGTTCTTGATCACAGCGGAGTTGATTTTGCTTTCATACAATATGCCGCTTCTTTGAAGATGTGGATTATCGGAAATCTGATCGTTGGATTATTCACTTCGCTTGGTGGAAGTAACATTTCATCAGTTATCATTGGAATTTGCGGAACCATCCTTTTGGCAATTGCTACAGGTGTGATTGAGTCGATTATGGGAAGACTCAAGCTAGTTCGCGTCCCACAACTTCTGGTTGGCGCACTTGTTCTCGCCTCTCTTGCAGCTATTCTTGGGGGAAAATAAATGAACGGATTTGTTGACGCAATTCTCGTTTTCATTGTTCTGGCTAACATGTTCCTTCTTGGTTCAGGTCGTCTGGGTGTTTATATCCGGATTGTTGCCGTTCAGAGCATAATTCTTTCACTTCTTTTCATGGATTCTAATGATTTTTTACACTTCCATAGTTTAATCATTCCATTTGTAACAATTATTATCAAAGGAGTGATCTTCCCTACAATTTTGTTTCGGGCTGTCAGGGAAACAGGTGTAAAAAAAGAAATTGAGCCTTTTGTCAGCTATAATTTTTCGCTTTTTATTGGAATTGCAGTCTGGATATTTTCACTCTGGCTGGGAAAAAGGCTCCCCATGCCACTTGCTGCCGATTCGGATTTGATTTTTCCAGTAACTATTTTTACGGCATTTGTTGGACTTTTTCTGATCGTTTCTCGAAGAAATGCGATTACTCAAGTTCTTGGATACCTGGTTCTTGAAAATGGAATTTATATTTTCGGCTCAGCAATCCAATCACAGCAACCTTTCCTTGTTGAGCTGGGAATTTTGCTGGATATTTTTGTTGCAGTGTTTGTGATGGTCATTACTCTGTTTCAAATCAACCGTGAAATAGGTGATATAAAGATGGATACCTCCAAACTCGCTGCTTTAAAGGACTGAAAAATGCTTTCAGGATTAATATTGATCCCATTGATTTGCGGATTATTGGCTCTTTTCCTGCCATTCAAAAATGTTCTGCATTTTCTTTTGATTTTTGTTGCTGTCATCCATGTTTGCTTGACCCTGGTGCTCTGGAATTTCGATCCACAACCAATTTTCGATGGTTGTATCGCAATTGACGCACTTGGCAAACCTTTTTTGACCATTACCTCACTGCTTTTTTTGATGTCTGCGCTCTTCGGATTGAATGTCCTCAGAGGCGAAAGCCACCATTATTCGGCAGCCCATCAAGGAACGTATGTCGGTTGTTTGCTGATTTTCTTATCTACTATGACACTCGTTACCCTCAGCCAGCATTTTGGGCTATTCTGGGTCGCAGTTGAAGCAACGACTCTTTCAAGCGCACCGTTAATATATTTTCACCGAAACGCCAGATCATTGGAAGCCACTTGGAAATACCTCGTCATCTGTTCAGTCGGAATTGCATTGGCCCTAATGGGAAACTTCCTTCTTGCAGTTGCACTTTCATCAGCCAAAAGTGCCGAACAATCAATGATTTTAAAAGATTTAATAGCCAATGCTCCAAAAATGGCGATTCCATGGTTAAAAGTTGCATTTATTTTCTTTCTAATTGGTTATGGAAGCAAAATGGGACTCGCACCGATGCATACCTGGCTTCCTGATGCCCATAGTGAAGCCCCTTCGAATGTGTCCTGTCTTCTTTCGGGAGCACTTTTAAACTGTGCCTGCCTGGGTATTTTGAGAGCAAAGGAAATAGTAAACGCAGCCGGAATTGCCGATTTTGGCCAGGATTCATTGATCTTTCTCGGGCTTTTGTCAATGGCCTTTTCCGCCGTTTTTATGATTGGACAGACGGATTACAAAAGAATGCTTGCTTATTCCAGCGTTGAGCATATGGGAATAATCACTTTCGGTATCGGTCTTGGGGGAGCTGGTGTATTTGGATCAATTTATCACGCAATCAATCATTCCCTTGCTAAAGGCCTTCTTTTCTTAACCGCTGGAAATATTTTGGAAAATTTCAAAACAAAGGCAATCGCGAATGTAAGCGGTATCAAGAAAGTCCTTCCTACGACTGGTTTTCTATGGATAGCAGGTTTTCTTGCTATTACAGGAATGCCGCCATTTGGAACTTTCGTCAGTGAATTTTCAATCCTGAAAGCCGCACTGGAACATGGAAAATATTTTTCCGCTATTCTGTTTCTGTTCTTTCTATTTGTCATTTTTGTCGGAATGGCAAAACCATTTTTAAGTATGGCTTATGGAACTCCTTCTTCCCATATGGTTGAAAAGAAAATGCACGAAAAAATCCTTGCAATTATTCCTCCGATTATTCTTTGTTCGTTAGTTCTGATAGGTGGGTTATACCTTCCGAGTTCTGTCATGAAAGCGCTCAAGGCTGCCGCAGCCTTATTGGGAGGATAAAAGATGCCTGAAAAAATCTCCCTGTTTAACGGTCAAGTTGTTCCCCTAAGCTCATTATCCAAGCTTTCCATCGAAAATTTTCGAAGCCTGATAATCGAAAGATGTAAAAACGGCGGCCGATTGATTTCTTTTTTCGGAACACCTGATTTTTCAACCTTGGATAAGGATTCAGGAAACAATTCCGAAAAAAATGAAAGTAAAGTTGCATTAATAGCTATTGTTACTTCCGAAGACTATGGAAAAATCAACGTTTATCTATCTGAAGCCTCCGATTCTTATCCGGCCATCACCCCAGATTGCACTCAAGCCCATTGGTTCGAGCGAGAAATTGCCGAACAATGGGGAATCAAACCTCTAGGGCACCCATGGCTTAAACCGATTCGATTCCATGCATCATACAGAAAGAAAAAGGATGCCTGGGATCGTACAAACGAAAAAGAGATTCTACCGTGTGTAACTGATTTTTATAAGGTTAATGGCGACGAAATTCACGAAGTAGCTGTTGGTCCAGTGCATGCAGGAGTAATAGAACCTGGACATTTCCGATTTCAGTGCGCAGGCGAAAAAGTCCTCCATCTTGAAATATCCCTCGGCTATCAATATAGAGGTATTGAGAAAGCATTAGTTGGTGGTCCTGATTCCAGAACCTGGCATTATATCCAAACTTTGGCTGGTGACACTACAATCGGGCACTCTTTGGCTTATTCCGAGCTGATTGAGGCTTTTACCGGCAACAAGGCTTTTGCTAGAGCACAATCTCTCAGAGGAATAGCACTTGAATTGGAGCGACTCGCTAACCATACCGGCGATCTTGGGGCTTTGGCCGGAGATGTTGGTTTTTTGCCAACCGCCTCATTTTGTGGAAGATTAAGAGGTGACTTTCTAAATTTAACAGCCCTTTTATGTGGAAATCGGTTTGGCCGTGGAATGGTCAGACCTGGAGGGGTAGGCTTCGATGTGGATTCTTCGCGCATAAAAACTCTCCTGGACAAGCTGAAAATTACTTCCAGTGAAGTAGCCGGAGCAATTGACCTTATGTGGGAAACTCCTTCAGTCCTTGCCAGATTTGAAAATACCGGAAAACTGCAATCCAGTGTTGCAAAAGACCTTGGATTGGTAGGAGTTGCTGCAAGGGCCTGCGGAATTGAAAATGACACGAGATTTGATTTTCCATCAGGGGTTTACCGATTTTTTCAAACTCCGGTTTCAACATGGAATGACGGAGATGTCTTCGCACGAGCTTATGTCCGATGGCTTGAAATACAACGCTCCGAGAAAATGATTACTGAACTGGCAAAATCACTTCCCGAATCTCAAATTTTTTCGGACTATGAGGGACTAAAACCCAACATGTTTGGAATCTCTTTAACCGAGGGCTGGCGGGGTGAAATTTGCCATGCCGCATTTACTGATGCACGTGGACGATTTTCTTGGTACAAAATTGTTGATCCTTCTTTCCACAACTGGATGGGACTCGCAAATTCATTAAGAAACCAGGAGATATCAGATTTTCCGCTATGCAATAAAAGCTTTAATCTCTCTTATTGCGGACATGATTTATAGGACACTTGCAAATACCTAAACGCTTACTATTTCATACGCTGGGGCTAATATGCTGAATGTATTATTAGAAAGATTTAGACAGGGTTATCGAACCATCCCATATCCGGACGTGCCTCCCGTTTTACCTGACCGACTTCGCGGACTGCCAACATTGGATTTTTCTTTGTGCGAGGAGTCCTGTCAAAAATGTTTCGTTGTTTGCCCAACAAAAGCACTTTCAAAAGATGAGCAGGGAACTTTTATGGATTTGGGAAAATGCCTTTTTTGCGGTGAATGCGAAAAAGTTTGCCCAAATGGATGCATAAAATTTACCTCAGAATATCGACTTTCAGTAAGAAAACGCGAAAATTTGATCTTCAGAGGGGAACACCTCCAACGAGCTGAACCTCTTGAGGAATCAATGAAGTCAATATTTTCGCACTCCTTTAAAATCAGGCAAGTCAGCGCATCTGGATGCAATGCTTGTGAAGCAGACATCAATGTCTTGGGCACACCAGGCTTCGACCTCGGACGCTTCGGAATACAGGTTGTTGCTTCCCCGAGACATGCAGATGCAATTATGATTACCGGACCAGTTTCAAGAAATATGCAATTAGCACTTGAAAAAACCTATTTTTCAGTTCCCACACCGCGATTTGTGATTGCATCCGGGGCTTGTGCAATAAATGGCGGCCCTTTTATCGGACTTCCTGATGTAAATAACGGAGTTGCAGGAGGTTCTCTAAAAGTAGATCTTTTTATTCCAGGCTGCCCCCCCCACCCAATGACAATTTTGGATGGACTATTGAGGTTCTTGGGCCGGCTCAAGCAAAATTAATCATTTTCTTAACAGAATTGTAGCAAATTTACCTATCTCAAGTGTATAAATACTCAATTTTTTCCTTGAATTCGCAATAGAGCTTCGCGAACCTGGTTTTGTAATGGGCTGTTGGGGAAAAGATTCAGGAATTTTTCGTAGTTCGCGCGTGCATTTGTATAGTCTCGTTTGTAAACTTCGTAGGTATAGGCGATCGCATACTGGGCATCCGGAGAGAATTTGTTGTTGTAAAACAGGTTGTTCATTTCTTCCCAAGTTTTAATTGCATTGTCATAATCTGAAAAACCCTCTCTCAGGACAAATCCCATGCGGAAATAACTTTCATGCACGATTGGCTCGTTCCGCTTTGTATCAATAATTCGCTGGTATGCTCGGCGTGCTTCATCAAAATTTCGGACTAACATTTCGTTCGCAAGCGCAAGTTTGAATTCTGCCTCCATGATCATAGGTGAAGTCGGATTTTGCCTTACCCAATTTTCAAGCAAAACCAAAGCCTTGGGGCCATTCTTTAGCTTTTCCATGTACAAATCAAACAATTCCATGGTGATGTCATCTGATGCCGGATCATTTGGATTCTCGCTAAGCCACTTCTCATAATACTCTCCCGCTTTTTGCGGGTCCATCAACTGCTTCATATTTAAATCAGCAAGCATTTTAAGAATCTCAAGAGTAGCCATTGATTTTGGGTTTTCTTCCCAAAGTGCAACCAATTCACGTTCAGCTTTGGTGTAATCCTGCTTATCTTCGATGAGCGTAGCTTTGATATCTTTCATGTTGTCAATAATAGCTTCATCTTCTTCGGTATATTCTCTCTTTGCCGATTTTTTCGCTCGTGACGGCTCAACTTTCGCCAATTTCTTTTCTTCAAACCTTTCGAGTTTACTTTGAGCGAACTTTCTAACGTTGGGAACATCTCTGTAATCATCCTCAATTGTTTGATAGTAAAGACTGGACAATTCTTGATTTGATAGTCGATCCTCGACGATATCTCCGATCCTTATTACCAATTCAAGGTCTTCAGGCGCTGGTTTCTGGGATTTTCGTATTGAATCAAGATAATAAACCGCTTTTACGTAGTCTTTTTTCTTTTCTTCCAGATCTGCCATTTTCAACAACACATCACGGGCCTTTGAAATTGGTGGATCCGTTTTTAAAAATTCTTCATAAGCTGCCACAGCTTTGTCAATATCCCCAATGTCATTTTCGAGAATTTTTCCTTCAAAATATTTGAAAGTGGAATCACCTGATTGGGAGATTTTGCTCAAATCCTTCATTTTTTCGATACTCAAATCCGCAGTAAGTTTCTTTTCAAGGTCACCAAGATACTTTCGATGTTCCGGAAAGAGACTTCGAATCTCCAACAGGCGATTTATGTAATAATGGGCTTGAGCAAGGTTCTTTCTTTCCATTTCGAGTTTATAAAGATAATAAAATGCAGAGCGGCAATACCTGCTTTGTGGATAACGATAAGTCAATGATTTGAACAATTTTTCCGCATCTTCAAGCATTCCTTGATTTCTTCTTAGTCTTGCCATTCGATACATAACAAGATCTTTTCTCAATCGCGGATGGACATAACTTCTTAATGCACGGTCAAAATAGGCATACGCATCAGAGAAATTTCCCGTTTCCTCAAAAATTCGGCCTGCAAGATAGTAAAGACGAGCTTTTTGAGGTTTTGTTTCCATTTTTTCCAGAGCTTCCATAATCAGACCAAGCGCGTATTCGATGTTTCCATCCACTCGCCAGATCCGAAAGATCACTTCCTCGCCTTTTTCATGATCTTCAGATTTCTCAGAAAATATTGTCTCACGAAAAAGCTTCAAATTATCAATTCTTTCGAGCAATTGTTCTCTGCTCTTAGGATCCACTGTAACTGAAAGCCCTTTTTCCCAAAGCAATCTTGCTTTTTCTGAATCCTTTTCCTGCTTTAAAACTATTTCACCTAGTCCAAGGTATGCTTCATCACGTCTGGGGGAATCAGGAAACAACTTTAACAATGCCTCATAATCCTCTTGAGCATGATTTGAATCTTTCAGAGCGCTTTCATATAGTCTTGCTCTTTCAAGGAGAAGCTCATCTCCTTCCCCTTCCTTGGTTCCTTCTTTGAGTTTATCACCGATCGCGTCTATATTTTTTATTGTTTTCGTGTTTTCAGCCCTGATTTTACTTTCTTTGAAAAACTCAGAAGTTGGATAAACAAGTGTTATTTCGTAGAACAGATCCTGGGAGCGATATTTAGTGTCATCAACACCTTCCACCATATGTGCTAACTGAAAAAGTCTCTTGGGAGTTTCATTGTCTTCAGGGAATTTTTCAAGTTTATCCTCTATATCCGACATTTCACCTCGTTTTCCCAGATCATTGAATTTCTTTTCAAGCCACACCTGGGCTTTAGGATCAATAAATTCGGCTTTATATTTCTTAAGAAGGGCCACAGCTTCATCGTATTTATCATCCTTTTCAGCTTTCCGGATCATTCGCTTTAATGCAGCAAAACGGAAATTCTCATCACCAGTCGATTCCAGTGCACGTTTGATATTCTCAAAATCATCGGTTAATCTTTCAAGGTTGATATAAATCTCCGGTTTCCTTTTGGTTTCATAAGAAAGCGCGCTTTCAAGCGTTTTGATCGCCTCTTGCTTTTTCTCGTCATGCTCTTCGACTCCGGCTTTTCTTAAGCAAGCTTCAACCTTTGATTCAGCTGGGACCCCCGAATCTTCAATCAGTTTTTCGTAAAAACGAAGTGCATTTTTTTTGTCTTTGGCTAATTCATAAACTTGTGGGATTCGTTCCCGCACAGCTAAAGCTCTTTTTCCGTCTGGAAAAAATGAAAGATATTCGAAGTAGGACTTATTGGCTCCCTCATAATTTTTTAGGAAGCGATCCTGGTCCTGGGCAAGTCGGAAAAGTAGTTCAGAATAATCAGGAGGATAGTTTCGTGCCGTAAGTATTTCCTGTGCTTCACCGGCAAATGATTCCAAAGATGGTTGTCGGAAAAATCGCCAGGAAATATAGTGTAATAGGGCTTTTTTAGAAAATTTGGGATTCACTTTTGTTTTCAGGGCGGCAATTAAAATGGGAACAATTTTGTCACCATCCGGCTTTGGTTCAGAATTAGCTTCAACAAACCGCTTTTCCAGATCTTCTGATGAAAGCCCTGCTAAAAGAACGGCTGCCTCTGAAGCTGTAGTTTCATTCTTTTCCGTAGCTTTTTCCTTTTTTACTTCATTTGTTTCCTTTGTTTCGGGTTTTCCTGCCTCTATCTTTGCAGTTTGAGTAGCGTTCTCTTTTTCCTTAAGTTTTTTCTCGCGTTCTATCTTCCTCTTTCCACTTCTATTTGCAATCCATTGATCCGGGTTTTCTGCTTTAGAAAGGTTATCTAATGTTTCTCTAATTTTATCCGCTAATGCTGGAGATAATCGAGAAGCACGCATCAAAAAACTTCTGGCAGTCTGTGGTTGATGCATTGCCATATATGCCAATCCCATCGTATACCAAGCTTTCGCAAGATACCGACTTTTGGGAAAACGTCTGGCGAATTCAGTCAATTTTTCGACGGCCTTAATTCCTTCTCCCTGAACTAGGTAAAGGCGCCCAAGTCGATATTCGGGAGCTTCCAATAAAGGATCCAGCGGGTCAGTCATTGAAGCTGAAGCTTCATAATATTTTACAGATTTATCAACTGATTTCTCAATTCGGTAAGCTAGATTTCCTAGTGTTAAAAAGCATGTCAAACGCATTGTTCCTGATGAAGTTTCAGACAGTTTTTGAAAAATAGCAGCTGATTTGTCGGGAAAATCGTTGTACATTTCAATAGCAATACGGTAAATAATTTTCCACCTGATTTCATCATCTAAATCTGCAGACTCAACTTCTTTTACATAGTCTTCCAAAGGTGCTGAAGAAGTAGCCAGTGACAGTACCGGGATCAAATCTGAATATAAAACAGCCTTGTCAAATGGTGCTGCTTTTTCCAATTTGCGTCTGATGTCCTTTTCTCTGATTTTAAAGGCCAAATCCCTCCATTCCTTCTTTAATTTCAGAAAATCATCTTCGTCTGGGGACTCATGATCCAGGTAATCTCTTAACATTTCAAGAGCTTTCTCAGGTTGATCCTGCTTGATTAGCTTTGAATAAAGTTCCTTCCGATATTCTTGAGCGCTTTTATTGTCAGGAAAGAGCTCAACGTATCTGATCATGGATTTTTGTGCCGCAGCATCATCCTGTAGATCATTTTTTTGAATAGTGATTGTATCCTTAAGGGATTGTTCCCCCCAGGAACTGTCAGGATGCATCGAAAGAAGATCTTCAAAGTCTTTAACCGCACCTAACGGATCTTTCCTGTGAATGAGCTTGAGATTTCCCAAACGGTATCGGACTTCGTCTATTCGTCCCCAATCGATCAATTTATCGAGATTCCATGAGGATTTGTGTGGAACTGCTTTTGTAATACACTGCTGGTATAAATCTATCGCTTTGTCAAGATCCTTAAGATCGTTTTCTGTAATAAAAGCTAACCTAAAAAGGGCTTCACGACACAATTCATGATTGGGATAACTTGCTACAAACGATTCAAAAATTGAAACCGCTGCAATTATGTCCCTGCTACGATACTTTTCATATGCTTGTTCGAATAGTGATTCCGCAGGCGATATTTTGGGTTCGGTTCTTAAAAGAGCTATTGGAAGCCAATAGTCAGTTTCACCACCCGCTTTTTTTAACCGCTCAGTTTCAATCTCTGTGGCCTTTTCATACAAAGTTCTTGCCCTGTCAAGATCCTTGAGCTTGTACTCAGCAGCATACCCAGCCATCTTTAAACCTTGTTTTGCCCATTCCAAATCTTCAATTTCCTGCTCCCGACGCTTTTTAAGTGAAATCGAGGGAGTTGCAATCAACCTGGCTGGAACAGTGGCTAACTCAGAAAAAACATCAATGGCAGCTTTGTAATCTTTCGTTGAATCAACTAAAAGAGATCCAAGTAATAGGTGTGCTGTTCGGTAACCTGAAAGATTTTCCGTTTTTCTAATAAATTCCTCATAATTTTCGGAAATAACTTTAAAATCAGGATTTGGAATATGATATTGGGATATTGATCCAGCAACAAAAAGAGAATTTATAGCGGCTTCATTATCGAAAGGTCTTTGTATTTCCCATAGAATTTTCAGGCCTTTTTCCGGTTCCTGCAAATCATATGCATAAAAAATAGCACGATTTAAAGCAGCTAAATCAGCTGCATCCTTTTCATGAAAAAATGTGATTTCTTCCCATGCAAGAAATCCAGTATTTGCAATCTCCAAATCATACCCACGTTCAAAACCCATTAAATAGTGCATTTCTTCAAATTCCGGAAGCTCCGGAAACTTTTGGAAATATTTTTGATACGCTTTAAACAAGTCATCAATTTTACTCATTCCTCTTCCAAGAACTTTGGCACGAGCAACTTTAGCTTTTACAAACCATTTTCTATCCGGATTCCAGGAAATCAAACGGTCGAGCTCTTTTATGGCTTTTTCATAATTCTTGTCTTTTTCGTAAATTTCAGCCGCTAAAAGCTCTCCATCCCATTTATATTGCGGTTCGATATTTTCCGCTCTAACCAACGTTTTTAGGACTTCAAGGGCTTTATCCGAATTTTCAAGTTCTATATAATGTTTGGCTAAAAAAAGATAACCTTCACCAGCTTTCCTACAGTTGTTTTCGGAAAGAAACGTCAGAACTTCGTTCTTCAAAAGAACTTCCTGTTCCCCCTCTTTAGCAATGGGAACAGACTGAGTTGCCATTTTGCCTTTGGCAAGAACACAATAGCTGTTTGCAAGAAGTATCAATATCAAAAATAATTTGTATAATCTTTTCATAGTTGATAAAAAATGCCATGAATAAAAAAAAATCGCAAGTTTGATTTTTTTTTATTGAAGCATTATAATTGAAACAAATTTGAGAGGAAAATGATTTTTTCGAAGACCCCAAAAACCTAAAATGAGTTTGAAAACTCCGGTTTTGGTTACTTTTAATTAGATTAATTTGCTGAATTTTGTCCAACACTTTTTTTCTCTGTGAAAAAGGAGTTTATTTTTCAGAGCGGTTTGTTTTCTTAAAAAAAGTGCGTTTTGAGCAAATCTGTATGTTCGAAGCACGAAAAAAATAGAATTGAATAAAAAAAGGAAAGGTAAATTTAAAGCATTTGAAGCGATTTTTTTTCCTACCCAACAGGAAAAAATTGCTTCTACCAAAATGACTTAGAATGAGGCTTTTCCAAAAAAATGAGACGTTACAAAAAAATTGCAAAAAATGATTCGAAGAAATAATAAAGAGAGGATTTCGTCTTTATGGATCTGAGTTATGTGAAAGTACTTTTGATCGAAAGTAATCAGGATGATGTAAAACTCCTGGAAACGCTTCGTAGAGAACTTAAAGAGAGCGCTTTTCAGCTTGAGCTCGCCGAAAACTTTTCTGTAGCCCTGGATTACCTTTCAAAGAAAGAAATAGACATAATTCTTCTGGGTCTCGACTTTTCCAATAATCGTGGTTTGTCCACACTCAGAGTGGCACTCTCTGCAATTCCCTATGTTCCAATTATTGTACTTACCGGTTTTAACGATGAACAAATGGGAATTGATGCTGTCAGAGAGGGAGCCCAGGATTACTTGGTAAAAGGGCAAATTGATTCAGATCTATTAACTCGTTCTATCCGATTTTCGATTGAACGGGCCAAGTCAGAAAAAAGGCTTCGCGAAGCGGAGTTACGCTATCGAAGATTGTTTGAACAATTTCCAGACGGAATAATTATTATTGATCCTGAAACTTTCCTTCCCCTCGAATTTAATCACTTTGCGTGTTCCCAGCTAGGATTCCGCAAAGAGGAGTTCAGCAAATTAAAGATTTTTGATTACCATCTTCCCGCAAAAAATGGGGAACTAAAACTAATTTTTGATCGGAATAAAAATGATGGGAGGGGTGATCTGGAGACACAGCTCTTTTCAAAGAAAGGCGAAAAACGGGATGTATTAATGACTGTCCAAAATATTATTCTATCCGGAAAAATGTTTTTTCAATGTGTTATCCGGGATATAACTGATTTGAAAAGGTCTTCTGAAGAGCGAAGAAAACTTGAAGAGAGAATTATGCAAAGTCGGAAACTTGAAAGCCTTGCAAAATTAGCCGGAAAGATCGCCCATGATTTCAATAATATCTTGACCGGAATTTTCGGTTATGCTGACATTGCTATCATGGCCTTACCACCGAACTCGGTTATTAGAGACTATATTCAAAAAATAGTTGTTTCTGCCAGAAACGCCGGAAATCTCTCCAAAGAAATGCTTGCCCTAACAGGGAAGGGAAAACTGATGATCCAAAATTTGCAAATAACAGATCTTTTTAAGCAAATAAAAAATTTGCTGGAAAATTCAGTTCCAAAAAACTGTGATTTGAAAATTTCTTTTCCTGAAAACCTCCCAACTATAAATGGCGATTTTTCTCAAATTATGCAGGCGATTATCAATTTGGTCACAAATAGCGTTGAAGCCATTGGACCCAGAGATGGTAAAATTTCTATAAATAGTGGAATAGTTGATTGTAATCGAGCTTTTTTAAGAGAATGCCAATTTTCGGAAGACTTACAAACCGGAAAATATCTTTTTATTGAGGTATTAGATTCTGGATGTGGTATTACCCAGGAGATTCAACAACAGATTTTTGACCCATTTTTTTCCACAAAATTAGTTGGGAGAGGGCTTGGATTACCAACCGTCTACGGAATTGTCCGTGGCCACAAAGGAACCATCAAAGTTACCAGCGAAATCGGAAATGGAACTTCAGTCAAGTTATTTTTTCCCATAATTGATAAAGGTGATGAAATTGTCGAAAAGGCAAGGGAAACAGCAAAAATGATCGAAGAATGGCGTTCGTATGGAAAAATTTTGGTAATTGAGGATGATGATTTTATACGATCTTCTATTATTCAGATTTTGAAAAAAGTTGGGTTTACAACATTAGATGCTTCTAATGGCCAAGCCGGAATTACAGCTTTTCAATCTCATTCTCCAGATGTTCGTTTGGTTTTGCTGGATTTAACAATGCCTGATCTGGGCGGAGAAGAAACATTTAGAGAACTGAAGAAGATCAAAAGCGATGTCCCGATTATTTTAACAAGTGGCTATAGCGAAGAAGAAGCAACAAATAATTTCGATAAAAAAGATCTGGCCGATTTTCTCCAAAAACCATATTCTTTTGATAAGCTGATTTCAAAAATAAAAAATGTTTTAGAGAAACATTCTGAGGATATTAAATCGGTTAACAATAACACAAACTAACTTCACTGATTTCCCAAAGCCACTTCGATTCCCGATTCTTCCCGACAAACTATTTTGGACTCATTTACTAGTGATTTAAAGTACCTTATATTATCCTTTTTTTCGTCCAGACACTTGCTCGATTTCAATAACAACACATCCACATATTTCAGCAGCCTTTTCTGTAACCGGATTCTCGTCAAGTGGAAGATTCAGCCTTTCATCAAAATATTTTTTGAAACGCTTAAGCCAAACTAATCGGTCAGAAACATCTTCAATTATGCAAGCTTTTCCAGTAATAAAAACTGACTCAAATCGATATTTGCAATCTCCTTCAGGATGAGGAGCAATTCCATCTGGGTGTCTGAAAACAATTAAATGGACAGCAGGGTTTTTTCTGATTATGTCCAGCTTCCGTCCTTTTATTGCACAATGAAAAACAATTTTTCCATCTAATAGTGCATACGAAATCGGAACTCCATATGGCTCATTTTGGAGAGCAGTGCAAAGCACAGCTGTGTCTTCCAATTTCAAAATTTTTTCAATTTCACCTTGGGAAAGATTTGGCACATTTTTTTCGCTCATCTTTCACTCCTTATATATAAGTTGCCTTAGTTCAGAATACACGAATAGATCGCTTTTATCGAGTAAAATTTGAATCAAGGCGGCACGGCAAACCCGTCCACGATGTTGAATCAGGAAGGGTCTCCCCTTTCATCAGTAATGATAAATCTCCAAGCGAAGCTTTTTGTCCCATTACTGTATCATAGAGAATAATTGCCCGAATTCCAAGAGTACAGCCATCTCCAATCTGAATGTTCGACATTTTCATGACCCTATCTTCGAAAAGATGCGTCTGTACTACACTATCCTGATTCAATGAAGCATCATCCCCGATACTTATCAAGTCGAATTCGGTCAGTGAAGTTGTTTCAATATAAACCCTGGCACCAATTTTTGCACCAAGCAAACGGAAGAACCAGGAAATAAATGGAGTTCCACGTAACATGCGAACGAGAAATGGGTCCGCAAGATGTTCATGCAGAGCCGTAATCAGCTCGGTTCGCCAAACAAAGGTTGACCAAAGAGGTTTTTCATCCGACCGATAGCGCCCAATGAGTATCCATTTTGCCAAAGTAACAATCAATGCAGCCACAACTCCAAATGCCAGGTATAATAACGGAAGAGACAAAATCATTGCAAAGTTCTCAAATTTGCTTTGAACGGAAATGAGTGTCAAAACCAGCAATCCATCCAAAAAAAATGTAAAAGTGGATGGTAATGTCACTCGGAAAAATTCAATCATTAGGCGTTTAACGATCAATTCAGTCGTTGGATGATATGTCGTTGCTGAAGGAAAAGCAGTATTTATATGTCTTCGTGGCAAGAAAAAGGAAGGTGATCCTAACCAACTGGTGCCAGATTGTTCGGCACCTGGTGAAATTTCCGGGGTTGTGGAAGCCACACCTAGTAGGCCTCCCGGACCAAGTGCCTTTCCGGCAGGCACAACTGCACTATTGCCAACAAAAGTCCGGGTTCCAATTCGTGTAGGAGCCAAAGTAATCCAGCCACGTTCAATATGAGGAACCCCAAGGGACACCGAATCGGCTATGAAACTACCCTCATCCATGTGCAATAGATCAGGGGTTGTTGAATGTGCAGTCGAAATTTCCACAAATGACCCAAGATAGGCACCCATAAGTCGAAACCATGGCACGACATAAAGGGTTGCATAAACGGGGCCAGCAATTACCAAACTAAGATCGAGAACCTGATCGACAAACCATTTACGCACATATGAAGTGCTAGATAAAGGAAAGGTTCCTACCGGTGCTTTTTTTAAAATGAACCACTTTAGTAAAACAATTTCAAAAAGAAATGTTGGAATAAAGGTAAGCCCTATTATTGGGGCGAAACACCAAAGCCAGGAGCCTGGAATTCGTTGTTCAAAATATAAAGTTACCCAACCTCCAGGAAGAACAGCCAAAATAGGAAGAAACATCAAGACAAGAATTCCAATTGTTTGTAAAAAAATACTAAATGGAGTGGAAACATTTTTTTGGTGAATTACTGAAAACTTTTTTTTCTTACTTTTGAATTTACTGGAATTCGACGGAATTGCCGGTGAACCTGCCCAGGTTTGTTCAATTGGAATTCGTTGCCCCTCAGGCAAGAGACTCAAACCTTCCAATCGTGCCCCATCTTCCATTTCGGAAAAATTGGCCAGGACGGAGCGTGGTCCAACAAAACATCCGCTTCCAATCGAAATTGACGAAATATGCAGCCATCCATTGCGAACTACGTATCCCAATAGACAAGCTTCCTGCCCTATGCTTGTCCCATCCCCAATTTTCAACAAATCATAAATGCACAAATGGTCAGTCCCAAGAAACACATTTTTACCGATTTTTGCTCCCATTAACCGTGCATAGGCAACAAGCCAGGGTGTCCCCATTAAAAAATGCAATGGAACCATGGATTGTAAACGCTCAACAAGCCACCAGCGCAAGTAATAAAAACCCCACACAGGATACACACCAGGCCGATAGCGTCCTATGATAAGCCATTTGCCAATAATCGAAATCGGAAACATGAGAAGGTACATCCCAAACCATAATACAAATGCACCAAAAACCGGAATTCCAAACCTGGCAAGCATATCTTCAGCAAAATATGGAATGAGCCATTGAAGTCCCGCAAACTCAATGAGCACATATAATCCTAAAATTTGTAATAACCCGCATAACCAATAATTAAGATTTGTAGCGCGGTTCGGTTTGCTCTGTTTAGTCGGTATTTGTTCTTTCCTGGCTCGCCGTTTCTCGATTTCACCTGCCAACGCAGAAAGAACCGGAAAAGAATATACGTCAAGAACTGAAAGGTCATGAAAATCAGGATCACTTCGCAACATTGACACAAAGCTTGCAGCAAGAAGAGAGTGACCACCAAGATCATGAAAAAAATCTGCATTCCGAGAGATTTTTCTGTGCGAGACAAACAATTTTTCCCATATGGAAGCAATACGTTGCTCAGTAAAATTGCGAGGAAGGTCAATTTCTTTTTCCGAAGTGCCATTTTTTTTTGGTCGAGGAACCGGAAGTTTTGCTCGATCAACCTTTCCGCTGGTCAAAATTGGAAACTTATCAATTGTTTCAAAGATCGTTGGGATCATAAATGGAGGAAGAAATTCTCCAAGGTGCGCTCGGATTCGTTCTTCATCAATCTCCACATCTGAAGGAATCAAATAACCCACTAGCTGCTGAATCCCGGGAAGGTCTTCTCTAACTGCCACTGCTGCAGAACGCACTCCCGAACAGGTTCTAAGAGCATTTTCAATCTCTTCGAGCTCTATGCGAAATCCTCTCAGTTTTACCTGCCCATCGATGCGCCCTCGAAACTCAATTTCACCTTCGGAGTTAAAACATCCAAGATCGCCGGTGCGATAAAGACGTCCTTCTCCAAATGGATTCGGAATAAATTTTTCAGCCGTTAGGTCAGCTCTACCCAGATAACCACGTGCTAACCCCAACCCTCCAATAAAAATTTCTCCACAAGTGTTTTCAGGAACTTTTTGAAAAGATTCATCGAGGCAAAAAATCGAATAGCCAGGAGCCGGTTTCCCTATAGTAACTGGTTTTTCTGGGTGACACTCGGAATAAGTAGCGATAACCGTTGTTTCAGTGGGACCATAGGTATTCACCACTCGTAATCCAGGTCGGACCCACTTCTGCATCAAAGAGGTGGGAAATGCTTCCCCACCAAGGATCAGTAAGCGAAGAGTTGGGATGTCTTCAGTCAACATAGATAAAAGCGTTGGAACGCAAGAAAGAACGGTCACTCCCAACTCGGTAAGCATTCTGGAAAGTTCGGGCCCAGAATGTGCCATTTCAGGTGTTGCAGGCACCAATGTTGCTCCTGCAAAAAAAGCCAGCCAAATTTCTTCCACTGACGCATCAAAAGCAATAGAAAAACCTTGATATATTAAATCTCGGGAAGCGAGGTGAAAAATTTCACCCTCCGCTCGAACAAGATGAACCACATTTCTATGCTCAATCTGGACACCTTTAGGTTTTCCTGTTGACCCCGAAGTGTAAATTATGTAACAAACATCCTGCGAAGTTGTTTGGGAAACGTTTCGCGTTATACGAAGAAAAGAGGTTTTGAATATTTCCGTAAGACTCTTATCAAACTCCAAGAGTTTCCATGCACCTTTTGGAAGTCTTCCAGATAATGAGGATACCGTGATAAGGGTATGAACATGACAATCAGATAGAATATAATGAATTCGGTCAATTGGGTAATCCGGATCCAGGGGAAGATAAGCTGCACCCGATTTAAGTATTCCCAATAAAATAATATATAAATTTGGAGACCGTGGTATCATCACTGCTACGTAATCTCCTCGACTCACACCCATACTCCGAAGATAATGTGCAACCTGATTAGCACGTTTCTCAAGAGTCTTATACGTTAATTTTTCTGACCCATATGAAATAGCAATATTGTCGGGATAAAGATCTGCTTGGAATTCAAATAGCTCGTGAAGTAATTCGCATTCAGAAGGTTTCATTACAACACGCCCTTTTGCCAATCAGAGCAACTGGTATTTGCCATAAGTACAAACTTCCTATATGTTACTTTCGTGTGGAGAATCATTGAGAGTCACTTTTTTTCTAAATATGTGGACGGAATTTGTTAAAGATGTCACTAATATTATACAGCAAAAACCAAGTTTCTTTGCTTTGCTCGAAATGGCACAAAATGCCGTTATCCCAACTTAATAACATGGCACCGAATTTCTTTCTAAAATAGCATATTTTTTAAAGAGTGATTCTATCAAATTATTTGGGAAAGGTAAATTTTCGAAAATGTAAATTTTCTTAAAGAAAAACCGATAATGGCAGCAATACCTCAAAAAGGCTTCTGTATATGCCGATTTAGTGCTTTTAGTTTCAAACAGATTTTTGCTTTATTTATTTTGTTAATGTTACTGTTTGTATTTTCTGAATCAATTTTCCACTCTTCTAATGAATCATTCCCGGCCAGACAGAAAATTGGAAATACCAAAAAAAAATTGAAACTAGCATCGCATTTACTTTTGGAATTTTCAATTTTCGTTTTTTGATTTGAATTGTAATCATTAAAATCTCCAGTTCTTAAAATTTGTTTCCATTCAGGATGTCAATCAACACACGTGATGGCTGTTTGAACGAGTCGAAATATTCCGGAACAGGTGCACTCCATTCTCCAAGCTTAACAGAAGAAGTAGAAACAAGTTTTCCGCCACATATTATTTCAGAATATTTTTCAACTGGAAATTCAAACTCTCTAGACATATGGCTCTCTCCAAGAGGTATAGCAGCAATTGATTCTGCGCCAGTGAAATCCAGATCCATCATCAAAATTTCTGCAATCCACTTCTGTTCAAAAACAAGTCTTCCTTTTCCCACTGTGTTAAAACCATCATCGATAATACCTATCACATCACGAAACATTTTTCCTTCTTCAATTAGTGAACGAGGAGTGCCCCAAATTTTAACAAAAAATAGCCGAAAATCATTATAAATTCTAATATCTTCAATTTCAGAACCAATCAAAATTTGCTTAAAATCTGTTATCTTAATTTCTTGAAAGTCGTTTTTGTTCCACATGAAACAAAGTACTAATCCACGATTTCTATCATAACCACAAATTAAAACCTTTTTTCCGTATTCATCTAACCCTTTTATTGCAGCAATATCAAGAGAAAAAGAACCCGGAAAATCTGGACGAACCTCTTTTAACCATTTATTGAATACTCCATTACTTAAAACGAAAAACCTCTTTTTTTCGTTAAAGCGTCGATCAAACCAGAGCATTCTCCTTCCTTCCAGTTCACCAAAGGACAATGCCCCCCCTTCATCTCCGATAATTTCAACTGAATCTTCAACAGGGGCACCATCTTTAGCCAGGAGGTATTGCGTTTTTCCCGGAGTTTTGGCAAAAACATAGTTTTCCAATCCACTTTCACTTTCGTTTTCTCCGCAAAAAAAACTAGCCTGCGGGGGGGGATCCTCAAAAAAAGAACTTTTTTCGCAATTTCCGCAATCTTCAAGACATGCATTTATGGAAAATCTGGTCATTCGCTCTCGATCAAGGCCGCCAAGAAAAAAAATCTTATTTTCAGGTTTTTCATCTGCCTTCAAAATTTTATACCACCATGAATAATTGCGTGTTTCAACTGAATCACGGAAAATTTTAAATGACCTATCAAAAAGCCCTTGGGCAGGAAGGTAATTCCAACTTTGATACCAACTCCCATTCGGAATGGAATACCATTTCTTTCCAGACACGAAATTCACTCCCAATGGGAATACATCAGGAAACTCGAAGTTTTGCAGGATTCCAGGCCCACAACTATGAAATGCTCCCCAGGGCCTAAAAATGGGCCTGCCTATTTCAGATAATCCAAAAACACCACGTGCATCATTATGCTCCATTGAATGATTCCCCCAATTTGCTTTAGCCGGAAGATCATCAAAAACCTGTCGATAGATCATTCCCGGTTCCGTCTGATAATCAGGAGAAATTGATTGCAAAAAGAAAACTACATTTCGGTTTTTTAAAACCTTAAAATCTTCAAAAGATCCCGGATTTGCTAACAAACCAAGCTGTAATCCCTTATTTAAAGGGTCATTTAACCTCATAAATTTTGAGGAATCTAAATAATCCAGGTATAGGTAGATTTCAGGAATCCTCTTTTCATATGCCCCAAGCCATTTACAGATTGAAAAAAAAGTCAAAACACAAACAATCATTACCAACCCAGCGAAATCAGAATTACCTATTTTTTGCCGAGGATACTGTAAAACAGGGTTTCCAATGGTTTTTTTTTGAAAAATTTCCATAACCTAAGTAATGATTGCAAAGTGAATTCCGTTCATAGGACAATCATAGCTCGATTTTCGCAACTTTTACACTATTTCTGTCAAAAAAAGTTCGATTGACATCTTATTCATATATGTGTATATTAACATATATGAATAAAAAAACTTCTTTGCAAAAGAATTTTATTCCCTTCGCGGCCGAAATTTTTAAAAGTATCGGTCATCCTCTTAGATTAAAAATTTTTGAGGCGCTTGCCTCAGGGGAGAAATCGGTATCCGAACTGCAAAAAAGTATCGATGCACCCCAATCTGTGGTTTCACATCAACTGAAAATTCTTAAATCGGGAAAAGTTGTTTCTTTCAGAAAGGAAGGAACGTTATCAATGTATTATTTATCAATTCCCGAGCTGCAGCATCTATTAGATTGCTTATACAGTTGTCAGGACAAAATAGCCAAGAAAATTAATCTTTAACGAAAGGAAAAATAACAATGAAAAAAATAATTGTTATCGGTGGGGTAGCTGGTGGAGCATCGGCAGCAGCAAGAGCAAGAAGATTGTCTGAAGATTCCGAAATCACGATTATCGAGCGAGGAAACTTTGTAAGCTTCGCCAATTGCGGTCTTCCATATCATATCGGAAACATAATAAAAGACAGAGATGCTTTGTTCCTCCAAACTCCTGATTCTTTAAAAAAGCGTTTCAATATTAATGTCCTGGTTAATCATGAGGCAATTTCAATTGACCGTCAGAATAAGACTGTAAGGGTGAAAGAAGTCTCTTCGGAAAAAGAGGCAGAGTTAAAATACGATAACTTAATTTTGTCTCCCGGCGCTGAACCCTTTAAACCGGCATTACCCGGAATTAATTTTCCCAACATTTTTACTTTAAGAACAATTCCCGACATGGATCGAATAATAGAATGCATAAATAACCGGAATGTAAAACATGCGATAGTAGTAGGTGGAGGATTTATCGGGCTTGAGGTGATTGAAAATCTGATTAATCGAAAAATTTCCGTCATTCTTATAGAAAGAGAAAACCAGGTAATGCCTCCCATGGACCCGGAAATGACCTCGATTATTCATCAACATCTAAAATTTCATGGAGTGGACTTAAAACTTGGGACTCAATTAAATTCCATTTCCCAGGCAAATTCCAGGTTGGCAGTTCAAATTTCCGGAGGAAACTCTTTTGAAACCGATATGGTAATACTGGCAATAGGTGTCAAACCTGAAGTCAAACTTGCTAAAGATGCGGGATTAAAAATAGGAGAACGCGGAGGAATAGCAGTAGATGAATTTTTGAAAACCAGCGATCCTGATATTTATGCAATAGGGGATGCTGCTGAAATTTTTGATAGACTAAGCGGGGAAAGATCTGTTGTTCCGCTCGCCGGCCCAGCAAATAGGCAAGGAAGGCTATCTGCTGATTCAATTTTTCTTCCTGAAAGGAAGAAAGCATATAAAGGAACTCAAGGTACTTGGATCTGCAAAATTTTCGATTATGCCGCAGCCCAAACAGGATTGTCTGAAAAAAGTCTAAAACGAAAAAATAGAGCTTTCTCCAAAGTATATTTACATCCCGAAAATCATGCAGGTTATTATCCCAACTCATTTCCCATGACGATTAAATTACTTTTTGACCCACAAAGCGGTCGAATCCTTGGTGCACAGATTATCGGAACCGAAGGTGTTGACAAGCGAATTGACGTCTTGGCCACCGCCATTGCCGGGCAAATGACCGTTGAGGATCTGACAAATCTCGAATTAGCTTATGCTCCTCCTTTCGGTTCGGCAAAAGACCCGATAAATATGGCGGGAATGATTGCCCAAAACATTATAAGCGGAGAGCACAGAGCATTGTGGGTCGAAGAACTTGATTCAAGAAAAAAAGATGAATTCATTTTAGTGGATGTAAGGACGCCAACTGAGTTTGGAAACGGGAATATTCCAGGATCAATAAACATCCCTATTGATCAACTAAGAGAGCGATTATCCGAAATTCCTAAAGAGAAGGAAATATTTTTGTATTGCCAAGTCGGCTTTCGCGGATACCTAGCTCAAAGAGTTCTTTCTCAAAAAGGATTTTCAGTTAAAAATCTGATTGGGGGATATAAAACTTGGGCAATGTATCACGAAGATGCACTTAAACAGCCGCAACCAAAAACTGTATGCGAAATATATTGTTCTGAGTCTAAAGAGGAACCCATTCCAGAAGGAGAAGTATTTGAACTTGACGCTTGTGGGTTGCAATGTCCTGGGCCATTATTAAAAATGCGCGAAAAAATGGAAATATTGAAAAGTGGTCAAATCTTAAAAGTTTATTCAACAGATCCAGGCTTCTTAAACGATTCTGCTGCCTGGTGTTCAAGATCAGGAAATAGGCTTGTTCAGGTAAAATCAGATCATGGGAGGTATATTGCAGTGATTCAAAAATCTAACATAACCACATCGTCAAATTCCTCTTCAGATGAAACATGTACAAAAAATCTGCTTCCCAAAAAAGACGCTTTGACAATGGTAGTATTCAGCGGAGATCTGGATAAAGCTTATGCAACATTTATTATCGCAAATGGTGCAGCAGCCATGGGAATGAAAGTGACTCTTTTTTTCACCTTTTGGGGCTTGAACATCTTGAGAAAAACAGATGCTCCTCCAGTCAACAAAGGAATTGTTGAAAAGATGTTTGGAATGATGATGCCCATGGGTCCAGATGCTTTGAAGCTCTCAAAAATGAACTTCGCCGGCCTTGGAACAGCAATGATGAAACAGGTCATGTCCGAAAAGAACGTCGAGCCTCTACCCAATTTAATCAAACAAGCAATGGACGCCGGGGTTAAAATGGTCGCCTGTACAATGAGTATGAACGTAATGGGATTAAAGAAAGAAGAATTATTCGACGGAATAGAAGAAGGTGGAGTAGCTCATTACCTAAATTATGCTGCTGACTCTTCAATTAATCTGTTTGTGTAATTTTACTTTTTTCAAGAATAGAACCTTCAGACCTCCTGATTTAGAATGAACTCATTTGGCATATTTTTGAAGAGTTTTCGGCACACATAAACATTTTTTTCTGTGAAAAGTGCTTGGTGGATTTCCGATTGGAAACTCAAAAATTCTGATCAATTCATATATGCATCAGGAGATCTGACCTTAGTCGTTTGCGGCGGGCTGGGCTCTCTGTCAGCCTGACTCGCCGCAACGTTTTTCACATACGCTTTAAATCCATGGATTTTCGTATCAAAAAATGAGATGTTTTTCTTTTTTCACTTAAATGGAAAAAATCAATCAGATCAATTATTAAAATAACACACGCAGCGAGATGGTGCAGATTAGGCGTTTACTGCCATAGCCCAACCAAAAAAATGCGTCATTATACCAATCCAAAAAAATATGTGCATTACCTCAAGAACATTGATTTGATCAAAATGAGGTTGGATCGGTATATTTTCCAAGAAAACACAGAACTTTCATGAAAATAAGGAGCCAACTGGATGGTTGAAGCATTCATTTCTGTCAGACCCAACTCCAATTTCAGATTTCCCAGCCTCGGGGATTTAAATTTGATACCATTTTTCGATTAATGAATCACCAAGTTGCTTTGGAAGGCATCTTCTGATTTATTTTTATGAATGTTGGTCTCAGGATAAAATCCAACCGAAAATTATTCCAAAATCAGGAAAATATCTTTTGAAGCTATTTTCCGAGAAAATACAAACTATCGATACCAGGAATTCTGAATTTACGCAGACCTGAAACACGAAAGAGGTTGGATGAACGAACAAATTGAAATTGGTATTATTTAATGGAATTGGCATTGTTTATATATGAATTTCGAAAGTCATAAAATACAATCGTTATAATTTTTGAACCGTGCATTCAACTTTTTCAGCAAAAACCACTAAAAAAAAATTAATCTACATTATAGACTGCCAGAAAACTTATCTGTACCAGGAATTAATTCATTCAAACACTTAAAAATGTCCACAATTGCCCTCTTGACAATTCACATTTTTTAAAAAATAAAAAAATTGTTGGACGCTCTTTATAGATAGGCTTACAAAGCTCTTGTCAAGAGGGCACTCAATTTTCTTTTTCCACCTCGCAACATTAGACTTTTCGCTTTTCCCCAAAGTTATCCACATTTTCCACTGGCACAATTAATAAATTTTAAGAATAATAAAAACAACTATCATAAGCGGTTATTTCTCTCAAAACACTGACCATTTTTTGATTTCCACAAATACTTTATGAATGAAAAGTGCCCTATAGTTTTTTTCTTTTATCAACTTTTTATTAATACAACTTTCGCTAAATATTATTTTAGCTTTTTTTCGATTATCAGACAATTCCAAGTTTGATTTTCAGCAACAAGGAGTTGATTTCAAAGTCGCTTTGACTCTAGCGAAACAAGCATAAATTCCGGGGCATAATTTTTGAGAGGTAAAAGAGAAACCATGCTTAGGGTATTTTTCAACAAGCTCGTTCCCATCTGCTAAGAAGAGATGCTTAGGTAAAATTCGAAAACCAATAAATACTCGTCAGTACTTTTAATTCACTCAGCTTGTTTAAAAAAAAATGACACTGTAGCATTTCAGCCGATAATTATTTTCCAGTTATTTGCTACAATTGTGTTAATTCCTTCATTCATTATGATGGACTCACCTACAAACAATTTATTTTATAACTTTGGCCACTTCGGCTCCGCTCAGTGACCAGTTTCAACTCCGCTCAACGACCGCCTCGTCAAGTTTCTTTTTCGGTAAATTTGCTACACTGTCAAAAAAATTAATTAATTCTCAATTTCGGTGACTTCACCACCAAAAATTTCCAGTGCATCTTTAATCTCCGGCTTGGAAAGCAATCTTTGTTTTGCTTCCTTATCCAGTTTGGAGATATTAGTCTGGAAGGAAGAAAAAGCAGGTTCTTCATTAGAGTCCTTGAAAACCTTACCTTCTTTTGAATTTTTCTGAGTGGCAATTAACTTCACTCCCTCACCGAAAACTTCATTCAGTATTGATTGAAGTAATTCGTGAGTTCGAGGCTCTTTTGTCTTTTTCAGTGAAAATTCAGATTCAAAAGACACTGTTAAAATCTGATTTTCAAAGGAAACAACTTCCGAAGCACTAAGAGCACTTCCCGTAGCAACATTTTTATTATTCAACAAATTTAAAACTGCCTTCCATTTCTGCTTCAAATTCATTTCGGAGAAATTTTTCGTTTGAGAGAACGATTTCGACAATTTAGGGGGTTCTAATTGATCCGGAGAGTCAAAATCAGGAAAATCTTCATCTTGATCAACTTTTTCCTCATAAAATTTATTTTTTTTTACTCCTGAGGAAAGTGGAGTCGTGAGCAAATGCGAATTTGAAATCGCAGTTGGATCAGTATTAGAAGACGGGGGCAATGTAGAAATGGAAGCTGAACGTTGTAGATATGGATTGAAATTGGAAATTGGATTGAAAGTTTGAGTGATTCCAGATGAGGGCGGACGAACGATCACACGCGGTGATTTGATGGCTACCTCCAGCTCAGATATTCTTTTTTCAATAATTTCCAGATTTTGAGAAAAATCTCCTCTACAAAGTCTTAGCATCTCAACTTCGAATAAAAATTTAGGATTCACAGAATGCCGAAGGAGTGATAAATTTCTTTCCAGTCTTTGTGCTGAATTCAAAATTCTTTCAATCGGAATCAACAAACATAAAGACAACAATTTTTCTTCCTGATCTTTCGGGATTTCCAGAACTTGGGCTGATTTTGGATCAATTTTCAATAACATTGCTTTTCTAAGAAATTCCAGGAAATCTTTTCCGATAGAGGAAACATCGTAGCCTGAGGAAAATAGGAGATTCAATTCAATCAAAAATGAAGCAGCATCATTATTAAAAAAATGAGTTCCGATCTTTAAAAGTGATTGAAAACCAAGTCGTCTGGTTATTTCAAGAACATCTTCAACCTTGATAGCTCCGGATGAGGTTGAGGAAATTTGATCGAGTAATCCTAAAGCGTCTCTAAATCCGCCTTCAGCGCACTCAGAAATTATTTGCAATACTTCTTCGGAAACATTGGGAAATTCCGGATTTTCACTTTTTTCCTTTAATACTATCTCTCTTAAGCGCTCAATAATCACTTTTCTCGAAACCGAATGAAAATCAAAGAGCTGGCATCTGGAAATTATAGTGGCTGGAACTTTTTGAGGGTCCGTTGTGGCCAGGATAAAAATCACCCGGGATGGAGGTTCTTCTAGAGTTTTTAAAAAAGCGTTGAAAGCAGCTCCCGAGAGCATATGAACTTCATCAATAATATAAATTTTATATTGCCCTTCAATAGGGCGATATTTCACTTTTTCACGCATTTCTCTGATGTCATCAACACTATTATTGCTGGCAGCATCAATTTCGATAATATCGACATAAGTTAATTCTTCGATTTTTACACAATTCTCACAAATTCGACAAGAATCTGGAAGGCCTTGGGAATCTTTTACAGGACTAGTACAATTGAGAATTTTAGCCAGTAATCTTGCTGTAGAGGTTTTTCCTGTTCCACGGGGACCGCAGAACATGTAAGCATGGCTTACTCTTCCTGAGGAAATTGCATTTTGGAGGGTTTTTACGATGTGATCCTGACCTAGAAGTTCAGAAAATGAACTTGGCCGGTATTTTCGGTAGAGGTTTCTTTTTTTTATTGGATTCACGGTAATGGCAGCTCTTTCTAAAATAAAGAATCCGTGCACCCACCTTCGAACCTAATCAATGGCCCTTATCTTGAACCCTTTGCTCCAGACAGGCTCTTCCACATCACCCGAATGTTGCCGTTTACCGTTGCTATCTTCCGATCCTGGCGGAGTTCACGGACTTTCGCCGTGTGGAACCCGTCTATCATCGCCATGGGAACTAGCCGGTACCACCAAAAAGGTCCTCTGATGGGAATTCGACCCGCCTTACAGGGATTTGCGGTTTTTAGAGGACCCTGAGCCCTCCGCCTAGCACGGACAACGGAAAGGGCGGGATTCGAACCCGCGGTGGAGTTTCCCCCACTCACGCTCTCCAGGCGTGTGCCTTAGACCAACTCAGCCACCTTTCCAAGCAAAACACTGAACAATACGGAGAGAGAGAGATTCGAACTCTCGAGGCAAGCTATCAACTCGCCTACTCGATTTCGAGTCGAGCGCTTTCGACCAACTCAGCCATCTCTCCAAAAAAATCGCGCCTGAGAGGACTCGAACCTCTGGCCACCAGATCCGCAATCTGATGCTCTATCCAAACTGAGCTACAGGCGCATTCATCATCGGAGAGGGGGGGATTCGAACCCCCGGTAGAGCTTTATGACCCTACGACGGTTTAGCAAACCGTTGCCTTAAGCCAGCTCGGCCACCTCTCCATGCTTCCGACGGAGGAAGTAGGATTCGAACCCACGAACCTTTCGGTTTCCGGTTTTCAAGACCGGCGCCATCGACCTCTCGGCCATTCCTCCTGGTTCCTATAACTTTATCATAAGTACACCTTAAAATCAAGTTTTTAAGGGTAATTTTTTTTGTTATCTTGTAAATGTAGCTGGTGTTGCTGTTTGAGGAGGGATTGGAACCACCACTATTTCTTCAGGTCTGACGAGCCCAAGCCTTTCGCGAGCCAGTCGTTCTATTCCCTCAGGGGTAGAAAGATTTTCAAGATTGACTTTCAACTTTCGATTATCTCTTTCAAGTTCTTCAATTTTCGTTTTTAATTCCTCTTCCCTATTAAGAAGATTTCTAATTGAATAATATCTGGAAAGATAAATTATGGAAAGAGACACACAAAAAACCACCGAAACAATAAACATCACTTCGGTTGAAAATCTGATCCTCTTCTTCTTTGGAGGAGGAGCTACTGTTTCATTTATTTCACTCAAATCAATCTACCTTTTCTTCTTTTGCTGGAATTCTAGCCACAGAAATGACTCGATCAGCGGGGTCAAGTTGCATCAATTTTACTCCCCTAGTAAAACGGTTAACCGATCGCATTGTGTTAGTATTGAATCTGATCACTTTTCCGAACGTCGTAACGACCATTAATTCATCACTTTCAAACATACGTTTGATACTCAGCACTTCACCGGTTTTTTCACTGGTTTTGAAGTTTTTTATTCCCTTGCCACCGCGATGCGTAAGTCTGTATTTGTTTATATCAGTTGGTTTTCCAAAACCTCTTTCCGTAACAGTTAGTAGTTTTCCCTCATACGGAATATATTCCGTCGGTCCTGAAGCATCTGCTTCGGTTTCATCCTCAGTTAGATCCGGTTCATCAATTGGGGTGATGTCTACTGGTTCAAATTCAGGTTGAACCTCTTCTTTATTTTCTGAGTTCGGAATTTCCGAAGCGGAAACATTTTCAGATTGTTGACTTTTTTCAAGATCAGAATCAGAAGGAGCAGCATTTAAAGCTTCTTCGGGAGTTGTCTCTTTCACTCGTGAGAACACTTCCATTCCGATTACGTAGTCATCTTTTTCCCGGAAAGTCAGACCTTTAACTCCTCTTGCTGCACACCCCATGGTTCGAACTTCGGATTCGGGAAATCTTATTGCATAACCCTTCTTGGTAGCGATTACTATCTGTTCTCCACCATTAAGTGTTTTAGCACTAACTAATTCATCATTTTCATCCAAAGTAATAGCTCTTTTTCCCTTTGAAGCCAATCTCGAAAATTGATTTAAAGCTGTTTCTTTTACAACTCCATGTTTTGTAACCATAAAAATTCGTCTGGTTGAATCGAATTTTCTTACTGGAAGAAGAGCAGTAACTTTTTCTGATTCTCCAAGTTGAAGAAGGTTAACTATAGCTCTTCCCGTTGCTTGCTTCCCACCTTCTGGTATTTTATAACCTTTGATCCAGTATGCTTTTCCAGCGGAAGTGAAAACTAAAAGAAAGGTATGAGTTGTTGCCAGATAAATATGCTCAACAACATCATCCTCTTTCACACCCACTGTACTTCCTTTGCCACCGCGTGCTATCGCTCTGAATAATTCCGGGGAAGTTCGTTTAATATAACCGTTTCTCGTGATAGTAATCATGATATCGGTTTCTTGCATTAAATCTTCAGCTTCCAGGTCTTCAGCAGCGGTATTAGTAATGACTGTTAAGCGTTTATTTTCGTATTTCTCTTTTATTTCAATCAGTTCAGTTTTAATTATTTCGCGGACTTTAGGATCTGAAGCCAATATTTCTTTTAATCGCTCAATCAGAGCCAGAGTTTCGTGGTATTCGTTTACTATCTTTTCACGTTCCAGCCCTGTCAACCTTTGCAAGCGCATTTCCAAAATAGCCTGGGCTTGTTTTTCGGAAAGCATGAAATTCTTTATTAAACCATCTTTTGCTTCGCCTGGATTTGGAGCTTCCCTAATAAGGGTTATCACTGCATCGAGATTGTCGAGGGCAATGGTTAATCCTTCCAGAATATGAGCCTTTTCTTCAGCCTTTTTTAATTGAAAGGTTGTTCGGCGTCTTATTACTTCACGGCAATGGTCGATATAAACGCATAATAGCTTTTTGAGATCAAGAACTGCCGGCCGATTATCGACTATGACAAGCATTATTACCCCAAAACTTGTTTGAAGTTGCGTGTGCCTGTAGAGTTGGTTCAAAATTACATCTGAATTAATACCTTTTCTAAGTTCAATGCAAATTCTTATTCCTTCACGATTCGATTCGTCTCGAATATCTGTAATCCCATCTATTCTTTTGTCTTTGATCAAATCGGCAATTTGAATAACCAATTTGGATTTATTAACTTGATAAGGAATCTCAGTAACTACTATCCTGGTTCGGCCTTTGGCGAACTCTTCAATATTTGTCACTGAACGCATCTGGATGCTTCCACGTCCAGTTCGATGTGCTGCTTCAATACCACTTCGGCCCATTATTATTCCGCCAGTGGGAAAGTCTGGCCCGGGAATGCATTCCATTAGTTCTTCAATAGTCATCTCGGGATTGTCAATGAGCTTCAATAAACCGCTGATTACTTCACCCAAATTGTGCGGGGGAATATTGGTTGCCATTCCAACTGCAATTCCAGAAGAACCATTTACAAGCAAGTTTGGATATTTTGCTGGAAGTACAATCGGTTCATTAAGTGAACCATCGAAATTTGGCATCCAATCAACAGTTTCCATCTCCAAATCTTTAAGCAATTCTTCAGAAAGTTTACTGAGCCTGGATTCTGTATATCTCATGGCCGCAGGGGAATCCCCATCTATTGAGCCGAAGTTACCATGTCCGTCAATCAGAATTTCCCTCATGCTGAAAGTCTGTGCCATACGAACTAAAGCATCATAAACTGAAAGATCTCCATGTGGATGGTACTTTCCCAGGACTTCCCCGACGGTTCTTGCCGATTTTACAAAGGCTTTTTTGCTTGTGAATCCCTGGTCATACATCGCATACAGAATTCTCCGGTGAACAGGCTTCAAACCATCTCTTGCGTCTGGTAGAGCTCTACCAATGATTACACTCATCGCATAATCAAGATAAGAACTCTTCATGTCATCTTCAATATTTATTATCACATCTTTTCCGGGTAGATTCGGAGGCGGAGGTGGCGGTGGAGACGAAGGATCGTCGGCCGTTTTATTTTCGTTCAAAATTTCGTCATTGTCTTCCATATTTCAACCTTTTCACCATAATTAAATAAATATCCAAATTAAATATCAAGATTTTTAACCATTTTCGCATGCTGGATAATGAAATTCTTTCTGGGCTCAACCTTATCACCCATAAGAACTGAAAATAATCTGTCAGCTTCAAGAGCATCGAGTGCTTGAACTTTTTTCAAAATACGTTTTTCCGGGTTCATGGTTGTTTCCCAGAGTTGCTCCGGGTTCATTTCTCCAAGGCCTTTGTATCTTTGAAGAGAGACTCCATCCATGCCTCCCATGGCTTCGAGAACTCGGTCTTTTTCTTCATCACTGTAGGCGTATCTCTCATCTTTTCCCTTTTTCATTTTATATAAAGGGGGTTGAGCTGCAAATAAATGCCCTTTCTCGATCAATTCAGGCATGTAACGATAAAAGAAAGTCAAAAGCAATGTTCTAATGTGAGATCCATCAACATCAGCATCAGTCATGATTACCAGCTTATGATACCTTAGCTTTGCTAAATCAAAATCAGTTTTTCCAATGTTAGTTCCAACTGCAGAAACAAGGTCCTGAATCTGTTCATTTCCTATTACTTTTTCAAGACGGGTTTTTTCGACATTCAATATTTTTCCCCGAAGGGGAAGAATTGCTTGGGTTTTTCGATCTCTGCCTTGTTTTGCTGAGCCACCTGCTGAATCTCCCTCAACGATAAATAATTCACAAAAAGCAGGATCTCTTTCCGAACAATCTGCAAGTTTTCCTGGTAAGGAAGAACCTTCTAGCGCATTTTTTCTCCGTGTAAGTTCTCTTGCTTTCTGAGCCGCTAATCTGGCGCGAAAAGCATTGAGTATTTTATCCATTATCGGTCTTATTATCAGAGGATTCTGTTCAAAATAATCAGTTAAAAACTCACAGATTACAGAATCTACTATTCCCCTTACTTCCGGATTTCCAAGTTTTCCTTTTGTCTGGCCTTCAAATTGAGGCTCTGGAACTTTAATTGATAAAACCCCTACTAATCCTTCTCTGGCATCGTCAGTGGAAATTTTAACCTCTTTTCCTTTGTCTTTGCCTAATAGAGAAGAATCTTTTTTGAGATAATCGTTAAAAACTTTTGTAAGAGCTGATCTGAAACCAACTACATGGGTTCCACCATCTATTGTATTGATATTGTTAACATAAGCATAAAATTGTTCTGAATAACCATCGTTGTAAGAAATTGCTGCATCTATTTCAACATTATCCCTTACTTTTTTGAAAGCAATACATTCCCTCATTATTGGAGTTTTTGTTTCGTTGAGGAATGCAACGAAAGAACTAATTCCACCTTTATATTCAAACAGATGGCATTTTTGGAATTTCTTCTGGCGGAGAACAATTTTAACACCAGGATTGAGAAAAGCCATCTCTCTGAGCCTTTTAGACAAGATTTCAAAATTAAATTCTATATTAGGAAAAATTTCCCTATCTGGAAGGAAAACTATTTTAGTTCCTCTTCGAGTAGCACCTTCTGAAACGGTCATCGGACTTACTGGAACTCCGCGTCTATATGATTGTTGGTAAGTTCCGTTATCACGCCAAACTGTTACTTCTAGCCATTCGGCTAATGCATTTACAACAGATAAACCAACTCCGTGAAGTCCTCCAGAGAATTTGTAGCTCTTTTTATCAAATTTTCCACCTGAATGAAGAACAGTAAGAATAACTTCTAAAGCTGGTTTTCCAGTTGGCTCATGGATATCAACAGGAATTCCACGACCATCATCAAGAACGGATAGTGATCCATCATCATGCATTGTCACGTAAACAGTCGTGGCGTGTCCTCCAAGGACTTCGTCAATACTGTTGTCAACGACTTCCCATACAAGGTGATGTAAGCCATCTAAGCCGGAGCCACCGATATACATTCCCGGTCTTTTGCGAACAGCCTCAAGTCCTTCCAGAACTTGAATATTCTTAGCGGAATATTCTCCAAGGGGAGCCTGCTCTTCAACGTTTTGATTATTTTCGGCTACCTCTGTTTTTATTTTTTCACTTGTATCTTTTTCAAGATTTTCGATAGTTTTTTCCTGCATTTTTTTCTCCTTGCCGTAATCAATAACCGGGCTTTTTATAAAGAGCTTGCGCAATATAATCAAATGATTCTCTTCCCGCAAGTGCGAAAGATGAAAATGTGGAAGGGATGAATTTCTGTTTTTTTGTTAAAATTCCACTATTTACCTCGTTAGAATTAAGATTGGAACAATTCTTTAAAATCGCATTTTTGGTATTTTGATCAATAGTATGATAATTAATTATCATTACACAATCATCTGATTTTATGTAATTCCCGTTTCCCACATGTATTAACATTTTTTCTATCCTGGATTTTTTGAATAATTTATCAAAAACCACCAGTTTCTTTCTGGCAAGTATGGAATTGAGGTTAAATCGTTCAGATCAATTTTTATTGGAATTTCTTCATGAGAAAGTATAATTGTCTTTATTACTTCAGCTTTAAAATTTTCCATCTCTTCATGATCTATTTCCTGATCATTTTCTAGTTGCTTCGCTACTGAAATAGCGTATTCATCAGCTATTTTCAAACACTCATTATACAGCTCATTTCGAATGTTCCTCCAATCAGATATTCCAAGTTCCGGGAGAATTTGACTTGTTTGAAAAAAAGAAATCCATGGCGTTTCCAGTAGTATACTCCTCGCCTGAATTAAAAGATTTTCCCTGTTTTGAGAAGAACATACTGCACAAATGTTTGAAGAACTTTGAATCAAGTTTGCCTGACATTTTTCGCAAAGATGAAAACCATTTAATTCGAACCATTTTTTTCTTGCATCTAATTTCTGTGCGATAATCTGTATCTTTTTTTTCATTTCCTGCGGAACTTCAGAGGGAATTGAAGGAGGCTCTTCCTTTTCCCAGGATGGTGGCTCAAAACAATGCTTCTCATTTTTGGAAATAAAATCCTTGATTTGCCCAACTTCTCCTTTGATTTCGTTAAGCTCAAAACCTAATTGATTTTTTACTTTTTGAACAATGTTTTCTTTGAGAAAAATTAATGTGTGAAGCCATTGAGAATTTGAACAACTGAGGAAAAGCCTTTTTCCGGATATTCTTGTGGGAATGGCATTTTTGGCTGTTTCATCACCTACTATTTTTTTCCAATTATATTTTAGTTTTCCAAGCCGAACAAGATCTTTTCCGTTTAAAAAAAATTGCGGATAAACGTTATTTCTGAAACTACCGAAATCAGATTTATGGCTTTCGATAATGATTTCGTTTATTGTTTCGGTAAGCAATTCGCTTATTGGAAAAATTTTGTTTTGCATGATATTTTAAAAAAATAAGGTTTGCTTGTGGCTGATCATCATACCTCAATAACTTGCTCATTTCAAGTTAAGACTTTTGGTTCGATTTGTTTGTGGAAAATAGAGTTTATATTAATTATTATTAATATAATGTACATTTTATTCGTAGTAGTAGTAATGTGGAAAACGTGGAAAACGTTTGGAAAAGTTGATAAAATCTAAAATATATCACTGTAAAATTATGTTGAGAACTAAAGAGTTTTCATAGCTATTTCCCGATAAAAGAGTTTTTAACAAGTTATTCACACTTTTTACAGTTTTTTCCACGGAAAAGTAGTTTGAATTATCAGAACTTAGTGTACAAGATTTTATAAAAATAGCTTGTCTGGAAGCAAAAGTTTTGGTATTTTTAGTCATCCCGAAAAGTTATTTTTTTTGAACGGATAAGGGAGTTTTTTTCTAAAAATCGGTTTCACCCACGAGGTGTTTACATGGAAGCATTGAATCACGTTTGGAATAAAGTTACCGACGAATTAAAAAGTGAAATTAACGAAACCAGCTTAAATATTTTTTTAAATTCAATTCATCCTTCTAAAATTGAAGAGAATATCCTGGTTTTAGAAGCTGTGAATGATTTTTGCAGGGAATGGGTTGAAAAGCGATATAAATTCGTTTTACAGCGTATTCTTCAAAAGTTATCGCCTCAATTGTCTTTTCGTTTTATTATCAAACCTCAGAATTTGAGAAATTTTAAGCCTTATCAACCGAACTTACCACCTCTCTCTGATCCTCTTGTTACCAGTGATTCAAAACCTGATTCAAAAAATGTTCCGAATAGCAAACCTCAGTCAGCATCAACATTTTCGAAAAATGAAAGCATGCTGAATGTAAAATACACTTTTGACAGCTTTATTGTTGGAAAGAGTAATCAATATGCTCATGCGGTTTGTCAAGCAATATGTGCATCTCCTGGGGTAAAGTATAATCCAGTTTTTATTTATGGGGGAGTTGGTTTAGGTAAAACCCATTTATTGCAAGCAGTTGGGCAAAAAACTCTTTCAATGAATCCCAGAGCAAAAATTGCTTATCTTTCTTCAGAAGCTTTTACGAACAAATTTATTGATTCGTTAAAAGATAAAAAAACAAATGAATTTCGTGAAAGGTTTAGGAAAAATGATATTTTGTTAATTGATGATGTACAGTTTCTTGCCGGAAAAGGCTCCGTGATAGAAGAATTTTTCCACACTTTTAACGAATTATTTCAAAATAAAAAACAAATCGTTCTATCTTCGGATTCTCCTCCCAAAAAGATCAACAATCTTGAAGAAAGGCTTGTTTCAAGATTTGAAATGGGTATTGTCGCGGATGTTCAGTCTCCAGACTTTGAAATGAGGGCTGCAATTTTAAAAAAATCCGCTTCCCAGGCGGCAGTAAAAATTCCAGATGAAATGATAATGTACTTGGCTCAAAATGTGGTCACAAACATCAGAGAACTCGAGGGAGCCTTTTTAAGAGTGGTGGCTTATGCTGGTATTGTTCAAAAAAGTATTGATAAAGATTTAATTGACCAAGTATTAAAGGATTTTTTTCGAGACTCCCCTCCAGGAAAAATAACCTTAAACTGGATTCAGAAAAAAGTTTCAGAATATTTCGATATTCCCGAAACAGAGATGACCAGTAAAAGAAGAGCAGCAAACATAGTGCTCCCAAGGCAAATTGCAATGCGATTAGCTCAGATATTAACCAATGCTTCTCTTAGTCAGATTGGAGCTTCATTTGGTGGAAGAGATCACACCACAGTTATTCATTCTATCGAAAAAATTGAAAAAATGATTAAAGCCGACTCTGAATTTTCTGAAGAATTTGAAAAAATCAAACGTTTTGTAGTTCCACATACCTAAGCTCCCTTTCAAAATGCTGTAGTTGGCGTTTGGGGAACAACTTATCGAGATGCAAATTAGTCAAATTCGATGGTTCTTTCATAAATATGCAAATGTTGACGAGGCCCTTAATCACCGACGAATTTATAGTATTCCTTTTCTCAAAGATTCACTGTTATTAGTGATTCATGAATTTTGGGTTCCATAAATTCAATTGTAAGGTGGACTAGGTTAAATATGGATTACAAAAAACTAATTTTCATAAGAATCAACTTTAAAAGTCGTTATCCGTTCAGTGGGTGATCCACGATCTGTTGAATTCCTGCAATGTAGTTATTCTTTGCCACTATTTTCGCTTCTTTCAAGAAGCTCTTTTATTGCTTTTAATCCGGCTGCACCAGGTGGAACTGAACGTATAGCACGCGAAAGAACGCGCTTTGCTTCTTCTTTTTTTCCTTGTCTTAAAAGAATAAGTCCCCAATTATAATATACTCCTGCATCTCTGGGATCTTTTTCTATAGCAGTTTCATATTGTAAAATTGCTTGTTCATACATTCCGCATTTTTGATATGCAAAACCCAGATTTGCCCTTATTCTTGCGGGAGCTTCGCCAAATTTGATTCCTTCTTCATAATGTTTGATAGCTTCTTCAAGTTTTTCTTCTTTTAACAAAAGATTGGCAAGGTTAAAATGAACCGAAAATAAGTCCGGTTGGATTTTAATAGCTTGTTTGAAAAAATGGATGGCTTCTTGAGTGCGTCCAAGTCGATAACATGCTATTCCAAGGTTAGCAAATGCTTGAAGGCTGAAAGGATCCAATTCGATAGCTAGTTTAAAATAATAGACTGCTTCTTCAAAACGGCTTAATTGAAAATTCAGATTTCCAAGAAAAAGGCAAGCTGCTATGTCTTTTGGATAACGCTTGAAAAAAGCTTTTGCAGCTTCCAGAGAATCTTTATAACGTTCAGCTTGAAAATGATCCAGAAATATTTTTCTGAAAGTTTCCTTGTTTTTGGGATAAATAGAAACGTCTTGACTATCTTCCTCTTCAGATCTCGGGCTTTTGGTTCCAATTTTTTGTGATTCGTCAAAGTTCCCCAAAGCACTTTTAAGAGTCATATAAACAGGTGATTTTTCTATTTCCCGAAGCATTAATCCAATTTGACCAATAACAAAAGCAGCGGAAATTCTTGTTGGTATTTCAGAATCGGCTAACATTTCCTGGAGCATTTTTACAACTGAGACCTCTCCCATTTTAAATAATGCTTTTACTGAATTGGCTTTAACGCGGTTATCTAAATCGTTGAGTAATTCTTTCAAAAGTGAAATAGATTCGCTTCCCCATATTTTTTCAATGGCTTCAACTGCGTTGGCCCGGACCCTCGAATCACGATCCCTAAGAGCTAGTTTGAGGATAGACATTGCCTCCGGATCTCCAATGGACCCTAGTGAACTAATAATTGAAGATCTGATTTTAAAATTTCTCTCACTGGTAAACATTCCTGAAAGATAAGAAATCGATGCTCTTGCCCTTATTTTTCCAAGTGTTTGGACAGCTTGTTGCCGTACAAAAGGTGTCGTGTCTTTTAGAAGATTCAATAGAAGCTCGGTTTGAGCTTCACCAGCTCTTTGGGAAATAGCTTTTGAAGCATTTTTTCGAACATCTCCATCTTCATCCTTTAACAGTTCGATGATTAAGGGCATTGATTCAGAGTAATCTATTACGCTTAAAACATGGCCTAGCGTGGCTCTGATCCACTTATCAGGATCATTTTGCATACTTCCGAAAACCGATTCCGGGTCAAATCCACCGGCTTCATAAATTGTAATGATTGCATTTCCTCGAACCCGATGATTTGGATGTCTAACAAAAGGTTGAATATAGGAAATAAGCTTGTCACGAGCTAATCTAAATCTTGTTAAGGCTTCTATTGAATTTGCTTTTACACGATCGTCGGGATCTCTAAGAGCTTTCAGAATTAAATTCAAAGTTGATGGATCACGGATTCTTCCCAAAGCAGAAATAATTGCCGACCGCTTTCTTTCGCCAGTTTCCTTCAGATATAGATTGGAAAGAGGCCCGCTGGCTTTATGATCCCCAATTTTTGCAAGAGAATCTACAATATTGAGAAATATCCATTCGTTTAATTCATTTAAACAGGAGATTAGCGGAGAAACAGCAACTGGGTCACGTAATTTACCAAGTGAGGCAATGGCATTGAATCTGACATTAGGATCGGGATCAGAAAGGGCTTTTATTAATGCAGTAACAACTCTGGAATCTGGATAGGAACCTAGAGCTAGAGCAATATTTGGCCTTCCTTCACGTTCAGCTTCTGAAAATGCATTCAAAAGTGGTTCCAAGGCCGAAAGTTGCCCCATTTCGGCAAGGGCAAGAGGCAATTGCTCGTCTTGCTTTTCTCTTTTCAAAGCCTCAATTAAAGGAATTACTGCTTCCGGATCTCCTAATCTTCCGAGCGCTCTGGCAGCTTCACCCCTAAGAATAGCATCCTGGTGAGATAAAAAACCTACCAGCTTTCTAATACAGGGTTTTAATAAAGCTAATCCCCGAGCGCGTAATTCGGTAGCCACCGCATTTCCTCCAATTCACTCGCAGTATCGACAATTTTAAGGAAAATGTTTATGAAAAAAGGTAGGAACAATTCTTCATATTCAGACATCCCAATCTCGGGGATTTAGATTTGATACCATTTTTTCGATTGATGAATTGCCAACTTGCTTTGGAAGGAATCTTCTGATTTAGTTTTATGTAAGTTGGTCTCAGGATAAAATCCAACCGAAAAGTATTCCAAAATCAGAAAACTACCTTTTGAAGCCATTTTCCGAGAAAACGCAAACTATCGATACCAGGAATTCTGATATTGTTGAGCTATTCAAAATGGTGATATTGCAACAGGTATTGAAATATTTTTAAACTTCCGGTGGCATACTCCTCCACGTGAGAAAGTGAGTGTGAGCACGATATTTTATGGAAGTTTGATCAAAATAAATTAGGGCGAAAAGCACTGAAAACAAAAGCTAGCGACTAAAGTGAAAAAGCCAGCTTGTTATGACCTGAAGCCAAAAAGAAGCCTTTTTTGCCTGCTTTTTCTGTCCATGTAAATTTGACGCCTGAAAATAGCATTTGAAGATGGTTTCAAGGGTTTTCCTACTGTCCAGTAAAAACCGTCTGAAAAATGCCTTAAATTCGTTTACAGATCAGGATTTCAATAGATTTTGCGTCCGGAACTTCGGACTAAAGGAAAAGCCTTTCAACAGAAGGTGATGTGGATTTTGCCTACTCCCTTGAGGAATTTGATCAGATTCTTGATTTTTCCCATGAAATAATTTGGCTCCACTCAAGAAAGTTCGGGTGAGCGTTGGTAATCAGCTATTGCAAAACTGAGCTGTTGATGCCTAGCCTCTGCAAGTTCCTCCCAGAAACGTCTATTTTCCTTGAAAATTCGTGAGTCATACATGATGAATCTCCTTAAAAAAGGGAGGCATTATTTTTGGTTCAAGGTGGGTTAATTAGACATTTATGGTGCTGAACTTATTCGGCTTTAAAGGCTATTGAAAAGGTTTCTGCTCCTTGAACCCCCCAATAACACTCAATTACCATTGTCCAGAACCGCCATAATAAATGGAGTGGAAAAAGAAAAGTGAAATAGTAACTGGTATAATAAAAACGTGATTCAATAATTTGAAACCCAGTTTCAGAAGCTAATTTTTTAATTTCCAAAGGAGTACAGTTTTTATAAAAAGCTTCATGCCCTTGTTTGTTAATTGATTCAGGGTAGATATTAAATAATAAAAATTGCTTTAGTTGGGAAGGAAAAAACATGTTTAATTTTGCATAAACCGCATTTTTTGAAGGAACAAAAATTAGAGCAATCCCGCCCTTTTTTAAGAGACTTCTTAATCCTACGAAAGCTGATTTTATTTCTTTAACGTGTTCCAATACGGCCTGACATATAAGAAGGTCAACGTCATTTTTCCCTCTGAATAAGGAAATATCAGCAGGAAATTTTTCGTCATAGATTCCATTAGGGGCTGAGTTTAGCTCAAAAATGTCTTTGTCGATTCCTTTCAGTTTAATATTTAATCTGGATTTCACTTCCTTTTTTAAAAAGGGAGTGCGTCCACCACCGACATCACAAACAATTATTTCTTTTTTTAGAAATTTGGGAATAAAAGAGTTAATAAAATCGGTATTACCATCAATAATTAGCCTTTTGGGAAATACCTTTTCCAGTTTAAGTGATAACTGTTTTTGAAAATCAAAAAATTTGGAAAGAAAACTCATCTATTTTTTCCAACTTTATTTTATCTTTGAAAAAGCCTTACTAAGATAAGCGAGCAGCTTATCCTAGCTGTGAGCACTAAATTTGCTTGCTGTCGTTAAATTCACCGAGTGCAAAGCTTAGGTTTGTTAGAGATACGGCCAAATTTTTTGTTAATAACTGTTTTAAACGGCTTAACGATTAACTGGGACTGGAGAGAGAATCCTTTGTTGCGTGTTTGGGAGAGAAACCTTCTACCAGAAATGGAATCAATCCTTGCCGACCCTTAGGAAGAAGTGTGATGTCACCAGGGTTTTCAAGAAGTTTTTGGAGTTCGAGAATATCAAAAACCGCTGAAGCGATTTCCGGATCCTGGGAGATTTTGGCCAGAGCATTTCCAACAATGGAAGGTCTGATAGCAGCGGCTTTTGCGAAATCAATGGCGGCTTTTCTTTCAGCACTGCTGGTGATTAAGCTGACCTTGTTGGCACCATCCTGGTTGATAGCTGAGGTAACCTGTCTAAGCCTGTTGACAACTTTCTCCTCAATTTGTTTTATCATTCGAACGTCTCTGAAGTGGACTTTTCTGATATAGACTGATCCAAGTTTATATCCCCATTCTTGCGATAATGGAGAAACTTCCTTGCGTACAGTTTGGCTCATTCCATGGCGACTTCCCATCATATCAGTAAGTGGCATATTGCTCAGGCAACGAATTGTTGAACTACTTACATTTGCTGCCAATGATCCTTGAGGGTCAGCATTTTTAAAAATATAGGCGATAGGGTCATGAATGAACATTTCATACCAGATTCCTATTCCCATTGGTGCTCCCTCTTCCGAATTGACGGGTTGGCTGCGCAAATAAGTTTGATCGAGCCTCAGGTCAATAGTATGACATGCTCCAAGCCAATTTATCAGTAAAGACCCCAAGCCAATTTTGGTGGGAAGGAAATAGAATCCTGGCTCTGTTAGTATTCCTGCAACATTGCCGAAAAGAATATAAACTTTGCAAAAACCTTCTTCTACGGTCGTGTAAAGCCCAAGTAGGCGCAGAAAAAATAAGAAAATTTCCATTCCGAAAAGACATGCAAAAAAAGTAAAAAATGCCATACCGAAGAAGCTTGCCATTATTGCACCTCCACGATTGTATGACGAGCTTTTTTGTAAAGCTCTTTTCGCATATTCCGCAAATATGCCGGAATTGCATCTGAATTGCTTTTTTTAAGCTCTCCCAATTGTGCTGCTAAAGTCACCAAGGGTTCTACTTCAGCCTCGGCTCGAAGCGTCTCAATTTCGACAGCTTTTTGAGATTGTACTAGTCGTTGGTCTGCGGATGCCTGTGCAAGACTAATGTCTGATGAGACTTCATTATGGGCTGTGTTGATGGCTGCAAGTGCTGACTCGACATCCTTGGGAGGATCGATTGCCGTAATGAGGGAAGCTTCAAGTGTAATTCCGTAACGTGCCATTGATGAGCGGGATTCCTGAAACATTGCTTCATTTAGAGATTGCAGATTTTTTCGAAGATCGTTGATAGAAATGCCGGCGGTTTTCTCATCCTTTTCAGTTTGAGGGTTTTCAAAATTGGCAATCCTTTCTCTTAATATTGATATGAAATACCCCATTACGTGAACCAGAGGTTGTTTTACACCGAATAAATATGCGTAAAGATTTTTTTCGGAGGCTTTAAAACGAATTTGTCCTTTAATTGAAATATTAAGTTGATCTTTGGTTACGGCTTCGAGTGAAGTTCCACCATGGTTTGCAGTCGGGTCCTCCGGATCTAATGCCATATTAGCAGTTTGAGTGGCAATGGAAACTTTATGAACTTTTTGCCATGGCCAGGCAAAATATGGTCCTCCTGGTCGAATGATTTCGACTTTTGGAAAAGCATATCGTTCTCGTTCTTCATCCGAGAGAGATTTTGACATGGGGTCGTCGAGAGTTGTGCGTTCGGAGATTCTGTGGGCTTTTCCAAAGGTGGTCAAAACGGCTAATTCGTTCTGATCAACTGTAAAAATTCCTGCTAAAAGATAGCGGACCAGAAACCAGCCAATAAAACCAGCAATCACTCCAAAAAGAGCTCCCATTTTAGATATCCTCCTTTAGTTATTTAACGTGAAATTCAATTTTTTTTTGGTAAAGTTAAGAAAATGAAAGTTTCCAGGATTTTGCTATCAAATCAACAAATTTTGGCCAAAACAGGACGGGAGAAGTTCCGACGATAATAATTAACCAGTCATAAAAATCAAGTGGAACTGTTCGGAAGGTCACTCCACCGAACTGCACAATGAGAATTTGTCCAAAAAGTATTATTATTGCTACAAATATGAACCACGGGTTTGAGAAAATGGAAAGATAATCGAATGCTGAACTTGGAAGCCCGAAACGCCTGACATTAAAAAGGTTCCAAAATTGGACCATTACCAATATTGTGAAAAACATTGAAAGGCCGTATTCAGTTGTTGATCCGGGTCCATTTTGTTGAAAAAACAAAAGTAGGCCAATAAAGAAAACGGTTGAGGAGAGCCCGAAAGCGATAATGTTTATGGCCATTTCCGGAGAAATAATAAAATTTTCTTGTTTTCGGGGTGGTTTGTCCATGAGTATTTTAACGGGAGGCTCTGTGGCTAGCGCGAGAGCCGCAAAAGAATCCATGATAAGGTTGATCCAAAGCATTTGAAGCACGGTTAAAGGAATTGGTAATCCCAGGATAGGGCAAAGAAGAGTTATTGCAAGAGCAGTAACATTTATGGAAAGCTGGAAAACAAGAAATCTTTGGATATTCAGGTAGAGACAACGTCCCCATAGAATAGCTGTAGCGATGCTTGCAAATGAATCGTCCAGAAGAACAATGTCACTGGCCTCTTTTGCCATATCGGTTCCAACTTTCCCCATGGATAAGCCAACATCAGCGTGATGAAGTGCTGGGGCGTCATTTGCTCCATCGCCGGTAACTGCAACAACTTCCCCCGCTTGTTTTAATAGAACTACTGCACGAAGCTTGTCAAGAGGTTTTGCTCTGGAAAGGATTTTTAGTTTTCCTAGAACTTTGGTTGCTTGTTTATCTGAAAGTTCCTGGAATTGGCAACCGCAAATGTGTCTCTCTGGATCTTCATTTTCTGTCCACAAACCGATTTGTCGGGCAATTTCGATAGCGGTTTGTGAGTTATCACCGGTAATTATTTTGACATCGACTCCAGCTTTAAGACAAAGTTCTAGAGCTTTTCTAACTTCGGGACGAACTGGGTCTGCAATTGCAACGCAACCTAACCAAGTCAAGTCGTGAGCAATTTTTTCAATTTCATCTATCTCTTGGTTTTCTGTTTCTGAAGGGAAGTTTCCGGGGACATTTGAGTCATTATTGCATGAGTCATAGTTGCAGAAGGCAAAAGCCAAGGTTCTCATTCCGCGGCATTGGAAATCTTGAAGTAGTTGATTCAAAATTTCTCTTTCTTCCCCCATTGGGAAAGTTTCATCAGAACGTAGAATTTTGGAGCATTTTTCCAGGATTGTTTCGGGAGCACCTTTGAAATAAAGGATTGGTTTTCCATGCAGGAATTTACTTTGGCCAAAAGAAGCCATGAATTTTCGTTTAGGACAGAATATCCATTGGTGTTCCAGTTTAAAGTTGTCTCTTAGTGAGCGATAGTCTATTCCTTCTTTATTAAGCCAAATTAGTAATGCTCCTTCTGTTCGATTCCCAATTGATTGAACTTCCCCACTTGGCGTGCGGGAAAGGTTGGCTGTGCTGTTTGCTGAAATTCCTTCTGAGACCAGTTTTCCAGATAATGTTTCCCAATATGAGCAGGGTTTTTCAGCAAAGAAACCTGAAAAAGCTGGAATTTCAACGGACATCTCATTTTTTGTTAAAGTCCCTGTCTTATCAGAGCAGATTACAGTTACAGCTCCGATTGTTTCACATGCGTGCAGATTTCTGACAAGATTATGGTCGGCCATCATTTTTCGCATTCCATATGCAAGGCAGAGAGTGACAGCCATCGGCAGACCTTCAGGAACAGCAACCACAATAACAGCAACCACTATCATGAAGTATTTTAAAAAAATTCGGCTTGTTTCAAAGTTGAACCAATCATTCGGGACAGGCGATAGTACATTAAATAGTAGTCCTAAGAAGATTAACCCCAGAAAAGTATTGAAGCCTCTTATAATTGGTTTAATTCTAACCTTTGGTTCCTTTATTTCCCTGCTTTTTCCAAACTCAATTTCATAGCCAAAAAATTTGACTACTCTAGTCAAATAAGGTGCCCAGATTTGAGTTGATGAAATTGCGATGCTTGTTGCAACAACAAAAAGAAAAAAGCATTCCGGAAAAGATAATCGAAAGTCACCGTTAATATAGCCCCTCGAAAATAGGGCAAAAAAAATAAGTAATGCCCCTACGAATCCAAATAAACTGATCAATTTTCCGAGTTTTTCAAGTTGTTTACCAAGAGGAGTCAGTTCATTGATATTTTCTGTTGCCATTTTTGCAACTTTTCCACTTTCAGTTTCATTTCCTACAGCCGAAATTTTCATTATTCCGAAACCTTCGGTAACCATAGTTCCCCGAAATACCATTGTTTCAGAAAGAATTTCAGATTGTGAGAGATCCAATTCCTTTTTTACTTTTGCAATCTTTGCAACTGGAAATGATTCCCCAGTTAATTTGGATTCATCTACAGAAAGTGAGAGGGCTTCGAATAAAACTCCATCGGCAGGAATTTCATCTCCTGTTTCAAGAATAACAATATCTTCTACTACCAAACCGGAACGGGGAATTGAGATAACATTTTCCTCTCGAATAGTTTTAACAGGGGTATCCTCTTTTATTTGTATAAGCAAATTGAATTCTAATCGGGCTTTCCATTCATTTAAGAAACTAAAAAAAGTTGCCAGGAAAATGGTAAGTATTATTGCAATTCCCTCGTAAGGTGTTCCTTCTACTAAACCGGTCAGTACAGCTAAAAACGCTGCGACCATTAAAATTTTTATAATCGGGTCGTCAAATTTTTCCAGGTAAAGTTTCCACCAGGGTTCAGGTTCAGGTGGAAGAATTTTGTTGGAACCGAATTTTTTTCGATTTTCTTCAACCTTTTCTGGAGAAAGGCCCTTATAACGGGAATTTGTAGTTTTTGAGCTCATATATTGAGATTAAAAAAAATTCCGAATTTGGAATATTGCAAAATTACTTGTCGCAAAAACAGTTTAAAATATCTTAAAATATCGGCAAAAGCAAATATGCTTTAAATGGCCCAATAGAAATGAGTAAAAATTTCTTGAATAATCATGAATACAAAGAAATTCAAATAAAAATAGAATTTTTATGAATGGTGTTGAAAAATAGCCAGGAGAAGAAAAATGAAGAAAAATATGAAAAAATTTGCAGAGGAAATTATTTCCAGTCTGAAAAAAGTCTATCCGGATGCGTCTTGTGAGCTGGTTTTTGAAAATCCAGAGCAATTATTGGTTGCCACGATTCTTTCGGCTCAATGCACTGATGAAAGAGTTAATATTGTTACCAAGAAACTTTTTCAAAAATACAAGACTCTTAAAGATTTTTCTCAAGCTGAATTCAAGATATTAGCGGAAGAGATTCGCTCTACAGGGTTTTATCAAAATAAAGCAAAAAATATTATTGCTTGTTCAACTGAAATAATGGAAAAACATTCGGGAGTTATCCCAAAAGATATGGAAACACTGATTACCTTACCTGGAGTTGGAAGAAAAACTGCTAATGTTATACTTGGAAGCGGTTATGAAATTCCCTCTGGAATTGTTGTCGATACACATGTGAAAAGGCTTTCATTCAGAATAGGCCTAACGGAACAAACTGATCCGGAAAAAATCGAATTTGAGTTAATGGAAATTGTTTCCAAAGAAGATTGGATACTCTTTTCCCACATGTTAACCTGGCATGGGCGGCGGCGTTGTAAAGCAAGAAAGCCAGATTGTGCCACTTGTGAGATAGAAAAAATTTGTCCAAAAAATTTACAGGTTCAATAATTTCGCACTTTAGTTTGCGAGAATTTCGTTAACTGTCTTTTGGACTTTTCCATCGGGATCTGATTTTATTCGTTTCAAATGTTCAAGTGCAGGTGGAAAATTTGACAGTTTTCCCAGCCCAATTGCTGCGTTTCTTCGAAAATCGGGATCGTTACTTCTGACAAATTGCACTAGGGTTGGAAAAAATCTTATTTCTTTAAGTTCACCTACGGCATATATTCCAGAGGTTTGAAATAATTTGTTATTATTTTTGAGCATTTTCATCAAAAAGAAGTCAAGGTTGGGCATTCCAAGTTTCCATAAGCTAACAAGAGCATTTGCTCTAATTCGATTATTTTCGTGAAACACAAATGATTGTAGTCTTTTTATGGTTGATTGATCAATTACATTCTTTAAATCAGAAGCTCCCTCAATTGCATTTGCTTTAACCCGGGAATCTTTATCGTCAAAAAGATCAAATATTTTTTTTCTTTCATTTAATATTTGGCTTTTGGGTAAAATTTTAGCAAAAGAGGCTCTGATAAAAGGATCAGGATCATTTATTCCATCCAGAAGATCTATTACATTATTATCTTGTGTCATCTCCGGCCAAATCAGAAGCATCAATTTAACAGACATTCTTCTTTTTTCTGGTTGGTCGCTTTTGAAATCCTGAATAATTTCGGGAACAAAGAATTTGTCCGATTTCATAAGTGTTAATGCTATAGATCTTCTATTCTTCTGGGAAATTTCATCAAAATTCTTTAGAAGTTTATGTCTGGTAATGCTGATAATTGCTTCAAAAGCATTTTCTTTTAAAGATTTTTGAGTGGTGGACAACATCAGATTGTTTAATTTGGCAATGAAACTGGAATTTCCACCTTCCCGGACGATTTTAATCGCTTCATAAGCAATCCGTGAATCTTCATCAAGAAGAAAATCAGAAATGTTTTCATCGACTTCATCGAATTTAAATCGAAAATGTTTCAGTGCTTTTAAAACACTTAATCGTACCGATGGGCTTGGGTCTAGTTTTCGGGAGAATAAGATTGGAAGAACGCTGAAGGAATCAATTTTTCCTAAAAAGTCTATTATTTGACAACTAATTTTTTCATCCTGATTTTGAAGTGTTCTGATTAGGATGTCTTTTCCTCTAAGTGAATAGAGGACATCCAGAACTTCTTTTCGAAATTTTTCAGGTATGAATTGAAAATCATTAATAATTATTTGATCGAAAGCACCGCTAATGAATTGTTCGCTCTCAGAATCCTTGAAAAGGGACATCATTGCCATTGGGGTTTCGGGAGTTTCCCAGTTCCAACATCGGATAAAGATTCTTCTTCTTTCAAGTCCATCGAGTGTTTTCAAATAATTAATCAGTGCTGATTTGGCGTGAAGTAAAATAAAAGGAAATCCCGCATAAAAACATTCTTCATCAAGACGACAAAGCTGAAAAAGACTTTCTCCCAAAACATCCTGGTGAAAAATTCCTTCCTTGCGAAAATAATCCAGCAATGGGGCTTTTAGTGAAATAATTCTTGCTTTGATGTCACTTTTCATTTCAGGGTTGTTAATGATGGGTTCAAGTTCTTCGATAGTGTTTTTTATCAGAGTTTCTATTGTAGTTGCTGCCAAATTTTGAATTTTTTCCGACTTTTCAGAAAGTAATTGGAAAGTGGTTGAAATGGAGTTAATGTCTGCCAATTCCTTAAGTATCTCTGAAATTTTTAAAAGGGCAGATTCATTCAAAAATATTAATTTTTCGGAAAGTTTTTCAAAAAATACACTTCCTAAGTGCTTCCAGTTTTGGAAAATTTGTGGATAAGCTGAAAGATGTATATCTGGCAAATTTTCCAGTATTGTATCCAGAAATTGCCGATCTTTAATTAGTTTCAGCATTCCGACAAGTTTTCCCTGAAGCCTTTTTTCATCGTCGGATTTTGTGAATCCTATGTTAAGAATCTCCAAAAAAATTGGATAAAGTAACGGATGTTGGAGTTTAACTAATCTTTCCAGCAAATTATTTTTTTGGGAAAAAGTCGACCGAGTCCAATTTTGGATTTCCTGATCAATTAAGCCACTATTTTTAAGAGAATTCTGGATGATTTTGCTTTCAAGTGGTCGATCAATGCTTGTAATTGAAGCTTCAAGAACACTTAAGTGAGCAGGTGTCAAAGATGAAAAAATTTGTAGGAAATAATTGGGATAACTTCCTGCAAATTTTTTGAACAATTTAAATACTTCATTGAAATCATCTTTTGAAAGGTTGGAAGCCTTTGAAATTAGTATTTGGAATATTTTTTTGTGAACATCCTCAGCTCGAGTTTCCTGAAACTTTCTGCATAGAAAGGAGCCAAAACCCGGGTTAAAATTGGTTTCAATTTCTTCAGCGGCTATTTTAGAAAAAGTATCATTTATTGAAATCAGTCTCGAGAACGCTTCCTCCAAATTTAGTTGTGTAGATTTACCAAAACTAAACATCCTCTTGCCCCTTATCTTTAAAATAACCTATTTAATTCAATGTTAAGAAACGCTTAATTTATTAAAATTGCTCTTTTAATTTTCAAAAACATCAGGGGATTTTTATTTTAGCTTAATAGCATTTTCCATTGCAATTGCTGTAACTGCTAAATTACCAAAAACTTGAGCAACCGGAACTAATTTTTTTACCAGGGGTTCAGAATAAGGGCGTGTATCAATTGGGACCCAGATGGTATCGCCTGGTTCAGCCTTGGAAGATAGAAAACATTTTACTGGTCGCCTTTGTCGATGGAGTGTTGTGCCGTTCATTTTAATTAAAATTGCCTCATTAATATCAGCGTAATTAGCGGCACCACCTGCTTGTTTGATGTAAAAATCCAGCGTTTTTCCTTCTTCCCATAGGATGCATGTGGGATTATTAACCGCTCCTTCAATTGAAACAGTGGTAGGTTTTTCCGGTATGAAGAGTTCGTCTCCTGTTTCTAAGGTTATATCATACTTTGAACTTTCAAATTTTCCATCGTTTGTGAGATGAATAACTACCCGCCCACTGGGGACATATTGATCCAGGCTTTCAAGGGCCTTTTGCTGAGCGAAATCTGTGGCTGAAGCCAGACCGACGCTATCAGTATTATAAGTATGGGATAACTTTGAAGATTGGATAGATTTTCCAATTTTAGTTGTTTGCAATATCCTGTGTAGATTATCTTTTTGAGAATCTTGAACAGATTTTCTTTTTAAAATGGCACCTTTAGGAAAGGCCCTGCCCGTAAAGAAACCCGCTCTTTTTATGATTGAACTCAGTTTTTCACCAGGTTCAAATGTGTATTTTCCTGGATATTTGAATTCGCCTGAAAGAGTAATAAAATTATCGCGTTTCCAATCTGGGACGGCTCTAATAATCAAACTATCAAAGGGTTGGAGAGTGATATTGCTTTGGGGTTCTTCTTGAAGCGCTTTATCGATTTCAATCTCTTTCCTTTCAATTTCTTTTTTCCCATCTTTAATATTAATTCTGGTAAGCTCGGCGGGAGTTTGGGAGGCCCCACACTTTAATCCACCAGCTGCGTGTATTAGATCTTTAATTTTCATTCCTGCCATTAGAGGATAAGAACCGGATTCCATTATTTCTCCGGAGATGGATACTGTTGCCCTTTCGTGTAAAGCTGCTGCGGGAAAGATAATTATTTCATCTCTTGGGAAGAGTTCTAAATCATATTTTGGATTTTTTTCAAGAACCTTGCCTGGATTAAAGCTAATCACATTGGTGGTTCCGCCAATTCCGATTTCTCGTCTTATTTCTCCGTAATCCAGATAGGGATCTTTTTTGAATAAGTCTGGCTTGTCAATTATGTTGGAGAGTTTCATTCCTGGCTTCCAAGGTCTTATTCCTGGCTCAAATACATGGCCAATAAGTTTTACCAATTCCCGATTTCTTGGACTGACCGAAAAAATTGTGACCTTGTCTTGGTCTTGAAGAGTGACATTCATCAATTTTGGATTGGATATTTCAGATGCAGGAAGTTCACTTGAAAAGACAATTTGCCTTGAATGCGCCATAATTCGTGAGATTTGAATTTTTTGAACATTTCCGGATGGAATTATTCCTCCTGCCATTTTAATAATGGTTGAAAGCTTAGTTTCATTGGTTTTCAACTCATAAAGAGCAGGCCTTTTTACGGCACCAGTAACTGAAATTCTTGGTCCGACGAGTGGAACAAAAACCACATCTCCTTCCTGGAGAGGAACGTCGGTTGATCGATTCCCATACATTAAAAAATCATAGAGATCGATTTCTGCCAGTTTTTTTTCACCACGTTTGAGCTCAATGGATCGCATTCCCCCGCGATTTGTAGGGCCTCCGGCTGTGAATAAAGCTGCATATGCGGTGGCAAATCCACCAAGTTCATAAACTCCCGGATTATTAACATCTCCGAGTACGAAAACTCGTATTTTCCTTTGTTTGATGGGAACTACGGACATTTCAAACTCCGAAACCTGACGTTTAACAGCTTCATTGAGCGCAAGTTTCATTTCCGCGAAAGTCAATCCCATTACTGGAATCTTTCCAATTTTGGGAAGAATAATATCTCCTTCAACATTGACTTCAGTTGTAAATGAAGCTTCTTCCCGACCCCAGATAAAAATTTGAAAAGCATCACCCGGGCCGACTGTGTAATCTGGACCCATGGGGCCTTGAATGTTGCCTGTAGGATTTTTATTCATTTGTTTAAAAACTTCGTATCCAAATGGTTTTGTCGGAGTTACAATTTTCTTGTTTTCTTCGTTGGAAATCAAAGTTCCAAGAGATTCTTTTTCCTCTGTTTCGGTTGTGACTTTAGAAGGTTTTCCGGTTGTTGATTGCGATAAAGTTTTTTCACCAAAATCAAATTCCGCTGTTTCAATTTCATTTGAATCACTTGAAAATTTTCTTGCCCTGGATTGAGAAGAACTGCTAGTGGGTGTTTCATCAGAAACAAGGCCAGCGTTTCCCTCTTCGGTTGTTTTGTCCTTTGAATATTCAGCTTCCTGAGGTTTTGCGGATTCGACATTTTTCGCTGAAAAGTTGCTGCCGTAACTTGAATGAACAGCGCTTGAGTAATCGCTTCCGGCGCTTTGAGAACTTCCTGATGGTCCGTTGTATCCCTGGACTTGGGAAAAACCAGGGACAGAAATACAAATTAAGAAGGTAAGTATAAAAAGTGGAAGCATCCATTTAAGAAGTCGGGATTTATCAATTCCGAAAGTTGGTTTTGAAATGCTGGATATAGTAACGCTTTGAATTGATTTAATAAAAATGTTTGAATTCTTAAGCATTGGTATTTGTTCCTTCCGATTGTTTTAATATTTTTTTTGAAGGATTATTTCTTCGATGATCAATAAACACAAAAATAAGAGAGATGAAAAAACCGGTCATCGTTCCCATTATTCCATATGATGATTTCTGGGGTCGTATTTTTTTCTTTTGAATTACCGCGCGGTCAAGGATTCGAAAACTTGTAGATTCATTTGCTTCGGTTATTTTTGCCATTGAAAGTTGTTGCATTAAGAGTTCATAGACTTTTTGGGCAATTTCAACTTTTCTTTTCAAACGGTAAAAATTCAAAATTAATTCTGGTGCTGAGGCAAGGCTTCCGCTCATTAACTCAGTCTCGTTTGAAAGGTCCTCGGTTTTTAAATTAGCAATAAAACCCTCTGTTCCTTGTTCCATTTGCTGGAGGCGATCTTTCATTGCAACAATTTCATCTTCAACCTTTTTCACGCCAGGGCTATTAGCCGTAGTTGATTTCAAAAGAACATCTCTTTCCATTTCTTTTGTTATAAGCTTAGCTTTGAGCTCTCCGAGTGTTTTGATTACGCTTTCAGTTTGAGCATTGATCGAGATGAGCTTATGCTCCTGCTGAAAATCTTTAAGATTATTCTCTGCCTCGGTAAGTTCAGTTTGGTATTTTTGACTTTGTTCCTCAATGTAGAGACGGGCTTTTCTTGCGTTTGTAAAGGTGTTTTGAGCGATGTATGAAGCAAGTTCATCCATATAACTATTAGCGATTACGGCTGCCATTGTGGCATTTGGAAGTTCGACAGAAAGAGCTGGAGGGTCGCTTTTAAGTGGTACATTTACCGAAACAACCATGGAAAGAGCTGTAGCTGCAATATCTTGTGAGATGGACTCACCATTGGTTGATTCATCTTTACTTTTTGGAAATAGTAATTCTATTACCTCTGGATGTTTTTCTATTACAGCACTAGCTAATAGACGGCTTTTTAAAATCATTGTAAATTGATTTATTCCGCCTTTTTCGGCCCCTCCACCAACATCTATTAAACCGCCAAGCCCTCCTAATTGACCTAGAATGGCTTGCATTCTGGAGCCAGAAGAAGATTCCACAGGCATGAAGGTGACTTCTGCTTTATATATTGGAGTAATTGAAAATGAGTATGATATTGATAGGATTCCAAGTAAAAGGGAGAAAAATATAATAAGTATTTTCCTATTCCAAAGAGTTTGGAAGATTTCGCTCAGATCAATTTCGTCATCTCCAACAGTTTCCTGGCCCTGGAGACGATAGAGAGCTTCCATGTTTACTGGAACCATCATGACTGGTTGTTGAACCTGTTTTGCGTTTTCTGGTTTAATAATATTTTCAGAAGTAAATTTTTTTTCGTCCGTAGACCCCAATTTATTTCCCTCCGTTAAGAATAATGGCAGAGTTTAACCTAATATTTTCACTAAATCAATATTTGTTTTATCATATAGTCCCATGCTAAAGTAATAGTTAAATTTTTTTTCGAGGAAAAAGATGAAAGGGCGCTTTTTTTGGGTTTTGGCTTTTTTATTTTGTTTTTGTGTTGATTTTTCACTTTTTGGGGAATCAGCAAAGCTTCATATTGATGTTGGACTGAACCATTTTTACAAAAAACGATATTTGGAAGCATTTCAGGAGTTTAAAACTGCGGTGGAAATTGATCCTCGGAATGCGGAAGCGCGATATAATCTTGCACGGATTTATCGCATACAAGGTTTTTTAAAAGAAGCTATAGAAGAGCTTCAAATGGCCTTGGTAATTGACCCGGGTTATCAGGCTGCAAGAAGAGAATTGGGCGAAATAAAAAGAGTAATAGAGAGCGATGTTTCACAACAAGTAAAGATTAAGGGCCAGGAAGAAGCTGTAAAAATGCGCATGGAAGAGCCCACAACCGATTTTGCTGAAAAAAGAGGGCAGAGCTTATTAAAAGCAGGAAATTTGGATGGGGCCATCGCAGCTTTTGAGGAAGCTGTAAAAAGAGATGTAAACAGCGCCAGATTAAGTAAGACGCTTGGTTATTTGTATTACAGAAAAGGAAAGTTTTTTGATGCAGTAATGTGGTATGAAAAGGCGGCTCAGTTAGCACCAAGTGATTCTGAAATTTGTCTTGACTTGGGAATTATTTATTTTAAAACGGAAGATTTTGAAAAAGCACTCTCTTATATTGAGAGGGCGGTAAGGATTTCTCCAGATATGGTCAAAGCTCAATATGCATTAGGGGAAGTTTTTGAAAAGCTAAATCGTTTTGAAGACGCGGCATTTCAATTCAGGAAGTGTTTGGAACTGAATCCGAATTTGAATGAAGCAAGCGAAAAGTTGAAAAATCTTTCTAATCGACTGGGTTTTACATATTTTTCCCGGGGGGCGATGTATTATCAACAAGGCGACTATTATAAAGCAGAACCTCTGCTTTCACTCGCAAGCCGCTATGGTGCTCTGACTGAGGATCAAAAACGACAGACCGAGGAAATGCTTGGAGCGGCCAAGTATTGGATAAGCAAGGAAAAGAGCAAAGAAGAGGAGAGGCAAATTCGACAAAAAGTGGATAGTGAAGCAAACATCAACAAGAACATCACTATTGATGATGTAATAAAAAATCCCTCAGCATATTCCGGACAAGCTGTTGATTGGCAGGGAATGGTTGCATTTAGAGATGTTAGCGGGGATGGGGAGCGAATTTTTGTTAATGTTAACTCATCTGTTAATCCTGATTCTAATATGGATTATATTTTCGGAATTAAATTTCCTCAGCCACTTCCCAGTGACCCACGTATTAGGGTTTATTCTATACATATTGAAGTAAAGGGAAAGATTGTTGGTGTTGAAAAAATAATGAATACAATTTCTCATGTTCAAAGTACAAATAGACAACCGCTTATTGAGGCATCAGAAGTTATTTTTTCTGATACTCGTGAAGAAGGTAGTGAACCGCTAGTTTTAAGATATTTTTAAAAGATTTAAAGAAAAAAAGCAAATTACCCCTTGTTTTTACTAAGAAAATCTGGTAATATAATTACTGCAATGTACCCTTGTTTGCGAGGGTGGCGAAACTGGCAGACGCGCAAGACTTAGGATCTTGTGGGTAACCCCCGTGCGGGTTCAAGTCCCGCTCCTCGCATGGAAATATAATTGGGTTTTTGCGGGAGTAGCTCAGTTGGTAGAGCTCCTGCCTTCCAAGCAGGAGGTCGCGGGTCCGAGTCCCGTCTCCCGCTCTTTTTTTTTGTCTGTCGAATAAAATTTCCATCAATTGTAAGGAGTTTGACTAACATGCTACGAAGTGATGTTCAGGAAATTGAGCCCAATAAGATCGCATTGACTGTTGAGATGGGTAAAGAGAAGGTTCAGACTGCATTTTCAAGCTATTATCAGCGAGCTGCTGGTGTAATTAATGTTCCTGGATTTAGAAAGGGTAAAGCGCCGCCACATTTGATTGCAAATTTTATCGGTAAGGAAAAAGTTCAGGAAGAAATTTCCGAAGAGTTGGTTTCTGAAGGTGTTAGAACCGTTTTAAAAGAAAGAAATCTCCTTCCAATAAGCGAAATTAAGCTAGAAGATGCTAAAATACAAGATGATGGCGGTTTCATTTTTAAAATTTCATTTGAATTAAAGCCTAAATTACCCGAATTCAAATATCGTGGAAGAGATATTCATATTAAAAAAGCTATTATTACTGATGAATCGATTGATAATGTTTTGAACAATTTGGCCCACCAATTTGCTAAGACTATTCCGGTAGAAAACACTGAACTGGGAGTCGGCGATTACTTTCTGGCAGATATTGATGTTAATTGCGAAGGACAGCATGATGATGAAACCTCAGAGAAAAATGCATATCGCAAACTAACTGATAAAACTCCTTTCTTAAAACCGCTCCTTGGAATGAAAGTAAATGAAACCCGAAAATTGACTCGAGAAGTAAAATCAGAGTCAGAAAAGAACTCCAAATTTTTTGGAAAAACTCTGGAATATACTTTTAAGTTGAACGGTATTTCAAGGTCTAAAATTCCTGAAATCAATGATTCTTTTGCAAAAGAATTGGGCGCGTATAATTCATTAGATGAACTAAAAACTAAAATCAGAAGTGAACTTGAGGAAAAGGCTCAGAGTGATGCTGAAATAAGGGCCGTAAATAATATTTTTAAAACTATTTCCGAAGAAATTAAAATTGATGCTCCGGATTCAATGGTTCAGAGAACTATTGATTCCTATATTCAGGAGATTGATTATCGTTGGAAACAATATGGTGCATCCCTTGATGATTATCTTAAAAAAAGCAATATAGACATTAAGGATTATCGTGCATCATTAAGAGATAAGGCTGTTTATGATACGAAAGTATATTTTATTCTCAGAGAAATAATCGAGCTTGAAAAGATTGAAATTTCTGATTCTGAATTTATGAAGATTGTTGAAGAAATTGCCGCAGAAAAAAACATGACTGTTCAGAAAGTTCTTGACTCTCTAGATGACTTTGGTGGCGAAGATCATTTAAAACATTCTCAGCTTGCCAAAAAAGTAAATGAATTTTTGCTAAGCAACAATCAAATTAATTACGATATGGTAAGTGAGGCCGAACTAAAAGAGGGGGAACCTCACTGTGACACTAGTACCGATAGTAATTGAACAAAGCAGTAGGGGAGAGCGGGCATATGATATTTATTCCCGTCTCCTTAAAGATCGCATTATTTTTATTGGCGGTCCGATAGAGGACCATCTTGCCGATTTAATTATCGCGCAATTACTCTTTCTTGAATCAGAAGATCCAGAGAAAGATATTTCAATTTACTTGAATAGCCCTGGTGGTGTTGTGACTGCTGGAATGGCTATTTACGACACAATGCAGTATATTAAGCCCGATGTTAGTACTATCTGCATAGGGCAAGCCGCTAGCATGGGGGCTGTTCTCCTAGCAGCGGGATCTCCAGGAAAACGTTTCGCGCTTCCAAATTCACGGATAATGATCCATCAACCATCCGGTGGAGCTCAAGGCATGGCCAGTGACATTGAAATTCAAACGCAGGAGATTCTGCGTATTCGGGAAAAACTTATTGATATTTTGGCCTCACATACTGGACAGCCTGTGAAGCGAGTTAAAAAAGACATGGACAGAGATTTTTTTATGTCCTCGAAGGAAGCAAAAGATTACGGCCTTATCGATGAAGTTATTCAAAGAAATTCCGTAAGACCTAAAGCGGCCGAGGATTGACATGCTCTCTAAAACCCCGATCTTTCGCTGTTCTTTTTGTGGGAAAAGTCAGGATCAGGTCAGAAAGTTAATAGCCGGACCCGAAGTCTACATCTGTGATGAATGCATTGCTCTATGCAATGAAATAATCACTGAAGAGCTTGAGGATGAAACTTCAAGCGAAATGAAAAGTATTATCAAGCCCCGTGAAATCAGGGAATTTCTGGATCAATACATCGTAGGACAAGATCGGGCAAAAAAGATAATTTCAGTTGCGGTATATAACCATTACAAGAGAATTGCACTTGCAAGAGGTCGCCGTGATGAAATCGAAGTTCAGAAATCAAACATTCTCTTTCTTGGCCCCACTGGATCCGGGAAAACCTACATTGCACAAACTTTGGCAAAGCTTTTGAATGTGCCATTTTGCATTGCCGATGCTACCACTTTAACCGAAGCCGGATATGTCGGAGAAGACGTTGAAAGCGTCCTTCTCAATCTCATTCGGAGCGCTGATTATGATATCCAACGCGCCGAAAAGGGTATTGTCTATGTTGATGAAATTGATAAAGTAGCGCGAAAAGGCGAAAACGTCTCTATTACAAGGGATGTTTCTGGTGAAGGTGTTCAACAGGCTCTTCTAAAAATGCTTGAAGGAAAAATTGCCCATGTGCCACCTCAAGGAGGGCGAAAACATCCCCACGCAGAATATATTCCCATCAATACCAAAGACATTCTTTTTATTGTGGGAGGGTCTTTCGAAGGAATTGAAAAAATTATCGAAACCCGAACCAGTAGAAAAGCCATGGGTTTTGGATCAGTACCGATTTCTAAACGCGACAAAACTGTTGGTGCTTTGTTGCATCAACTAATGCCTGAAGATTTGCTTAAATTTGGGATGATTCCGGAATTTATCGGACGAGTTCCTGTTTTTGCTACCTTCGATCCTCTTGACGAAGAAGACCTCGTAAGAATTTTGACTGAACCAAAAAATGCTATTACCAAACAGTATATTCGTCTGATGAGAATGGAAGGAGTTGATTTAGAAATTACTCCGAAGGCTTTGAATGCTATTGCCAGAAAAGCCATCAGTCAAAAGACCGGAGCTCGCGGCCTTCGAAGGATTATTGAACATTTAACTTTAGATATAATGTATGATATCCCTTCTGATTCAGATATCTCAAGAGTGATTATTCATGAAAGATGTGTGGACAGAGGAGAACCTTATCAAATAATTCGTCGGATGACTGAAAAAACAGCTTGAATTATCAAGATTAATAACGGAATTCTCCAGAAGAAAATTCTTCAAAAAAAAATTCAGTGGGGTTGTAAACTACAACCCCACTGATTTTTTTCTTTATTAAAAAAAATTAAACTTCGAAGATGAATTATACCAATTATTATTAATCCGTAGGTATGCTTAAATCCTCCAAAAAAAGATTTTCCATAAAATCATTGGAAAGCGTTGGACGTTTTTCTGAATATTCAATTTTTTTCGAATAAGGTTGCTTCATCGCCTTTGGCTCCCAACGTTGTCGGAAAATTTCTTCAACAGCCAAGAAGATTGAAACCCACGAACTAATTATGAATGGTATTATTTGTCGCCACCTTCAGCGGGTGCTGCTGGTGCTGCAGACGCTAACGGCTTAAGGCCCTGAGCGATAGTCTTGATATCTGCTTCGTATTTTTTCTCAGACTCAGGGGTTCCGAACCAGTAAACAACTAAGGTTTTTCCGGAAGGAGTTTCAATTGAAAGAGAATAGACTTTTAACTTTCCATCTTTTGTCGCTCCATCCCATTCCCAGGTTGGCATTCCATTGATTTTTTCTTCGATTGGTTTTCCATCGTTGTCATAAAGAATTTGACCAACTGATTTCTCAAGAGCTTTTTCGATTGCATCGAATGCTTTGTCAGCTTTTTCTTCCGCAACAACTGTAAAAACTACGGCCATGGAATCATCTGGAGCTGCAATTTTAATTACATCGGCTTCTTGATTGGATTTCCATCCATCAGGAACAGTGATTTCAACTTGTGCACCACTGTGAGTAAGGGTCGTAGCCGCTACTTGAACGGGAAAAGCACATGCTAAGACTAAAGCCAATACCAATAGGGAAAAATGTTTCACAAAAACCTCCTGATTTTTTTAAAATACCCCCCCGAGGGTTGAATTTAAATATAATTGTTACTTTTCAATAGGTCAAGTAAAGAACATTCTTTTTTGGAAATTCTTAGTGCTAAGATGCAAGTTTTGACCAGAAAATTTTTTTCGAATTTCTTGAACCGTACTATTCCTCTGTCACTATTGTATCTACTCAAATAATCTGTGGCTTTATACGGCGACTTCGACTCCGCGCTGTCACTGGCCCGTCGTTGAGGGGAGTCGAAACGACCTTCGCGACCAGCATTTAAACTCATCTGTGACTAAGGACTATGCTATTTTCAGAATTCCTGTTGTCGTAAACTTCACTTTCTTCGATTGCTCAGCTTCAAAAGCCGATTCCGTAGAGATTAAAAAAGTTTTCTGCCCGAATTTTGTTTTGAGACCAAATAATCCCAAAGTTAAGGCAGGAATCTCATCCAAACGAGTTCACGTTTCCAGTTTTTGGGAAAATGGTCTCAAGACTATATCCCCGGGATTTGGAATTCTGATTTTGGGAAATTCGCTATAGATACAAGTAAACTGTCCTGAAAAAAATTCAAGGATGTGAAATAGTGTCCAAAGCAATTTCCCAAAATTAGGTGAGACCGGGCAAAACTATTTTTCTACTTAGCTGGTTTTATTTCCACTTTCTCGGCCGGAGTAAGACCATAAAAATTAGGCTCATACATCAAAGAAACTCTGGTTGGCCTTAGATTAAATGTTCCTTCGCAAATTGCTCTTGCAAAGTAGGAGAATTTGAAGGACCCAGTCCAGAGATAATCGTTGAAGGCCTGGACTTTGTCTTCATGAATTTCAAAATGATTTGGATGCAATAGATATGAAGAGCCATCCCAATCGCCATACCATTCCGGATCATCAGAATTTTTGTCTTCGGATACCGGGGCCTGATCATTCTTTAAAGCTGAATTGATTGCAATCAACCCGGCTGGGAGCGGATCTTCGAGAGCAATATACTCGTAGTGACCGTATTCTCCCGATCTATGATTGGCGTCTTCAAACTCAACCGTCACTTTTACCAGATCTCCGACTCGGATTTCCTTCTCTCCATTGAGGTTTTCGATTTTCTTTTCGACAAAAAAGCCGTGAGAAAGGTTTTCTTTGTCCAGGGAAATTTCGGGGTAGGAGTAATCCAGGCTAAGATGAATCAGGTTTTTCGAATTTGAGGTAAGAGTGATTTTTCCCTCTTTAGAGAGTGTGTCAACATCAAGTTCTAATTGGCTGGGAATTTTTCCGATTTTTACCTCTTGTGGAGCCTTCCCAGTTTGGTTTACGGTAACGGTTACTTCGGAATCATTACTGACAGGTAGTTTTTTGAAGTATGTAGCAAGTGCTTGAAGACTCCAACCAGTATCGAGGGTATCATGCCAATATCCAGACGGTTTGAGTCCTTTTAATAGTGCTCCGGCATATTCTTCAGCTTTCTTGGAAGAAGGGTCGATGCTGAGAATTGCAAGAAGAGCAAGCGCGTTTTCGCGATTGAGAGAGTAGCGCCATGATTTGAAATAGCCAACATTTGAGGGCTTGAATTTTTGGACCATTTCTTTAAGCTTTGCTGGTGAGTGAGCTTGTATCATGGAATCAGCCCATAACAGGAAAGCTTGGGATTCCGGGCATTTCTTGTCGAAATCTTTCATCAATCCTTCCAGCTCTTGTTTGCTGATTTTCTTGTTCATTGCTAAATTAACTATAGCGAGGTCGGTAAACCCTATTTGACTCCATTCGTCATCGTGTTTTTCTTTTTTCTTTTCCCCGAATAATAATCCCCGGTCGTATTCAACTGCTTTGTTTAAGGCGTTGGCCGGAATTTCAAATCCCGCATCGCGTGCCAGAGATAGAGCGCATATTGCGCATTGCGTTCCCCAAAATGAGGCAACTCGGTTCCCTGGCCAATAACCGAATCCACCGTCCTCGGTTTGCATGGTCAATAATCTATTTATTCCTGATTGTAAATACTTATCCACCTCTTCTTTGGTAATTCCGGGAAGAAGCTTTGCTTCAACGAGCTTTCTAATTCCGGTTAAAGGGATGATTCCTGAGGAAGTTTGTTCTACGCAACCATAGGGGTATGAAAGAAGGTAGTGAATGGCCGGAGCGATTTGGCTCCATTGAGTTGTAGATAAATTTAAGATAGCTTTGAGTAAATTTTTTCTTTCGTCGCTCGACAAGTTGTTTATTTCCTTGGGAAAATCAACTGTCACTTCACCATTTTCCGAAAAGTGGAAAATTTTGCTTCTTTGTGTAATGGAATATTGTGATTTTACCGGGAATTTTTGAAGAATGGCGTCTTTCAATTCACCGGCTTTTCCCGTCAAAACCAAAGAAGCTTCTCCCACGCCTGAGTTAGCGGTAATGGCTGCTTTTACAACTGATGTGCTTTTGGGTGGAATGTCCATTTCGCTTTGACCCATTTTAATAAGAACATTAGAGGATTTTTCCACTTGCACTTCTGCCTTCAGGGCATTATCAGATTTGTTGTTTAAACTGATAGGGAAAAGGGCGGCATCTCCCAAAGTCAAGAATCTTGGCAGAGCAGGTTGAATATAGAAGTCATTTGTAACGACCATTTGCCGCTGGGTTGATCCAAATGATGCGCTTCGGTCAAGGGAGACTGCATAGACTCGATATGAGGTCATGGAGTCGGGAAGTTTGAACTCAATTGATGCATTTCCATCTTTGTCTGGTCTCAGAGCTGGATTCCAATACGCCACTGGTCTGAAATCTTTTCTTAATGCAAGATCTGATGCCAAGGCTCCATTTCCCATGTCGCCGCCGGTTAATGCTTTTGTCGCAAATAGCTTGTACAATTCCTGCGTTATGAGCGATAGGCGCAAATCACCCGAAAAAACAGAAAGAGGAAGGGAAAAATCGGCCAATCGATTTAAAACCGGGGTGATATACCCGGTGAGAGAAAGGATGGCTTCATCTACTACGCAGACTGCCATTTCACAATCAGCAGGTTTTCCTTCCTTATCAAGAGCTTTGAAGGATATCTTCTTCATTGTTCCAGGAGTTCCGATTAAATTTGCTTCATCGGGTGCTATTGATACTTTCAGGCTTGAAACTTTTTGCTGAACTTTGATGTTTGCAAAGCCGTAAAGAATGTCTGGAAGATTTGCATCTATTTGGCTTTTGTAGACGGGAAATCCGGTTCGAGGTGTTGGAACGGTAACAGACATAAAAAAGTTTGGTTGGTAATCATCTTTTACAACCGATTCGAAGGAACAGTGTCTTCCTGAAATTGGTACAACCTTCCAGTCGAATATGTCATCACGTTCACATGTTACCAGCGCGTAATTGGCTTGCCTTAGAAGTGTGAACTCACCTTTCACCGTCGATTTAGCTTCAACCAGATTATTTGAGGTTATTAGTGATATTTCATGAGGACTTCGAGCTCTTCGTTCTGAATTTTCCTCGCTTTCATCTTCATAAGAATAGCCCACTTCAAGAGGAACCAGGCTTGCAAATTCGCCTTCCGGAGTCGAAAAAACCGCTTGAACCTTGTAATCTCCCGAATCAAGGAAAGACAGATCGAAAGAAGTCATTCCATCTTTGATCTCTTTTTCATTGGAAATGGCTTTCAACCAGCCACTTTCCCATTTATAAAACATGTTGCCTTGTTCATCGCGCTTTTGGGTATAAAAATATCTTTTCTTTAGAATATCCAATTTAATGGTACCAGATGTTACTTTTTCTCCATCCTGGTTTACCACTACTGTGCCTACGGTTAAGCTTTCACCTTCGATAATGTTTGAGGGAATTCCGGTTAATCCGACTCGATATTTTGTCTTAGGATGAAATGTTTCAACTGAAGCTGCCGGACGACTATCAACATCCAGGACTACTGCTCCGATTTCAATTCCGTGGAGTCCATTCATGAGGGTCATGTCAAGAGGGAGTTGAACCTTCAGTTCGCCGTTTCCATCGAGTATTGATTCTCCCGATTCGATGAGGGTTGTGTTGGCTCCTCCCCCTCCGAAATGGAAATTTTCCAGTCCAGGGACATCCCATTCGGAATCAACAAGATGGGCTGTCCATCTTGCTTTTCCATTTTTTACAAAACCACCGGTGTAATACAGACATTTAATTGTGCATTCCAGATAATCTTCTTTGCCTGGTTTTCCAACTATCGAATTGTCATCACGTTGTTTTTGTTCAAAAGAAATTTTTACATAATGTCGTGGGGGTTCAAATTTTTGAACTTGGAACCCGGTTGTGGCCATTATTTCTTTCGTTGTTTCTTTGTCGTTCTTTTTCGTTTCTTTGGAAACATTTATAGAATACTCACCCAGCGGTGAATATTCTTTTAAGGTAAATGATCCGGAGCATGTTCCAAAATCATTTAAATCGAAGTTTTTGTTAAAAATTTCTTCGCCTCTTGGTGAAGTGATTTTGACTTCAACTTTTTCTCCGGTTGGGGGAGAGATGATTGTTTTTTCTTTGTACGTTCGAATGGCAGTTTTCCAAAACACCGTTTCCCCTGGTCGATATACACCGCGTTCAGTGAAAATGTGTCCATTAAATGTTTTTCCGTCAACCAGGTTTGCATCTTTTTGTGTTATTGAAAATGGCCTGAATCTGTTGTTAACAACATCGGTAAAAGCAGAATCATTCTGTGTTGCAGCCAATATCAGAATTGATTGATTAAGTTTGAAAGGCTCAGAGGCAATTGTGGGGCCAGTTTTTGAGGAAGTTATAGTTGTGAAAAGATTGGAATCCTTAACAACCAATATCCCATCTTTATCCGTTAAACCGGGGAAAAAGCGATGGTCATTTTGGTCAAGAATCATGATCGAAGCTTCAGGAACAGGTTTTCCCGTGTTGAGAGAAGTAACCCAAATCAGTAAAGTTTTTGGTGAAATGCGGTAGGTTATTGAAAGGTCGGAAATTTGAAATAGCCGGTTAGTTGAGGTGCTAGAATTGTCTGTTGAATCGGCGTCTTCAAGATTTACTAAGAATGAGCCACCTGTTTCAGGATTTGGTCTGAAATTTATAGGCATGGAAAAAGGGAAGGATTTGTCCGGAGAGGTTTGCTGAAAAAAGCCTTCATTAGCGGTTTCAAATTTTCCCAAGAACCATGGAAGTTTGACTTGTTCAGCGGCTGGTGTTGCAGCGAAAGCTTGGATTTTTTCAAGTTCGGTTTCTGATTCTCCGAGACTTGCTTTAAAAAACTCTCCCACATCCAGGATTGCAGCTTCACTTGCATCTGAAATTCGAAGAGAATTCTGATTTTTAGGTCTTTTTGCATCATTTCGTGCGAACACAGTCAAAGAATTAAATTTTGGTGCAAAAATTGGGGGGATTCGTGTAATAGCTGCTCTTATTTGAGAGACATTGAATAGAGAAACAGGAAGATATTGTCTGGAGAATTTCTCTACTACCCCGCGATCAGTGTCGAAATGAATGTTTGGGACTGGACCTAAGGCTGTGAATTTCAAAAATTCTTTAGGAAAAATTTTTCCGTTTGTTGCCAGCCCACCACTAATATAAAGCTTATAGTCCTTCCCTGTCTGGAGGGAGGCGGTAACAGTAACTCTTGTATCGGTGGAGTCTTTTTCGCACTTAAAAGTCAATTTCCCTACTGTGGGGAGTATTTTTACTTTTTTTCGAACTTCAACAAGTGGAATGTTTCCGGAAAATTTGAATTTTACTCCTTGTGATTCAGCAGAATCGTAGAATGATTCTATGTTTGAAGTGGTAATTTCCTCGGCTATTTTGAAATCCAATGAAAGTTGCTTATCAAGAGCTTTTCCGTCTCCGGTTTTGAGATTGGTGGAAAGTTGAATGGAAGCAGAGGCATTTTTTTCATTGTTGCTCTCTGGCTTGATGACAAATCGGATTCGTTCTTCCGGAAGCGGTGCTGAGGCAGGTTCACGTTCGAGGTCTTGAGAGTTGATTATCAAGAGCTTGGCTGATTTTCCTGAAACAGTATAGGACAAGTTATTAAGCAGCTCGGTTTGTTTAACCGGGTGATTAAATTGGAGAAGGAGTTTCCAAGATTGGGGTTGGACTTTTCCAAAAAGATCAAATTTGGGAATGACTGTTAAGGCATCCTCTGATGCATAGACAGATGCTGAAAAGATGAAAGAGAAACAAAACAGAAGAAGTGCTCCCAAAATACCCATTTTCTTGGCCATGGTTTTCCCCCCATATTTTAAGTTTTTCATGAATAACAAATTTAGCACGCAGTTGGATTCAAAGTAAATATGCGTTTATTGAAAAAAGCTCTGGAAAAATTCTTTCCCCCGGATTATTAATAAAAGCGGGTTCCGATCAGGATTGATTCCAATGTGATCGCCAATACGGAATTTTTTTTTTGCTCAAAAGCTGTAAAATATTCGATTTCTCGAAAAATCGAATATTTGTTGATGTGCCTTTTGGGGGAGTAATTTTGCTAAATCAGAGTATTCTTTCACATTTTCTCAATGTTTACTGGGATTTTAGCAAGGCAGTTTTTTACATCTTCAAGTGCTACTTCACGCTTCAAAGCGGCGAAGGATAAAAGAACTTCCCTCAGGGATTTCTTTTTTTCAACAATTCCCGGGAAATTATTAATTAAAATATATCTGGTAAAGGTCTCGGGAGAATAAACAAAAGGCCATTTCATTTCGTCGGCGATTCCTTTGATTTTGGGGTCGTGTGAAATTCCTATCCAGGGTAGTCCAACGATAGTTGCCAAAATGCAGCCATGAAGGCGCATTGTTACTATCAGATCAAGAGATTGAAAAGTTTCTTTTGCTTGTTCAAGTGAGTTTAAGATAATCGTTTTTTGCGCCAGATTGGATGATTCCCATATCTTTTCATCTTCAGAAAGTTGAAAAACAATTGGTACAACTTCCAGATTGTGGAATACTTCCTGGACCTGAAGAATTTCACTTAAAATCTTCTCAGAACTCTGGTTTGAGGACCGAATAACTACGCCCAGTCTAAGGTGTTGAAAGCCCCCATCAGGAGAAGGTAATTCAGAAGCAGGTGGAGGGCAAAGGAAAGTAAGGTCAGTTGTAACAGGAACTTTGAATTCACCAGCCAACTCTTCAAGAAATTTGAGGGAAATCTGATCACGAACTGTGAAATGTTCTACATTTCCAACAAGATAAGAGGCAGAAAACCCGGCCAAAGTTGAAAGAATATTATTCTTTTCCGGGTTTTGCCATGGCCCGAGCCCTTGTCCGATTAACATTATTTTGGTTCCAAATAATTTTCCTAGCCATAAAATTAACACGTAATAAATTAAACTTCTTCTGCTGGTTGAAGACTGAAGAACTCCTCCACCAGGTATTACCAAGACTTTTGCTGATGCAATTGCCTGGAGTAATTTAATTATGTCTTTTCGGAGAATTGGGATTACTTCAAGTTGATTGTGTATCTCGAGTGCTTTTTTGGTAATAATAGACCATTTGATTTCTGGAAGGGTAGTAGAGGCTTGCCTGACAAAAGACATCCAGAGAAGTTCGTCTCCGAGATTATCGAATCCAAAGTACCCTAAAAGAACTCCGCTGTTTTTTTTATGAAATCCTGCCCGAATTGCAAAATAGACACCAGAAAGAAAAATTATGGCAAGTCCAAGAGAAAGACCGATCCAATAGCCGTGGATAGTTCGAATGAAACCTATTATTAAGGGTGAGTGGAAGTGGCAAAAAGTATTGACTACTGAAACTTGCCCCATTTCCATGAAGATTGCAAGAAGGGGGAGGAGCCCGGTGAAGCCAAATGATCGTGCAAATACAAAGAAAACCGCTGCAGGATAGCCGATCAAAAATTCCTTGTTTCTTGGACGAGCGATAAAAGAATCTTCCAACCATGTTCTAATCGTATCTTCAAATGGAATTGCCCCTTTGATAAACGAAATATTTCCAGAGCGTAGAAGATAAAGAGACGCTACCAAAAAAAGTAGAACCGAAATTCCAGCGGTTTTGATTGTTAAAGGTTGGTTTAGAATAGAAAAAATTCCCGAACCATATTTTCGAAACGAGTAATAGGCAATTAATAAAATTGGGAGAACAAAAGCGATTTTTATTCCTCGAAATTGCTCATAATGTAGAAGAAATAAGGACTCTGTGTGAAAGCCGGCGATCAGAATTCCGCCGAGAACGGAAGGGAGAGCCAGAATTAGCGAAAAGACCAGAGTTTGCCAAAGTGACAATCCTTCGGAGCTGTTTTTGATAATGGTTTCCAGTCTATTGATGGACCAGATGCATCCGAGGGTTGACCAGGAAACTGCTCCGATTAAAGCAAATAATCCAATGAATAAACCTTTATTAAGAAATAGAAATCCGATTATTACAGGTAAGAGAAAAAAGAATAATTTTAAAGAACCGATTGGAATACTAAAAAGGAGTGCAACAAGTATTGGAAGACCAGCAAACAGAGAAATTCCAATTGACAAATCTTCAAACCAATAAAGTCCACCAATGTTTTGTCTGGGTTCTATTTTTCTTTCAAAATCAGTTCGGGGAAATTTAAATCCCCAATTTTTCAATTCATTTGAAATGCCGGAAATGTAATCAAGGTTGTATTTAAGTAGATCTCCTCGGAGTTTTTTTAGGTCTGCCTGAAAGAAGCGAACGTAAAGAAGTTTCATCTGTCTTTCTCTAACTGCTCTTATCCACCGGGCAGTTGCTCTTGGGACATCATAAACTTCGTCAAGCTCCTTGCGACCGATGCTGTGAGTTCTTACAATGGTGATTCGGTCGTTCAAGAGGGGTATCAGTTCTGGAATTCCTTCCTGGTCGTTAAACTCCACTCTTCCAATTCTTGTATTTAATCCTTCGGATTTCTTTATCAGGCATTCGGCAGCGGTTTTCAAATCCCCCCGGCTACCGATTGCTTCTTCATCGGCGAAAAGAATTGCTGAAATTCCCTCAAATGAAGGAAATTTTTGGAATAGAGCTTCAATTGATTCACTGTGCAGATCGGGGTAGTTTTGAGGTCTGAGAATTATTCCCAAGCCTGATTCCCGAGCTAGTTTTATCCACTTATCAGAAAATCCCAACCCGACTTTTTCAAAAAATTCCGGACCGCTTCTTCTAATTAGAAGACCGTTAGGGTAAGGAATTTCTGTTTGGGTACCGTAGTTCTTTTGAGAAAGGATAAATTTGATTCTGAATAAAAGATCGGTTTCAGCAGAACAAACTAGAAGAGAGCCGGGGTTAGCCGAAAAAAATTCAAATATCCTAGGGGGGAAAATAGACTGATTTTTCAGGCGAAGAATATCTTGGTAAGTGTAAACAGTTATTCGCCCTTCGTCAGCGAGACTTGAAAGAGTGTCTTCGCTTATTCCGATTGAACTGACCCCTGCTTTGGAAAAGCGAAGAAGAGTTTCCGGGAAATCAGCTCCTTCCTGTCTGGCAAGTTTTCTGGTTTCTTCAAAATCTACTGCTATTTCCACAAAATGATCAGATTTTTCGATAGAGATTCTATAGCAGCAGCGAATAAGGGCAAAAAATAACCCTGGAAGAATCAATAGTATTAGAAACGAATTTCGAGAAAGAAAGTTTTTTAATGTCATTTTCGCTTCGAAAAGCTCAACAAAAGTGCTTTGGCCAAAATCTTATTACGGTGGCTTCTTCGGGTAAAAAGCGGTTGTAGCATCAATTCATTAGGTTTCATTTCCATTATTAATTACCATGTGTTATGCGTAGACCAGAAACCAGTATCATGGAAAGGCCGGTTGCTTCGAGATAATATTCTGAGGAATCAGGGACAATTAATAAATGGTTAGCTGGAATTTGAGAGTTCTCTTTCACCTCAGAGCCGTTTGTAAGGTCTATAAGAGTCTTTCCTTTGGGACATCTAAGTTGAAGTGACCCGGAGCGAAGTATTAAAAGAGCACCAAAAGAGAGTTGCAGCTTATCACGTCCGGGAATAACCATTGACCGGAACTTAAAAAATTGGTCAATATAACTTTTGGAAATAAGCGGGTCTCCGACAGTTCCAGGGTCTTGAGCCGAAAGAATTGAAGCGAAGAATAATAAAACTGGAATTAAAGCGATAAATTTAGGTCTTGTTTTTTGCATTTTTAATTTCTTACCCTCCTAATAATCCTTCGGGGATTATTTCGCGTCCGCGTGAATATCGGCTTCTATAAACCCATAGTTCGTCTCCAAGGCGGATGGTGTCATCTTCAACCAGGCAATGGTAGCGAATTTTTGCTTTGTTGACAGAGACTGGATCTCCTTCAATCACTTCCAGTACATGCAGACCATCCCTTTCAAAAATTACAAGTATGCTCGAAAATTCTTCAATTGTGAAATCGCAGGCATCTTCGTAACCAATGGTGTATTCATCTTTATCCAGGATAACCTGCTGGATAAAGAAATTTTTTTCAGCTTGTTCGATCCAGGCTTCTTTAAGAAGTTCAACTATTAATCCCAGGCTTAATCCACTTCCCAGGCCTATCATCAGTGATCCTGTAAAGAATCGATGGTTGGCAAAACAAACGAAGTCTGCGAACAAACCAGAAAGAAAAAGACCTGGAACAAGTCCGGCAAGTGTTCTTCCTGCAACCTGCCAGGAGTCATTGATGTATCCTGATGCCATAGAAAGTGAAAAAGCAAGTACTATCCACCAGATTGCTCTTCTTACGAAATAGCTGGTATAAATAAAAAGATAGCCATCTCCTAGGGAAAAAGAATAAATAACTGTGGCGGTGCTCGAAAAAGCAAAGGCTATGGCTGATGAAGCTGCAAATTTATGCAGTGCTTTCTCAAGTTTTTTTTCGTTGAAAAAAGAAGCGAATCCGGCGGTAAGTCCTAAAAAAAGAGACGAAAAAAGACCACATCTGAAGAGTGTTGCTAAAAAATTTCCACCAAATGCCCAAGGAACACCATCATGACTTGTCAACCACTCTCCATAGCCTGCAAAGAAACCGCTTGCTAACGTTATCAAAAGATTTGCGTGATTCGTTTTATCTCACCTCAAATTTTAAAAAGTCTCATCTCAAAATTTCCAGCGATAACACTATCGCCGACAGTTGTTCTTCAAAACAACTTTCCAATGTGCTCCACAAGTGCTTCTACAAATTCAGCATAACGAGACCGTCGAAAAAAATACCCTGATTTTCATATTTTAAGGTACCCATCCAAATTTTCGCCTCGCTTTTTGGCATCAACAGCGAGCCACTTTGTACCGAACAAAATATATCGAGATTTTCCGACAGCTTCTAATGAAACTGTCGAAAAAATACCCCAATTATCATTTGTTTTGTGTACCACCCGGTTTTTGCTCCGCTTTCTTGCACCAACATTGATGCCGTTCTGTACTGAATAAAATATACTGAAATTTTCCGACAGCTTCTAACCCCTCGGCGAGTTCAGTTAAAGAACTATTCGTTGCTAACAATGATTCACTAGAAATTTAGTTTCTGTTTTTGAAATGCTACTTGCGAATCTTGTAAGACGTTCATGATAATAGTATTACTGAGGGTATGTCCTATAATGTTTCAATGAGAGTTAGTTGTGAAACAAAATAGATTTTGTATGCTCCTTCAATTTCTTCGTTTCGAATGTTTATATCGGCATCTTCCAGAAATCTTTTGTTTTCTCGAATTATATTCAGCAAATCTCTTGGATGAACAGACCGAAGTCCGCGCCTGTCCTTCTTATAAATTGCCCAAAGGAACTCCAGGCTTTCTTTGGAATATTTCAGGCCCATATTTTCTGCTGAGGCGTTCCAGATATCTGCAAATTCCTGCTGTGTGGGGTTCCGGACATTAATTTTGTAGGGAAGCCTGCGAAGAAATGCGTCATCGACGATTTTCATCGGATCAAGGTTTGTACTAAAGAGAATAATTTCATCGGTTGGAACTTCCATACGTTGTCCACCCAGAACCAGGAAATCCACTTTGTTCTCAAGTGGAATAATGAACCGATTGAATATTTCCTCGACACCGCACCTTTGGCGACCAAGGTCGTCTATTAACAGGACTCCGCCATTTGATTTAACTTGGGGAGGTGCGTCGAAACAGCCGAATTTTTTGTTGTAAACTACTTCCAGCGCTTCAAGTGTCAATTCTCCGCCGGCAATAATCAAGGGTGGTTGGATTAAAACCCAACGTTGATCCAATCCTTCCAAATCAACATTTTCGATTGCAACGTGGCAGCTTGGGTCATATATTCGAACGAGCTGGTTGGCAACTTCAACACAGTATGGAACGACCATGGGGGGAAGCAATTTTACAACACTCCCACACAGGAAAGTTTTACCGTTGCCTGGGAATCCATAGACGAACGCAGGTTTTCTTGCGCAAACGGCCTGCCCAATTTGAATAAGGATATCCTGAAAACCCAGATATTTAGAGAATTTCTCTCTTAGAATTCTTTGGTTTACCCCAAAATTTTTCTTGTTGAAATCGAGCGCGGCTTTAGTTATCCTCATATATTCATCAAATCCGACCGGAGCGGCTCCAACGTAGGCATCACTTTCGAGAATTTGTTTGGCTCTTTCAATTCCTTTGGGGTATAGCCCAAATTGATAATCTCCACCCATTCCTGAGCCGCCTACCATTCCGACCAATTCTTGTTGCTTCAAGTCAGCAATCAGTTTTGCGACGATTTCTTGGCGAATTCTGAGCCCTTTTCCAAGTTGCCGTGGCGTCTTTCTGCCGTGAATATATAGTTCTTTTAAAATCAGATTAGAAATTATTTCCGGGTCGATCTTAAGATCTAATATTTGTTCAGATTCCTTTGGAATAAGAGATTTAATTTCAGCAGCCATCTCGGGTCCTCCTTGGAAATTTGTTGTAAAAATTTGTGTGTTCATGCTATCAGTTTTTACATGTCATTTCAATACGTTAAAGGATTTGGCAAAATCAAAAATTCAGTTAGCATTAGTTGAATTCGGAACACTTTGGGAAATTTGTTTTTGAACACTGTTTTGCACCTATCAGAATTAATTTCGAAAAAGATAATCCAGGGCAAAGGAAAATTCAGAGAGCTCTTCATAATTGTCAGCTAGAATGCTCTCCCATGAATAATCAATTTAAAGTAATCACGCCAATTGACTGGTTTGATCAAACCCCTGGTGCTGTAAACCGTTGAAAAAGTTACGTTATTATTTCGTGGGATTAGTATAATCTCCTTAAAATGGATTTTTTTATTGCAGGAGATATAAAAGTGGAAAGGTCCACCATAGCAGGAAATCGATCAAATGATTTTTTGATGTGCCTTTTGGCGGGTTTTTCAACTCGAATGGGAAACCCTAAACAGCATGTTCGGATTGGTCAAAAAACTTTTCTAGAAAGGATTATTGAGAAAGGAAGGATTCTTAATTCCAATTTTTGTGGTTTTATTTTTGTAGGAAGAGAAAATGATGAGATTTCAAAAAAAAGTGTTATAGCAGAAAAATGGAATTGGCTTGAAAATTCTCATCCGGAAGATGGACCATTAAGTTCGATTCGAATAGGCCTTTCAACTATTCGAACTGGTAATGGTTTTTGGCTCTGGCCAGTCGATTTTCCGCTTGTTGAGACAGCAACTCTGGAAGTATTGATAAAATCATCTATCGAACATAAGGATGATATAGTAATTCCTTCATATGATAATCGCCGAGGTCATCCTGCAAGATTCCCTGCCTGGACAAGGAAGTTTTTATTTGAGGCTCCCCTTGAAGAAGGCGCACGATGGGTTCTGAAGAAGTTCCCCGAGAAAATTTTGCATGTAAATACTAATGATAGATGGGTTGTGGAGAATCTTAACACTCCTGAAGCTTTAAAAAATGCGGAAATCAAATTGAATTTTGAAGTGGATTTCAAAGGATAATTAGATTAATTTAGAATATTTTATTACATCAATACAAATCCAACTTGAATGGAAAATCCCTGGGGCTTATAATTAGCCTTCCATTAAAAGTGAAGTTTAATGGATAAAAAAGGTAGAATCTCAATAGCTGTGGAGGAAGCGCCGTATGCGTTTTTGCGTGCCAAGCAAAGCAAAATGAATTTTGTTTTTTTCAGAATTTAAGGACGGATTGCTTCGATAGGCTTAACGCAAATGTTTTGGCAAATAATGCTTCGCGATGATACGCATCTCTGAAATATTGAGGTGATATGAAAAATTTAGAGAAAAGTAGCAGAGGTAAAAGAAATGGAACAAACCACTGAAGAAAACAAGGAAATCTCCCTCCTTGAATCATTGAAAATTCTTTTTGGCGCGTCAAGAGGTTTTTGGCTTGTAAACATGGTCAATTTCGGCGATGGAATCGCATATTTTGGCGTTTTAACTTTGTTGACGCGCTTTCTTGGTACAAGAGTCGGATTAACCGACGCATGGACCGGGTTCAGTGTTTCATGTTTTACCGGCCTGGTTACCCTGGCGATGTTTGGGGGAGGCTTTGTTTCAGATAAACTTGGTGTGAGAAGAGCTCTTACATTTTCTGTTGGATTGTTGCTTGCCGGACGACTTTTCCTGACATATTCACCACTCCCCGGAGGAAATTCCGCTTTTCTTCTTTCCTGGATAGGCCTTTTCCTAATGGGAATAGGATCGGGAGTCCTTCAACCTGCATTATATGCAGGAACGAAGGAATATACTGATCCCAGGACTGCAACTATTGGTTACAGTATTCTTTATGCGATCATGAACCTTGGAATTGTTGCAGAAAATTTTGTTTCTCCCTTTGTGCGAACTGATGAGTTGTTTATTGATTTGAAATTCACCAAAATTTACGGTCTTGGCTGGGGAATTGATGGGGTTTTCAAATTTTGTACAGTAATAACCCTTATTATGCTTGTGGTGAATCTTTTATTTTTCACCAAGCGAGTTGAAGAAACTCAGCGTGTAACTAAGGAAGTTGAAAAACCTGCTGATGAAAAACCGAAAACCTGGGGCGAAACCTTGGCAGAGCTTCCTTTTCTTGATAAACGTTTCATGTTCTTTATTTTCATTCTCCTTCCTGTTCGAACCCTTTTTGCCCATCAGTTTTTAACTATTCCTGATTATGTTTTCAGGGCTTTTCCAGAGGAAGTTGGTGCTAAATTTGAATGGATCAATGGTCTTAACCCACTTATCATAGTGGTTTTTGTTCCTTTAATTGCTGCCATGACCAGAAAAGCAAATGTAATCAATATGATGATAATCGGGACTACTATTTCTGCTCTGACAACATTTATTCTTGTTCCCGGCCCGAATTTATGGACTTTGATCATATATGTGACTTTATTTTCGTTTGGTGAAGCTGTTTGGTCATCACGATTCTTGGAATATGTTGCCAATCTTGCTCCTGCAGGAAAGGTCGGTGCTTATATGGGTCTTGCCGGTATTCCATGGTTTCTGGCAAAATTCACTACCGGACTATATTCCGGTTTCATGCTGGAAAAATTCATTCCGGAGGTTGGAATTTCAGCTTATTGGGCCAAATCAATCGAATCGGCTACCCATTTGGTTTCAGGAGGAGATTCGATTTTAAATTATGGATTGGTTTTCATTCCAAATTTGGTTTCTCAAATTTCTTCAGAAATATTCTCAGGAAGCCATTTAAGCACGATATTTTCAGTTCAGAACACTTCGACTCTTTGGCTTATTTATGGAATATTTGCTTGCATATCTCCAATTGGCCTTATTCTGGGGAAAAGATGGGTTGAAGTTGGTCACAAACCCGCGAATGATAATGCTTAACAGCGCGATTTTTAAAGAACGAGTCAAAATAAAAAATGCATAAACTAAAAAATTGCAAAAATTGATTTTTCTGTTGTTTCGATTTCGCCAACGTCCACCTTTGGCTTTGCTTAGCGACCGAATGTTCGTGCTTTTTTGACTCCTTAATTTAGATTTCCAGTACTTAGAAATAGGAATAGTCTAATGCCAGGTTGCATTTCGAGAAGTATTTTCCTTTTTTGAAATGCCAACTTGGCATTAAATCTGTAGCAAAAAAAAGAAATTACATTTTTACGCAAAGAAATATAAGGAAAGGGCTCAGAAAATTATGGGTGAAATTACATTTTCGGAAACAGCGCTTCCAATGATTCTGGGAGTCAGAACTAAAATTCTTCGCCCAGGTCGCCCGATTGACGATGCCAGATTTCCGGGGGACAATATTCATGGTACAATACATTTTGCTGCGTTTGAAGGCAGATTTGTAATTGGCTGTGTAACACTTGTTCCTTCAGAATTAGATGGTATGAAGGCTTTCCAGTTAAGAGGGATGGCGGTCGATGACGAATCTCAAGGTTCAGGCATTGGCAGAGGATTATTGTCTTTTTCTGAAGAAACTTTGAAAAAGAAGCAATTGGAGTCTTTTCACGATTGCTCGTGTGAGATAATTCTTTGGTGTAATGCTCGCCTTTCGGCTGTAGGGTTTTACCAAAAGTTTGGTTGGATCACAATTTCAGAGATTTTTGAAATAGAAAAAGTTGGCCCACATCGCCGAATGGTTCGGAAAATCTGTGGACTGAGGCACTTTGTTTGAATAAAAAACAAAAGCTAATGACACAGCAAATTCGCGGAAATAATTTTTAAACAAAAGCCAGAGGAGACAATTTTAGCGGGAAAGGAAATAGTTTACGGCTTTTTCTCTAAAATCTCTGTTTTAAAACAGGTTTTGAAGACAATTGATCAGCTACTTTCACACAGCCTCAAGTTAATTAGTTTTTTTCCAGTTATTGCCGAAAGAAATAACTTTTATTATCTTTTGGAAGGCCTAATTCAAGCAGCTTTGAGTGACCTCCAGGAAAATTAGAGAGTTAATCCTTGTATTTAAATGAAACTTTTAGTGTACATACCTCAAAAAATCTCAAAAATACAATTTTATCGATTAATCATTTGGGAAATTTTTCCGAAGTATCTTTTGGTGTATTTTTTTTTGAGGGAGAAAATTATGATAAGAGTGGCATTTCTTTTCTTATTGATTGCACTGGCTATTTCTTTTAGCCCGGAAATGGCTTTCTCGACATCCACACAGGTTTTGATTTATGCTCATAGAGGGGCGCCTAGTATAGCTCCTGAAAACACTTTGATTTCATTCAAGACCGCTGTAGAAAAGTGCGGAGCAAAATGGGTGGAATTTGATGTTCATTTGACTAAAGATGGAATTCCGGTAATTATTCATGATGACACATTGGAAAGAACTACGAATGTAAAAGAAATATACCCTGATCGTGCACCATGGAGAGTTTGTGATTTCAGTTTTGTCGAAATCCAAGGTTTGGATGCTGGAAAATGGTTTGTGGAAAAGGACCCCTTTGGAACAATAAAAAGTGGGGAAGTGTCTCCTAAAGATGTGCAAAATTATTCCGAAGGAAAAATAAGAATCCCAGCACTTAGGGGGCTTTTGGTGCTGCTGAAAAACCTTAAATGCAAGGCCAATATTGAAATCAAAAATTTCCCAATTTATTATACGGATATTGAACAAAAAATTGTGAATGACTTAAAAGCTTTAGGGATGGAAAATGATGTAGTCATTTCATCCTTTGACCATGATTCATTAGCAAGAGTAAAAGCTATTGCACCTGAGATGAAGCTTGCAGCCTTGGTTGACCAGCCTATGGTTCCCACCGCGAGCTATTTTAAAGATTGTCTGGGTGTTTCAGCATGGAATCCCGGAAAAGATGTTTTGGGAGTTGATTCTCAAGGGTACTCAAAAAACAAAACTCTACGCATGGATCTGATTAAAAAAGCTTCGGAGGCAGGTCTCGAAACCAATGTTTGGACGGTGGATGACCCGCAACTTATGAAAGCACTCGTTTCAGCGGGAGTTAGTGGAATTTTCACTAATTTCCCTCAAAGATTTCGTGGGATGAACAAATAGTTCAAAATTCATTTTTTAAGGGAAATTTTTGCATTCCCTTTAAGGGTCTTTCATGGTAGTATTTTTGCCTGAAAGACCCTTTTTGGATTTTTTTAAACGGAGCAACACATGAAATTTTTTGCGGCATCTGACCACGGCGGATTTCCCCTCAAAAAGAGACTTTTCAAGCATTTACAAAGCAAGGGATTGGATTGCACCGATCTGGGTTGTGACACAAACGAATCTTGTGATTATCCCGATTTTGCTGCTTTGCTTTGTCGCCAGATACTCAAAAATCCAGGTTCAAGAGGATTACTTGTTTGTGGAACAGGAATAGGTATGTCGATTGCGGCTAACCGTTTCCATGGAATAAGAGCAGCGCTTTGTCATAATTCTCTTGAAGCCAGGCTGACACGTTTGCACAATGATGCTAACGTATTAGTCCTTGGTGGGAGAATAATCGGTGAAGAACTTGCTATAGACATTCTTGAAAATTTTCTTGAAACTCCGTTTGAAGGTGGCCGTCATTCTCGTCGCGTTGAAAAAATTGACCCCAAAAAGATAGAGGAATAGAAATGGACAAAGTGCATGTAATTGATCATCCCCTTTTGAAGCATAAACTCACCTTACTGCGTTCTAAGTTCACAGATGTTCACTCATTTCGTGAACTTATGCAGGAGATTTCGCTTTTTCTTGCTTATGAAGCGACTCGAACCCTGCCTGTCGAGGAAACATATTGTGAAACTCCTCTTACAAAAACGACTGGCTATCTGATCTCATCACACCTGATTTCCATTGTTCCCATTTTAAGAGCTGGCCTGGGAATGGTTGAAGGACTTTTGAAATTCATGCCAATGGCGAAAGTTGGACACATTGGTTTATATCGAGACCATGAAACGCTTCAACCAGTACAATATTATAATAAGCTTCCGCAGAACATAAAGCAGATGGAGGTTTTCGTTTTAGATCCAATGCTTGCAACTGGCGGGTCTGTCGCCGCGGCAATAAGTATGATAAAGGAAGCGGGGGCTAAAAAAATCCGTTTTTTGTGCATTGTTTCATGCCCGGAAGGTATCAAAGCTCTTTGCGAAGCTCACCCTGATGTGGAAATTTTTACCTGTGTTATTGATAGTCATTTAAATAAAGAGGGTTATATTCTGCCTGGACTTGGCGATGCTGGAGATAGATTATATGGAACAAAATGATCCCCAAAAACCAAACGATGGAACCCATTTTGTTGATCCTGGTTGGGTAACAGATGCTGCTGTAAAATATACAACGCGCCCTTCATGGGATGAATATTTCATGCGTATTGCCGTCCTTGTTGCCAGTCGGTCCACTTGTATTCGACGCAATGTGGGGGCAATAATTGTCAAGGAGAAGCGTATTCTTGCGTCAGGATATAACGGTGCTCCACGTTGTTTAAAGCATTGTTTCGAACTTCCTGAAAAATGTTTAAGGGAAAGCCGAAAAATTCCATCCGGTGAAAGACAAGAGCTTTGTAGGGGCCTTCATGCCGAACAAAATGCAATTCTTCAGGCTGCTGCATTTGGAGTTCCGTTAAAGGGTGGGCAACTTTATTGCACTCACCAGCCTTGTGTAATATGTGCCAAAATGATATTGAACACTGAAATAAGTCGGGTAACTTTTTTGGGAGACTATCCGGATTCACTCGCACTTGAAATGCTGAATGAAGGTAATATTGAACTTCATAAAATGACTTTAGAGGGAAAAAATGGCTAAAATAATAATTGAAGGGGGCAACAAGCTTTCAGGTTCGGTAAAAGTTGGGGGGGCTAAAAATGCTGCATTGCCAATTATGGCGGGAGCAATTTTAAGTGAGGGCCCGGTGGTACTTTCGAATATTCCCCATCTCAACGATGTGGAAACCATGGAAAAAGTCCTTTCAGCCCTTGGAATAACCTGTAAAAAGCTTGGACCAGGTACGATCGAGCTATCCTCTCATTCGGGAATTTCAGAAGAAGCTCCGTATGAACTTGTAAAAACAATGAGAGCCAGTTTTTTTGTAATGGGACCTCTCCTTGGACGTTTGAAAAAAGCTCGAATACCACTTCCTGGCGGCTGTGCGATAGGTGTAAGACCGGTTGATATCCACCTGAAGGGATTCGAAATGTTGGGAGCCCGCGTATCTCTTGATGCCGGTTGTGCTGTGGCGACAGCCGACAAATTGGTTGGTGCCCCTATCATGTTGGATTTTCCTTCAGTTGGAGCGACTGAAAACCTAATGATGGCCGCGGTTTACGCTGAGGGAACAACAGTAATCAATAATGCTGCCAGAGAACCGGAAATTGTGGACCTCGGCAATTTCCTCAATAGTATGGGTGCAAAAGTTTCAGGGGCTGGTACTCCTTCTGTTACCATTGAAGGGGTGAAGAGCCTTACAGGTACAAATTATTCGATTATTTCCGATCGAATTGAAGCTGGGACATTTCTTGCACTTGGGTCGCTTTTTGAAGGTCCAATCTCAGTTGAGAACTGCAATCCAGACTCTTTGCACGCTGTTACTGCCAAACTTCAGGAGATGGGAACTGACTTGAAAATTGAAGACTCCAAAATTATTGTCAGGGGCCCAACTCGCATAAAGCCAATTGAAATAAAAACTCTTCCATTCCCGGGTTTCCCAACTGATTTGCAAGCTCAATTTACTGCAGCGCTTTGTCTCTCAGAGGGTGCTTCCCTCATCACTGAGACGGTTTTTGAGAACCGTTTCATGCATGTTTCAGAACTTATAAGAATGGGAGCGAAGCTAAACATCAGAGATAGAACTGTCGTAATTAACGGAGTGGACAAGTTGATCGGAGCGCCAGTGATGGCAACTGATCTTCGTGCCGGGGCGGCCATGGTGATAGCCGGATTGGTTGCTGAGGGAATTACAGAAATTGGAAATGTCCACCATATAGATCGTGGCTATGATAACTTTGTGGATCGTTTAAAGGGACTTGGGGCAAAAATTACTCGCCAGGAGCAAGATAACCATGCCTGAGATTTCAGCCAAGAAAAACGAACCCGCAAAAACTTCCCGTGTTCATGAGATGCTGAAAGTAGGTCTTTCCAGCAAAAACAAAGCTGAAAAACTCTTTACGATAAAAGCCATGGGTATTTTAAGAAAACCTGAATTTTCAGATTCATTGGTTGATGTTCTTTCTTCTCCAGACCCTGAAATAGTTGAAAGTGTTATTGAAACCCTGGGAAAGTTGGGTAATCCTAATGCTATAAAATATCTTCTTCCTTACTTGTTCGATGAAATACCTGAAATTGCTGACGTTGCTTTTAAAGCCCTAATGTGTTTCAACATGAGACCAGTTATCCCGTCAGTGCTCAAAGCTGCTTCGAATGACAAGCCGCCAACAGTCAGAAAGCGCTTGTTGTCTCTGATTACTGGAATAAATGATCCCAAAGTGGCCGGTGCGATAACTGACACACTTGGACAAACCCAGGATCCTTCTATTTTGATTGAAGCGCTTAGTTATTTTGTCAAATTTCCTGCTCCTGACAAATCCACTATTTTTAAAATGCTGGCAGGAAGCAACAACTGGGAAGTGGCTATGTATGCAGATCTTGCGCTTTCCAGAATAGGGGATGAATCCGCTCGCTCAAAATTGAAAAAACTGGCAAAATCACCCGCTTCACCAATGAGACATTCGTTAGTGACCGGCTTGAACAAAGCTCCAATGGTCCAGGATCGCGAAATATTTGAAATACTGCTTCGCGACCCCCATCCTGCAATAAGAATGGCTGCTTTAGGCGGATTTGACGCATTTCCAGCTTCCGACCGGCAACCTTTAATATTGGAGCTTCTTGGCCGGGAAAAAGATGAAGCCATCCGAGTTGCATTGTATGATAGAGCCATAAAAGAAAAGTCTGTCCTTTTCTTCAGTGAATTCCAAAAACTTCTTACATTATCTAACGAAGCTTCCAAAGACCGAGGAAGGCATGGAATAATCGAAATGGGCCAGATGGTTGTCGAAAAAATACTCAACGGCTTCTCTAAAATGACTCTTGAAATGAAAGAGCAGATGCTTCTTGTGTTAGGTGAAATAGGTGATAGGAAAGCTTTACCCACTCTCACGACAGCCCTTTCCTCTAAAGAAAGATGGCTTAAATTGAACGCAATATCCGGAATAGAGCGAATGCGGGAAAAGCCTTTTGCTGCAAGGTTTGTTGAAATGTTGAATACCGAAACCGACCCTTGGATAGTTGCCACCCTGATTTCTGCAATTTCTCATCTTGAGGGACAACCTGAATTGGAATCTATGAAAAAATTCCTCTCCCATCAAGATGGAAGAGTGCGTGCAAATGCTGTCGAGGCCATTTCAAAAGTAAAGAGCCCCGAAGTTTTCTCCATTTTGGAACCGCTTCTAAGGGATGGAAATGATCGGGTTCGTGTTAATGCTTCTGTTTTTCTTTGGAAACTTGGTAATCACAGTATAATAGATAAACTTTCGGTAATGGCAAAAGAACCTTCTAAATGGGTCAGAGCTTCTGCTGCTTATGCCCTCGGGGAAATCGGCGATCATGAACCAGTACCGGTTCTTTTAGAATTGTTGAATGATAGAGAAGATGTTGTTTACAGAAATACAATTGAAGCCCTGGGAAAAATCAAAGATGCTCGCTCTATTATTCCCCTGCTGAAAGAAAAAGAAAACAAGAGAGTCGCGCCGGAAGTCTTTGATTTAATTTTCAAATCGTTTTCTGAAAACTGAAAAAATTTAGATGAGGAAAGTTTTTCAACCTCAACATTTCAGTTCGGCTTCGTGACTGCTAATCGTCACCGCTCCCCGAACTGCCGCACGAGCAGGAATAGGCCATCAGTGGTGTCGCAGGCCCAGCCATGAGTGTTCAATTCTGAACAACTTGAACGTTGGAAGAATTTTCCTGAACTGAAAACAATTCACTTTTACGGCTCCTGAAGCTGTTTTCTGCTATGACCATTGTTGTAGTCAGGGGGGGCCTTCAATTCCACTGTGCCAGTTTCTTCCGATAAACTCCTGGTTCCAGAGGCTCTTCCAAAATTCGGGATAGACAATGTCTGTGAAGTCAGCCATCACGATTCCGGAGGAACGCGAAATATTTGTGGAAAATCCGGTTGGAACTGATGTGTAGGAATCAATCAGTTGAAGGGTAACCTGAAAAAAATATTGATTTCGCCCTTTGGTAGTCTGTATTTCGATAGGTTGGATCTGAAAAAAATTCAACTTTTCGGATAGGACCCGACTTTCTATTGTTCCGCCCAACCTTGGATGGAATTTTTCTTCGCGAACCAGTTTATATCCAATTTTTGAGTGGGGGTCTGAAAGCACCTTATAAGTAACTCTGTTCACAAATCTATGAGAAAAACCGTTCGGAGTTTCAACCACAATATCCTTGACGTTTGCATGGACCGGGAAAAAACTGAACACATAAGTCGGTTCCCGGGCAGTTCCACTCTCTTTTATCATTGACCACAAATTAATTTGAATAGCGCCATCTCCGGTTTCAAAGCAGGCATTTTTCAGGTCTGAGTGCACTTGTTTGAGGATTCTTTCGGCCTCCATGGCTGTTTCTACTTGCATGATTCCGCTTAATGATCCACGGGTTCCTCCTTGGAGAATCTTAAAAAGTGGTATCATTACAACCATTAGGCATCCGGCCACAACAATAACTTCCATCAATGTAAATGCTTTTCGGGAATATCTGGAACGTGTCCATGTTGATTTGCATAGACGCGAGTTGTTACTGCTAGACAAAAGGAGGATTAAATTTTTGAAAGAGATGTTGTGAGTAATTGGCAATATCGATCCAGTTTTGAATATACAAGGATTGTTGGAAAGGATATTTGTGGAGTTCTTGGATTGCATACTCATTTTGGCCGGTCAAAAATTATTGCTTCTGCTGAAACGTAATTGCGGGATAGCCACCGACTGACATTTGTACTGCTTTTTGGAGATACTTTGATTATTACTTTGATCCCCTGAATCTTTCCATGGCTTCCGGCAAGAGTGCCCTCGAATTCCTGCAAAGAAATTTCCCTTTGAAAGGAGGTGCTCTCAGAAGGATGTTTGATTGGTGAAAAAGGTCGGTCCGCAATATCGTTCCAGCCGAGAGGGTAATCGGGCAATTGATGACTTGAATAGTCTTTCAACCATTCATATCCGAAACTCCTGAATACTTCTATTGGTTCATTTGCGAGTTGGCTTGAAAGTATTTCGTAATAGGCATCCATTGTCATTCTATTTGCTGATGAAATAACTGCGAAAATTCCTAATAAGGCGCTGGACAGGAAAATGGTTCCCATTAATAATTCTATGATAGTGAACCCGTTTTTTCCAATGATATATTTGAAAGTCATTTTCAATCTACTATGCTCTCAGTCATTCTTTGAAAAGTTATCCACTGTAAAATGGAAATTTCATAAATTGTATCATCTCTTTTGAGCATTGGATCATAAAAAATTCTATGTGTTCCTTGCCCCCAGATTGGAGTGCCTAAGACATCGGCAATTAAAGCCCCTTTAAGGTTTAAGGATTTTGTGGGAATGACGGCACAGTTTTTAGAATTTCCTGTGGCGATCAGGACTGCTTCAATCGGCTGATCTGTACGAACCATAATATTTCCGTTATTGGTCAAGAGTATTAATAAGTCAGATGGATTTGTTTTCTGTATGGAGCCATGGATTTCAAAGCCATTTGCACAAATAATACCCTGCCCTTGAATTTTGAATACTCGGTTTTCTTCGCCAAGGGTTATTATTCCACCACTTTGGATTCCTCCACGAATATTTATTACTCCTTTATCCCAATCTATTATTCCGGAATTTGCCAAATAATCCTGGCTGGGAAAACGTCTTGCCAACAAAGTGGTCGAACGAAAAGGTCTGAATCCATCGCGTCCGATTTGTCCTACCGGGATTCTTGCTCCCTGGGGATTAAAAAAAACAGGTTTCGGGAAAGGAGACACAAGGGGAGGATTTTCAACTGTTAGAGGAGAACAGTCTTTATATGGGAATTGAGAGTCCAAATAGGAAACGACTGTTCGAGGTCTCTTGTTCTGGTCTACTCCAGGAAGTTGAGCATAAAAAGTTTTCACATCGGAATTATCCGATTGTGGGCCGGGGAGAATACATCTTGCACGCTTATCTATCTGTTTCATTCTGGCTACGTATTCCCCGCCGACTCCAGAAAAATCCAGCCAGAGGTTCACCCAATACAAAAATCTCTGTCTAACGTCTCCTTCAAGGATGGATTCAGCAAAACCAGCTTCCTGGATTTTTTGAAGATTGGGAGAAAGGATTTTCATTCCCGGGGAAATGGACGGTTCGGGAGGAGAATCTCTTTCGGCAAGATAATTGCGAATTTCTTCCTCCAAGCGTAAGATTTCGGTGTCGTAGGAATTTCTGATAATTGGGTCAATTGCAAGATCGAAATACCCTTTGATGCTTGAAAAAGTTGAATTTACGTAGTTTTCAGCGTCTCCATCTCCCCCGCATTTATTGAGAGCAGCTTGCCATGCTCTTCCGATTGATGGATAAAGTCTCAGGCATTCCTGGTTGGTGCATAAAACAGATTGAGGAGCAGAAATTTGGGGTATTAAGCTCCGAAATTCCTCGGTCAAATTAAGGTAGATGCAATTTCCTCCATTACTCCCCGAAGTATCGGTTTCACCGAAATACACTTTTCCTCGTTTTTCCGCAGGCAAGTCATCCTGGTTAATTTCAAGGTGAATCTGCGAGTTATTAAGAGATTCACCATTCCGACTATTGAATTCGTCAACTCCGTATCTGACCAACAACGCGTAGTCAAGAGGAAAATTTTGGGAATAACCGATTCTTGGTATGGTGTTATTTCTAGGAGAAACAAGTGCCATGATTTTGTAATCAAAATGTCTGGTTAAAAAGCATTTAAAGGTTTTTCCGCCAATTCTTACAGCGGTAGTTTCAACTGCGATTTCAATGGTGCCAATTCCTTCGTTCGAATCGACGGAATAGGCAATCCCGTCAAAATCGTTTTTTCGGAAATCAACTAAACGTGCTGTTGCTTTAATATCGAGGGTCCAGAAGGAGCGAAGGATCTGTTGCCCTTGTTGAATCGACAAAGGAACGGAGACATCTCGAGTTGAAGATGAGCGTGAAATTAACCATAATCCTTCAGGGGATGCCGGGTTTCGTGTTTCCTGCTCAAGTCTATAGAACGCTTCTTCCATGGCACTTTCGGAAATATCGCGAAAAATGCTGGTTTGCTCAGATTTAAAAACAGTATAGTTTGCATTTTCAGATGTTTTATGAAAACTGAATGCTAAAATAGTAACAATAATGCAGACAATTAGCACTGCATAAAACAAAAAACCTTTTCTTGAAGATTTTTTCATTGTTCCAGTGGACTTGCTAATTTTTGTTTTTCTCCTGAGTTATTTGTTTGAAGCGATTCAGTAATGTTGACAATCTGGCCTGAAGAAAGGGTTGTAGGTTTTCCGATTAAAGGGGATACCATTACTTTGCCCGAAATAACCTGAACATTTGTTGAATTATGTTCAACCCGTACAATGAATTCTGTTCCTATCACTTTTATTGTGGCGTGTGGGGAAAAAACACAATAAGGTGTTTCTTGGGGTTTAACGGAAACCATGGTTTTTCCATTTTCGAGAAAAAATCCATGAGATTCGATTTTTAGCAAGCTTGGGCCGGAAACTTCAATAGAAGCTCCTTCATTGGTCAATATTTTGAGAGTTTCATTTCCGACTTTCAGAGTTTTTTCAACAGGCAGCTGGCTGATAATATTGCCAGATTTAATAATCTGAAAACTATTTCCAGATAAATCAGATGATTTAAAAAGCAACCCAATAACGTAGATTGTGCAAAGTAACAAAACGAAAGACATTGCAAAGTTTTGAAAGGAAAAAAAGGCCTTTAGTTTGGCAATGAAATTTGATTTCAATCGAGTATTTGAAGCGTCTGACACATTATTTCCGGGATTTGCAGTTTTCTCAGATTCGATTCGACTCATTATCTTTTTTTGAAGCGAAAGTGATGGAGAAAGAACAAAAGCTGTGCCTATCTCACACGTTTTTTCAGCAATTTCTCTGGTATTTCGGCACCAGGAACATTCCTCAATATGCAATTTTGCCTGAGCTGAAAGAACTCTACAGGAGGCTATCTCATCAATCAGATGTTCGCATTTTTCACTTTTCATATTTTCAACCAGATTCTTTCTCATCATTTTCTGATTTTAAACGGATTTTAGACATAAGTCTGTGAAATTTAACCCTCAAAGTTCCTTCTGCTTCTCCTGTTAGTTCGGCAATCTCGGGAAAAGAGTGGTCGAGAACAACCTTCATTTCAATCAAAAATCTTTCTTCATCGGTTAGTTCGGAAAGCAGTTCACGGATATTTCCCCGTTCGATGATTTCTTCATCATAGTTGATAGAAATCGGTGGAAGGGAGGTGCTTTCGGCGGAGATCTTCTTTGCAAGCTTGGCCCTGAAATCTGCAAATACATTTCTTCCAATTTTAAGTAACCATGCAGAAAAAGGTTTGGTTGAATCGTATTTATCAAAATACTTGTAGGCTCTTAAGAAGGTTTCCTGCGCAAGATCTTCTTTGGAATCATACGGAACGCCTAAATGACCCAAAAAACCCATGAGCAAACCTAAGTTTTGAGATAGCAGTTTTTCGAAGTTTTTAAGATCTGGATTCAAGTTGATGCTTTTGATAAAATCGAAATGACATATCGCACTGGTTTTTAAAAATATCGCTAATTTAAACTTTCAAAAATTAACTCATTCCAACTGATACTGCGCCTGAAATAGCTCGAGGTATTGAATTTGCAGGCGCCTGAGGTGGATCAGAACTCATCGGGCTTGCCACAACAGCTGCAGGTTTTCCGGATAAAGCCGCAGAAGCTGGGGTTGAGGGGGTGGTTGCTGTGGCTGCGGCTGTACCGGTAGAAGAGGATGACCCAAGATTTCCTAGATATGTAATTCCCTTGTCGAGAGTTGTTCCAACCTTGTTTATCTGTCCGACTGCACCTCCAACGCCGCTGATTGCTGCACCTGTCTTTGCCATGTCGCTGCTTCCGACCAGGCCTCCCACGGTGCTTACAACACTCCCAACTGCGCCTGCGGCTTCGCCAATCATACCTAGCATAGGAGATATTGCAGCTAAAGCAGCGCACCCTGACAATGAAATTGCCACACAGAATGAGAGCATGGAGAAAATAAACAATTTGATGAAACCCTGTTTAATTTTTTTCATAAAGCCTCCCGAAGTTCCCATGTTAGTTCAATAGTACACATCATTGTTAAGAATTGACAAGTTGTAATAACCAATTACGATTTGATGCTGATCTTCAAATCAAGTCCTTGCGATTTTGATATTTACCCGCATAATTTTATCATTAAGCACTCACATGCGAATTTTTTAAAAATTGCTTTTGGATTTATTTCTTGTGAGTTTAGATAAATTGAATTTGATGCTTTGACATCCACTTAGACTTAATTTTGGTATTATTTGAATCAGTTTGATAGTTGATGATAGGTGTTATTTAAACCTATATTGGTCATACAGATTGTTGATCTTGGTTTTCTGAGTTTTCCAACGTTGGCTCATATCTTGAAGAGTAGCATTATTGTTTGAAACTTGTGTTAAGGCGGTATTATAAGCTGTTTGCGCTGAAGTTAGTGCCGCTTGCTCATTTTGAGTGTAAGCTCCGCCGCTATAAGACATCAAACTTGCGTAGTTAGGGTTGTTTACTTTTGCCCAATAAGCTTGTTGAGCTTTGTCCAGGGTGACTTTTAAAGTTCCGCCGGCAGCTACTGAATCGGCGAGTTTTTGTTGTTTCGTTTGCAGATCGGTCATTTGTGCATTAAGGACGTCAAAATCATATTCCTGGTTATGCAAGTCAGTAGCAACTTCTGGCGGGGCCAATGGAAGTTGGCCAGAAGATGTTGTGGAATCAGTGTTGGTGTTTGCCGAGGTAGTAATTGTCGTGGCTGGAATAGGAGTTTGAGTGGAAGGAATTGTTACGGAAGTATCAGGAACGATGGCTGAAACAGAAGTTTGAGTAATTGCACCGGTATCAGGGGGAACTGGTGGTTTTACCTGCGGAACGGGAACAGAAACCATTGTGTCGGTATCCACAGGAACTGGCGGCTTGACCGATGGAATGGGAATAGGAACGGTAATTGCGGTATCGGCAACAGGAACCGGTGGTTTTACCTGTGGGAGGGGAACAGAAACTGTGGTGTCGGTATATACGGGAACTGGTGGCTTGATAGATGGAATGGGGATAGAAACAGTTGTGTCGGTAGTTGGGGCTCCAGAAGATGTTGGGTTTGTGACGGCGGTATCTGTATACATGGGAACTGGCGGTTTTACCTGTGGAATGGGAACAGAAATGAAATCAGCCTGCGGAGATGGGACAACTGCTTGTGTTGAATCAGTTTTTCCAGGAGTTGGGATTCCACCAGTGGTAGTCGTAGAAGTATCGGTGAGGAGATTTGTCCAGTATCCGCGGTCGCCGGGTCCGGGTGTGTAAGCAGCTGGCTGATCAACATTTCCGGTGGTAGTAGATTGTCCTACCACGGAAACACTTGTGTCGATGGAACTCACTGCCTGGTCGGTAGCTGCTTGAGTGTCTCCGGCGCCGCAACCTCCCAGAGTTGAGATCAAAACCGCAGAGAAAGCAAAAAACCCCATGAGTCTAATAATCTTGCCTAGGGTATTTTTCATAATTTTCTCCTTAAAATTTAATTTCTGTCAATAATACTCTAGGAAGAAAAAAAACGTTACAAATTTTTCACAAAAAATTGTATTATCGCAATATTTCAAAATGATCTTGAAAGTGGACAAACTTTATTTTCAAACATTTTTTTCCATGATATAAATATAAATTGAGTTTGAATTGTTGAAATTGAATATTCAACTTTTATTGGAAAACAGGATAAATCCGGTAATGACATTTCAATTATAAAAAATAATCACGCAGTGAGATGGGTCGGATAAGCCGTTTGGTGCTACAATCCATCGATAAAGTTCGTCATTATTTAGTATAATTTGGGTTCAGTTATAGATACCTCCCAATAACATTTAACACAGAGTTTCCAAAAAATGAGACAAAAATAAAAAAAGCATATGTCAATATCTTGGCCATTTCGACTCCACTCAGCGGCCTTCCACTTGACGAGCAACAACTAATGATTTTTTGATTCCTTTGCTAAGATTGGCGGTATTTAATGGGTAAATTCCTAATTATGATGGTTTGTGGGATGATATGAAATTCCCCTGAAAAAATATCAGAAAGTGCTGGAGGTAAAAAAATGGAAAGTTATAACGAAATCGATTGCAGAAATCTTCTTGAAAAAGTAGGAAATTTTCCGAAAATTGTTCGAATAGATACGATTTTGAAATTAGCTAAACATTCGGCAAATGTAGACATACTCAAGCAGATTCAGCAAATTGAAATTGGAGATGACCCAGAAATAGCCGATATTGCAAAGGAAGCCGCTTTAACAATAAAAAACAGATTGGTTGCAAAATCGACAAATTTTTCCGAGAAAAAAGGAATTTTCAGTGTTGTACATGAAGAAGTGGATGCATTGATTAATTTTATTCGTGAACATCATGAAAAGCTAGCGAAGGAGCAAATTTGCAGTGCCGGGGCTTTTATTTGCCGATTCGGAAGGCAAAATGATGCAATGATAATATTCAAGTGGCTTGAAAATGCTGATCTTACAACGGCACTTTTTTTACTTGAGTCGGTAACGGAAATCGCTTCATCAGAAATAGAAGAAAAACTTTCAAAGTATCTCAATTCAACTAATCCATTGATCAAAAGCAAAGCCATTATCGTTAAAAGAAGAACTAATGAACTGGAGGCGCTTGCGAAGTTGTCAGAAATGTTGGTTTCAAAAGAAACAGATGAAAGATTTGCAGGAGTGCTTTCTGCTCAGTATTTCCCTTTTCAGGAAATAAAAGATTTGCTCCTGAATTTGTTTGAAAAAGAAGCTGACTTGAGGTTACTTACGGAAGTTGGGAAAATTTTCGTTGCGAATCCAAAATTGGAAACAGCCCTGGATCTATTAAACAAGATGGAAATTTTACCTGCTGATAAAAAAGAAGTCGTCAATTCAATTTTCCTGAACCTTTCCAAGGCACTTGCAGAAAACAAAATTTTATTGCCTGAAGAAGCCGCTCCAAAAGCACTTATTCAACGTTGGCAGAAAGAACGATTAGCTGCTTTTCTCAAGAACATTGAAATCCAGTTAAGGATCGATAAATTGCGGCTTCCTGAAAAAGTGGAAAAATGGCTTTTGAAGTACTACTCAATTCCGGAAGTCAAAAATTTTGTGACGAGGTTAGCAAGAAATCCTGATACTGAGAGAATTGCTCATAAAATTCTTTCAGAACTTGAGAGCACATCTAATGTTGAAAAAAAAGAGGTTTCGGTTTCTCCTGAAGCAACAAATATTGAAGAGTTCGGGAAATTAGCGGATGATAAAAGACTTATTATTTTTTCCAGTTTAAAGAAAGACACTTTTCCCAAGTTTGAAAAATTTGTCAGAGAAGAAGCTGAATACGGAAAGCCAGAAATAAAAGCTGTATGCTTAAACCTGCTTACAGAATATTCTTCATCTTCAGAAGATACAGAAATAGCTAGAAAGGTCCTTTCCCGAGAGGATGATCCCAAGCTGAAAATTGCATCTTTCAAGCTTTTGCAGAGAAGGGATTTCACCAAATTGCTTCCAATGCTCAAAAGTTTTATTTCTTCCGATATTCCTGATTTGAAAGTAAGAGCTTTTTCGCTTGTTCTTGAAATTGACCCGGATAATGCTTTTTTTGAGGCTGTAAAGATGCTTAGATCGGAAAATGACCTTGAAAGAGCTCAAGCGGTGCCTTTGTTATTTTATTTTCCCTTTCCGAAGGTAAAAAAACTGGTAATTGAATCTCTAAAAAAAGAAGTTCACTCAGAAATTGCGGAAACGCTAATTCTCTTGCTTATTTCCAATCCGGAAAAAGAAATTTTGGAAATACTTGAAGCATTTTTAAGAACGAAGGGAATCTCAAAAAATGTTTTACTTCCGATTGCACGAGCGGTAAGAAATTTGTATGAAGCGTTAAGTTAAGCACACCGGTTTTAAATTGATGGGGAAAAAAAAATTCTCAAATCAGTTCCTCGCTCGCTTTGACTCTCCTCAGCGACTGGACGCCCTGCGGTTTTGGTCTTCTTTATTAAGATTTTTGCTAATTAGTATGAATGAGAAAACAATCTAAGTGCAGAAAAAATTCAGGCTATTAAATTACACCATTTTTTGTTTGGTTTTCTTTGGTTTCCCGATTATTCTTGCATCTTATGGATTGAAAAAAATCTGGAATGAACGTGAAAACAATAGGAAGGAAATCAAAAAAAGGCAAGTCGAAGCTTTATTAACTTCCTTTGATGTTTATTCCAAAACAGAGAATTTTCTGGAAATTATTCTTACTGAATTTTCCGGAAAAGTATTATGGTCATCAAACTTTAAGAAAACTTTTAGAGTCTATTCGAATTGGTTAAAACGAAAATATCCCAGTACTTTTGAGTTCGTTTTTCTTGGAAAAGACGGGTATCCAATTTCCGAACTTTCAGATGGCCCTCCTCGAAGAAAATTGTACAAAGATTTTTATGACGAACTTAAATTGAGTGAGCACAATCCTAAGGAAGCATTTATTGGGAAAATACCGAGATTTAAGTCGCTTATTGGTCCGTTGTTAACTGAAAAGTCATTACTGTACTATTCGAATAAATTGATAAAAGTGTCCTGTTCGAACTCGAGGTCAATGCTTTTCATTTCAAGGCCGACGGACCAGGGAATTCTTCTTGTTTTTGTGAATTCCACCCCAAGTCTGACTTATGCGGGAATAAGTGAGAAAATTAAAATACTTCAGAAAAAGTACAAATCCATTTTTATTGCTCTCATTGATAGTGAGAAACCTCTTGAATATCTTAAGTCCATGTTTGAAAGGGCGGCTGATTTTCTTGAAAGTGTTCATGCTCAATCTCGCTTCGAGCCTGGGAATTCCGTTGTAATGGGTAATTGGTGCTGGAATCAGAGAGTTCTCTCTCCTACTATGAGGCTATTGGCGGCTATCCCTTATCATCCTGATAAGAACATAGAACAAACAAAAATGCTTTGTAGTTTGATGTTGTCTTTTATCTTTTCAATTTTGGCCATTGTGGCCTGGTTGATAATGTCAAACAGATGGGAGGTTTTCATTTCCCTTAAGCTGAAGTTAATTTTTTTGGTTCTTTATATTCTTGGCCTTCCAATAACTGTATTAAGCATAACAGCCTATAATTCTTTCAAGGATCGACAAGAGTCTCTCGAAGCGGAAATGTTGAATTTCAGGAATAAAGCTTTGACCAATTTTGACAAATTATTTCCGCAAACCATGGAGCTATTACACAGGACTTTCAAGAAGGTATTCAGTTTGGAACTTCAGTCTGACTCTAATTTGATTAAAATTATGGAGGAAAGAATTGCATCCATCAGCAAAAAAATTCCCAATTCGAATATTGCTGTATTCAATAAAAAAGGGGATGTACTTTATAGGAATTCTGATGACCCAGGTTTTAAAAAGGCATTAGGGTTTTTCCGACCTTTTTTCAAGAAAACATTGTCAGATCTTAGCCAGGAACTTGGAGATGATGCGATTTTTACTGGTGCTGCGATGATCGGTGGCTTGATGCAAATTGACTTAGAAAGCATGTTAACAGCTTTTTGGGAATCACTTTCCAGGCTAACTGAGGTAAAATTTGGTAATCAGAATCTGACGCAGGGAATATTTCCGATCTACATTCAAAAGAAGCCGGAATTTGGAGTGTTTTTTACCACTAAGAGAAAGGAAATTGAGAAATACCATGTCAGGAAATATCTTCTTCAATTTTCTAAGCATTTGCCTTTTACCAAACTTTATGCGGTAAATAGGACCAATGAAAGTTATTCAGTACCGTGTGATTTTCCTAAAAAATATAAAACTAAGTTCTCGGGATTTTTTGCCTCCAAAGAACTGAAATCCGGAAATTTGCTTACGAAATTTAGTGACCGAAAGAAAAATTTTCTGCTCAGTGCTATACATGGCGAGGAATTGTCTGAATATGATCTTGTGGCTTTAGCAACTGATAATCCCGTCAGAATAGAAATGGAGCAGCTACAGAAGCAACTTTTGAGTGTTTTGTTTTTTATGGTATTTATTTCTTTAACGGTTGGAAGTGTTTTTGCGCAAAAATTTTTGAAGCCGGTTGGGAGCCTCAACGCAGGTGTTAAAGCTTTGCGTATTCGGGATTTCGAGTTTCGGGTTCCTGCTTTTGATCGTGACGAACTTGGTGATTTAGCCAACGCTTTCAATGAAATGATGGAGAGCATGGCTGATTTGGAAATAGCTAAAATTATTCAGGAGAGTTTGTTTCCCAAAGAGCCTTTGAAGTTGAAAAAAATTGAAGTGTTTGGGAAATGTGTATCAGCGGCTCAAGTGGGAGGAGATTATTTTGACTACTTTGCGCTTGGTGAAGATAAAGTGGCGGTTGTAATTGGAGATGTTGCCGGGCATGGTGCTTCAGCTGGGCTGGTGATGTCAATGGCTAAGGCGCTTGTTGCCGAGGCGGCAGAGAAGTCAATGAATTCCGGGGAAATTTTGAATGTTCTGAACCGGATCTTTTTGAAAACTCTGGCTCAACAAAGGCCAATGACCTGCTTTTTCGCAATCATTGATTTGAGCGAATATCAGATATTGTACAGCAATGCTGCACACAATGATCCATTCATTGTAAGGGGAAAAGAGATAATTCCTTTAAAATCACGCGGATTTCCATTAGGAGTCACTGCTCGAGCTATTTATCGGGAGAATCCCCTGGCAATAAAACCCGGAGATCTGATCTTTCTCTTTACCGATGGATTAATTGAAGCTCCGGCAAAAGATGGTGCAGAAGTTGGAATTGAAAGGTTGCACAGTTTCCTGGCTTCCATTCCGGACATGGAAGTGCTGGAATCAGAATCTGTGGTTAGAAAATGGAATGAAAATCTTCTTGTTCCCGGCCCAGCGCCTGATGATGTGACAATTATGATTGCAAAAATAGTTTAGAACCTACCAAAATACCTTGACGGCAATTTCAAGTTTGAGTATCATTTTTCCAATGGTTTAAGGTGGGAATAAATGACTAAGATCTCAAAAAACTGGTGGGAAAGTCTTTTTTCGCGGGAGAAATCATTTCGAATTCAAGCAATTGAAGAAGGAACTTTTCAGGGAAAAACCCAGGAGGACCTGAACCGGCTTCTCAAACTTAAAGAACAGGAAAAGGATGAAGAATGCCTTTTTTTGCTCGATTGTGCCATTACAGCGATTCAGGGAAGATTACCCGCTGCTCTCCCAAGTTCACCGGAACAACAGTCAGAAGACTCTTTCATTGTACAATTTCAAAATGCGGATTCTCAAACACGCGCTAAAATGTTGTTGAAACTCGATCGAAAACAAAGGGAATTCCTTGCCAAGCTTGCTCCTGATTTGCTGGTAAACGAGCAAAATCCAGCTGTTGCTGCCACAATAATAAGGATTTTCTGCGAATTCTGGTCTCGAGACAAATTGAACTTGTTTCTTTCCCGCCTGTCAGATTCCTCCTTAATTCTTCGTCTTGCAGCACTGGAAGCATTGGTAAAATTAGCTCCCGATGGTCTTTTGAAGCTTCTTCCCAGGTTGTTATGTTCTGAGGACCCTCGAATTAGATCTTTGGCAATTGAAGCTTTGGAAAAACTTGATAAAGACGAAGCTTTAAACCATCTTGAAAACCTCCTACTTTCTAACAACCCCGATCACAAAAAAGCAGTGCTGCCACATCTATTTATGCTTCCCTTTGAAGATGTAAGAAAAATTGCCTTAAAGTTTTTAGTTTCAGAAAAAGATTCGGATTTGTTAGTAAAAATTGGAATGCTATTCGAAATCAATCCTGATCCTGAAATTCCGTTAATCCTATGGGAAATATCTGAAATGTCTCCTAAACCAAAATCCGAAATTGTTAAGCAGATTTTGGCTGGGGCAATGAATGTAATAAAAGAAGCAGAACTTCTAACTGAAAGTTTTGATTCTTACAAATCCCGACTTCAGGAAACTGTTAAAAAACGCATGGCAACAAGATTTGTAAAACAGTGCGTTTCCAAGATGTCAGGTGATGAGTCTGCGATCGATAGAGAATTGCGAGATGTTATTGAAAGCAAGATTGCCCATCCGCTTATCAGAAGCGCTTTTGAAGAATCATTATCCTGGCCGGTTTCGGAGAAGATTAAAGGGCTTGTAAAAAATTTGTTAGGAGAGAAAACTCCTGGAGGGGATGATTCTCTGGCTCTTATTGAGAAAAAGGAATCATCGAAACCCGAAGCTTCCGAAAAGGATAAGAAAATTCGGCAAATTGCCAATTTTACGGAATCCGATTTTGAAGTTGCCTTGCCAACCATTAAAGCCATTTTAGCTGATCCTGGTTCCCCGAGCGATTTGCTTGCGGTGACACTTCGGGCGGCCAAAAAAATATTCCCTGCTGAGAAAAGAAGCAGTTTTACGGAATTTAACGAAAAAGCGAATGAATGGCTAAAGTCTTCTGAGCCAAATTTAGCGAGTGCAGCACTTGAATTTTTATTCATATTTGCATATGACTACATAATGCCATTTATTGGGGGATTTCTGAGATCCCCAATGAAGCGTCTTCAAGGAACTGCCCTGGAAATCATAACAGAACTGGATCCCTCACAAGGGGTTTCTATCTTGATGGCAATGTTAAAGAAAGCTGAGCCTGAAGAACGCAAATCAATCCTTTCATTTTTTGTGTATTTTGACTTTTCTTTGATCAGAGAGCAACTGACAGAGTTCATTTGTCTTAATTCGGAAAAAGAATTTTTTGAAGCTTCTCTTTTTCTTTTTCAGACTAATCCTGAAATTGAAAATTTGTATTTCTTATTTAAATTTGAAAATTTATTGCCTCCGAATTTGTCTGTTTTAGCCCAAAAAGCCAGACTTTCGGTTATTTCATTTTTGATGGAACAAAAACTTCTGACCTCCGAAAGCTTAAAAGCTCATGAAGAGAAATTTCAGCTTCGTTTCAGAAAAGAGCGAGATGCCAGAAATGCTATTATTGCCGAGTATTCTCTTAAGAAATTGAAAAAACCGGAAGAAGGAGTGAACTTTTTAGAAAGCGATGAATTCCAAAATTACCTAGCAACTGGTTCTGCTATTGTAAAAAAAATTGCTGAATTGGCAAGAATGAGAAAAATACAAGTTCTTGCCGGAATTGTTTTGGTTATTCTTCTTTTGGGTTCATTTTTTGTCCATAGAAAAGATGGTAAGCCCAAACCAATGGAGACATCGGGGGCGCTTCCATCAAAGGAAGTGGCTATTACAGGAAGTGTTTTTGATTTGGACAAGCGCTCTTCAATGGTTATGATATTATCAACCGATAATAAGAAATATCTTTTTGAGTTGCCTCCAATGCTGATTTCAAACCTTTCTCAGGGTGATAAAGTCGGAGCGGTTCTTGTTCCATATCGACTAGGCCCTGACGGGATATTCATATCAAAAGCACAACGTTTTAACAAAAAGTAAAAAGGAGAAAAAAATGTCGGCTTCCGAAATTGTTACACGCGAAGAAGGAACAGAAATTATTATTATTGGCGTTCAGGGCTACTTTGATGATGTGTGTGGAAAGAATGTTCGTACAGCTCTTGAAACGTATTTACGTAAAGGTGTCGTAAAAATCATTCTGGATGTGGGGGGAGCGAAAAATATCAACAGTTTGGGAGTTGCTTCAGTACTCAAAATGGTTCTTCTTGTACTGGACAACTACAAAGGAAGATTCCTCATTACAGGTTTGAACAGTTTGAAAAAATCTGTTTTCGAGCTGACCGGGGTTATTCCTCTTGCTGAAGTTGTTGAAACTGTAGATGATGGAATAAAGCAATTAAAAGCCGGTTGAGCTAAGTATACGGGTTTGACTTAAACTACTGATCATATATTATGGTTATCTTCCGATGATTTCTTTGACCTTTAACCGAATAAGTAATATTGAGTTTAATAATTAATTAATAGGTAAGATTCGGATCAAAATGGAAATTGGGGATTCAGATTACACCGATTTTTTAAAAAGTACTGAAAAAGGTTTTATTCGAAAAATTCTGGATGTCCAACTTCCATATAAATGGAATCTCCGCAGGCTGAACCTTGGAAAAACACTTGATGTTGGCTGTGGAATCGGAAGAAACCTTCAAACCCTTAGTAAGGAATCAGTTGGGGTTGATATCAATCGGTTTTCGGTTTCGGAATGTCGACAAAAGGGCTTGAATGCTTTTCTTCCGAATGACTTTTTTAATTTGTTTTCTGCTAAAGATTCTGGGAAGAACGTTTTTGACTCCATTCTGTTTTCACATGTCCTTGAACATATGAAGGAAAGTGAAATCCCCAAGACAATTTTTAAATATCTGGGTTTTCTGAAAAACAATGGAAAGGTTGTTTTTATTTCTCCCCAAGAAGCTGGCTATAAAAACGACCCAACACACAGGACTTTTGTTGATTTTGATTATTTACTTCGAATTGCCATAGAATTCCGCCTTAGACTAATCAGGAAATTTTCTTTTCCCTTTCCACGAATTTTTGGAAAAATTTTTCTTTATAACGAATTTATTTTAGTATTACGATTTTTAAACATTCTTGCGAATTAGATAAATTTCTGCTATTTTCATATGAGTGGCCTTGTATTAACAATGGCATGTCTGATTGCTTCAGCCAAACATGGCTCGCAATGACCCTGTGGATCACTGTTTTTGGGTTTTAGCGAAGCAAAATCTTTGAAATCCCAGGACAAAGAGCCTATTGATGAAAATTCCCCGGAATACAAGCAGATGTCTGATTTTATTTTTGTTTGGCATCCTGCTTTTATCCTTATTTCTTAGACTTTTCCAATTTTTTGCCCAAATAGATGATCACCATGGCTGGAGGCAAGCACAAAACATTGTTTGTTCCTCTCAGATTATTTCTTTAGGTTGGGAAGGTTTCTTTTTTCCAATTTTTCCCGGATATGGAATTTCTGGCCATGTATGCCTGGAACTCCCTTTAATTCAACTTTTAGTTGCAATGATATTTAAGCTGGGGATACCGTTTGAATTGGCAGGACGAATTGTTGGGATCTTTTTTTCCTTGGCGCAGGGAGCGCTTTTATTTATTTGGGTCAGGCATTCAACTCGAAGTGCTCGTTTAGGGCTTATTTCAGCCGCGCTTTGGGGAATACTTCCGTTGTCGGTGTACTACGGACGAACGACTGTGCTGGAAATTCCTGCTGTGTTTTTTTTCTCGCTTTTTCTTTTTGCTTTCCAACTCTGGGCGAGTGGTTTTCGACTTTTCCACTTTTGGCTCTGGGTCATTTCCGGAACAGTTTTGGGGCTTATTCGGCCTAATTTTTTAGTTGTACTTTCCCTGGTTCTTCTCAGACAAATTTGGCTTTTTCGGAAGGAAATTTGGAAGGGAAATTTTTTCCGCCTTTTGATTGGTTTGGGGATGATAGTTTCTATTACCGTCGGATGGCGGGGAATTGCAGATAATGAAACACTTCGTCTAAATCCTTCAATGGCTTTTCAGAACCTGCTAGGACATTATTTTGGTAATTCATTTTCGAGTGCTCTGAGTCAAATTCAAGTGGTTTTTTCTCGCGAACTTTTTGAGGGCTTTTTGTTTTCACATATTGGTATTCTTCTTCTTCTATTGGGATTTTTCTCGAGAAAGAATTACAAAATTTCTTTCTTGGGACCTCTTCGCTGGGGAATTTTTGGCTTTTTGATTTACATTTGTGTATTCCCAAATCTTAATTTTCAACACACCTATTATTCGTTGGTTGTTTATTCTGTTGCCGTTCCAATAATGGCAAATGGTTTTGACGTATTTATCCGGCGAGCAACAAAAAGGCAGATTTTTAGGCTGATTATTGCTGTGTTTGTGTTGATCAGTATAGGAAAAGAAACTATTGAAATTTTTAGTCGACTAACCAGACCAACGGTTCCGGATACCCAAATTTATGCTGCAATCTCAAGGCAATTTATTCCAAGTGGAAAAAGGGTCTCCATTCTTACTCCATTCTGGTCTGAAAATTTATTGCACAGATATTTAATTCCCGGAGCATTTGAAAGTAAAGATGTAGTAAAATTTGATAAGAAAGAATTGGCTAGAATCATGGGAGAGGGTTTTGATTACTTGCTTATTGAAGACCCGATTATAGGAATTTCTGTAAACCCTTTACTTAGCAATATTATTCCAAAATCAGCTTTGATAACTTACAATCAGTATGTGGCTATTGCCGATTTGGCAAAAATTCCCGGTCGAAGAACGAATAGGACAAAATGATTTTGAATCCCTCCATTGTTTTATTAGTCCCACCAGGTCCTAGCCATTATTTGACTCCACCTCTCGGACTCGGCTATCTCGCAGGTGCTTTGAAGAGGCTAAAAATAGGTGAGGTTAAAATTCTTGACTCCAAGCTTTTAGGTTTTGACATTAAACAAATTATAGAATGTCTTGTTTCAATATCTCCTGATTTTGTTGGAATAACTGTTTTTTCAATGGAAGTTGAATGTTCTAGAAGACTTGCAAAAGAAATTCGCCTTAAATTGCCGAACACTTGTATAATTTTTGGTGGTCCACACATTACTGCCCTAGGAGCGGAGTCCCTGAGTCAGTTCCCTGAGGCACATGCATTAATGTCAGGTGAGGGCGAAAAAAGTTTTGTACAATTTGTCCGGGGAGTTGTAAATAAAACCTCATTAGAGGGAATTCCCGGATTAATAACTCGTGAAACGACTTTTGTTCCCCCGGAACCAATAGAGGATCTTGATTCCATTGGATTTCCCGATTGGGAACTGATTGCTCCTCATACCTATCCACCGCTTCCTCAGGGTGCTTTTTTTGAAAAATGGCCAATTGCACCGATATTGACGAGTCGAGGTTGCCCATTTCATTGTTCCTACTGTGCCGGACATCTTACTATGGGTCGAAAACTCCGTTTCAGGAGCTTGAATTCCATATTTGATGAAATTGATACGCTTTTTTCAAAATTTGGGGTTAGAGAATTCCATATTGTTGACGATTCTTTTTCCCAGGAAAAATCACGGGTTCTTGAATTTTGTAAATATTTCCGAAAACTTCCTGAAACTTGTTCTTTCACATTTCCAAACGGGCTTCGACTTGATACTTTGGATAGAGAAATGTTGGACGTTATGAAAAAATCTGGTTTGCATAGCCCGACTCTGGGCATTGAATCGGGATCTCAGAGAATTTTGGATAAAATGAAAAAAGGACTGAGCCTTGAAATTATCAAAGAGAAAGTTTTGTTGATGAGTGATTTGGATCTTAAGCCCAATGCTTTTTTCATCATCGGTTACCCCGGAGAAACAAAGAAAGATATTCAGAAAACAATAGATTTTGCTCTATCGCTTCCGTTAAACCGTGTTCAATTTTCAAATTTTCTCCCACTTCCAGGAACAGAAATTACCAAAGAACTCCAAAATTCCCATAACCTTGAGCGAATTCCGTATGAAGCCTTGCATTACGCATGCGAAGCGTATACACCAAAAGGTTTTAAACCTGGTGAAATTAAGTATTTTCAGCGAAAAGCCAATAGAAAATTCTATATGCGTCCTTCAAGGATAATCGAACTGCTCAAATCCGTGAAGAGTTTTCGGCATTTCAGACTTCTTTTGAAACGAATGTTGGACTATGCAATCAAGTTCTAAAATCGCCATCATTGGTGGGGGAATATCAGGTCTTTGGTTAGCAAGGAAACTTCTTGTTCAAGGGCACACTGTGACCGTATTCGAAAAAGAAGAGCAATCTGGTGGGCTTCTTTCCGGAACTGATTTTTGTGGAAGAAAAATCGATCGTTTTTATCATTTTATTTGCCGCGCAGACTCAACTTTCCAAGAGGAAATAAGACTTTTTCCTTCAGAAAAAAAATTCTTTTGGAAGGAGGGAAAAACAGCCAATTTTATAAATGGAAAGCTTTACCCATTTTCCACTCCCATAGATTTGATGAACTTTTCGCCACTTCCCCCTCTCAGACGCATTTTATTTGGAATGTTTACTCTTTCGTGCCGTTACCGAAATGATTGGCAAAAATTGGATTCGATTACCGCCTTGGAATGGTTGGAAGGGGCCCTGGGAAAACAAGCCTTGAACTCAGTTTTTTTGCCACTCTTACTTTTTAAATTCGGCCCGTACTATGATAAAATCTCCGCTGCCTGGATGTGGCACAGAATCCATCGTGTGGCGAAAAGTCGCTGGGGTTTATTCGGAATTGAAAAATATGGAATGTACGGCAAGGGATTTTATGAATTAATCTCAGAACTGCAATTGGATATCAAAAGAAGAGGGGGTAAAATAATCACAAACACTTTGATTGAGCAAATTTCCTGCAACGAAGGGAAAGCTTCAGGCCTTCGGTTCAATAAGAAAATCGAGAAGTTTGATTTTATTTTTTCAACGATTCCCCTTCCAGCTTTGTGCGAAATCCTGCCTGAACAATATAAAGGCGGACTTCCCAAAGTCGAGTATCTTGGCGTTCAATGTCTTTTGATTGGCACGAAGAAACCAATTTCACCGGTTTTTTGGCTAAACCTTTTTCATGATGGAATTCCCTTCAATGGGATTATTACTCCTGATTATTTGGCGAACGAGAAGCCCAATATTTTTGTTCACTATGTTCCCTTCTATCTTTCACCAAGCCATCCCATTTTTTCGTATGACACTCGGGAGTTGAGAAATCTAGTAGTACCACAATTAAAGAATCTTTTTCCGGAATTTAGGGAAACAGAATTGGTGGATTTTCAATCATTCAAATATTCCTTTGCACAGCCAATTTGCTTGGTAGGTTTCGGAAATATAAAATCGCACACAGTTTCCGGGTTAAGGAATTTTTGCTTTCTTGATGCTGCTCACCTTTATCCATCAGATCGAACAATATCGGGATTAATGGAAAAGGTGGCAGATTTATCTAATTCGGCATTTCTTTCTTAAAGAAATTTTATTTTTTGATTAAGTAAAGATAATGTATGTTCACTCACAATTTATAGTTTGTGTGTTATAAATATGTAATTCTGTGTTGGAATGGCTATGAAAGAAACCCCTTTGATTTCTGTTATTATGCCGGTTTATAACGCTGAAAATTATCTTGGAATTGCTATCGAAAGTATCTTAAAGCAAACCCTGAGTGATTTTGAGTTTATCGTTGTAAACGATGGTTCATCTGATAACTCAGCAAAGATTCTTGAGCATTATGCAAAAATTGATCCCCGAATCAGAATATTGAACAATTCGAAAAACGAAGGGATTGTTACAAGTTTAAATTTAGGATTGAGTCATGCTTGTGGTGAATTTATTGCAAGAATGGATGCAGACGATATTTCGTTGCCTTTTCGCCTGGAAAGGCAAAATCAGTTTTTTCGGATGAATCATGATGTCTTGGCTCTAGGAAGTGCTGTTTCATATATTGACTCTGTTGGGAGTGAGTTGGAGGTTGTACGAAAATGTGCGTTGCATACTTCCTTCCTTTTTCATAACCCTTTGCTCCATCCAACAGTGATGTTTCGCCGAAAACCTTTTATAGATGCTGGATTCTGTTATCGAGAAGAGTTTCGATATGCCGAAGACTATTTCCTGTGGCTTGAGTTGGGGAAAATTGGCAAGTTATGCGCATTGGAAGAAGTACTTCTTCTTTATCGTGTAACTCCGCAAGCTTCTCGATTTAAACATTTGAGAGAGATGCTTCTTGCCGGAATACGGGTAAAGATTGCAGCTAGGCATCGATTAAAGTATCGACCCACTCCTGTGGATCTTTTGCGATTACTTTTGGAAATTCTACTAATGACAATTCCTCAAAAGTCTGTTGAAGTCCTTTATCTTTTTATGAATTTCAGGTAACATCTCAGTGTTTCTGATAATAACAGCGATTAGCGATTGTAATACTGTTTTGTTAAAAGATGCGATGTCAGGAGTTTATCGAGGAAAATGAAACGGATACTATTTCTTGTTCCTCCCCCGCTAGATGGAAAGCCTGTTACCGAAAGGGTTTTCGGATGTAATTATGGAATCTATGCTCAACCCAACATTTTTTTTCTGTATCCGGCCACCATTGTAAAAAAAGCTGGGTATGATGTTGAATTTCTTGATTTTCCGGCCTTGAAGAAAACCTCTCTGGACTTTGTCAGACATTTCCAATCCAATACTTACGATGTAATAGTTTTCTATTCTGTTTTTCTATCGATTAATACTGATTTGAAGGCAAGAGAAATAATTAAAGAGACTTGTTTTGAGACAAAGTATATCTTCATCGGAACTGAACCGACCGCCAATCCTGAAAAATTTCTTGATGATTGTAGTGTAATAATTCGGGGAGAATCGGAATTAACAATTGTGGAAACTCTTGAATCTTTTGAAAGAAAATTGAATTTATCAGAGGTTAAAGGGGTCACATTTCTGGAAAATGGCAAAATGGTTAAAAATTCCCCTCGCGGAATTATTGAAAACCTTGATTCTCTCCCGATTCCAGACCGAAAGTTGTTGGGTATCGGTGAATATATGAATCCAAAGCTTTCAAGGACCCCATTTACCGGAATGATAATCTCGCGAGGTTGCCCATTCAGATGTATTTTTTGTGTACCAAATTCACTTAGTTTTGCTAGAGAAATAGAGAGCAAAAAGGAATCCAATTGGCGAAAACCCCTTCCTAGGACCAGTTCAATCGATCATATTAGGGAGGAACTTAGTGAAATAGCGAAAATGGGGTTTAAATCGATTTCTTTTTATGATGATCAGTTTGTTATGGGAATTGATCGTACATTGGCGGTATGTGAGGTCATGAAAGAATTTCGATTTGAATGGTCCTGCCTTTCGCGTGCAGATTCCCTTTTGGAACCCAGATTGACTCAAGCAATGGCCTTGTCAGGTTGCCGCTACGTCGATATTGGGGTTGAATCATTTGATTCCCAAATTCTCCGGGATATTAAAAAAGATCTTAGAATTGAAGATATTGAACTGGCTATTAACAACGTCAAAAAGTCAGGAATGGAAGCTGAAATAAATATTTTGCTGGGTGCTTCGCCAATTGAAACGACGAGATCTATTGAAGCAACTTTCCAGAAAGCATTGCGTCTAAATGTTGATTACGTATTGTTTTCCATTTGTACTCCTTTTCCGTTTACGGATTTCCATCTTTTAGCGAAAGAGCGAAAATGGATGTTGGAAAGTGAATACAAGGGAATTGATCCGATGAAAGAATCCTTTTTGAATTTGCCTAATCTATCTAAAAGCCGGCTTGAAAAAATAATTCGAAGCTTGTACTTTCGCTTTTATTTTCGTCCTTCATTTCTGCTGAAAACTTTAAGGAAAGTAGGGAGTTTCAGTGATTTTTGGAGGAAATTCAAGGCTGGAATGTCACTATATCGCTAGGGTATGTTTCACATCGAACCTGTGTCGAAAAATACCGGAATCATGGTTTTTCTTGTGTCTCTAAGAATCGTTGATTCGCTATTCATGCTTGTTTTCTAGACTGTTTTTCTAGTTAACCTTGCTACGGATGCATTTCAACGGCTTCATCGACATTCAAAAAAACGTATAGACTATTCCCAAGCCAATTTTCTGGCTACTGAAATCAGAAATGTTCCGAAATATTTTTCAAAGCCTGACCACTGAAGAAGTGGTTCGTATAGATTATTGTAAAGGGGAAGCAGCTTTTGTGCTATTTTCCCTTCAACAAATCGAAATGCTATTCCACTCAACCCGAACACTTCGATATCAGCAAATCCGCACTTTCGAATTTCTGACATCATTTGCCTTTTTGTTAACAGCACCTCATTTTCTGTTTTTCCTTCCGAAGAGTAGAGCGGGGAGCGGGGGTCTCTGAATAAAAACATACTAGGACTATTACCATTGGGGTCGTAAGAAAAAAAGATCCCATCATCTTTTAGTAATCGCCAGGCTTCCTTCAAACAGGTGATTCTATTTTTTCGATCGGGAAAATGATGTAATACTCCTGACATTACCGCAAAATCGAAGGACGAGTCTGGAAGATGGCAATTGCGAATATCTGCAATATAATAGTTTTCGGTTCCAGCTGATTTAGCGCGGGAAATATTTGTGGATGAGATATCCACACCGGTCATTACAAAGCCTTGTTTACTTAATCTACGTGTGAATGCACCCGTTCCACAACCTAAATCCACGCATTTCATTGCCGAGTTTGGCTTAACTGCTTTCATAAAAGTCGAAATGATTCTTTCGTAACTTTTTTCCGAAAGTACATCATAATCTCCATGTTTGGAATTAAAAGAATCAAAAAACCGTTTCTCGGCTTCCAGGTTCACAAATTTGCCTTTTTAAGTTGCTTTTTTAACTAATCAAGCTAATTTTAACATTAGTAAGACGTTCGTTAATTAACCTTACAATAAAACGCCAAAAAACTGCTTTGTACTATGAACTGTCTTCTCAAAAGCGACTTGTTGTTTTCATACCACCAAACTACCCGGTACTGATTTCTATTTAGCGAGCGAACTGGTCGTTTAAGGTTGGGCGATGTAGTATCGCTTTCTCTAGCGTTTTTTTAGTCAAGACATGATTTCTTATTAGCGGTGGTTTTGGATAATTTCAAACTGTACAAACTTTAGAGTTAAGTTAAAGCATTTTAAATTTTGGTATGCCTACTTTTTTTAATCAATTTTTATCCTTGTACCTTCATCTACAGCTCTTTCTCCGACTTTTACAACTTCCCTAACCTCTTTGCCCTTTTTTTGTAATAGAATTCTATAGGCATCGTCAGTCAGAATTCTTCCGCTTTTTGATAAAGTCGGGTAAGCAACTTTTATTTCAAATTGTCCATTTGATGAGACTTTTTGTGTTTTGCGATATTGAATTTTGCTGTCTCCGAATTGGATATTTAACGCAAGGAAAACATCTGTTCCAGGATCGGCAGAGCCTTGAATAATGGCTCCATTTACTACTTCAAAAATTAAGATGTCAGGGGTAGGATGATTCCAGTTGTTTTCAGAGATGAAGCGGCATCTGAAGTTTGAAGAACTATCCTGAAATTCCCCGGCGGGAAAAATTCCAAACCTTTCAGTTAACCAAAAGTATAAAGTTTCAGTGAATTTTTTTTCGGACGACTCAATTTTTTCTTTTGTTTGGTCAAAAATTTGTTTTGGGTCATCCAGGGATTTGGAAAACAGGAATTCCTGATATCTTTTTCCCCTGTTTCCTACTGGTTGCACAAAAATATATTTCACGAATATTTTTTTGCAAAATTCAAAAGCTTCACTTTCAGAATTTGTCAAAAAAGCTGTAGCGCTGTTTTTTAGGCCAAGCTGATTATTGGAGGCAACAACTGCCCTTTTGCTAAAGTAGGAGATCTGGTTCCCATTGCTCCAGAAGGTTAAAATTCCATACTTAGGTTTAGATGGGTTTTTGTATTCTTCACATTCCGGAGTATTTCTTTGAAGCCAGCAAAGGGCTTGTGCCAGCTGTTTGTCGAAAGAGCCCAAATTAGAAAAGATTCCATAGGAAGAGTCGAGAGGAAAGGAGATAAACAGAAATGAGACGATGGTTAAGGATAGACATTTTCGAAAATTTATTAATTCGGACTTTTTAGCGGCCAATCTAATAATTTCCAAAACAGCGATAGTATTTAACAAAGCCAATGGTGGTGAAAACCACCTGAGAAATTTTCTTTGATAGATTGCCATCATTAGAATAATAATGATCCAGTCTCGTAAAATAAATGACTTTTTTCCTGGAAAAAGCTTTTTGAAATTAAGCAGAATAAAAGGAAAAAAGAAAAGAATTGGGCCAAATGCGCCAAGAAGATTTGAAATTAAAAGTGAGAGTGAAGCTCCACTATACAGGGGTAATAATTCCGCAATGGTTCCAAGGACAGGGTTTTCCCGATTTATAAATGATTTTGCCTGCATTAACTCCGAACCAAAAAGTTTGAAAAATAAAGTCAAAAGAACAATAATAAAGAGAATTGTTATTTTTCTATATTTTCCAAGGAATTGGGCGGTCATGGGAACTATTTTTCCGATAAATCCGCAGGTGATAGTAATAAGCACGTGAAACCAACCGAAACTAGAAATATCCATTTTTGAAGTAGTCGGTGGATGAAAGAGAAAAAATAAGGCAAGAAGCCCTCCACCGATTAACATGCTGGAAGCAGTAAAATCCAGAATGCTGAATTCCTCTCCTTTTGAAAGGAAATATTTTAATATTGCGTAGCCCAAGAAAATGAAGAAGAAAAAAGGAGCCCCATTCCAGATGAGGACAAATCCGCTGCATGTGAGGCTTCCGAGCAGCTCATAGTTCTTATTTCCCGTGATTGAGTTTTTCCAGAGTGAAAAGATCCAGAGCCAGACAAAAAGGGCTTCAAGACAATGGTGATCTATCGTCATATAAGAAAAAACCGGTGCAAAATTTAATCCCGGTATTAAAAATATTCCGAAAAGCAAGATGAAAGGGGCAGGAAAATTTTCTGAGATGAAAAAAAAGAGCAACGTTGAAGATAGTATTATTCCAACTAACGGAGGGACAAAACCGGCGATTATTTCGGGGGGAAACTCAGACGCGAATGGAAAACAATACACAAATCGAACAAAATGGAATAAAATGTGCAAAAAGCCAAGGGGAATGTCGATAATATAATCTGTTGGAAATGAACAGAAATGGTCTACTTGGATTATTTCACCCCTAAGAATTGATTGTTCCAGCCACCTTAAATATAGGAGCGCGTCCGGATCCCAGGTTGGGAAACGACCTATCAAAGGAAGATTCTTTTCCAGGGGAATCAAGAACCAGAATAAGGAAAAGAGTTGAATAAAGAAAATAGAAACGAAGAAAGGGATATTGAATTTTTTAAAGAATGATTTCATGTTTATAATGAAAGTAACTTACAGCAAAAGAAATTTTTTTTCAAAATATTTAATTTTTCCCTTGACCTTGCCGATGAGGTTTCCTATATTGCATTTGGAAATGAAAAACGGCGCCGTACTAAAGGGTCTCGAAAGGAAGAAAAATTATGAATAAAAACACTATGAGATTCCAAAAAGGTTTTACTCTGATGGAAATCATGGTTGTCATTATAGTTGTTGCAGTTTTGGCTTCAGTTGCCGGTCCAATGATTACCGGTATTACTGAACAGGGCAAAATTGCTGCAGTCAAAGCACAAATGAGCAACCTCAAGGGTGCAATATTGAATTTCAACCAGGACGTAGGAAAATATCCCTGCCAAAATAGTAATACTTATACCCCAACAACCATAAATGTCGCCGGACTTAATAGTGAGACAGATAACAGTACTACTAAAGAAATGGGGCTGGGGCCAAACAATCTTTTGATCAACAATGTTTGTTTGATTACTGCAGTGCAGAGAAAATGGAAGGGTCCATACATGGAAGGCTCCCCCAACGATTTTATGACAGACCCCTGGGGCACTCCAGTTAAATACTTTTGTCACTCCAGCGGCCAGATTTACATTCAAAGCGCTGGTCCTGATCTTGTGTTTGCTGATCCAAGCCAGATTCTTACAAACTCTGCGGCTTTTGATGACGTATTAATGTCTGTTGGAGCATACAGAATATCGGGGTCATGATCGTTGACTACTGGGAACTAATATAATAAAGCCCTATTAACAATAGGGTTTTTTTATTTTCTGAAAAATGGCAAAACCAAAATTTGAGCCTCTCGTTTCGGTTGACATTGGAAGTTTTTCGCTGAAGTTTATTTTCATTCAACCGGATGAAGAAGGAAAGCCCGTTGTGAAGGCGCTTTCTCATATTCGCATTCCATCTTTTGCTCACATGCTTACAGAAGAAGAGCGCTCTGGGATGAGCAAAGAAGACGTAGAAAAAGATACGACCGCCAAGGTAAATAAATTCCTTACGAAATATCTTACCGAATTACTTTATGACAACCAGATTTTAACTAAAAAGGGTATCACTTTGGCGGGAGGTAGAACTGCTACAATTAGATATATTGAAATTCCTCCATCACCGAACAAGGAACTTTTAAGCGCGAATATTAAAGCAGAAGCGTCGAAACAGATGCCATTTTCCATTGAAAATGCTGTTTTGGGTTTTACCGTATTGGGGGAAACCGTTAGGGATGAAAAAGCGGTGCAACAGGTTGTTGTTGCCGCGTTACAAAAAGATTTTCTGAAAATTTCAACCGAGAATCTTAAGGGTGGTGGATTATTGAATGAAGGGATAGTTATTCTTCCACAAACTCTGGAAATATTGCTGGGAAAAAAATTGTCTCCTCCTGCGGGGAAGGAATTAAAAATTGGAATTATACATTGTGGTCACAAAACTACCTCAATAATGGTTTATAGAAATGGAGCTCTGAACTTTTTTCGGGACATTCCGCTTGCTGGAGAACATATTACCGAAGCAATTTTTGCCGGGGGAGAACTCGAAGGGAAAAAAATTGAAATTGCCGATTTGGAAGAGGCGATTGAATTGAAGCATAAGATTGGAGTTTTGCCTCCCGATGAAATGAAGAAATTATCCGGGAAGGAAAGATTTGCCGCTCAGCAGATCTTTAATATTGTTGAAAAAATCTTACAACACATCCAGCTTTCAATTAGTTTTTATGCCTCACAGTTTGGAGAAAGTGGGTTGGATAGGATTTACCTTTCGGGTGGTTCAGCTGCAATGAAGAACTTCAGGGATTTTATTGGCGAAAGCATGGATATTCCTGCCGAATTAATTAATCCATTTGCCGATTTGGATCACCAAAAGGTCAATTTTCCTCCAGAACGCATGACTGAAGAAGGCCCTGGGATTGCTCCTTCAGTTGGAATGGCTATGTACAATGGTGATGCCCGATTCATTAACTTTATTGATATTGTTCAACCCAATCGTGGGTCACAGGGGGTAGATGTTACTAAAGTAACACAAAAATTTTCTGCAAGTGGCTCTTCGAAACTTAAAATAAATCTGGATCTGACTTTTTTGACTCAACTTGATGAAAGAAAATTGAAGATACTACTTGGGCTGGTTGGGGTGTTATTGGTTCTTATAGTGTCCTTTCCCGTAATTAAAATTCGGAAAGATGTTGCAGAGACGATTAAGGAACAACAAGCGGCTTCAAATCAACTTCAGGATTTAAATAATGCTCAAACTGAAGTCCAAAAAATTCTTCAGGAGAAAGAGCGACTTGGTCAGGAAAATCATTTTATCGATATCATCAATGCCCAGGGTTTTCCTTTTTCAGCAGTTTTGCTTGAGCTGGCTTCCTCTACTCCTGATTTTATTTATTTAACCCACTTGGAATTTTTTCCTGAAAAAGAGGGAAAAGGTTTTAGACTATCCGGGAATACAGAGAATTCCGATAAAATCTTTGAGTATTTGAATATTTTAGGAAAATGTTCGCTGATTAAGTCGCCAGTAATGACTTCCTCACAGGAACAAAAAATTGATGATAACCGTTATTATATTTCCTTTGAAATTTCAGGAAAAGTTGAAATCCCTCAGAAAAAAGAAAAAACAGGTGAGGAGCAACAATAATGGCTGAAGGGTTTGATTTAAAAGAATGGATTCAGCAAGCCAAAGACGATCCCAAAGTTGCAGCTCAACCATTAATTGTTGTATTAGCTTTGGTTTATTTTGGCTATAAATACCTTTATTCACCCCAAGCAGTGGCATTAATAAAAGAAAGAGCAAAATTGACCGGAATAAAAGGTGAAATCACCAAGCTTACTAGTGCTATGGCCAATAGTGAAGAATTGAAAGTTGAAGTTATTGAATTAAAACGGATAAGAAGTGAAATTGAATTACAATGTTACAAAAAGACAGAAGCATCTTCTTTCATGCAAGATTTGAGAACGCTTGGAAAAAAAGCGGGATTGGAAATAAGAAATTTGACTCCACTTCCGATGGTTCAAAAAACTTACCTGGAAAAGATGAATTATGAGGAATTTCCGGTGAAAATTCTATTCAACGGTGATTTCAAGCAATTAGGGATGTTTTTGTGTGCCATTGAGACTTTCAAAAAGAAGATCACGATAGACCTCCCCCCATTGGTTCCAGATGCTAGTGGGACATTTAAATTCGAACTCACTCCCACTTGTATAGTTCTTCCAGAAAATTTTTCTTTGCCTGTGGCTTCTAAAACAGAATAAATATGGATGGAAAAAAGCTTTTTTTTTTAAGCCTTATAGTTTTATCCGCAGTGATGGGATATGATTGGGCTAAGAACAGGTCTCCAGCAGGAAATTTTAATAGACCTCCGGTCCAAGCTCAATCTTTGATAAATGAAAGTTTGACAATTGCTTCTGAGTCTCAACAAGTGGTTTCAGCTTCAGAAACCAAACCGGTTCCACCTGTTTCCTCTTCCGAAATTACAGCTGTGTCAACTCCCACTGTAGAAGCTCCAAAACTTCCTGAACCTGATAAAACCAGTCCTCAAACTCCTCAAACTGCCGAACCGATACAGGTTGCAAGTTCTTCTGAAGAGGAGAAGATTTTCGCAGCTTGGAGCTCCCTGAATAAAGAAATGTTTAAGCCCTCTCCATTCTTGAAAATGATTGAGGATGTGAAAAGGGAAAAAGAGGAACGGGAAGAAATGGAAAAAGCCAAAGCTGCTCATGTTGTGGTAAAAAAGGTTAATGCCCGACAAAAAACGATTTTATCGGCTCCTTTCACTGCAACTATTGAGACGGAAAATTCGTCCGTTGCAATTATAGACAAATCTTTTTACAAAGTCGGGCAATATTATGATGGAAAGAAAATTTCAGAAATTAAACCAAGTGTGATTATGCTTGATGATGCTTCTACCACTTATTTTATCCCTAAAAAGGGGGTTCAAATTAGCATTTCACCTGATGGAGATAATGTTGATGTGAAAGATGATTTTTTAAAATCGAAAAGCTTCGATGGAAAATCACCTGAAAAGCCGAATTCCGGTCCGGCTCTAGTTCCGGTCCAAATTCCATCCCCAAATCCGAATAACTGATCTTGCTGGTAATGAAGGAAGTGATTGCTTAATTGCTCTTGAATTGGTGGAAAGTTTTGAAAAGACATTTTTTCTGCCGATAATTAAGTAACGGATTGAATCCTCATCTATTATTAATTATGATCAAACCCAGACTAATACCGATAAAGTTGAAATTGAGGGAATTGTTTCCCTTTTTTTTCCTTTGCCTTTTATTTGTAACGGGTTGCTTGGAAAAAACTATCTTTCCTGCTGCTTTGATTGAGGTGACCGGGGTTACCCCCTTTGATATAAAATGGACGGTTGCTTCCGATACAACGACTCTTCCCACCGCAGTGATTGCTTTAAAGTCGGAAAGCGGTGTTCCGTCAAATATTATTTCCTATTCAATTTCCTATTACACACTTTCCGGAGACCCCGTTCCCGAATTGAGGATTGAAGAGACACCCATGAATTTTTTTGTGACTGCCAATACGGCAGTAAGTGTTACTTTGAGTCCATATACCACAAGAGTAGTGGATTTCTTTTCCAAAACGACGGCTAATGTTTCACCTCTGAAAGTTTCAATACTGTTGACCATTAAAGATGTCAATGGAAACATCATAACCCGTGAAGCTTATTGTCAGCTATATAGGCCAGTAAGTATTTAGCCCGAAGTTCCCGAGTGAAAAAGCCCTCTTGTTATGACCTGAAGCCAAAAAGAAGCCTTTTTTGCCTGCTTTTTCTGTCCATGTAAATTTGACGCCTGAAAATAGCATTTGAAGATGGTTTCAATGGTTTTCCTGCTGTCCAGTAAAAACCGTCTGAAAAATGCCTTAAATTCGTTTACAGATCAGGATTTCAATAGATTTTGCGTCCGGAACTTCGGTTTAGCCGTAAATTCTTAGAATTCCATCGGGGTTTACAAATACCTAATTTTGTTGGTGCACAAAATTTAGGTATTACCTTATTTAATAATGGATCGATGCCGATAGAGGAAGTGGACTATTGTCGTTTTGGGAAGTGGGAGAATGTCATTTCCTCGTAAATCTTGGGTTATTGCATTTCTTTTATCGGCCATGATTCTAGGGTATGGCCGTGAAGAACACGTTGAAGCATGGTCGCTATTTGGTTCTTCACAGCCCAGTAGACGACCTATAAGAATTATCAACCCATCAATTAAAAAAGAATCGGATTCGGCAGGGGTTGATAGTAGCCTTCCAACGGTCCAGAATCCAGCTGGTGAAATGGCCAGAGAGCCTTCGAAGTCTCTGGATTCACTTGGTTCGTTAAATAACTCCCCTATTCTCAAGCATGAATTGCCCAAACTTAACGATAACGAGTCAGCTAAATTTTTTAGCGAAATGGCCGATGTTGATTTTGCAGCAGCTTCAGCCCGGATTTCCTCGGCAAGTCCTACTCTTGGGTCATCTGGAACACTTATGCTTCCGGGGCCATCTTCTTTAAACCTTCCTCCGATCACACAAGCTTCGTCACTATCTTTGGAATCACCAGTAAAAGAGGAATCCCCGGAAAATACGGAATTTTCCGGGCAAACCAGTACAAGTCAAAGTTTTAAGTTGCCGAAAGAAATGAACAAGATGATCAAGGATGTTGATTTTCGGGAAACGGATGTAAAAGACGCTTTGAGAGGCCTGGGGAATCAAATTGATTTGAATATGTTGATAGATAACGATATTACTGGGCCGATAACGATCCATTTTGTTAGTATTACTTTTGAAGAAGCGTTTAAAATGATAATGAGAAGTCAAAAATTGGCCTTTTTATGGGAAGGGAAAATTTTAAGATTAATTCGAGCTGAAAATGCCCCTCCTGTGACAGCGATATTTAAAATTCAAAACTCGAATGCTGCCAAGATTAAAGAAATAATCGATAAAATGTTAACCCCGCAAAGAGGCAGTTCGGAAGTAGACCTTCGGACGAATGCGATAATAGTGAAAGATACTCCTGAATGTATTGAAAGTATCAGAGAAATGCTAGGTAAAATAGATGTCAAGGAAAGCACTGTGGTGGTTCAGACCAAACCTGTAACCGAGGTTTTTTACCTTGATTATGTTGATGCTTCCAATCTGAGAGAGCCGATAGCCATGATAGCCCCAGAAGCTAAAATTCAGGCTTATTCTTCTTCACAAGCTTCAACAGCTGGTGCTTCCGGAGGGGCTGCGGGCGGACGACAGGACATGATGATAATAACTGACGCACAGTCTAATCTTGAAAAAATCAGGGAATTAATTGGGAAACTGGATGTTGCTCCGACACAAGTAATTATTGATGCCCATATTTACGAAATTAATCTAAATGAGGAAGAAAGACTTGGAGTGAACTGGCAAAAACAGATTCCAATTCCCGGTACTACCGACAATGTTTTTAACATGTCGATATCTCCTGAAGATTCAACTGCAGGAGGAACAGGAGTTTTCAGATTCGGGACACTGAATGTGAATCAGTTTACAGCACTTCTGGCAATGCTTCAAACCAAAAACTTCGCAAAAGTGCTTTCCAACCCAGTTATTACGACTCTGAATAACAAAAAAGCCAATATAACTGTTGGTCAGGCTATTCCATATGTTTCCGGATCTACTACGGATGTAAACGGCCAGGTTACGAGCCAGATAGCCCAGGCAAATGCAAATATTGTTCTGGATGTTACTCCTTCGGTAACAGGAAATGATGAAGTTTTCCTGGATATCAAGCCAACGATAACAAGTGTATTAGGTTTTACATCACTTGGGGGAAATTCGACTCCAAATTTAAGTAATCGAAGTGCCATCACTCAGGTAATTGTAAGGAACAATCACACAATTGTCATTGGTGGAATGATAAAAACGGATAAAAGTGATACTATTAACAAAGTCCCAATTTTAGGTGATTTACCAGGAATTGGCAAATTGTTTCAGAAAAAGGACATAATTGAAACCCGAACAGAATTGATAATATTTATTACTCCACATATTATTCGCAATTTAAAAAATTCTGAATTAGCAACGAAAAAGATTGAAATGGAAAACTCCTTAGCTAAAAAACAACCCAGTACAAAACCAAAAAATATGGTAAAAAAACTTTCGAAATAAATAAAAAAATGCTTTCATCTATTGACAGGCGGTTTTACACGTACTAATATCGATATTACATTTTGTAAATGTTTTTGGTATTAATTATTTGCCAACAGGGGGGATGATATGAAAAAGATAAGGTTGATTTTGATCCTGATAATTATGCTATCCATAACCGTTCTAGGGCTATTTTTGGGAAAACAAGTCTTCAGTTCGCTTGAAAACAGAGGGTATGCTGCTTCCAAGCCTACCACCCCTCAGCCGACTAATATGGTAGCTGCTCCGGAGACTTCAGTCCAAACGGATGGGAATCCGCAAAATGCTCCAGCCCCTTTGAATTCACAAAATGTAAAAGTCTCTGTTCCGGCAAATTTTTCGGCTCCAGCAAATTCAAATTTACCTAAGAGTTTCTCGGAAAGCAACCCGAATGTGTCTTCACCTATTACGCAGATGGCTGCAGGGACGAATGCATCTTCAGCTGCCACGATTGGGAAACCCGACGACAAGCCTTGGAGCCCTGCGAGTGGAACAAAATGGGTTGCCTATATTGCGACTAAAGGTGTAAATGTTCGTGATGGTCCAAATCTCGAGAGCAAACAGATCTTTCGACTCCTTCAGGGAACCAGAGGAACAGTTCAAGAAAGACGAAGCGGTTGGACCAAAGTAAAATGGGATTTTAACAAGAAAATTGGTTGGGTCAGGGATGACCTTCTTACCCAGGGTCCTTTGGAGGTCATGCTTGGGTTGATGACTCCAAATGGAAAAATTGCATCTGCTCCTACAAGCGAAGCCATTCAAGCTGCTGCAAAAAAAGCAGCCCAAATGGCGGATTCGATAAGTGTTGCAGTGGCTAAACCGGCACTTCCCTCTGAAACTGTAAAAGGGTTTACTAGCGGAAAACTCCCGAAAGAAGCGGTGATTGTAGCTGATCCATTTGCTAAAGTCAGAGTTTCTCCAAATCCTAAAGCCGAAAAAGTTGGCAAAATTGCCAAAGGGATGACCGTTTCAATAAAAAACTTCCAGCAAGTTGGCCCCTATCAATGGTTTGAAATAATTTATTCGAATGGAAAGAAAAGCGGCTGGACTCGAGAAGACAATTTAAAATTTTAGGGAAGCTTGAAAACCACTGTTGAAAAGGGTGGAGTTGTTTGATAGTGTTCTTGAACTTCTTCAATTGGAGTGCAGACAAACGAAATTACTGTTTTTTGTCGTCTGAATCTGAATTTTTCGATTGTCCAGTTTCCTAAAATGGTTGTCTTCAGAAAGAATTTCACCTCAAGATCTTCTTTCCCTGGGCAAATTAAAACCAACTCCCGATCAGTCTTAGAAGTCATTTCATCGCTTTTTATCGAAATTTTTGTCGTTCCAATCTGGATATTTTCACGATTTCGCTTGTTGATCAACCCATCTTTAATTGTTCCTAGAAGTAATATTACATCCTGGACCTGAAGTTGGTTTTCACCATCGATACCCTCAAACGTTGAATAATAACTCTGAATTACTTTCGAATCTCCGGTTTTTTCAAAACTATAAACAAGACCGATACGCATTGAATAGTAAGTCCCTTTCTTTTCGGGGTCTTTTGCGCAGGCATGAAAAAAAGCTTGTTTGGTTGTTGCTGAAAGATTTTTAAAAAGAGAGATCGCACAACCTAAGTCTTCGAATCCTTTTTTAATTCCACCTCTAAATTGAGCATTTACTTGATAACCTTCCCACATTTCGCTTTGTGAATAGCAAGCAGATGTACAAAGAAGTAGAATGGAAAGAAATCTCAAAAGATTATTTTGAAGTGAAAATTCAATTTTTTTCATTTCGCCCTCCATAAACTTGACTGGTTTATGATACACTTCCATAAACATTCGGGCAATTTTTATATCCTAAAGTGATTTTTAAAATTTTGCAGTAAGCTCTGTTGTATAGTGGAGTCTTGTGTGGAAAATTCTGTTTCAGAAAACGAACTGCTCCGGAAGCTAAAATCAGACAAGAGAAGTGTTAAACTGGACGCGATAATGCGTTTGTCCAAGCTTTCCAAATCTCGGTTGACTCAAAATGAACTTCGTAACTTAGCATCGGGAGGGGATCGGGAAATAGCTATGTATGCAGCTCTTGCCATTTCACGAATACAGGCGAGACTTGGAGAAAAAGAAGAATCTCCTCCGAAAGAGAGTTCTTTAAGAAATTCCCTGATAGCTCCTTTACCAACTGAAATTCCTGCGTTACTTGAAAAAATCAGATCAAATCCGGGGGATATTCCTTCCGAAGTGAGGTCATTAGCCTCAGATTTTCTTGCTCGAAATGGCAATGAAACAGATAGTGAAATTGTTGGAGGATGGTTGGAAAATGCGGAGGGGATAGGTGTTTTTCCCTTAATTGATTCGTTGGAAGCATTGTCCCCTATGATGCTTATAGACAAACTTCCAGGCTTGCTGTCATCATCTCATCCGCTTGTCAGAGGGCGGGCGATAAATGCTTTATACAGAATAGACCGTCAGGAAGCCTTAAATCATTTAACTGAGCTTCTGGTATCGAAAAACCCCGAAGAAAGATATGTTGGAATGATTCAGACGTTCCATTTTCCATTCCCTGAAGTTAAAGAAATAATTCTTTCCTTGATTTCTCATGAAACGGATCGCGAAGTTTTGAATGCTGCTGAATCAGTGATTATTTCAAATCCGGATATTGAGATTGCATTGAATATCTGGAGTTTGGCCGAAGTTTCCCCGAAACCTTTCAGTAAAAATCTTCTTAAGATTTTTAAATCACTCGCAATATCCATTAAAGAGGCAGGGGTTTTGGAAACTGGCATCGATCCAGTGGAAGCGCTTCTTTGGGTGTGGAATCAGGAAAGGTTAAAAATTTTTGTCGAGGATTTGGAAATCCAGATTGTTACTGCCGATCAGGAAAAACGGAATGCAATCAAGGAATGGTTGACGAGAAACATTGGTTTACCTGAGGTTATAGCTTTTGTTGGAAAGCTGGCCTTGAATCCGTTGACCGAGGACATTGCACGTGATTTACTCCCTTCCCGGATTCAAATTGAAGATGAACCCGTAAAGAGTCCCTCGGGTCAAGAAACAGCAGATTTGGACAAACTTTCACAGAACGAAAAAATTTCCCTGCTCAAGAAATTAGACGAAAAAGGCTTTTTGGAACAAAATGATTGGCTTAGAAAAGAAGCCATTTCGGGGGAAGGTGAAGCAAGACGAAGAGCCATCAAGGCTTTTTCTCAATTTTCAAAAGAGCAGTCCGACGAAGAAATAGGTTGGAAAGCTCTTGAAAGCAAGAATCCCCTTATTTGCCAAAACGGTTTTTCTCTTTTGCAAAAACTAAATCCAAAAAAACTTTTTTCTTCTCTTCCAGAACTGATTAAACGTCCGATTACAGGTAATTTGTACAAAATTATTGATTTCGCACTTACAGTCGACCGACAGACTGCGTCTAAGCTTGCTTTTGAGCAATTGTTATCCAAAGAATCGCTTCATCGTGCGATGATTTTGCCGGCACTTTTCTTTTTTCCTTTTGATTCAATTGCCGGGCCATTGCTGAGTTCATTGGAAATAGAATCCCATTCAGAGATTGCAGCAAAAATGATTCTGATCTTGATCACCAATCCGAGACAAAGTACTCTTGAACGGCTTGATACGATGAAAAACAAAGCCAATCCGGCAATCGATATTTTAATTGCTCAGGCAAGGATTGAACTGTTCGATAGTCTTTTATCTTTGAACCTGTACAAGTCTCCGGCTGCAAAAAAAGAAACTGAAAAGTCCTCTATTGAGAAACTTCCTCAAAAGAGCATTTCTCAATCAGAGCCTCCTTCCAGGGAAATTCCCCGACAAAAGGCAAATGATGATAAACCCTCTACAGAAAAGGTAATACAGAAATCTTCAACTTCAATTGCAACCAAACCCTATTCAATTTACAAAATTCGTGATGAAATTCGAAAACAGAAGGAATCAGCCTGGAGATCACCATCTCTCTCCGGGATTCCAACAAATTGGTTGGGCAGAATTGATTGGAAGAGCGCCTTGTTATTTGGCTTTTCACTCGCACTTCTCGCCCTCATTCCGATTTCATTTCTTAAGAAGTCTTCCGAGAGTTCCAGCAACGTAAGTTCCAGCAGCGCAAGTAATCCCCGACGAGAGTTCCCGGAAGATAATTATTTTGAAAAAAAAGCAAGCACTGAAATCGACACAGGCTTTATTCTAGGACGTGTAGCAAAAGTTGAAGGAATTGTAACCGGGACTTTTGATAAAGGACTTGTTCGATTTTCTTATGGGAAAACAGTTCTCCTGATAAAATCTTCCAAATCATTTCCCAAACTTTCGGTTGGTGATAAAGCTGTGATGGAGATTTTGCCCTATCGAAAACTCAATACCGGTGAAATTCTCGCAGATGGATATTCTGCCAACTTAAGGTAAAAATGGAAATTGAAGATTCAGTTCTGAATTCATTCGTAAATGAATCCCGGGAACATCTCGAGGTCATTGAAAAAGAGTTTCTTCACCTAGAGCAGAATCTCGAAAATCCTGATAATGAGATTGTTGATAGTATTTTTCGGGCAGTACATACCCTGAAAAGTTCTGCGTCTGCACTGGGCTTTTCAAAGATTGCTTATTTGTCCCATGAAATTGAAAATATTCTGACTTTTTTAAGAGAGAAGTGTTTAAAACCAGAACCTGAAGTAGTTGACACGCTTTTAGAAGGTCTGGATTTGTTACGAGCTCAGCTTGATGATCCTCTTAATTGTGAGGAAATTGAAACCGGTGATATTCTAATCAGATTGAGAAAGTTAGGAGATGAAGCTGCAAGAAATCTGGCTTCTCAAAAAGATCCATCGGAACTTCCTAAAGTTCAATTGGCTGATAATGATAATAGGCTTACAATTTCTCCTGAGAAAGAGGACGAGATTTTTGCTTGGATTGAAAAAGTTGAAAGGCAACGTGAAAAAATCAATTTGATTGTCCAAGCTTTTCAAATATTTCGAAGTAGCCTACATGAGCTTATTGATAAAGGTAGTCTTGCTGGGTCTGATTTTTTCCTGGGTTTAAGTGAAAAGTTCGAAGAATTGGTGGAGCCAGCCTCATTTTTTAAACTGCAGAATGCCTTGAAGCTAGCTGCTCAATGTGAGGTTCTAATAAAAAAACTGGCCATGGGGAAACTGAGTGTTTCACTTGACCTGCAAAATGCTTTTCTTATGGTAACGGAAGCATTTTTAAAGGTTCTGGAGAATGTCAATGATGGTGAAACAGTTGACTTGGTTGATGTTTTTAAACGGCTTGAGACTTTTGAAAAAAATAGTGGTTTTCAAGCTCAACCTTCGGATCTGTTGGATCATCATTTAATTGAAGATTTTCTGGTTGAAGCTAAAAATCATCTTAGAACTATCGATGAATTTACCAATGAATGTTTGAGGAAACCTGAAAGAGAAGAAAACATTCCGAAAAGTGAGACCTACTTTCCGATTTTACGTGCTCTCCATTCGATAAAGGGGGGAGCAGGATTTTTAGGTTTATCAATGATCAATCATCTAGCTCATGTTATGGAGTCAGTTTTTGCAAATCTGAAGAATGAGGCGATTAAACCGAATAAAGACATTCTTCTCAGCATTACTCAAGGAGTTTTCGAACTGAGAGAAATGTTGGAGGATGTATATAAAAGTGGACAAAGAGATATTTCGCAGGTTTGCGAGAATTTAAAAGCAATTTGGGCTGGAAAGAAAATACGAAATAATAGTCTGAAGATTGATTTAAACTCGGACCTATTACCGGCACAAAAATCGGTTCTTGACCAAGTGGAAAAAGGAAATCTGCCTGGAGAAATAATTAGTAGGCAAATTCGAAATCAGGGACAATCAGGAAGTGGGGAATCTATACCAAGCTCCGGTTCGGAGACAATTCAGAGGCAGCAATCTGAGCCACAAATTTTGTTGGATTCCAAGCCGGAAAATTCTGAAAATCAAGGCCATTTAGAAGGACAAGGAAGCCAGGTTTCCTCGAGCGATCCTGGTTTGGAAAGGAACCTTAAGAAGAGTTTTACTGAAGCAGTTCGAATCAGCCTTGATACAATTGAAAAGCTCATGATGCTTGCCGGTGAGTTGGTTCTTATTCGAAACAGACAGCTTTTTGCGGTTGAGAAAGGGGAGATCATTTCAAGAAACGTGGTCCAAAAGTTGGACCATATTACCTCCACTCTCCAGGAAACCATTATGAAAACCAGAATGCAATCGATGGGTAGGGTTTTCAGTAAATTCCCGAGACTTGTGCGTGATCTTGGAAGAAGATTCGGGAAACAGATCGAATTTGTTATTTCAGGAAATGAAGTTGAAATTGACAAGAACGTTTTGGATGGGCTTACTGACCCGCTTATCCATCTTATTCGAAATAGCTGTGACCATGGCATTGAAAGGCCAGAAGAAAGAGCGGCCAGTGGAAAAATGCCAATTGGAAAAATCCTCTTGAAGGCTTATCATGAGGGTGGTCAAATTGTGGTGCATGTACATGATGACGGAAGGGGCATTAATCCGGATATTATTGCGAAGAAAGCTGTTGAAAAAAAGTTTCGGACTGCCGAAGAAATTGCCCTTTTGTCTAGAAAAGAGCTTCTTTCCCTGATTTTTCTTCCTGGATTTTCAACTGCGGAAAATATTGGAGAAATATCAGGTCGGGGTGTTGGCATGGATGTAGTTAAATCGAACATTGAACGGATCGGGGGGCAAGTTGATTTCGAGAATTATCCTGAAAAGGGTTTGTCAGTAATTCTGCGCTTGCCAATTACGCTTGCGATTATTCCGTGTTTGATTATTAAATGTGGCTTTTTTAAATATGCAATTCCCAGATTCAATCTTCAAGAATTGATTTATCTTTTTGACGAGGATGTTTACAAGAAGATCGAATATACATGCGAATTTGAAACATATCTTTTGAGGAATAATATTCTTCCCCTGGTACGATTATCAGAGATACTTTCCAATTCGAAACCGCTGGATGAGAGAACCAGATGGAAAATTACCGAAAAGTATCGGCAAAAGGCCAAAGAAAACTATATTGACTATATCGAAGTTGTTAACAATCCGGATTTACAAACGGGATATGGAAATTCCATGATTTTTGCAGTAATAAAAGCAGGAAAAGCAAGATATGGATTAGTTGTAGATGAGATAATAGGGGTTGAAGAAATAGTGGTAAGGCCCTTACATTCTGCACTTAATAATTGTGGGATATATTCCGGCGCTACCATAATGGGGGATGGCCAAGTAGCTTTAATTTTAGACCTGGAGGGGATTGCCACCTATGCTGGTGTTTCAGGAGCGTCCATTGTTGAAAGAAAATCTGACACAGCAGCGGTCGAATTGCTTGAGGATAAACATTTTTTCCTTTTGGCAATGGTTGGCTCTAATGAAGTTATCGCTGTTCCCGTTGGATTTTTGAAGACCATAGAGAGATTTTCCACCAAAATGATCGAAAAAATTGGAAACCGAGAATACATCACCATTAAGGAAAATCCAATTTTGCTGATAGACATTAGAGAATTCATTGAATTTCCTTATGAATCAAGAGATTCGGAAATGTTTATTATGATACCAAAGGTTTCATCAGATCATTACGGGATAATGGTGAGCAAATTGATTGATATTGTTGAAACACAGCCTCAGGTTCAAAAGCAAGATGCTTCAGATTATGGAGTTGTTGGAAAGTCTCTTGTAAATGGCCATTTAACGATATTTCCTGATTTTTATGAAATTCACGAATTGATTGAGAGAAAATATTTTGGAAAAGCGAAGAATGCTGAATTGGCTAAAAAAGTTCTTTTGTTGGAAGACAGCGACTATTTCAGGAAAATAATTCAAGGTGTTTTAGTTTCCGAGGGCTTTTCAGTAATGACTGCAATCAATGGCTTTGAAGGGCTTGATTTGGCTAAAACAAACCAGTTCGATTTAATCGTATCGGATCTCGAAATGCCGGAAATGGACGGATTTGAATTTGTCAGGCGGCTTCGAAAAATTGAAAAGTACCAGAAAACGCCAACACTCGCTTTGACAAGCTACGATTCTTTGGAAATGAGAAAAAAATCCCAGGATTCGGGATTCGATTCCTTTCAGAAAAAATTTGACAAAAGTCTCTTTTTGAAAACCATAATTGAAATGATTGAAGTAGCTGGGGTAAATTGATGAGCAGCAAATTGGTGGATGAAATTGAAAAGAAATTAATTTGCTCTTTCAGAATAGCAGACAGACTTTTTGGGTTTGATATACGGCTTGTGAAGGAAATAATAACTGAATTTCAAATTACGCCAGTGTTTCACGCCCCTGAACCGGTTAAAGGATTCATGAATCTACGAGGGCAAATACATTTAATTCTTGATCTCAGGATGGTTTTAGGATTTGAACGAAAGCTTGGATTCCAGCCAAAATTCATTATTATTTTTAAACCTTCGGTAAGCGAACCTTTTGGTGTTTTGGTTGAGAAGATTGAAGATATTGTGGAAATTAGTGATGAAATGGTTGAAAGGAGCTCCTTCACCAGATCTCCAGATGACAGAATTCTGGGAGTATGTAAGCTTTCGAGCGGATTACTCATACTTCTGAATCCTCTTTCCATTTTAAAGGAAGTATCAATGGACACTTGGAAAATCGATCACAGATTAGAAGAGGTAAAAAATGAAAATCGGAACTAGGATTGTAGTAGGCTTCACTATCGTGGCATTTGGCTTTTTCGTTATTTCATCATATTTGCAAATGAAACTGGTAAATTCCGAAGATTTCATTCAACATATGTCCAGGGTGAACGAGCATGCTTCTCGGCTAATTAAAGCTTTTGAAGATGAAATGGGTTTGATCTCGAAAGTGGAGGAAGCGCTTTCGCCAAGAATTTCGAGTGCTCCGAGAAATTTACCCAGAGTTTCTCCCATGGATGGATTGGGTAAGTTAGTTTATTCAGAAGAAAATGGAACGGTTTGGGGTATTCTGGATGATAATAGCGAGATTGCTGAAAGGGCTCGACAAATTCATGAACAGTTTATTGAATTACTCAATGAGTCCCGGCCAATAATCGGTTCACGAGCCATTGATGCAAAGGAGGAACTAAAGGATTCGCAAATTCAAACTCTTTTTGTTGAGGTTGGAGCAATTAAATCCAGACTTTCCCAGACTTGGAGTGAAGTAATACGGAAAGTGTGCAGTATCCAAGTTGCAACAATTATTAAGAATTTCCCTTTTACCGGCTATTGGTTAGTAATTCTTGGCTTTTTGTTAATTTCTGTACTATTAGGATTAAAAATTGCAACATCAATTGAAAAACCGGTAAAAAATGCTTTACTTGTACTCGAAAAACTTTCTCGAGGGGAGAATGTGCCCTCCATAAATAATGAGTCCTTAGACGAAATTGGAGAAATTTCCAGAGCGATAGACCGATTGGGTCTAGTTTTGAACAATATAACCTCAGAATTTGGAAAAGTTGTTAAAGGAGTAAAAGAAGGTGACCTGTTTTTGCGAGGAAATTCCGAAATTTTTCAGGGTAGTTTTGCGGAAGCTGTAAGTGGCTTAAATATAGTGATCGACACAGTTAACACCTCGCTTGGGGATGTTATCGAAACAGTTTCCAATCAGGCTCAGGGCCAGTTTATTCCCATGGAAAAGGCTTATTTAGGTCATTTTGATAAGATAAAACAGGATGTAAACCATGTTACACGATCTTTAAACGAGATTGTAAATCAAATCAGAATTATCTGTGAAAGCATGGTTGACTGCCATTTCAACGTTGAGATCAAAGGAGAATTTCCGGGAAAGTTCAACGAAATCAAGAACTCTCTGAATTCTGCGGTGAGAAATGTTGGAGGAATGATCAATACTATCAAGTCCATGGCTATTTCCCTAAGCAATTCCTGCCAGGAGATCAAGGGATTGTCTGATTCGATTTCAAAAAGATCAGAATCCATTAGATTTCAGGCTGATACCACTTCTGAAATTTCTAATTCTTTTACCGCAATTGTTTCAACTTCAGAAGAAATAACGGTGAATATTTCGGATATTCTTTCGACTGCTGAGCAAATGTCGCAGAACATGAACATGGTTGCGAAAACTATTGAAGTCGTTTCGAAGTCGGTTATCAACGTCTCGGAAAACTCACGTGAAGCCTCCAAAACTGCTGGGCAGGCTATGGAACTGGCAAACACTGCCACCTCGAGCATGGGAATTTTAGGTGGGGCTGCTCGGGAGATTGGAAAAGTTACAGAGGTTATCAAGCGAATTGCTGAGCAAACCAATTTACTTGCACTGAATGCGACAATTGAAGCAGCCTCCGCTGGAGAAGCAGGAAGAGGATTTGCTGTGGTTGCCCATGAAATAAAGGAACTTGCGAACCAGAGTGCACAGGCAGCTGAGGGAATTGCTACCAAGATCGCAGGTGTACAATCGAACACTAATGAGGCGGTTGAAGTAATTTCAAAAGTGTCGGAGATTGTACAAAAAATATATGAATCAATTGGTTCAATTACTCAAGCCATGGAGCGACATTCGAAAGCCGCATCCGATATATCGACAAATGCTGCTGAAGCTGCAAAAGGCACCAATAATATTACGACTTCAATTGCCGAGATTTCCAAAGGAGCAAATGAAATGACTCGTGTTATCGGCCAGGCGGCACAGGGGGTGGGCAATTTGGCTTTGCATATCCAAAGCGTCAGCGATTCCCACATTGATAACAATAAAAATATACATAAGTTAAATGATGCTGTTGACAGTTTAGTCGGCACTTCAAGGCAATTGCAAAATGTCATGGAAAAATTCAAAGTTTAAAAAGAGATATTTGAAAAAAAATTTACTGTTGAGCAAGTATATTTTTAATTGAGCGTTGGAAAAATGGCACAAAAAAAATTGACAGTTGTGATAGTTGACGATTCAAACGTTTTTTTGAATGTCTTGAGTGAGGTTGTCTCGCGAAATCCACTCTGTGAAATCGCCGGAAAATTTGGCTCGGGTGAGGAAGCACTTGACTTCCTTTCCAAAAACACAGTGGATCTGCTTATGCTTGATCTTGAACTTCCAGGGATAGGCGGGTTGGAAGTTCTTGAAAAAATAATTGAAATAAACGAATCCCAACTGCGCAATCCTCAGATTGAAACTCTGATTATAAGCCTTCTTTCTCTTCCTGGCGCGGAAGTTACAATCAAAGCACTTGAAATAGGAGCTTTTGATTTTATTGCTAAACCTGAGGGGACTTATCTTCCCAGGAATATGGAAATATTAAAAAAACAATTGTACGAGAAAATCGAAATGTGCTTTTTCAAAAAATATCCCTCCTTAAAGAAGTCCACTCTACTCGAGAAAAAGCCAAAATCAGGGATTGTTTTAAGGAATGACAGAAGTTACAGTGCTGTACTAATCGGTGCTTCAACTGGTGGTCCAAAAGCAGTGATGTCTCTGATTCCGGAATTGTCGAACTTAATTTCCCTCCCTATTATTGTTGCTATTCACATGCCGGCTGTTTTTAGCGAGGTATTTGCTCAAAATTTGAATCGAAGACATGCCAAACATCAGGTGATTGAGTGCTCCGGTGGAGAGATAATCGAAAATGAGCATGTGTATTTAGCTCCCGGAGGAAAAAACCTGGTACTAAAAAAAGGAAATGAGGGAAAAGTCGTTACTTTACTTGATGACACCCCAAACGAAGAAACGGTTTTTCCATCCATTAACTCCCTTTTTAGATCTGCTGCTAACACTTTTGATGGTCCTTTGATTGCTGTTCTTCTAACAGGAATGGGAAATGACGGGTGTAAGGCACTGTCCACAATAAAGCGCTCAGGAGGATACGTGGTTGCTCAAAATGAGACTTCCAGCGTTGTTTGGGGAATGCCCGGAAATGCAGTTGCTTCGGGTTTAGTTGATGCTGTGGCACCACTTTCGAAAATTACTGATGAAATTTTCAAGCGTGTTTCGGGTTTGCATTCGTTCTCTTCCAGGATGAGGTAGAAATTTAATTGGCGATAATTTGGAGAACTGAAATATTGAGGCGATGGCATAAATTTATCCAGTCATGAGGTAGGAACTGGTTGATGGCTATTTCAAAACAGGACTTTGAAAAGTTGAAAGAATTGGTTCGCGATATTTGCGGAATCAATATTACTGATGATAAGTTCATGGTTATTGAAAGAAAACTGGAATCTTTTCTTTCAATTATTTCTTCACAAAATTTTAATGAATTTCTGGAAAAACTGGCATTACCAAGTGGGTTCTTACTTCGTGAGAAGCTGATAGACGTCATTACGACAAATGAAACTCTTTTTTTTCGGGATGTACATCCTTTTGAAACATTTTCAACGATTGTTATTCCTCGCATTGAAGACCTTTTAAAGTCCCGTACAGACCTTTCCGAAGGAAAATTTAGAATTTGGTCGGCAGGGTCTTCAACTGGTCAGGAACCTTACAGCATTGCGATGTTACTTAACGAGTACTCCGAAAAGAAAAAAACCTTATCCCCGGACAAGATTGAAATTCTTGCAAGCGATATCTCATCGAGTGTTCTTTCTCGAGCAATTTCCGGACAATTCAATTCTTCCCAAATTAAACGTGGCCTAAAGCCCTATTTTCTCGATAAATATTTTCAAAAATCAGGAAATAAGTGGGTTATTGACGAAAAAATCAGGAATATGGTTGAATTCAGAAGAATTAATTTAATCGATAATTTTTCCATTCTTGGGAAATTCGATGTTGTGCTTTGCCGGAATGTTCTTATTTATTTCGATACTCAAATGAGAAAGAATGTCCTGGAAAAAATCAATAGAGTTCTTTTTGATGGCGGATTTCTTTTCGTGGGTGCTTCTGAAATAATTATGGACTTCGAATCTCAATTTTCCTCTGAAAGGAACGGTTCGACCATCTTTTATCGGAAGAAACTTTCCGAAACGGACTCACATCCGGCAATCCAATCACTTTGAATTTCCAATTATTTCTACGGTTTTTTCTATTTTCTAACGAAGTGGGGCATTTCGAATGGTATTTCCAGGGAAAATTCAATCAAACCTGCAAATTCATTGTCTTTTTCAAACCATGGAGCTTGCCAAATAATCTTTTTCTTTCCTTTTTTTTCAATTGTATAAACATTGGTTGATTTATTGTCCATTATTTCCCGAAGTTTTTTTTGAGCGGTTTCTGGGTGGCAATCGAAGAGGTTTTTACCAATCCAGTCTTTTGTGTCAGATGTCTGAAAAGTTTTTTTTGCTCCCGAATTCATGAAAATGATTTTTCCATTCTTATCGCTAACGGTGATTGCTCCTGAAAAGCCATCAAGCCATGCATTGTCGATCATTTGTTAATTCCTTTCTGTACCATTCCGAAAAAAATGGTTATGCACTGGTTGCAAGGGTGAAATTATTATACCACCTTAAGAAGATGCGGGCAATCTCAATGGCACGTTTACAGTCAAGGAGTGAAAAAAGTGGAATTTTTTGAGAAAAAATATTTTTCGTCACCTTGAAAACCCTGTATTAGTACGAAGTTTCGGACGCAAAATCTATTGAAATCCTGATCTGTAAACGAATTTAAGGCATTTTTCAGACGATTTTTACTGGACAGTAGGAAAACCCTTAAAACAATCTTCAAATGCTATTTTCAGGCGTCAAATTTACATGGACAGAAAAAGCAGGCAAAAAAGGCTTCTTTTTGGCTTCAGGTCATAACAAGATGGCTTTTTCACTCGGGAACTTCGGATTAAGATTACAGAATGTCCAGCTGAAAAAGGTTTTTCTTTTTATTTCATCGTTTAAAACCACGTCCTTTGGGCGTGGTCAGAGAGATATAGCTCTGCCGGTCAGTTGCTGTAGTCAGCGTGGGCGGTTGTTCTTGGTTGATACCACCAACGCATGAAGACAGATCGCCCCCCTCGGGGAAGCTGTGAAAAATTTGAGTTAACCATGAAAGTACAACACCGGTGAACCCAGCCAACAATCGTTTGTGATATTTGGCACTTAGATTTTCTTCCGATTTTTAGTATTTTTTCACAGCTTCGGGGGGCTGCCCGAAAGCCACCACCTCTGGTGGTGCTCGTTTACTTTGCATTATTCAGGATAATTTTACAAAATAGAATGTGATTGCCCTAGCTATGTTTACCTTGTAAAAGTTGATTTTTGCTTGGATTTTAATTTAAACTGTGTTAAAATTCGCCGAAATTGGGGATGGGACATTTGAATAACAAGAACAATCTGAAACGCTTTGAGAATATTTTTTCTGATCCTGAGAAAGTTCTCGATTACCACTCCTCTTTTCCACCCGGGAAAATAGTGGTTTTGCCTTCGAAACCATGTTTGAGCAAGCAGGACTTAACGTTGGCCTATACTCCTGGGGTGGCTATACCTTCCCTTTTGATAAAAGAGAATCCGGAATTTGCATATAATTATACTGGAAAAGGGAATCTGGTTGCAGTTATATCCAACGGAACAGCTGTCTTAGGACTGGGAAACATTGGACCTCTGGCGGGAAAACCTGTAATGGAAGGGAAAGCACTTCTTTTTAAAAAGTTTGCAGGTATTGATGCTTTTGACATAGAAATTAACACGGAAGATCCTTCCCAATTGATAAATTGCGTTAAATTAATTTCCGGCACCTTTGGGGGAATTAATCTTGAAGATATTAAATCTCCGGAATGTTTTTCAATTGAAGAAGAATTGATTGAAAGCCTGAATATCCCTGTTTTTCATGATGATCAACATGGTACAGCGATAGTTGTCGCAGCGGCGCTGATAAATTCATTAAGATTAAATGGGAAAAAAATTGAAAACTTGAGAACTGTTTTTTGTGGCGCTGGGGCAGCCGGAATTGCTATTGCTCGATTGTTGACTAAAATGGGGCTTGATAAAAATAACGTTATAATGTGCGACATACACGGGGTAGTTTATAAGGGCCGTAAGGAAGATATGAATCGGTGGAAAGATCCATTTGCTGCCGAGACATCTTTTCGAACGTTGACGGAAGCGATTAAAGGGGCTGATCTTTTTATTGGAGTTTCCGGACCGAATCTGCTTTCTGATGGTGGGCTAAAAAGCATGAACAAGGATCCTATGGTGTTTGCACTCGCCAATCCAATTCCTGAGATTTCCTTTGAGAGAGCTGTAGGGATTCGTTCAGATGTTTTGATTGCTACCGGTCGCAGTGATTTTCCTAATCAGATCAATAATCTGTTAGGTTTTCCTTATATCTTCAGAGGCGCGCTGGATTCCCGTGCAAGAATAATTAATGATGAAATGAAGATGGCTGCCGCTAATGCGATTGCAAAATTAGCATTGGAACCAATAACTTCAGAAGTTCTGAATGCTTATGGGTTGCAATCCTTGTCGTTTGGAAGGGAATACCTGATTCCCAAGCCTTTTGACTCCAGACTTTTTGAGAGGGTTTCATTTGCTGTCGCCGAAGCAGCAATAAAAAGCGGTTCATCCAGGATGGACGAAGATTTTTTAGCAGCTTATTCGAGAAAGCTCAGGACAAGAGAAATTCTTAGATAGTGGTAGATACTTCCAATAAATATAGAGATTACGCCGGAAATTTGCTATGAAACAAGAGTTTAGAATTGAAAGAGATTCCATGGGGGATGTGAAAGTTCCGGTTGATTGCTATTGGGGAGCTCAAACTCAGCGATCACTCGAAAATTTTTCCATTGGTTCAGAAAGAATTCCAAAGGCAGTGGTTTTGGCATTGGCGTTAATTAAAAAGGCTTGTACCGAGGTCAATTTTGATTTAGGGTTAATTGATTCAGTGAAAATGAATTTAATCGCAAAAGCTTGTGATGAAATAATTTCTGGAAAACTGGATGGAAATTTTCCGCTAAGTGTGTGGCAGACCGGAAGTGGTACTCAGACAAACATGAATGTTAATGAGGTAATTGCCAATCGTGCAAATGAGTTAGCTGGAGGTTTACGCGGGGACAAATATCCTGTGCATCCTAACGACCATGTAAACATGTCTCAGTCTTCAAATGATGTTTTTCCAACTGCAATGAATTTAGCTTCTGTGGTGAACCTATGTGAAGTTCTTTTTCCATCATTAGAAAATTTGATCAATGAATTGAAGAATTTATCGGAAAGATGGTCAGGAACCTTGAAAATAGGACGAACCCACAAAATGGATGCGGTTCCGATGTCCCTTGGGCAGGAATTTTCAGCCTTTCAAACGATTCTTCAAAAGGGATTTGATCGTTTACGAAATTCCCTACCCAGCTTATATGAACTTGCCATCGGAGGGACTGCGGTTGGGACAGGTCTTAATTCTCCCGCTGCGTTTGGAGCACTGGCGGCAAAAAAAATCGCTGATTTTACGGGTTTCCCTTTCATTTCATCAACAAATAAGTTTGAGGCACTTTCATCACACAATTCGATTTCTGCAATTATGATGGATTTGAAAAATCTATCATTAGGTTTGTACAAGATGGTTAATGATCTCGGCTGGTTAGCTTCGGGTCCCAACTGCGGATTGGGTGAAATAAATCTTCCCGCTAACGAACCAGGCTCTTCAATAATGCCTGGAAAAGTAAACCCAACTCAATGTGAAGCTCTGATGATGGTTTGTGCTCAAATCTCAGGATATGAGGGAGCAGTTTCCTTCGCCGAATCTCAAGGAATATTTCAACTGAATGTTTTCAAACCAATGATGATTTTTGATTTGTTGAATTCAATTCAATTGTTGTCAGATGGGATGAGGTCTTTTACGGACAAATGTTTGAAGGGTATCAAGCCAAATGAAAAAAGAATGAAGTACTACCTTGAAAACTCTGTGATGCTTGTTACTGCTTTGTCTCGTAAACTTGGATATGATCAAGCTTCGTTACTTGCAAAAAAAGCCATTCTGGAAAACCTGAGTCTTAAAGCGGTTTGTTTGCAAAGCGGTTTGCTTTCGGAAAATGAATTTGCGTTACTCGTTGACCCTCTGGAAATGATATAAATATGAAGGGGAATTTTTTCTCAACATTTGGTTGAGATGTTTCATTGTGAGTGGATAAAAAATCTGGGTGGCACGACGATTTTTTTTGTCAGGTTCAATGTGAATGCTTGGACAAAAGACACTCCTCAGTGATATGCTTTCCGGAAAGTTTAGTTTGATTGCAGATGAAAATAAACTCCCCTAAGGAGGAAGAAAATGCCAGTTATTACAATTTCAAGAGAAATAGGATCAGGAGAGGGTTATATTGCTCTTAAACTGGCAGAGGCGCTGAACTGCCTCTGCATTGATAAAGAGATAATTCATGAAATTGCCAAAAAAATGGGCAAAAAACAAGAAGATCTTGAGGACTTTGAGCCTGATTCCTATAACCGGATGAGTGTTTTTTTTCAGGAAGCACTTGCAAGTATTGCAAAAGGAGGAAGAGTGTTCCCTTCTTTTGGAATGGGCCCCCTGGACTGGGATGGAGTAGACATTTTCCGTTACTATCCCGTTGGTGAGTTTGATCACGACCAGTATGTGGACGTTTTGAAAAGTGTGATTATAGAGTTGGCTTTACAAAAAGATCTTATTATCTTGGGAAGAGGTGGCCAAATGATTTTGAAGGACCATCCCAATGCATTCCATGTGAGAATTGTTGCTCGAGCTGAAGATCGCATCTTGAGAATTATGGATGAACAGAAAATAGATGAGGAAAAAGCAAAGCTGTTTGCAGATCAACGTATAGAATCAGGGCGGAAATTCTTCGAAGATTTTTTTGATATAGATTGGACCGATTCACATCTTTACCATTTAGTTTTAAACACGAGTAAAATCAGTCTGGATAATTGTGTAAACTTGATCAGGAAAGCAATTTAAATCGAAAATGCCTCGTGATTTTTTTGGCCTTTTGATTTTTCTTGCGGGAGTGATCATTTTATTGATTATTTCTCTGCCTGAAATAACCAATGAAACTTGGATGATTCGAATGGATCAAACAATTCCATTTCAACCAGTTCGGGAAGAAAATCGGGTTGTTTTTCCTCAAGGGTATGAACATCTGGCCTGGATTGATAGTCAAAAGCAATTTATAGTTTCGGAATTGCTTCCGTCATGCATTAAAGAAGGACCATTTTCAATCGGTAATGGAAAAACCCTCATTTTGGGAGTTGACGGTTTTCTAAGAGCTTTCTCAGAGTCACTTACTCTTTTATGGGAGCTAAAGACAGACTCTGTTTCGCTTCCGAAACCCTTGATTGCAAAAAATGGAACAATTTTAGCTCTTAGTGATGATAATACATTGGTGGCAGTTTCTCCCGACCATGGAAAGCTACTCTGGAGACGTACTTTTCCTGAAAAAATTGTTCACTTTTTTGTTGATAAATCTGTTTTTGTTCAACGAAAACCTTTTCCGCCGATGCCTCAGTGCGTAATGCTTGATGTGATCAATCTGGAAAGTGGCGAACAGACATGGAAAATGAACGATCCGGTGTTAGAAGATCAAATTTTTTTTTATGATGAAAATGTTGTTTTTGTTGACTCAAAGGGATTCCCTAAAATAGTAAATCAGAAAACCGGAAAAATTTTATATGTTCACCCTGTGGGGGGGCTACGAATTGCCGGGAATATAGGAGCCAAGCTTTTTTTTCTATCCAAAGGGGGGAGTGTAATCGAGACATTCAGTTTGTCGGAGAAATCTTTTTGGAGTATTACGCTTGAGACGCCACTTTTAAAATTTGCAGGCAGCGAAAAAAGATTTTATCTTTTTGAAAAACGCCTTTTGCGAGTTTTCGATCTTAATCTTGGAAAAATGATTGAGGAACGAAAGTATGGCCGGATCTTCAGTGTGAATGAAAATCAGAGAAAGATTTCATTCATTTTCCAGAATAATTCAATTTCCGGTACGCTCATTACCATCCTCGATGTTGAAACTGGGAACACAATTCTTACAGCACGCGAAGAAGGTAATTTTTGGGTTCCCATCAATTTTGGAGATGAATGGTTTCTTGCAAATCAGAATGGCGCAATGAAATGGTACTTTCAGCGGAACTGAATTTTGGGAACTTTTTTTTCCTTTCTCATCTCTAAGAGTTTTGATAGAATGCATTTCACTTTTATTTTCTCAAAAACTACCGGTTGTGTGATCTTAACCGTGAATATTGGGCTACAGGTGCTTGATTTCATGTTTCGATTTTAATTAATTTTTTATAAGATGGCCAAAAAAAACAGTTTTCTTTTCAATCCGCTTAATGCCCTGAAAGACTTCAATCGTCTTCGGGAGATCCTTACTGTTCTCGCTTCCCATGGATTCGGCCAGATTATTGCCGAGATTGAAAAAGGCGAAACAACTTTGGGTAAGATCATTGCCTCTTACGGCTTGAAATACAAGGATTCCGAAACTCCCATTACTACCCTTGCTGTAAGAACCCGTTTAGTTTTCCAGGATTTGGGACCGACCTTTATCAAATTTGGGCAAATTTTGAGTACTAGACCTGATTTGATTCCTGATAATTTTACTGAGGAATTAAAGAAGCTACAGGATAACGTTCCACCATTTGGATTTGAAGAAGCCAGAGCTTTGATAGAATCTGAATTGAAAATTTCATTGAGTGATGTCTTTTCCAAATTCGATGAAAATCCAATTGGAACAGCGTCTATTGGCCAGGTTTACCGTGCGCTTTTGAAATCAGGGGAGCCGGTTGTTATTAAGGTTCAAAGACCTAACGTAAGGCGAATAATAGAAAGTGATATTGATTTATTATTGTTATTGGCACGAATTCTTGAAAGTAGAATTTCACAGTTCAAAAATATTGATTTGACTGGAATAATAAACGAATTTCACAAGGCTATTATCCAGGAATTGGACTATTTGAACGAATTGCGTAATTCTCTTAAGTTTACTGCGGCTTTTAAAGATACCTTGGAAATTGTAATTCCACGTGTGTATCGTGAATTTTCAACAAAGAAAATCCTCACGATGGAGATGATTAAAGGGGTAAAGTTGAATCATGCCCATGAAATCGGCTCTGACCCGAAGATTCTTGTTAGAATAGCCATTCAGGCTGTATTGCAGATGGTTTTTGAAAATGGTTTTTTTCATGCTGACCCTCACCCAGGCAATATTTTTGCGCTTCCAGGCGACAGACTGGCCTTTCTCGATCTGGGGATGGTCGGAAGATTGGATGAAGCCATGCGATATCGTCTTTCCGATCTCATTTTATCCTTGCTTTCGAGAGATGTGGAAGGAGTTTCGAGAGCTCTTCTTCAGATGGGGAGTCGAAAAGGAAAAATTGATTTCAGAGAATTCACTTTGGATGTCGGCTCTACAATGGACAAATTTATTGGATTGGCAATTGAAGACATTCATTTCAGTGAAATATTGCGAGATTTAATTGATGGTGCCCGTAAGCATCAAATTAAAATTCCAAATGATTACACCATGATGGGAAAAGCCCTTCTTACCGTCGAAGGATTAGGCCGTGAATTGGTTCCTGATCTGAATATCGAGGAAGAAGTCAGACCTTTTATCAAAAAACTTGTCTACATGCGTTTTTCCCCGTCCAGAATCGGAAGCTCTCTTTTCAAAAGGGTTGTTGATCTTTATCATTGGTCGAATGATCTTCCTTCGCATGTTATGACAATCCTTGATGACTTACAAAGTGGGAATCTTAAAGTTCAGGTTGAACAAGCTGATCGCGTAAAATCACTGGAGAACATTGAAAAAATAATTGGGAAGCTTACAGCTGCAATGATTGTTTGCTCATTGATCGTCAGTTCGGCATTGTTCATTACCTTTTCGCCAGGAGAATACAAGATATTTGGTTTTCCTATCACGCTTGTGCTAGGACTAATAGGATATTTCGCAGCCGGATTATTTGGTCTGAAACTTTTAAAAGCGGTTATTAACTCGGAAGAGTAAAAAAATAAATTTCCAATGGAGGAAACAATACATGACTGTTCAAACCGATACTTTTGAATTCAAGACAGAAGCAAAACAATTGCTTGATTTAATGATTCATTCCGTTTACTCGCATAAGGAAATTTTTCTTAGGGAACTAATTTCCAATGCTTCAGATGCGCTTGATAAAATTAAATTCGAGGCCCTTACAAAAGACCAACTTCGCCAATACACACAAGATCAGCACATTCGCATTGAATCTGATACCAAGAACAATACTCTTACAGTTCATGATAACGGTATTGGAATGAGCCGGGAAGATCTAGTGCAATTTATCGGTACTATTGCAAAATCCGGAACAAAGGAATATTTGAAGGCTTTACGTGAGAATCAAGGAAAACCCAGTATTCCTGATTTGATTGGACAATTTGGTGTGGGATTTTACTCATCCTTCATGGTTGCAGATAAGGTTGAAATCGTCTCGCGGAAAGCGACTGAAGAAAAAGCCTGGAAATGGGAGTCCAAAGGAGATGGGACATATTCAATTGCAGAATCCGAAAGAGCGGAGCCTGGAACCTCTGTAACGTTGCAACTCAAGAAGATAGAGGAAGAGGAAAATGCTCAGGATTTTACCACCGAATGGGTTTTACGCGATCTGATAAAGAAATATTCCGATTTTGTGGCGTATCCGATTCGGATGAAAGTTGAAAAACGTGATTATGAGCGCGATTCTGATGGGAAAATAAAAGAGGGTGTTGAACCCAAGATTTCTTTCCAGGACGATGTTCTTAATTCTATGAAAGCAATTTGGACGCGTCCGGAAAAAGATGTCACCGAAACCGAATACAAAGAGTTTTATAAACACATCAGCCATGATTGGACTGACCCATTAAAATGGATTGTTTATAAAGCAGAGGGCGTCTCCACAGGAGACTTCAAAGGTTTATTATATCTCCCATCCAAAGCCGGATCAGATTTATTTTTTAGTGATTTAGCCAAAGGAATTCAGCTTTATATCAAGCGTGTTTTTATTATGCATGATTGCAAAGAACTTATCCCTGAATATCTGCGATTTGTCAAAGGTGTAGTCGATTCAGACGAGCTTTCTTTGAATATTTCCAGGGAAATTCTCCAACAAAATAAACAAATTCAGAACATCAAAAAATCTGTTTCAAGAAAGGTTTTATCGGTAATCAAAACCATGAAGCAGGACGAACCCGAAAAATTCAAAACTTTCTGGAAAGAATTCGGGCCTGTGATCAAAGAAGGAACCTTCAAAGAGCCGGACGATCGTGAAAGAATACTTGAAACCACCGTATTTGCTACAACGCATTCATCAACTGAGTTATATACTCTAGATCAGTACATTGAAAGAATGAAAACTTCCCAGGAAACAATTTATTTTATTACTGGTGAAACCCGTCACACGATTGAGACTTCCCCGCTTCTTGAGTCCTTCAAGGAAAAGGGTTATGAAGTGCTCTTGTTGACTGATCCGGTTGATGAGGTTTGGGTGAATTTCGTTTTCGATTACAAAGGAAAGAAATTTCAATCGATTGCAAAAGGGACTGTTGAGCTTGGTTCCGATGAGGAGAAGAAAAAAGCCGAGGAAGATCGAAAACAGAAAGAAGCTGGTTATAAATCCTTGCTTGAATGTATCAAAGGAAAGCTTGATGAGAATATAAAGGAAGTTCGTCTTTCAAGCCGTTTGACCTCATCACCAGCATGTCTGGTATCAGACCGAAATGACATGACCCCTCAAATGGAAGCCCTCTTAAAAGCGACCGGAAAAGATGTTCCCAGAACCAAACGAATTCTTGAAATCAATCCAAGCCATCCGATTATTGTTAAGCTCCAATCGGTGTTTGAAAAGAATTCGAATGATCCGATGATAGAAGATTACGGGAACCTTCTTTTTGGACAGGCATTAATTGCAGAGGGGGGAAAATTAGCTGATCCCGCTATTTTCAATAAAAAATTGAACGACCTGATGATGAAGGCACTTATTCTTTGATGTTGGGTTTCGGTTCTTTATTGAATCCACTCGATATTTCGAGGAAAATTGTCATTGCGAGGGTTGCAAGGGTTTGATCGCTTCGCTCGCAATGACTGAAAAGTGCCTTTTGTGCTATCCAAATCGCCGAGAAACGTTGGGTGTTTGCAGTCTTACAATAGTAAGGATTTGATCTTGCTCTCGAGCTGTTCCTGGGTGATGGTGCCGACTTCCTGGTGAATATTTTTTCCGTCTTTAAAGAAAATAATCGTTGGAATGGACATGATGCTGTATTCTCCAGGGATGTTCGGGTTTTCATCAACATTTACTTTCCCAATATTGATCTTTCCCTCAAACTGTTTTGCAACTGCATCGATGATTGGACCCATCAATCGGCAGGGGCCACACCATGGTGCCCAAAAATCCACGATTGATGGAAGAGTTGAATTTATGACTTCTGTCTGGAAGTTTGCGTCAGTAAATTGTTTAGCCATTTTTTTCTCCTTAATTTGATTTTTTTTTAGGATACCAAATTATTTGAACTTCATCCACTTAATTTCAAATTTCGGAAAGTTAACCGCTAAAGTTCTGAGGTGCCCTTTTGAAAAGTTCTTTCGGCGCACTGATGCTGAATATTTAAACTGTCCTTTAAGGATTTGAATAAAAATTTAGCACATTTAGCCGATAATTAGGTACTATATGATTATTCTGATGGCCCATTGGGCGACTGAAAAGCACATTGAAGATCTGAGAGAACACATTATTGACCTCGGAATGGCGGCTCATATAATTGAAAGTGGAAAAAGGAAGCTGATCACCGTAAGTGTTAGTGGTGGCCCGCTTTTCGATAAGTCATTCGAAACCTGGCCGGGTGTGGAAAAGGTATTTCCGATTATTCAGCCATTTATGCTTGCTTCACGTGAATTCCATCAGGAAAATACGGTGGTACCCGTTGGGCTGAAAAAAAAGAATTCTACTCCAGTTTTTTTGGGTGGGGGTGAGTTTCATGTAATTGCAGGCCCCTGTGCTATCGAAGATGAGAAAACTGCTCTTGAGATTGCATTTAAAGTTAAAGAAGCTGGTTGTTCGTTATTCAGAGGTGGGGTTTTCAAAGCCAGAACATCACCTTACTCATTTCAGGGCCTTGGTAAAAGTGGTTTGAAGATTCTCAAAAAAGTAAAAAAGGAAACCGGCCTTTTTATTGTTACCGAAGTGCTGGAAATTCAAGAAATTGAAGAAGCTTTTGAGGTAGCCGATATTTTGCAAGTTGGCACTCGAAATATGAGCAATTACAGACTTTTAGAAAGCTTAGGTTCAACAAAAAAACCTGTTTTGCTTAAGCGTGGAATGAGTTCGACTATCAAAGAATACCTAATGGCGGCTGAATACATCCTTAAAAATGGAAACCCCAACGTTATTCTCTGTGAACGTGGAATTCGTACATTCGAAACTTACACACGTTTTACCCTTGATATAAATGCAATTCCCGCGATTAAGCAATTATCACATCTTCCAATGCTAGTTGATCCCAGCCATGGAACTGGAATTTGGAGACTTGTTGAATCCGTTTCTCTTGCGGCTACTGCTGCCGGAGCAGATGGACTACTGGTTGAGGTCCATTCTAACCCTCAAATGGCGCTTTCTGATGGATTACAGTCTCTGATTCCCGAACGCCTAAAAAGTTTGGTTGACAAAGCTAAAGCGATAAAAAAGGTTCTGCGGGTATACGAATGAAATTATGGTGCTCGGAATCTTAAGTGACTTCGTCACTAATTGTGCGCGAGCCTCCTGATCAGGGCTTTGTTACAAACTTCCGCTCAATGGGCTGTTCCAGCCGATTTATTTTATATGCTTTTAACGTGAAATTGACATTATAGGCCTTTTGCAAAGTTTTTGGGTGTCCCGTCCCGAGCAGTTGATAGCAGCAAGGAAAAAAGTATGTCCACATTTCCGAGCTTTTCCTGCGATGTGTGTTACCACCGGATAAAAACTGGCCCAGACACCGCCGGAATACTGACCCACGTTGCCGTGTGGCAACATTTAACTCTTTTGACCAAGCTTTTTCTTTAGTTGCTGTTTTTCTTTGGTGGGTCTTTTTTTTCTTTTATGGTGGGTCAGAAATTAGCCGGGCCTACCAGCGATGTGCATTACTTCTTTGGTTCTGCCTCTTTCGAGCTTGCAAGAATTTCCCTTAAGATCAAAATTTTCGATTGCTCGGAAACATAGCTTTTATTAAGTTCTACCAGACAATTAAGAACAGCTTTTACAGAATCTGCCTCTAGCTCATCTTCTTCTTTTGATTCTTCAGAAGAAGAATCAAAAGAATTTTCAGAATCAAAGTCCGACTCAAGAAATTTTGCTTCTTCAGGATTTTTTCTGATTTGAACACTTAGTATTTTCAATGAGACCATAAAAATCAGAATAAAAGAAACAAAAATTTTTGCAGCAAATGTTCCACATTCGCTTAATAGATCTGACTTTTGCCATGAAATTTCTTTACTAACTATACTGGTATCACAGCTTAAACCGATAATCCAATCAAGAGGGGGGAACCTTTTTACGAAAGCAATCCTTCGTTCAGACCTGTTTGAAATTGGTGATAATTGATCGAATTCGATGGATCCTTCACCAAAATTTGTTGCAAGGTTAATTCCCTTTTGAATATATGAAAGTTGGGGAAGATTGTACGAGCTCTTTCCGACCAAGCTTCCATCATTATGAAAGATGACCATTCCTTTTGAATCGGTAATCCAAAAGCCCCCAAAAGTTCTTTTCAAATTCATGGAATCAATTCGTGCCAGAATTTTTTTCAGAATTGTCTCTCTATTTGGAATTTCCTCCATTCCCAGTCCAATCGCGATTTTCTTAGTGGGATGGCGTTCAAAGTAATAAAAGGACTGTGATTTTTCCTTGTTTGCTTCAAAAAATTGCCCTGGTTCTGTTCTTCCTGGTAAAAATAATTTTTCAACTTCCTTTGTTATAAGACTTCTATCCCTATCAGGAATTTCATTGACATAAAGAATCTGATTTGAATTGTCCTGGGTGACAATCACTGGCCCGGAGACGTTGTTCCCAAGCGTAAAGCCATCCAGATCCTTTTTAATTTGGTCAAAGTCCTTTTGTAATAACTCAGCTTCTGGTTTTTTGCCAAATTGCTTTTCGATATGATTCAAAATAGTTTTTACTGAGTACTTCAGAATTTTGCCATCCTCATGAAATCTATATTCCGAGCTAAAATAGTATGAATGTTGATTTTTTATTGCCTTGTAGGAAATATTTTCAAATTGTTCCAGAAGACGGCTCATGTCAGACAAAAGCATCTCATGGAAATCTTTTTCATCCTCAGATTCTCTTTGATAAAAGAAGTAGATTGAAAAACACGTGGGAATGAAAAGGCACAGAAGAAGCATCAATCCAATAAAAACCTTAAGGCGGGAAATGATCATTCTTTTTCTCCTTTTTGAGGAGAATTGGATTGCAACTTTTCTTCAAGCTTTTCGACAAGCTTGTCAATTTTAATTTGACCTTTTGCACCATTAGTTTTAATTTCTTTGATGCTCTTCAATAAACTTTTCAAGGATTTCATGTCATTTTCAGGAGAGGTTATTTCTTTTGCCGAATGAATAATTTCCGTCTCGATTTTTTCAGCAAAGGATAGTTCAAGAATTTCTTTCAAAGAGGCTACCAAAGCTGAGTTCTTTTCTCGAACGATAGGTGATTCATCTTTTTGAGAATCTGATGGAAGTGTTTCAATTTCTTCAGGATTTAGTAAATTTTCCAGGATTTGAAAAGCAAAATAGCCAAGAAATAAAAACATAATGATTGATGTAATTATTATTAAAGCAGTAGTTTGCCAAAAATGGTCCATTTTAACATCTATGGTTGAGCTAATTTCTTGAAGGTTTATCCCAGCTCCTATAATTAACCTAAGCGGTTTATAAAGCATGACAAAACCGAACAATTGTGAATCTTCAAAGAAACCTAAACCGTTATTTGTCTTTGCAGTTTCAATTGATTTAGAAATATAGTTGGAGGTAGTGGCCAAGGAAGAACCCGCAATTTTCTTTGCTTTTTCATTTTGAAAAATTACTTTCCCTTCAAGGTCGCAGATCCAAAATGGATCGGACTCCTCTGAATCGCTGAAAGCCTGAAGTTCTGCTTTTATCGAATCAAAAGTATCAGTTATAGCGGTATCAAGAAAAATTCCTGTACCAAGCACCCAATTCCAGTTTTTATTAAGACGTACATAAGAGAGTTTTGGAAGAAGTGCCGAGGATTGGGAGCTCAAAGAGCTCTGGGATTTTTTGGGAAAGAGATAGTCGACAAATCCGCCCTCTGGTTGTTCTTTTGCTATACGAGCACAAGAGGAAAAAATGTTTTCACCCCTGTTAAAAGCTGTATTTAAAGCCGGGTTCAAAAGAGTTTTCCCATTAAGTTCGGGAATTGTGGGGTGCATGACCATTTGGGGTTCTGAGGCATTTCCTTCCTGGACCCAAACATATAAATCCTTTTCAGGGAAAAATAAGCTTTTTATTTCGTCCAAACAATCTTGTTTAGCCGCTTCAAGCTTAAGTTCACCAGCCTTAACCTGTTCATACCTTTTGTTCAAAAAGTGAAAAAGTGTGTCGATTGTGCCTTTAAGAGAGTTTTCACAAGCTTTTTCCATTGTTGCTTTTTCAAGAAAACTGGCAAACAAATGTTGAACGGTGTTATAAGCCAACGACACAAAATCTTTGAGGTTTTTTTGGCGTTTATTCGACAGAATTCTCCGAAACTTTTCCAGTCGCGCTTCAGAACATTCAGAATAAGCCTGAATTGTTATTGAAATTTGTACCAGTGCACAGACAATCAGTAGAACACCGATTAAATAACGGATTTTTGATTTGAGATTCATAGCTTTTCTCTATAACGTTTAGGGATAAAAAACAACTGCTGTCATCACAAATAGCGATCCAAAGATAAATGGCCAGAAACTGATTTTGGCAATCAGATTATCCTTAAATTGAATCAAGTGGATTTTGTTTGTCCAACTGAAGATGATGGTATCAATTGAGACAATAAGAAGTAGAAAGTAAGTCAGAAAATACAGAAGGTCAAAATAAATTATGCTTACGACTCCCAGTCGGGTTCTCAGGTCAATTTGTGCGAAAACTACAACAAAAAAAACTGATGCTGCAATTGTAATGATCATACTGGAATTAAAACCGAGATATTGATTAAGATCCTGATTTTTTGTTGCCAGTAACAAAGAAATAAACATTAATACAATTACTACAAAAATAGGAAGAAGGTTTGAAATAAAAGGATCAAGAAACGCTCTCTTGATAATAATGTTGAAGTAAAGCTCGGGAGTGTTGTTGTCCTGAGAAGAATCACCTTGGAAGCCAAAATTAGTGTTGTAATCCTTAAATTCCAAAGAAAAATAGGATTTTGAAATTTTCCATCCTGGAACAAGCAATTCTGCGTCCAAACCAGGCTTTGAATCGGGATGAAGATTGAAATATGAGGTGAGATCAGGAATTAAAACGACATTTTTGTCAATATCACCCTGCCACATTCTTAACCATACATTTTCACGATCAAGCGGAAAAGAGGAATACCCAAACCACTGTCTGAGTTCAACCTTAAATCGCCAACCAACGAGCTTCCAATCACCATATTCTCTTTCGTAAGCTTTATCGATGGTTGAATCAACCGACTCAGGAAAATGGATTTCCTGCGTTAAATCCTTGTGATACTTCTTATGGAATCTTTGCCAGACAAAGCCGGTAACTTTCACATTCTGACCGCTTTGGAAATCAACCGATTGTACGAAAACCCCTGTGGGGAGATATATGGGTGGTGGATAACCTCTTCTGGAACAAAGGTCCTTGAAATCCTCCTTGAACTGTTCAACCATTGATGTTTCAAATATAGGTAATTCGTTGGTTCCAGCCGGCTCAAAATAATTTAGTACCAGATACCAGATTATGGCGATTCCGGCGAACAAGGCTATGGAAGCTAACGAAGAGATGGTCCAAAGACTTTTTCCGTCGTAAAGTGAATGATGAAGAATTATCCAGACTGCAAAAAAGAGGAGAAAGATTTCGATTCCAATAATGGAGTTGAATAGTCTGGAAAGTACTTCTGTGGTATTGGATGCCATTTGTGGCTGAATTAACCTGAAGACAAGCATCCAACTAGTGGATGGAATACTCCGATAAAAAAGAGTTGATCGGTCCCGGCAATTTCCTTGGGGAATTGAAATTTCCCCACTTTTTCTTTTAATTGCTTCCAGCTCTAATTCTAACAACTCTGGGGCATCTTCTCTATAAGCAACCTGCTGAAGAGTCACTCCATCCTCCATAAATTCCTTCCTTGGATGGAAAAGAATCTGACCTTTCTGGGAAAATAAAAAGGGATAACCATTCTGACCAATTTCTTTCTTGGATAAAAATTCTTTTAATTTTTCAGGGGAAATTTCAATGAAAACGGTTCCAATAACAAATGGGAGTCCAGTATCAGGATGAGTTTGAACTATTGAGGATTCTTTGATTTTTATCAAGTTGGTATCAGAAGAATTGTTTTTAAAATAAAACGCTTGCTCCTTACGTTTATCCTGATCAAAGGCAATTGGATAATAGGCGAGCCCGATTGCTCCAATATCAGGATGATCTTGAAGCAATTTGTTCAATCTTTGACTGACTTTTTCCTGTGGGAGCTTCAGTGAAGATGCTTCGGAAGCAATTTCATCTGCAAGAACAATATTTTCCGCCAAATACTTATCAAGATTATCCGCTAGTTGTACTGTTTGATCATGTACAATTTGTTTTGTTCCCAATTCGTATTGGAGGCTTATACGGTGAAAAAGAACTAGATTGTAAATAAATGCTGAAACTCCGACTAAAGCTGCGATGGCGGAAAAATATATAAAAAATTTTCGCATAATATTTTTTCTATTGGTCAAATTTCCCTTTTAATGCAGAGCATGGTGATATCATCATACGGAACAACGCCGGTCATGAATTCGTTCAGAAGTGATTGAAGTCTCTCGATGATTTCGTCGCTTGATAATCTGAAATTTTTTTGGAAAGCCTCGTAAAATCTCTTGGTTCCATATTTTTCTCCAGTTCGGCTTCTGGCGTCAAGACAGCCATCTGTGTATAATAAAATTGCGTCACCGGGGCAAAATTCAATTGATTCCAGGGATGTTTCAAAATTATCGGCAAACATTCCGATTGCCATCCCTGAATTTTTAAGTTCAATCAATTTCCCTGAATCATGTTTACACAGCAGAATGGAAGGATGTCCGGCATTTGTAAATTGAATTTTATTGGTTTTTTCATCAAAAAATACTGCACAAGCTGTTAAATATTGGAAATCGGTAAGAACGTCACAGATAGTGTGGTGGAGCGTGGTAAGCAATTGCCCGGGATTATCTGCTTTTTCAGCGATTTCCTTCAGTTGTGATATACTAAAAACCATTGTTAGCGCTGCGGGGACACCTTTTCCGGCAACGTCTCCGACTAAAGCCACCCAGCCTCCGTTACCCTTGGGGGCCATGTAGTACAAGTCTCCGCCCACCTCCAATGCCGAATAAAGCCGAACCGAGGAGTCAAAGGCTGCAATTTGAGGAAGTTCGATTTGGAGCATTCTTTTCTGAATAGTTTTTGCAATGTTAAGTTCTTCAAGGAATTTTTTCCGATCTTTCTGCTGTTCTTCAAGGAAAATGCTTCGAAATAAGATCCCGAATTGCCCGGCTACAATTTCCCCCAACTCCTGATCTCTTTTTGTAAATGTTCTGCGGTTCTTAGGGTCGCTGAAGCTTATCGCTCCAATCAAGTCGTAATCCATAAAAACTGGGATACACATGAAACAAAAAGTTTTGTAATCTGAGCGTTTGGAGATTTTGAATCTTTCGTCCGTTGTGATGTCATTTACCAAAAGAGTTTTACGATGTGTGAAAACCCATTCAATTACCGGAGAGGTTCGTAGAAAAGAGCTTCCCTTTATCTCAGGATTTACTCCAAGTGATTCGAAAATAAAATATTTCTGATTTTGTGCGCATAGTACCAACGAGGCTCTGGTAACTCTCAATAAACCGGGAATAATCTCTCCAAAAAGGTGCGCAAGATCTTCTCGGGATCTTACGGTGACACTTTTTTGAATCAGCAGATCCAGAAGATCGATTTCTTTTACAAGCTTCCTGAGGCGCAGTCCAAATCGCCTCAATGCATTTCTTTTTAAAGAATGACGCATTTTTATTTATCCTCACTTAATCAGAAACACAAATTTCATGTTAAATTATTTTATAAAAGTTTTCCAGATTTTTTGAGTTGATGATAATTTTGATTATCGCGAAACAACGATTTTTCCGGAGCTTTTTATTTCATCTCCTCCTCTTTTAATAATAACCTTAAAGGGATACTCACCATTTGGGACATTTTTTGCAGTTTCATCTTTTCCATCCCAATGGGTGGCAAAGGTGCCATTGGATTTGTAGGCCATTGGAAGAGAGATCAGTTTTTTTCCCGTCAGATCGAATATCTTAGCTTCAATCTCCAAGTCAGGATTCTTTGCACCATTCCCTTCTAAAAAGATGAAAACATTTGTTTCACCACTACTGGGGTTTGGACATGCCGCGGCCTGAATCACTGACAAAGGGCCTGGTAGCGAGCATTGGAAATTCACTCTCCCGACATTTTCAGCTTTGTCAGAAACCTCAATTGCAAATCTGTGAAGCCCTTTTGGAAGCCTCATTAAATCAGCAGTTATGGTCTTATTAGTTTCATCGAATGAAAAAGGAACAGAGTTGCCATCGACTTGGACTCTGATTGATTCTTGCTGAATTCCGGACCCATTTTCCTCAATTCGAGCTACCAATAACGGTTTTGTCTCCTCCTGCTCAATTCGAAAGTCGTGAATTCTTGGCGGAGACAGGTCGGTAACCAGTACATAAGCTCCTTCTGAAGCTATGGGGCAGAAAAACCCCTTTTCATTGTGACTTACTTTCACCCATGAATTCTGGGAATTTCTGGGTGACCAAAGTCCGATGGAAGAGTGATTAGAAATTCCTAAAATTCCACTCGTGAACTGCAACCTAGCCTCAATTACTTTTCCCGGATTGAATACGGTATAGTATGCTTTTGAAAGAATTGTCAATTCCTGGGGAATTTCAAGTGCCGGAGATTCCAAAACCATTGCTTGATCTCCCGCTTCCCTTGATGAAATCATGAAATCGATGTCTTTAACCGTAAGATGATTCATCGAGTTTTCCTTTAAAGAAGCTCTGTAAAAGGAGAATGAAGAGTTTTCATCATCTTTTTTAACTCTAACCACCCCCCTGCCTGGCCCAGGAATTTTATAGTTAACCATAAAAATCGATCTGTTTTCATCCACTGGCAACATTTTGGAAGTAGTTTCCTGATTGTTGAATTCTATGTTAACAGTCGGAGTTGCGACTATTCCATCCGGTGATTTAAGAAAAACTGTAAATTCATTTGAAGTTACAGGGCTCGAAGTAGGATAAATTACTGTTTTTGATGGTTGCATTGTAAATGAATAAACGAATGGGTCGGCAATGTTTTCCCTATTGCTGAGTACTGCGGGAACCAGTATTAATCGTCTGTATTGTGATAAATCAAGAGAAAGTGAAGCTAAAAGAGTCTCGTTAAACTTTAAATCGATTAATGCTGCACTTCCCTCATGGTCAACTGCTGCAACAAAAGGAGTGAAGCCCTCATTGTAAGCTTTAAAGACTAACTTGAAAAATCCGCTTCCAAGAATGTTTTCATATTTTCCCCCGGAGTTGGAAAAAATTCGACCTTCTCCGCCGACTAATGAGCGATATGGTGTAAATGCAAACGTCTGGCCAGGAAGGGGCAAAGCGATTGCTTCGCTTCCAAGGCGGCGGTCTTTGTCGAGGTAACCCCAAAGTCCGTTGGAAAGCGAGACATCGTTCAGATAATTGGCCAAAATCCAATTTTTTAAGGCTGCTGTGAAACTGGAACCAAGTTTTTTCAGTGAACTGTCGATTCCCTCCACTCCAATCTTTTCGTTACCAACAATTTCCTTGAATAGATTTTTTTGGGAAGTCTCGTCAGAACCTCCAAACTTTTCTAATAGGTAATACATAAAAAGGAATGAAGCTCCATAATGCCGGCACATAGTGGCTGGTTGGTACCACTCATTGAAAGAATTTGTTGTTAAACAAATTTCGGGTTTTTCCAGGAATCTTGCAAGATGAGGAGAAGTGGGAATACCAATTCCGTCAGAAGTAATTGACGCACTGTAAATATATTCGGAAAGTAATGAGAGTCCTTCTTCGACCCACCTCTCTTCACTTTTTCCGGATTTGGAAAGGTGCCTTGAAAAGTTGATCAAATGTTGGAATTCATGAGCGAGTGTCCTATAAAATTCATTATTAGGATCGGTGGGATTGCCTGGCCGCCCTGGATTCATGTCCATAAAAATTAGAGGTTTTTGATTCCCCTGATCATCAATTAGATCACGGGAATTGAAAAATCCTGCGATATAGCCAGAGTTTTGTTCTCCTTTGATATCGCTAAGGAGAATATATATTTTGTCATCCGGGAGGTTTAAATGTGAGGGAATTTCGGGTTTTCCCATCCACGAGGTTATAGATGGATAAATCTTTTCATCAAAAGTCAGAGCAATTTCTTCAAAACTCTCAAATGCTGAACTTCCAAAAAATTGCCAACATGAATCATCTATGAAAATTCTGCAATGCGATCCTTCTAGAACATAGGTTGTTTGTTTGATTTCGTATTTTCTTGTGTCGAAATTAAAAATTTGAAACCAAATTTTAGATTGTCCAAGAACTAGTTGATTCAGTACTTTTGAAAACTTCTTTTGCTGAAGCGAAAAACCTTTGGAATTGGGACCAACTTGGGAAGACTTTTCTACGGAAGTTTCCTGTAAATTTCGGAGTAAAAAAGTTCCATCCTGGGCTATTTTACAAGGTTGTTCACAAATTGCAGATGAAGTTCTCAAAAAAAAGCCTGCAATGAAAATCATCAGATAAAAAAAATTTCTTGTGGTCACTCAGGCAATCCTTTCTTTGACGGCATCAATCAATAGAAACCATCATTGCTGTAATATCATCCTCACCTTCATTCAACTTACTGGTGGTCTCTCTCTTTAAAATTTCAACATTCTCTTCGACCGGTTTGGAAAAGTTTTCCAGCATAAAACGCTTAAGATAATCCAAACCGTCAATCTCATTTTTGTAATGTTCAAAATAGTCTACAATTCCATCAGTATATAAAAAAATTCGGTCGCCTTTTGAAATTTGGATTTCGTTGTTTGTAAAGGTACTTTCCTTAAAAATTCCGAGGAGTGTTCCTGTTGAGGGGAGAGGTAGAATTTCTTTTGTTAAAGAGCTTAGAAATAAGGGAAAATCATGTCCTGCGTTGGCATAACGAAAAATGCTTCGGGATTTATCAAAAAAACCGATGAACGCACTTGAAAAAAACCGCGTTTCAGCTCCGAGATAGGACTTCAAAGAAATGTTCACTTGGGTTAGAAGTTCAGCAGGATCAGAGAAAAGAAGGATTTTTTCATGAAAAAGGCTTTTTACCATTGCCATAACCATTGCACCCGGGATTCCTTTTCCACAGACATCTCCAATCAATACCCCCTGGATCCGATCTTCGCAGACCAGACATTGTTTCTCTGGGCATCCGGCCTTTCTTTCCTTGCAAATATCAAGAAAATCAAAAAAATCTCCTCCAATAATTCGTGCAGGTCTCATAAATGCTGCTGTTCTAATTCCAACAAAATCAGGTTTTGAACGAGGTAATACTCCTTCTTGTACGACTTTTGCAATTGCGAGTTCTTGATTTATCCTTGCACTTTGAAGCTCAAGTTGCTCAGCCCGTTTGGACAACTCCTCGTTGAGAGCATAATTTTGGAGAGTAATGGAAATTTGGTCTGCTAGTACTTGCAGCTGTAAAAGATCTTCATCTGTAATTGGAAGCCTACGCAAATGTCTGTCAACCACTAGTAATCCCCATGATAAGCCGTCTCGGGTTATTGGAGCCAACGCTAATGCTGATGATTGAAGCATTTCCATAAACCTGGGATTAACTTCAGGATGTTGAGATGGTGAGTTTACCAAGACAGGTAGTCCTTCTTCCACGACTCGCCAGGCTATTGAAGGGCCGCTGTTCCTGGGGATGACAAGTTGCTTTTGAATTTCCGGAGCAAGATTGTAGGAATGAACGGCGGTTAAAACTGATGCGTCGGATTCAAGTCTGAATAAAATGGCTCGATCGAAACCAATGATTTGCACGACAGCTTTCAAAATTTCTTCAAAAGCATTTTTTGAGTGAAGCTTTCTTAATTCATCCAACGTTTGTGAAAGATGCTGGAATTCGCGAAGAAAAGAAATTTCATATTTAAATTTTAGCAATTTTTGAACCAATAAAAAGAAAGCAATTGCCTGAACAACCAAGGCGATTTGAAAATAGAACGAAGTTGCCATTATCGAAACCGATAGAGTGTAAAAACTTATTATCCAAATAAAAAGAAGAAATATCCAACCTTTCCCTAAGGATGAAATCGTTGAAAGTTTTGTTGCCGCTTGGCTTTTTTTGGCAAAACCATCAAACCATCCTGGAAGCAAACTATAGCCTGCTCGGGAAGATAAAAAACGACTAAAATAGCTTTTCATTGAAGTTAAAGTTTAAGAGAAACAAGGCGAAAAACAGTTTCTTCTTCTCCGCTCTGAAGCAATTTCATATAGTTCTTTTCGCAAATGACCCTGGGACCCAGTATTTCAGCCACATTCCGGCTTGCGATTATTCCCCGATTTTTTCCGCTTGCCAAATGAGCGGTTTTGTTTATTAAATCTCCTGCAACAACATATTTTTTAGTTCCATTTTCTTCCCAGGATCCTTCGAGGGTTTCTCCGGAATTAATTCCTATGCTCAGTTCAATGTCTTCGCGCCACTTTTTCAGGTCTTTTAAAACATGAAAAGCTGATAAAGCAGCACACCATTCTGGATCGGCACCACCACAAAGTTCAGCTTTAAAACTTACTACGATTTGGTCACCCAACATGTTAAGTATCTCGCCTTTTTGTCGAAAAATTTCTGACCGCCAATGCGAATAATAGATTTTCAGAAATTCGGCCAAATCGATCAGGGACATTTTTTTCACAGCACCGAAATAAATAGAAAGGTCGGAAAAAAGCAACACTCCTTTAAACGTTTTCCATTGAACATCTATAGGAGATATTTCCCGAGCTGCTTTCATGTTTCCTCCTATTTTTCAAGAGTTTATTGCGAAATACACTGATTTTTAAATTATGAGTCAAATCCAACCGTAAATAAATTGCTAGAGTGTTTCTACTTCAAGCAATGCCAGTCACCGTAATAATTTTTCCTCTCTATTAAGATGCGCAAGGCTAAGCCATAAACCAGAACTTTTTCAAGCCATTATGCTAAGAGTTACTACCAACTCAGTATTTCAGGATTAAGTGGCAGATCGAGACTTGTTTCACTGAAATATTCGAATTGAGATGATACTTATACTGAATTATTTTACAGTAATTGCTATCAAAATGCATCCTAATTTCAAGCAAAAGGCTCATACTTAAAATATGGAAAACTAAAACATGAAATGTCATTGAGATTAAAGTGAATGTGTGCGGAGATTCTCAAAATATTTTCCCTCCCGAACTCGGAACACTCCGTTTTCACTTAGTAATCACTTCTTCGCGTTGTTCGTCGCAGTTTTTTTTGTTCACTTGTTCACCATCTTACTGTGACTCCAGCTCCCAGGCGTTGATCCCAACCAAAATCACGATAGGTCCGAAGATTTTTCGTAAACTGAAATTCCAAAACTGCTGTTTTAGATGGTGCTAAGCGTATTCCCATAACCAAATCCATTGTGTCCTTATCGTTTCCACCGTAAATATCACCAACCAACTCCCCAATTAATGTTGCGTGAATGGTCGCTTCATAAGAAAGGCCGAAGCGATATAAAAAACGATTATTCAGACCTTTTGAGTCTACCACTGAACCAAGTTCCAGATTACCTACAGCAAAATCGGTCTCCCTGGTGGTTACACATCCGAATACTTTTAGTTCGTCGTCAGGAGTCGAAGTTGGCCACATGGAACCGGGGTCTCCGGTAGTTGCGTTAATAACAGCACCATAAGCACAGCGATAGTAAGAATGATCCGGAAGGTAAGTCGCCTTCCATGCAAGTTTAATATTTCCCAAGCCTGTGTCATCTGCTGCAGCTCTCCCATATGTTCTTGGAGCATTTATTGTAAAGTATTGAACAGGAACAGTGACTGCCCATTCTGCCCAATCACCGATAAAATTCATACTTAGTGCCAGCGTATCAATAGTTCCGCTTTCAGCCGTATATAGGGCTTTTCCCTTGCTGGAAGTTATGTCAACATAGTTTAGTCGGGCACCGGAAAACATTCGGTGTGGTTGGATGCGATCTGCAGTTTCGGATACAAAAAATCCTATGAGGCCATCTTCATTTAATGCGTGTCTGGTTCCTTCAGGTAAAATACGGCTTGTCTCACCTTTAGGCCGGTCTGCTTTACCGATTGTGTAAATTTCATATCCATCAAAGTCTGTGTTTCCTGCCCTTTCTTTGCTTAGTAAAGGCTGAAACTGAGCCTGAGAAGGTACAGAAAGCAGAAAAACCCAGATAAAAATAAGCGTTAATAATAAAGTTGTTGAGCAGACTTTTTGCCGCAAATTTAGTGTATTGCTAACTACTGAGAGGAAATTATTCATTTTTAGATTCATAGAGTGTCCAAGTAGGCTTTGATTTCCTGTAGATGTGGGAAATTGGGGGATGATGATTCGAGTTCGACCATTTTTACCTTGGCCTGAGTTTTGTATGAAGTAACATGGCTGGTTACATAAAGAATGACATAGGTCTGAATTTGATAAAAAACATGTTCCCTCCGGTTTGGAGAAAGGCTCAACACTGCGTTGAATTCTGCCAGAGCATTCTGCATTCTCCCGGTAAACAAGTAAATCAAACCCAGATGAGAATGTGCCTCGGAATCTTTTGGATTTGAGTCCAAAACGCGTTTCCACGCAGACTCTGATTTTCCGAAAAGTTGAAATTCGGGATCAACTTTGACTGCAGGTCCCATTTTTCGCCACTGTTCAACCGCTTCGGCACCTCTTCCACCAAGCCAGTACAAATTCCCAAGTCCGAGTTTTCCAAATGGATGTTTTTGGTGATAAGTTGCAGCTTGTGCGAAGTAATCGAATGAATCCTTGAAATTACCCATTACAGAGTGCAGATAACCTAAATTCAGTAATACATCCAGGTTCTTCGGGGAAATTTTATACGCTTTTTCAAACTCGCCAAGCGCATCATTCAGGAATCCTTTTTCAGCTGCTTCCAGTCCTTTTTTGTTTGTTTCATCCGAAGGATCAGGTTTTCTTGCTGCTTCGGAAACCTCGTGAATTGCATATTTCGATGACATTTTTGCAGGAGGTGGAGGATAAACCTTGTTAGCTGTTCTGAAATCCTTGATTCTGTTCAAAAGGATCGCTTTATCTTCGATGCTTAATTGGGAACTGATATATTCAGTTCCACCCGGCTGATTTTTCAAAGAAGCGTCAGGAAGAGCTTGTGGAAAGGAATCAAGATTTTTTCTTATCTGAACTTTTTCATCGGGACTTAATCTGGACCAAACGATCGGTTCAGCTTTTCGTCCCTCTATAATTTCGCGGCGAAGTTTTTCACCATTGGGATCTTTTTCTGCCCTCTTCTCCAGTGCTTTTCTTTGAGTCATGGCATCATCAAATGAAGGGGCTTTTAAAGGACTGATCAATTTTGAAAGTTCCCAAAGTTTTTTTCCTGCCAATCGTCTTATTGAGGAATTGGGAGGGGAAATCGAATACACCGATTCAAAAGCGTCCCGCGCCTGCATGTACCGTTCAAGGCGCATTCGGGCCATTCCCAAGAGTGATAAAGCTTTTAAGAAACGCCCTTTTAGCCTAAGGGCTGCTAGAGAGTAGCTTTCTGCTGATTCATAACGTCCATCTTCATAGGCAATCAACCCTAGATAATAGGGTGGTTCCGGATCATTTGAATTCAGGGCTTGCGCGGAAGTGAAAGCTTTTCTGGCTTCATCACGTCTTCCCAGTTTATGGGCCATTTTTCCCAAGTTGAATTGAAGAGGATAACTATTTGGGTTAATTTTCAAAGCGGTTTCCCAGGTTCTGGCCGCAGGGGTGTATAGTCCTTCCTCGGCGTACATTTCACCAAGTTCATAATATGGTTCAAAGGCTTTGGGATTGAGACGTTGACATTTCAGATACAGTTCTTTTGCTCTGTTTACAAGATATTTTGAGCGATAGATGCGGGCTTTTTCCAGTAATTCTTGTATTGGGGCTGGATGTCTGATCTCCGGAATTGGAATTTCCGTGTTTCTTTCCAAAGCCAACTTAAATTTGGTTTGAAGTTCAGACACCACAGAGAACATTACCTCTTTTTGCGGAAGCTTACTCTTTAAAGCTTCGAGAACCTCAATTGCTTCCTTGTTTTTCTTCATTTTTGCGAGTGTGATTCCCCTGAAAAGAACGGCTTTAACGTGATCCGGGCGTGAAGTAATGACTGTTTCGAAACATTCAAGTGCTGTTGGAAAATTTCCGGCTAAATAGTAAGCTAGACCAAGATTATATCTGGCAAGTGTGTAATCTGGCTTGATTTTAAGAGCTTTCTGAAGGTGTTCAATTGCATTGTCCAGTTCTCCCTTTTGAAACCATATCCAACCAAGAGTATGGCGGAATTCAGCTCTCTCGGGACACAACTCAACGGCTTCCTGAGCCCTGTCAAGAGCCTTGTCAAGCTTTTGGCCTTTCAATGTACTAATATATGCCCAATTCGCAAGACACTCAGCATCATGAGGGTTAAGACGTAGCGCATCATCAAAAGCCCCGAGGGCGTCTGTAAATCGCCCTTGCTCAGTATAAAGTCGCCCCAGAATTCCATGAATTTGCACGAGATTTGGATGCCGTCCCCGAAGACCCTTCAACTTTACAACTGCTTCAGGAACATTGCCAAGGCTGATCAGATCCTTAATTTCCAGCATGGCTGGAAGAATTTCCTCCCATTCTGCTTCCGTTTTCCTTCCCCCAATTCCAGGGCTGTCCTTTACAAATCTGTCCACTATAATTGCCGGTCGTTCGTGCTTACCCATACTTCCAAGTAGAATTCCTTTTTTCCCGCTGGAAAGATCCAAAGAGCGTCTGAGGAAATTTTTCAGGCATGCGATTGCCATTCTTGCTTCTTCGCTATTTGGTGGTGCTGTTTTTAAAAGTTGTCTGATTTCTCTTTGAGCTGAAGGGAAGTCACGTGTTTCGGAAAACAACATCGCTTTTGCGTATCTCGCTTGTCGAAGATCGGGTTGATATTCCAGCGCTTTGTCTACAGCATCAAAAGCTGCTGATATATCACTGATTTTCACTGATGTGATCGAAAGACCAAGCCAACACATTGCCAACCGACGGCCGATTTCTTTGGCTTTGGCTTCCTCTGCTACTGCTTCATCGGATTTTCCCCCATCAAGGAGTTTTTTAGCGTTCGCTTTCTTTTCACGATAAGTGTTTTCGCCGAGCAGAATGGCTTTCTCAAAAGCTTGAGCTGCTTGACTGAACTGCTTAAGACGAATATTAACCCGCCCAAGGTGGTAATCAGTTTCCATTGGTTCCGGGTCCAATTTGGCTGCCAAGGTCAAAGCTCTGTATGATTCCTTGGAATCCCCACGACGCGAGGCAAGGATGCCAATCAGGTATTGAGCCTGAGCAAGGTTTTTCTTGAGGGCGGCCATTTTTCGAACAGTCGCCATGGCTTTATCGTTTAAATTAGCAGCTTTTTGTTCATACAAATCTTTTTTTAGTTCAGCAAGCCGTTCAGCTATTATTCTCGAAAGGCGATTGGAAAAATCCTCTGCTTCACTGAAATTCTTTTGCTTATAACTCATTTCGGAAAGATGGAAAAGAGCTCTGGGATGACTGGGATTTCGCTTCACACACTCCTTAAAAGCAAGATAAGCGTCAGCATTGTTTCCCAAATTTTTCTCACAGTATCCCAAAAGGTAGTATGTTTCTGCTTCTTTGGGAAATTTGTTAATTGAACGCTGGAACCTCGCTTTCGCTTCAGAATACATCTTGTTTGTGAGATATGTTGTTCCTTCCACGGCATCAGCTTCAGCTTCTCGTTTTGCTTCCTTCAGGTCGTTGTTTTTTTCCTTGATAAGCTTTTGCCGGGAATTAGCCTCTATTGAAAGAATCATAATATCGTAGGCCCGCTGTCGACTTGGATGCTCTTTGGGCAACTTCTCCAGGCACTTTCTGGCAAAAGAGATTGCTTTGTCATATTCACTATCTGAATAATATTTTTCGAGCCGCTCAAGGGGGGAGTTTTCCAAAAAATCGTTCCTTGAGCCAGAACTTTCTTTTGAAGTTTGGTTGGAAGTGGAGTTGGTAATCGGGTTGGAAGTAGGATTGGAATTTTTATCAGAGTTCTCCGGAAAATTGGGATTTGAATCTGATTTTGGAGCGGAGATCGCATCGGTGCTTAGATTGGCTTTGGAGTTTGAGTTCGGGTTAGATTTTAGATCAGATGTATGACTGGAAGTTATGCTGGATACAGAATCTGAATTTGGGTTGGAAGCTGAAGTGGCAATGGAGTTTGCACTGGAACTTGCGTTAGAAGTCGGATTTGCGCTTACAGAACAAACGCAAACCCATAGCAAAATGAAAATGATTATCGCTTTTTTCGATAGCATCATTCCAACTATCGGCAAGCTGAAAGTTGTGGTTAATTTAAAAGATTATCTGCTAAATTTTTCAGATTTCCAGTTTTATTTTTTTCCGAATCCCAATTTAACTATTAGGCTGTCTACAAGCGAATAAACAACCGGTACAACGATCAAAGTTAGTAATGTGGAAGTAAGCATTCCACCAATAACGCAAATGGCCATCGGAGAGCGAATTTCAGCGCCAGCTCCAGTGGAAATTGCAATGGGAATCATTCCGCCGATTGTTGCAGCTGAAGTCATCAAAATGGGGCGCATTCTGATTGGGCCGGCGGTTAGAATTGCTTCCTCTTTTTCCATTCCTTTTCTTCGACATTGATTAATGAATTCCACAAGAAGGATTCCGTTTTTCGTAACCAAACCCATCAGCATGATTATTCCTATTAAACTAAGAATGCTGATGCGCATCCCGGTCAAATACAAGGCTGAGACTGCTCCGATAGCTGACATTGGTAATGCCATCATGATGGTTAAAGGATGAATGAAATGTTCAAACTGCGAAGCAAGCAGCATATAGATTAAAACAATAGCAATGAACAAAGCAAAAAGCAGGTTCTTTATTGAAGTGATCATTTCTTTTGAAAAACCCATGAATTTTCCCTGATAGCCAGTTTTAATGAGTTTTTCAGCTTCGATACGCACTTTTTCCATCGCTTCACCTTGGCTCATATTTCCTTCAATATTTGAAGCGACGGTAATTTGTCGCGATCGATTGAGGTGATTAATTTTTCCCGGGCCGGATTCTTTCTTGACATTGGCAACATTGGACAAAGAAATCAGGTTTCGCCCGTCATTTGTTCGTACCCATAGATTTTGAACATCCTCGGGGTATTCTCTGAAAGATTTGTCAAGACGGACTTTAATATCATATTGCTTACCGCGATCTTTGAATTGACCAATTGCCTGTTCCCCTGAAACTAGTAAGTTGACAGTGTTGGCCAACTGAGAGAGGTTAACTCCCAAAGATTCCATTCTATCTCGGGAAAGAAAAATGCGAAGTTCCGGTTGTCCTGGTTCCAGAGATGTGTCGACGTCAACCAGCCCGGGCGTTTGTTTCATCCAAGACACGAGTTTTTCAGATATGTTGGTAAGTTCATCGAAATCAGGGCCCAAGAGAGCATATTGAACCGGTCGATTAGACATTCCACCACTTCCCGCCACGTCGTCATGTTCCTCGACCGCAAGTTTGTACAGCCCCGGAACGGCCTGCACCAACCCTCTTACTTGGTCCATTATTTCATCCTGAGTTCGTTTTCTTTCTCTTTTGTCGACAAGGTCAACGAATACTTTTCCTTTAGTAGGATCTTCAAATGCATCTCCTGCGATTGTGGAAAACAGGTTTTGAGTTTCAGAGGAAATAGGAATAAGGGAATTTTCAACTAATTTCAGAACTCGCTTACTTTCGGTCAGTGAGGTTCCTGGAGGAGTTTGAAAATTTACATCGAAAGTATGCATATCCTGTTTGGGTTTGAATTCAACTCCTAACATTTTTGTAATTTGAACTGTTCCCAAAACAACTGCAATTCCGATACAAACAACAATCAGGGGAAATCTCAAAGCTCCCTTCAAAAGCGAACGGTAGAGGCTATCCAGGGAATCCAGAAAAAATCCAATAAATCGGAAAATAAAATTAGTCTTTACACTATGGTGCAGAAACCTTGAAGCCAGCATCGGAGTCAAAGTAAAGCTTACAAAAAGGGAAAGAAGAACAGTAACGGTAACTGTTATTCCAAACTGGTATAGGAATCTTCCTACAATACCACTCATCATTGCAACTGGTACAAACACTGCGACGATGGAAAATGTAGTGGCCATAACCGCAAGACCAATTTCATCTGTGGCATCAAACGAAGCTTGGAAGGCAGTTTTTCCCATTTCGAGATGACGGAATATATTTTCTATTACAACAATTGCATCGTCGATAACAATACCGACAGCTAGAGATAACCCCAGGGTGGACAGATTGTTGAGAGTAAAGTTCAAGGCCCGCATTATGACAAAACAGCCAATAATCGAAGTGGGGATTGCTATTGCTGAAATTATTGTTGAAGTAAACGATCGAAGAAAGATCAAAATGATAATTGTGGTAAGGAATGCTCCGAAGAGAAGGTCAAAACTGACTGAATGGATCGACTCTTCAATGAAGGGTGAGTTATCTTGTGGAATAGTGAGCTTTATTCCTTCGGGGGCATTGGCTTGCAGCTCTTTGATACGTTCTTTCACTCCATGAGCCACTTTTACAGTATTTTCTCCCGATTGTTTACGAACCTGTAGAGCCATGGCGGTTTTGCCATTTAAAAATCCGACTATTCGTTCATCTTTAATGCTGTCTTCCACTTTGGCAATGTCGCCGAGGCGAACTGCAGCCCCGTTCACAGTGGAAATCGTCATTCGATTAAAGGCTTCAATATCGGTCAACTCACCCATGGTTTTAACCACGAACTCCGAGCGATCATTTTCGATTTTTCCACCTGGGACTTCCAGGTTTTTAGCTTTCAATGCGGCAACTACCTCAGCGATTGTAAGATGATAGGCATTCAAACGGTCATTATTGATCCAAACTTTAATTTCCCGTTCCCGAAGTCCAATTTCCTTTATTGAACCAACTCCTTCAACGGTCTGAATCTGGGTTTTGACTACATCTTTGATATATCTGGACAATTTTGCGGGAGGCATTTGTCCGGAAATTGTAACGGTCAATATGGGAATGGCTCCCACATCCAGCTTTTCGACTACGGGGTTTTCCATCGCTTCGGGAAGATTTCGTCTGATAGCTGAAATTTTGTCCCGAACATCCTGAGCGGCAATATCGACATTTTTTTCAAGTACAAAAGTGGCATAAACCTGAGCAATATTTTCTGCTGAAACAGATCGAAGCTCTTCCAGGCCTCCCAAGGTAGAAAGCTCTTCTTCAATCTTTTCAACGACTTTTGTTTCCATGGTTTCGGGGCTTGCCCCTCGATACTCGCATGTTACCGTTACGACAGGAAAATCGACGTTTGGAAAAAGGTCAATTCCCAGGCCATTGTAGGCAATTATTCCGAATACCAGAATGGCAGAAATCATCATAGTGGTAAAGACCGGCCTATTAATTGAGGTTTCAGCTAAAATCATCTTATGATTATTCCTTCCCGCCCTCAGAAATTTCAACAGGAGTGCCGTTTGAAACCTTGTCCAAACCATGCAGAATTACTGACGCTTTTGAGTCCAGGCCAGCTGTAATTTCAATCTGCCCAGATTTTTCAATTCCCAGGGTTACTGGTATTTCTTTCGCCAGCACATTTTCTTTATTCTGAGCTTTTTCTGCTACAAAAATGGTTCCTTTGCTCTTGTCCTCAGGATTTATTCTGACAGCTTCGATGGGAAGTGTAACGGCGTTATCGTTGCTTTTTAAAACCACATTTACATCGACGAAGGAACCATGTCGAAGCTTGTTCTCGGAATTGCCAAGAAAACTTTTCCAAATAAAAGTACGACTGACTGAATCGATGCTTGGAATCACCAGACTCACTGAAGCATTAATCGTTTCGTCACATAGTTCTGATTTAAAGGAAAAAGGCGTACCTGGTTTAACAAATTGTAGGTAGCGTTCCGGCATTTTTGCTGATAATTCCAATTCGCTGTCGTCGATAAGAGTAAACAATACAGCGTTGTCTCCAATTGTTTCGTGCTCCTGAATTGGACGTGAAACAACTAATCCATCAAACGGAGAAAAGAGGGACGACTCGTCCAATTTCTTTTTGGCGGTTCGAAAAGTGACTTCAGCAACATCATATTGTGAACGAGCCAGAGCCTCTGCAGAAATTGATTGAAGCACCTGTTTTTTTGCTACTTCCAATCCAACCTGGGCCATTTTGAAATTCCCTTCGGATTGGTCATATGCTTGTTGAGTTACGCTCCCTTTTTCCTTCAGTGAGGTTGCTCGTGTATATTCTTTGGTTGCTGTTTCCAGACGAACTTCAGCCTGTTTAACTCCTGATTTTGCTACTTCCAGGGCTGATCCGGCAGCTTTCTCAGCAGCTTTCGAGGCTTCCAAGGCTTTTTCAGCTGAATCCAAGCCGAGCTGGAAAGTAATAAGCTCAAGTCGTGCAAGAAGCTGTCCCTTCTGAACGCGTTCTCCCTCCTGGGCAAACAGTTTTTCCAAAGTGCCGTGATTGCGCATTTGAAGAGAGGTTCTTCTCAGCGCAATCAACTCTCCCGTGGTTTTTTCTGTCCACAATATGGATGAAATCTTGGGAAAAATAGTTGTGACAACAGTTTTTTCTCCTCCGAAAATACTGGAACTCTGAAAAAAGGCCAAAAAAAGCAGCAAAAAACCAAGGACCTTAGGAAAGTTCTCAATACTTGGAATTATATTTGTCTTGGCAACCGAATTAAAGCAAACTCTCTTTTTATTCATTCCAGGAAAGGTTTTTCCGGTAAAAAACGCATTGCAAAGAGGCTGATTCAATCGATATTGCCATGTTGAAGCTTTTGAAGTTCTTGCAAAATTATTCAGTTTGTTATTGGGAAAATTTCCATAGTAATGCTCGTTACTTAATTTCCTGACCCGAAGTGTGTAAATTGAATCCAATACTGCAAGAAGCTCTTTTGTTATCTTTTTAAATTTCGGAGACATTTCGCCATTCACCCTTTCGCGGAAAAGTGTAATTTTTTCGTTTATCATTGAATTTTTTTCGAGGAGGAAGGATTTTCAAGTGTTTCAATAAACTTATCCAGTGCTCCGCAGTTTTTATAATATTCTGCCTGAAATAGAACAAAATCATAAAAAGCATTGCTGATACTGGTTTTAGCGTCGTGGAACAAAAGCTGGGCTTCCAGAACATCTGTGTTCAAAGCTGTTCCGGCGATGTAATTTGTTTGGACTTTTTCGAAGTTTTCTTTAGCAGTCTTGAAAGCTTCGGCAGCGAGCACGAGTTTCTTTATCAATTCCTCCATTTTCAACTGGCTTCTTTTGGCTTCCAAGGAAAGATGGCGCTTCATTAATTCAAGATTTTTTTGATTTCTCTGGAGCTCAAATTTGGCTTGCTCACTTCTGGCTTTGGAGTATCCACTGTCGAAGAAAGGAAAATCCATTACAAAGTTGGCATCCCAGTTTTTAAAATTTGCCATAAACTGATTTCCTGTTTGATATTCCGCTAGCATATTTATTATGGGGAGTTTTCCTTTTTTCTCAACCTGTTCCATTTTTTTGTTCATACTGATCACCTGATCCAATTGTTTGAGTTCAGGCTGTGAATAGGAAAATGACGCAAGACCAGTTTTGACGCTCAACAACCGCAATCCAGGAGGTTCTCGAAGTGTGGGAAGTTCTTCCGGTGAAATCATTAACAAATCAGCAAGAGCCAGACGGCTCAGTTCCAGAGTGTTTTCTTCTTCAAGGAGTTTCTGCTTAGCTTCGAGCATTCTAACTTTTGTTGCCGAAACATCAGTACTCAAGACAGTTCCATTTTCAAAAAGATTATTCGTAAGATCGAGATGCTTTTGATAAAGATCAAGGGTAGTGCTGGCTATTGCAACTCGATTGGAGGCCTTTAAAACATCTAAAAATGCCTGAATTACTTTCAGGGAAACTTCTATTTTCTTAGCTTCAAAAGCATATTCGCTAGCTTTTGTCTGATTTTTTAGCATGGAAATTCCAAGTTCAAGGCGTCCAAAGGAATACACAGGCTGGGTCAAAACCAGTTTGGAGATATTTAAATTGTTGGTTCCCAACTTAATTGGGTCTCCTCCTCCGGGAGGGGCGAATGAAAGGACTTTTTGTTGGTTGGTCTGTAAATTTTGCAGATTCAAATGCGGTTTAACCATGCTTTTCGATTCTTTAAACTTTGCTCTTGCCTCCAAAGTCTGGTCTTTTTGAGCTGAAATTTCCAAATTCTTGGAAAAAGCAATCACGAGACAATCAAGTAAAGAGAAGGAAGGTGAAGCGCAAAATTGCAAGGAGTTAGAGACAATATCTGAGGATTTTGTTGCCGAATTTGTGGATCTTGTGGTCAACTCCAATTGATTGGGCAACCTGCTCGCTGAAATCTCGCCAAGAATTTCCATCCACGGTGTGGAAGAGGCCTCTTCGGCCAAAATTGGAGATAAATTTAGCCAAGAAAAGATAATTATAATTAGACTTATTACTTTACCAAATTCACTGTCCTTAATCGTTCGGGCCGGGTTGGTTTTGAATCGAAAGGTTGAGTTGTTCCCGGCCCCGCCGTAACGAGGCAATACGTTAAGAAGCGGTACAACTCTTTTGGTTAAATTTTTTTTCTCGCTCTGCATCTAACTTTATGAGTCCTTTCAAGAGTATATTTTGCTGTGATTTAACCTTTTTGGGAAATTATTCCACGCAGTAAAACTTCTTTCAACATTTCAGTTTTTTTGCTTAGATCGAAGCTTCCACGCGAGAAGAACCACTTAACAACAAAGATGTTAACCAGCCCAACTCCGCACAGGATCATGTCTTCCTGTGGAAATGGCTTGACCAGTTTTTTTTCGTCTTTTGGACCAAGGTTATCTTCAAGCATTTTCAATTTGGAAAAGAAGATTTCATGGAGTTTTGCAAAATTTTTTGTTCCGATTTGTCCCAGGTTTTGAAGAATAAGTGAAAAACTTTTTTTATTTTTCACAAAATAATTTGCATATACGTCTATCCCTTTTGAAACTCTTTCCTCAAGATTATTTGCTGTCCGGGATTGTTCGATCGTCTGCCCGAATAGGTCTTCAAGTATGATGTCAATCAAAGTGAAAAAGAGTGCTTGTTTGTTTTTGAAGAAGCGATAAAGTGTTCCTTTACCCACTTTGGCAGCAGCTGCCAAATCATCAGTTGTGGTTTCGGAATATCCTTTTTTTGCAAAGATTTTCAATGCTGCTTTAAGGATTTTATCCCTCTGAATCTTGTTGTTTTCTTCGCGAGACATAAGTATTAAAAACTGACCGTTCCGTATTGTAAATTTGTATCGCGAACAATAACATATTTAATTGATTTGTGCAAGAAAAAAAAGACGTTTATGTTGTTGCGAGAAGGAATAAACATCTTCAAAAACAAAGGATAAAAATTGCGGGCTTGCCAATTAGGAATAACTTTACAGTCCTACTTAACCTCTTTAAAACTGCACATGATGCTAATTACAACACGATTCAAAGTAAATCGCTTTGAGAGGAAGCAGATCGTTATTAAATCAAGTTTTGAGCGACTTCGGAGAAGTTTAAATGTAACAGTATAGATAAATAGCTTCGCGAAGTTTCTGATGAATTGTTCTGTTTTTATGGCAATGTCAGCAAGAGTTTACTCTTTGTAATTGGGGGGAATGACTCAATTTGCCATTTTCATCTTGGCGAATTGTAGTATTGAAGCGGAATATTGCTTTAACAACAAAGAATTCAAAGTATTTCTGTCAATTTTTGTGAATCTGGGACACTTTCACAGCTTTTTTGAAAAGTTCAAACTGTTGCAATGCTATGTTAAGGGAGTTAGGAATTTCCACGATTTTTTCAGACGATGCAAGTTGTTCAATTTCGAGAATTACCGCTTGAAGCACTTTTGCGCCAGCAGTGGCAGTTCCCACTGTCAAAGAACGTGCTAACTTTTCAATTGCAGCGCAATCGCCAGCTTCAACGTGTTTTTTCATTAATTCGATCTCCCCTGGAAACGCATCAATGATCCCATTTATGATTTCCACAATAATGCTTTGATCGCCCATCATCATATCTAGCACGCCATCCAAATCGAATATTTCCAAAGTTGATTCAATTTCTTCAGGTTCAAGCGAAAATTTCTTGATCCGGGGAATCCATTTTTCAAGAATTGAAGACAAATCATTAGGTTTAAACGGTTTGGCAATGTAATCACTCATTCCGCTTAGAAAGCACTTGTCCTTGTCTTCCTTCATCGCGTTGGCAGTCATGGCAATAATCAGAACATCCGGATTTTTTGTAATGGAATTGGGTGATCGAATGATTTTGGTGGCTTCGTAACCATCCATTTCTGGCATTTGACAATCCATAAAAACAATGTCATAAGGAATATTCTGAAGCATCTGAACTGCTTCTTCACCATTTGCCACTATATCGCATCGATATCCAAGTTTTTTAAGCTGAATGGATGCAACCTGCTGATTAACGATGTTGTCATCCACAAGAAGTATTCTCAAACGCTTTTTGAATGATTCAGCGATTGTATGTCTTGTTATGATAGCACTCTTTTTTAAATCAGGTTTCCTTATCCGGCCTGTAACAATTTTTAGGCACTCAAATAGTTGAGATTTTCGAACTGGTTTTGGAAAATATCCTGAAAAACCAGCTTCCTGAAATTTTTTGGCATCACCACGTTTTCCCAGCGAAGTCATTGCTATTAAGGAAGTTTGGGAAATGCCAGCTTGGTCTTTTATTTTTTTACCAAGTTGCAAACCATCGGTTAAGGGTATCTGCATGTCAGTTATTATAACCTGAAACGGGTTATTTACTTTTTCTGCCATTAGAAGTTTTTCGAAAGCGCTATCTCCATCAGTCGCCTCATCAAAACGGCATTTCCAGCCTTCCAATAAAAGTTTTAGCAACAGGCGATTAGTTGAATTTCCATCAACAACCAACACTTTCAATCCCTTGATGTCAGAAGCGCTTTCATCGAGTAAAAATTCCGGGGCGGCTTGCTTTTTTAAAACTACTGTGAACCAGAATTCCGACCCTGAGTTCAGTTCACTTTTAATTCCAATATTTCCCCCCATCAGTTCTGTCAGCTGTTTGCTTATGGCAAGCCCGAGTCCTGTTCCACCAAATTTACGACTGGTTGAAGAATCAACCTGCACGAAAGGCGAAAAAAGAGCTTCCAGGCGATTTTGGGGGATACCTATCCCGGTATCTGAGACAGAAACCTTGATGACCACCTGTTGATCAGTTTCTTCCTGAAGTTTCACCCGAATCACAACTTCACCCTTTTGTGTGAATTTGATAGCGTTTCCGGCCAAATTTGTTACGATTTGCCTTAATCTACCCGGATCACCACATAATAATGCGGGAACCTCGGGGTCCACGATGCAGGTGAGTTCCAGGTTCTTTTCCTGAGCTCTTATTGCAAGCATTTCTGCAATATCTTCAAAAGTTGTACGTAAATCAAAATCAAGGATCTCCAAATCAAGTTTTTTTGCTTCGATCTTGGAAAAATCAAGAATGTCATTGATCAATGATAGAAGACTTTCAGCGCTGAATCTGATTATTTCGGCATATCGCCGTTGTTCGCTTGTGAGTGGCATGTCCAGGAGAACCCCTACCATTCCGATGACGCCATTCATCGGTGTGCGAATTTCATGGCTCATAGTGGCAAGAAATTCACTCTTCGCGGAATTCGCGGATTCAGCCGTAACAGCCAGTTCCTTTACCTCAACAACTGATTGTTCAAGTTCTTCTATTGCCTTCACTTTTTCGGAAATATCGATGAAGCTTTCCAGAAAACAAATTTCACCATCCCGGAAGGTTTGGGTAATTTCCATATGTGCCCAGAATGTGGTTGAATTACTTTTAAACATTCGCAAATCGAATGAAAGTGGGGTCTTAGTTTCAAGGAGTTTTTTTCGATATAAATGGTAAATATCCTGATCGGAAGGAAAAATGAATTTATTAATTGGTTGTTTTAACAACATGTCCCGGGGAATACCCAACAAATTTGCGGCTGAGAGATTAGCATCAAGGATCTGGTTGTTTCCGTTCGATGTGAAATAGCCTACAGGAGCCAGATTGAACAAATCAAAATAACGCCCCTTGGAAATTTCCAGTTCGACTTGGGTTTTTCGTAGCTCATCAGTCTGGATTTCAAGTTCGATTTGATGAACCTGTAATTCATGCAGTAATTCTCGTATTTCTTCGGTTGAAAGGGAATCAAGGTTTTCCACTGTCGAGGCGAATCGACTTTTTGCTATTTCTTCAGCCTTTCTTCGAATCCCGACCAAATCATGACTTTTGTTCATTATGGGCCCCTTTAAGCTTTTTCTTCAAGATTGGGCTGCTCAGAAATGTCCTGGAAAAACGCATCAACTTCCAGCGGAGTTTGTTGCAAATACTGAACATAATCGTTAATAGTTTCAATCAGATGAACCGCCAAGGGTTGCTTTACTCCACGCCCTATTGAGTTGGACAATTGATATTATCCATTTAACCAGAAATTAACAACTGTTTAATTTTCGGAAACAAAAGGTGCAATTTTTATTCAAGAACGCAGATCAACACGAGAAACAAATAACATTTATCTTGTTACTTTAGCTTGCTTCTAAAATAATTCAAATAGTTAATTCTAATCATATTTTTTTCAAAAAAATCCTCAAGTAGGGAAATCTGTCAGGTTGCGGCTTTCATCTGATTAAGCGATGAAGACTCTGGCTCAGTGCAGCAATTCTTGGTCAACGTCCAGATTGGCTTGAGAAGCCATTTTCTAAGAATGTGGTTTCCTATTTGCTCGAAGGTAACAATTTGTGTTAATGCCAATCGATCGAAATACTCGCCGAGAATTCTGGGCTCAGTAACTGCTTGTTTATTAATAATGGTAAAGTGGTATAATTAATATTTTGATATACTCCCAATTTCGATCTTCTCTGAAATTTGAATGTTAAAAGTGGAGACCAAAAAATTGTCTGATTTTGAGTCTGGGAAAATTATCAAGCGCCTCTCAATATGGCTGTTTATTGCGATTGTTCTCTTTTCGACAATTCTGATGCTTTTTGCAGATTTTGGAAAAATCAGGAAAGTCATTTCAGAATTTCCGCGGATTTATGTAATTGGAATTTTTTCGTCAGTACTAGTAAATTATTTTATCCGATTCTTAAAGTGGAGTTATTTTTTGAAGCGGATTGGAATCGGAATTCCACTCAAAGACAGTCTTTGGATATTCTTTTCTTCTTTTACAATGATATTGAGTCCGGGAAAACTCGGTGAAATAATTAAATCCTTAATTTTAAAATCCCGGTTTTCCATTCCAATTTCCAAAAGTGCACCGGTAGTTATGGCCGAAAGACTTACCGATCTTCTAGGACTTGCAGTAATAGCTGCCTGGGGATCCAGTAAATTTGCTTACGGGGAAAATTATCTGCTGATAATCGTAGCTGTAATGCTACTATTCATCGCACTTCTAACTCAACCCCGATTTTGGCATTACTTGGAAAAAGCAGTTTTTTCAAGGTTTTCTCGGCTTTCAAGATTTCGCGCTTCCATTAAGCTTCTTGAAGAGAGTTCCGAGAATTTGCTTTCACCATCTTCACTTCTTGTTGCCATTCCGTTGAGCACTATTTCCTGGGCTGGTGAAGGAGTAGCTCTTTATTTAATTTTTTCTGCAATGAATGTAAGTATTCCTAATCTTTTGGCTATTTCTCTTTTTGCACACTCTTTCAGCTCAATTGCAGGGGCGTTTTCTTTTCTTCCGGGTGGATTACTAGTGACTGAAGGAATTCTTGGGGTATTTTTCGTAAGAATTGCACATATCAGCAAGGATTATGCTGTATCGGCGACCCTTATGATTCGATCAGCAACTCTCTGGTTTGCGGTTATATTAGGAACAATCGTGTTTCTGATCGGGAGAAGAAAAGATGACCTTTAGTTTTTCAAAAATTGGGATCTCTAAAAAATCTGAATGGGGTGGGTTAGATGTTTTCCGAAAAATCGTTGGATGAAATCCATTAGTATCGATCGAATTTGGGAGTGGCTTAAACAGAGGTTAAATCATCTAAAAGAAAATTCCGGAAGTCGTGTTAGTTTTCATGCGTATCGTTACTGACTTTACGTTGTTGAAGAAGCTCTGATGCAATATCCTCTAACAATTTGAAATCTGAAAATGCTGAAAAGGTGGACTGGTTTTTCCAGAAGTCTCCAAGTGCCTTCCAACCGGTTTTTTCGTATTCGAAAGCTGTAAGGAGCATTTCAAGTTTATCAACGGCCTTTACAAACCTGGCTTCGCTGGTAATCCCCTCTTCAAATTCGCAAAACAATGAGATAAATTCTTCACCAGCAACTTCCAGACCGGACATCATCTCAGAGATGGCTTTTTTTTCAGCTTCAACCTTGTTTGGAAAATATTTTAAGGCAGGGAAGGGAATATCCCCTACACGGCATTCACCTAATTCATGCGCAATCGACATTCTGATTACCTTGTACCGATCAAGTTGCGGAAAGAATGAAGACAGAAACATTGCAAGAAAAGCGGTTCCGAATGCGTGATCAGCAATGGATTCGCCTTCTTTGATTCCTCTTAGTTGCCAACCGGTTCTTCGAATTTTTTTCAAATTGAGTATTTCCTGGAAAAGAGCTTGGACTCTGTCAGGTTGGATCTTTATAGAGTTTGCCATTATTTTGTTCCTTTGAAAAAAATTGCATAGTATGAAAACGACGAGTACTCCTGATTAGGCACTGCAACGGTCAACCTTGAGTCAACTTGTAAACGTGAATAAGGCCGATTCAACGTTTGGTGGGTAGTATTCGTGACTCACGAAAAAATCGATTAACTTAAGGAAAGATTCCTAACAGGAAATTCTCCAAGATCATAATAAATTTCTTCAGCGTAGGTTGCAAGCCAAAACTTCAAAAACTCCCAGGACTACTGTTCGGAGACTCAATCAAAAATTGTTCTTGAATCAACTCTGGAAAAGGACATATTAAACATGTTGATTTTCAACGAAATTATCTTTGCGTTTAAAAATTACATTAAGATTTTCGGGTGGAACTTTCAAAATTCAATCCGAAAAAGAAATCCTTTCTGCTTGCCGGAGCGCCTATTTCATTGTCTTTCCACTCAAATTTGGTTCCCCGAAATAAAGTCGAAAGGTTTTTAGTAATTGGAAGTTTGAAAGTCACCTCTGAATCGGAAGTCAAAATCCCGGAGGAATCAAGTGATTTGAACAAATTCACTTTTGCAGAAAGTTCCAGCTTGGAAAAAATTTTCTGTGAATATTCCAAACGGAGATCGCAACCGCTATTGGAAACATATTGATTATTGGAAGTACGTAGGATTTCTCCTGCTCCAAAGAACAATTTAACAGGTTGCAAACAGAGGGTTGCGTTCGGTCCTGTAGTTAAGGTTTCACCGATTAAAAGTCGTCCAAATCTTGGAAAAGTGGTTCCCGTCGTTTGCGGTAGTAAAGTCGATTGGTAATCGAGTTGTACGAATGGGTGAATCCCTTCGTTTTGGTTCTTTACTTCCCGTCTTAGAAGATAGCTTGCTGTATCAACTGTTCTTTTCCGGTTAAGGTCTGCGTAACCAAGGTTCATCGAAAACAAGATATCATGAGTCGGGCGGTCCATCACGGCGTTATATTCCAACCCGATTTTTCGCTGCTCATTTGGGGTTCCCATCAATTTTGGAATATCATATTTTGCATTTGGGTTTTTGTAATTGTATGATGATGCAGAGCCGCCAAAATCAAGTTTATCAAAAGAAAAAAACAGGTTCCGATTAAATTTATAAATTGTTCTATGTTCAAAGTCCTCGATTAAAGCTTGATCTTCCTTGAAAGAACGCTTTCCCAGAAACTCCTCAAGAAGTTTTTGAAATGTTTTCTCCAAAATTTTTCCGGTATTTCTGGAAAGAACATTCAGTCCCCCTCTTTCCAGAAATTCAGTTGTGGCAAGGCGATATTTTTCGTTTCGGACAAGGGGTCTGCCATTAACAATCAACTTTTTATTATGCTGTAAAATTCCCCGAAAAAGAAGGCCCTCCCCGCCCATCTTAAGAGATTCCGATCGACGTTTCCATAGATCTGCCAACTCTTCTCCAGTGACCTCCAGAAGAGCAACTCGATCAGGGTAAGGGAAAATTTCCCGAATGGACTGTACGGTTAATTGGAGTTTGTCTTTTTTTATGTCTCCTAGTGCAACTTCATCAATCATTGCAACATCGGCTTTCAATTCAAGTCTTAAGGCATCAAGCAAAAGATCCGGCAAGTTTTTCGCTTCATCCGGGGTCAGAGTTGCTATCTGGGTTTCCTGGGAACGGAGGGACGTTTCATAGAGATTTTCAATTTCCTTCTTCACCATCTTGTCTTCAAGAATTTCCGCTTTTAATTCCAGGATCTCGCTTTCAATTTTCTTTTTCCCATTTTTTCGGTGGAAATGAACTAAACCAATTCCCTTGTCGAGATCAAATGTCCAAAAAATAGCTCTTCCATCGAGCAATTTATGTTCAAAAGATTGATTGCGGAAAAGGTCATCGCCTGTAACCTGATTAGCCACTACAAAATCGATCCAGTGGAATTTTCTCAGTATCTCCTGGAGCTCTTCAAAGGGCATGGTTGCAAGGAGAATTGTCAGGGATGCTGTTTCAGAAAAGGGTTTCATTCTCTCTAAAGTTTTTTCACATTTTTCAACTCTTATCCGTGGATCCCAGTTGGGCCATTCGTCAATAACTGAAGGGCTGATCAACGAAATTATCAGACAATTTTTCCCCTGATGTACAATTTTTGCCATCGGCTGAATTCCCCACTTCGGACTGTTTGAAGCAATTGGGGTGTTTTCAATAATGGCGTTCGAAAAAACAAATGGGAAAGAGGCGCAAAGAGTGCAGTTTTTAACAGCGTCAAGGCCTGCGAAGAAGTCATGTGGCCCTAGTCCCATGACCTTAAATCCTGTTAGGTTCATCAATCGGGCTATTCCCATGCCACCGTCAGGATATGAAAGCTCTGATGGCCCAAGCATATTTCCGGGTGATATGAGGGAAATTTCCCTTCCATGGGCCTTTTCAAATTCCAGAAGTGAATCTATTTTAGAAAACTTTTCTCCCTCAAAAGAACCGATATGCCCCTGAAAACCACCGCAAAATGCAATATTTGAGGGAATATCTTCCCCGGCTAATAACTCGTTGGAAACAAAAGAAAAAACTATTGTGATCAGCATTAAAACTAGCGAAACAAATCTCAATGAAGCCCAGATGGGGAAAGGGTTGAATTGGGATAATTTTAGCTCCGACTGTTTTTCCATGTAACAAACTCAATTTATCTGATTTTTCGGAAGGAAACACCTATCTTACATGTGGTCGTGAAAGTTGCCCCTCAGGAAATCAAGGCTCTCCGAGTGCCTTTTTGTAAAGTACTTCGTGATATTCCACCATTTTGGAAACATCGTATTGGTGAATTCTCAAGAAAGCCTTTTCTTTAACATTCTCTACACTTTCAGGTCTGCAAAGAATTCTTTTTATTAACCCTGCAAGCGCATCAACATTTCCCAATGGAAAAAGAAATCCTGCCCCTCCATCAAGTAAATCCTTTATTCCTCTGACGTTTGCTCCAATAACTGGCGTCCCCAGGGCCTGTGCTTCCATAATAATTCGTGGTAAACCCTCTCTTTCGGAGGAAATAATGAGGGCAAGTGCATTTTTCAGGAATGGGCGTATATCATTTCGATAATTCAGAATTTTAACTTTATCCGTTAAATTTTTTTCTAATCTTAGCTCTTCTAAACGCTTTCGAAGAGCTCCTTCTCCAATTATAAAAAGTTTACAATCGGTAGAATTAAGTTTGGAAAAAGCTGAGATACTATCTTCATGACGCTTTCCAAAGTTAAGTTCTCCGATGCTTAGAAAAAACTTTTCGCCCGGCTCAAAATTCAATTCTTCAGCTGAAGCAGTTTCAGATAGAGAGAACTCTGTTTCTGGTTGGAAATGTTTCAGATCAAGGCCAATTCCGGAAATCCAAATAATTCTGGAGTTGGGGACCATAGAAAATCTTTTAGCGGTTTCTTCGTCTTCTCTGTTAATTACAATCAAATAATCTGTCCAACTTCCTGCAAGCTTCTCGAGAAAAAGAAAAAACCAATTTTCAATAAAACTTCGGCATCTGAAGAAATGAAAACCATGTGCTGTATAAAAAACTTTTGGATAATTTCCATTTTGACATCGAATTTTATGAAGAGCCAAACGAGTTAAAAAAGCAGCAACAGGAGTATGAACATGGACGATATCATATTTTTCCGTATTCTCAATATTTCTGATGCGAGAAATCAACGAAAAAAAGTTTGATAATTCCAGGGGATTTCGACTCCAATCAATTTCGAAAACCCGATCAAAAGATCGTTGACAAACCCGACAATTCTCAATTTCCTTGCTAAGAGCATGAACCTCCCAGCCTTTGCGGCGAAAGTAATCCGCGTAAGGTAACAGGAACGCCCTAATGGTACTCGAGACAGTCGTAACAAAAAGAATTTTCCTAGATTTTCTACCCATGAAAAATTACGTAGTTTTCAGTCTTAACCAAAATGAGTGTTCAGACTTGATTGGAACTGGTGTTCAAGATTCTTTCTGAACGATCTAAAATTAACACATTTCCTGAAATTTCCCGCAATTGTTTGGTTAATTTCGTTCACTAAAAAAAAATCAGGAATCAGTTTTAACTATTAGTCTTTAGAAACCAAAATCGTCAGTTAGATAAGGAAGTCCTTTCAAGATCAACCATTTGGAATTGTACAATTTCCAGACGATTTGCGGGGCTGGAGAAATATTCCCGGAAGCAGCTTCAATTCCACCAGGCATTCCAGGATTCTTCTTAACGTCATACTCAATAGGTGTTTCAACAGTAATGGTGTCACTTGCATTATGAGTAAATTTTCCAACTGTGAAAACGAATTTGTTAATCGTATATCTCTGAAATCTTGATAAAGTAGTGCTTTGCAGGTCAGCAAAACTTTTCACACCTGCGCTATTCTCAAAATCAGGGTGAATAAAAGTCATTAGGGAAGCGACCCTTGCGTCTGGGGTGGTTTGGTTGTTCTCAAAAATAGCTTTTATTGCCAGGTAATTTGTATTTATCTGGTCTTCCTTTGTTTTTACATCTTGAAAATTTGTTACAGTTTGCTGTGCCAAACTGGTCAAATTGGTGTCCTGGTTGATTGAAATGGTAGCGCTACTGGTTTTTAACCATATTCCTACTTTATCCAGCATTGCCTGGTATAAGGAAGCATCATTTTGAGCTAAAATCTTGCTCTCAGTAAGAGTTGAAGTTGAATCATTTTCAACCAGAAAAGCCAGAGCAGTTGTTGTCGCAGAAACATTTTGATTGGAATAATCCAATGTTCCGGTTTGATATTCTACCTGTTTTTTCATCAATACAAGACTTTTTGAAGATAAAACATTTAATATTACAGTTTTTGGAATCTTGCTTTCCGGGAGTTGTACGGAGTAGCTTCCGCTGGCAGAAACTGCAAATTTATCAGTTAAACCGGAAATAGAAACTGAAAGCTTCGAATAGTCAATGTTAGACCCTGCTGCAAATCTTATGGAAGCCAAAAGTGAATCATTAATTTCGTCAGCCTGAATTTTTCCACTGATTGTTACGTTATTTTCCGTGGGGCCGGTTGTTCCCCCCCCCCCGCCGCCGCCGCCCCCGCCGCATCCGAGCAACATTCCCATGAGTACAAAAGTCAAAGAAAAAACAGCAAACTTCTTCATAAAGCACCTCACCTTTTTTGGGTTTTACAGATTCTTTTGTAATTAGCTGAAAACAATTTTGTCATTATTTTCTTGATACACCGATTTCCAAATAATTAGTTCAACGCTGAACTAAATTAATTCACACCTTGGTAGCTTTGGCTTTCTTTTGCGAAGTAGGTCCTAGCTTTTGTTTTTCCCTAGACTTTAATTAATCTTTGAGAAGGCAATGGTGAGCTATTTCGAGGAAATTCACCCACCATTGCTTTCTGGCTTAAGACTAAAAATTTTACTGACCGGTTTTAAAGGAAACGAACGTATTAGGAAATTGTGTTGTGGTGCCGTTAAAGTTAATGTCTCCGGAAACAAATGTCACACGGTAGTTTGTCAAAGGTTTAAGTGTGGAACTGCCATTATAAGAAACTGTAATAACTTGGCTTCCGGTTGAAGGGGATATCGTTAGATTTGAACTGCTGATTGTAACGCTAGATGTCGTCGCCCCAATTTTATCGGCACGAAGAGTTAAGTTACTTGAAATGGAAGCTGGAGCCGAAAGATAAACAGTAAATTTAATTGGATTTAAAGCGATGTTGCTTGGGTAATCTGATGGGTTAGCATCGTTTAGAGGAAGTGTTCTTTCAACATTGCTTTCATCAGTGGCGGTAATTTTTTCAATAACAAGTGTTGGAGTGTTATCATAATAGGTTGCCGGGGATTCAGTTGAACCATCAGCCTTTGTAACGTTAACGATTATCGAATAGGTATCGGATGAAGTAGCTGTAACGGTAATGTTAACAGTTGTGTTTATTACCCCACCTGCCGTGGAAGTCTCTTGAACGGTTACCGGAGGTTGCGCAACGGTAACCCCTCCGATTGATACGGTAACCGGAAGCTTTTTGGTTGTGGAATCCCACCCTGAGTTTGCCAATTCAGAAATAGAGTTGAAAACTTTTCTATAACTGAGGACTATATTGCCTGAATTGTCGGTAGTATGACTATAAGGAGCCACAAAATCGGTATCTAGTGGGCCCATTTTTAACAAAATATTGTACCATTTTACACTTGCAGAAGTGTCTACAGAACTAGCAGACATTGTAACATTTGCCGATACTTGAATATAAGAACTGGGAGTTGCCGGAGTGTCATTACCATTTCCACCGCCGCATCCTGCAAAACAAATGGCGGCAATTGCCATGATACATAAAAGAAAACGTTTCATAAAATCTCCTCCAACTTATTATTTTTTTAAGTCGAGTTTCGTTTATAGCATACGGTGGGAAAATTGGCAAATTCACTGCCATGACAGCTAGGGCAAACGCAAACTTGATTTCATAAACGCTTCGATTCCTCTCAACGACAGGGTTTTGGGGATTGAACCGAGTCAAGGCTTCTTTCTGAAAATTCACGATTATCGTCATTTCGCAAAAGTATGCGTTTGCCTTGAAGGTGTGAAAAAATATGGGTATTCATCAAAGTACAACATGTGAGAGAGCCGTTAGCAAAAGATTGAGATATTTTTCACAGCCATTTTTGACCGAATTTTGACATTTTTTCACAGCTTCCTTGAATATGGGTTTGCGCCATTTTTTTTAACAAGTTGCCAGAATTTTGGCAATTCCTGTTGGAACTTTTACTTTTTTGGTTTCCAATGCAAAAATTTCTTTGGTATAAAACTTGCTATATAATTTGCATTACCTTAAAACTCAAAACTTTGCGGTTTGAAATGATAATGAAATTGAAACTAACAATTTTAAGTGGGAGAAATCCCACCCTTATCCGTCTTTGATATTTCAAAGACGGTTTATATATAAGGCGAACAGAGCTTTTAGCTGTTCGCCATTATTCTTTTTGAATGATTAACATAGTCTTTTTCAAATTCAAGAATTAGTCCAGCCGAAACTTTCAAAGACTCAACAGAATCACCCGGCATACCCTTGGCAATTTTTTCAGCAATTTGGGCATACATATTTTCATAACTGGAAAGTTTATTAACTTTTGCACGTCGGATGACTTTAAATCCGTCTTCTGCAATATACTCTCCACCATCCCTTATCATGGCTGTCTTTTCGAAGGATCTTAGTTCAATATAATCGCGTAAACCAATTCTTTGGCTTCCACGATCTGTCAAAAGCATAGAGAAGACAGCTCCATTTTCAAGTTCTGCGGAAGCATTTATCGTTCCGTCTTTTCCAATAAAGAGATCATGAAAAATTGGTTTTGAAAAACCATTCAGAAAAAGAAAATAGTCGATCCAGTGACAACCATTCGAAACAAGTCTGCTTTTTGAATTGGGCCACCAATACCAATGAAGCTGGGGTAATGGCACTTCAAAGACAATACAATGAAATGAAATCGGTCTTCCAGGATTACCAAAATCTTCAACAATCATTTTATTAAAGTGCTGATAACGCTTGTGAAAACATGAAAAAAGCTTCGGTCCGGATCTCTGTAAAGAATTTAACAATGCGTCCAATTGATTATTATCAACAGCGATTGGTTTTTCAACAACTGCGTAGGCTCCGCACTCAAGGGCCTCCAAAGCAATTGGTACATGAGTGTGATGGTAACTTGCAATAAAAAAAGCATCAGCCTTTTCCTTGTTTCGCGGAAATGGAGATGAATCCCAATTTAGAGTTCTGTCTTCAATTGGAACTTGTGTTGGGTCAATTTCGTGAATGGTTTTAACTTTAACAAATGGGCTTACATTGGGAATCAAAAATGATTTGGCATAATTTCCCAAGCCAAAAACTATTCCCGAAGGTTTTGATTCTGAAAGTGCTTTCTGGGATTTCTCGGAAGCTGGTCGGGTTTCGAGAATAGAGGATTTTGAGAAAGAGAGTCTTTTTGCCTGACACCAATCGCTTGAAAGAAGATCACTTTCAGCCTTTTCAAAACATTTCTCCACTACTGTTGATGGAATTTCGCAGCCTGAAAAGGCGCTGAACCCTTGAAGGCCATTCCAATATGAGTTTGAAGAAGAATTTACTGGAAGGTATTTAATTTCACCATCCAATCGATTAAAAGGCAGCATCTTTGTCCAAGGGCTTAGTAAGAACCCCGGAAGAACAATTCTTTCAAAGGCAGGTGGATGGCATGTGGCAATAAAAAGAACATAATCTCCAACTTTTTTTTCGCTCTTTTTTGGAGAATCAATAATTGTCCCAATTCCAATGGAAATGAACTTTTCATTTCTGAGTTTTTCTCCCATCCTGGATTTGATCTTCCGTAATAAGTGGACCAAACCGACTTCAAAGAAATAGTTCATAACCAGCTTTAAGCTTTTTGGACGAACAAAATACATTTTCTCGATCTTCTCAAGATTTTTTATAGCTTGCACTTCGATCCTATAATCATTTTCTGCCCGAAAATATTCAATAAAACCATCGGTCCATTTTCCACCGACAAGGATTTTCATAGGACTCAACCTCTTTCCTTCTTCTTTTCAAAGCGAATACGTGCGAATCTAAAAAGTAAAAGTATTTAAACTGAAATTGAAAATAATTCCGGTAAGTGTCCAACAAAGGAGAAGAAATCTGAAAATTTCTCCCTCCGAATATTTTTTTCCTCTAAATAGTGAAGCTGGGATAATTGATAAAGCTAGCAAGAGAACCCCCATTGTGATTTCTGAAAATCCGGAACCTAATAATCCTATGCATCCAACTCCAAACCAACCAAGATAATAAATCTCGATTTTCCTCCAGCGCAAGAGGAGGGTTGAAAAAAATGCCATAGATAGGGCAAATGAATAATCCTGTACATTTATTGAATGGGAAAAGAAATATTTTAAAGGAAAGTAGTACAAAATGGGATAAATAAATGGACCAATTGTTCTGGCCTCATCCCGAAAGAACATAATGGAAGCAATAATAGTAAAAATGCACCAACTGGCCAATCCGATAAAGCCGGGGGAGAATCCTTTATTCAAAAAAGAGAAGAGTAAAGTTAATGCTACAGCGGTTTCTACCAAAGGATATTGGATGGATATCGAGGATGAACAATAGCGGCATTTTCCTGAAAGCAGAATCCAACCAAATATTGGAATTAAATCCAGAGGCGATAAATGATGATGGCAATTTGGGCATTCTGAAGGAGGAAAAACAACCGATTTGCCTTTGGCGACTCTTAATATAACGACGTTGCAAAAGCTTCCTAGCAGGCTACCAAAAATAAAGAAAACACATGAAAAAAAAATTAATTCGGGGTTCATCGGAGTATTATAGCATTTCTATGGAGTTCATGGGTAAACTATGCTGTGGATTCCTGTGAAGGGAGGAAAATTTCCTTGATTAAACAAGTCAAGCTTTCTTGCGTTTTTGAGTGAGCGTGAGCACGATATTTTATGGAAGTTTGATCAAAATAAATTAGGGCGAAAAGCACTAAAAACAAAAGCTAGCGACTAAAGGAAAAGCCTTTCAACAGAAGGTGTGTGGATTTTGCCTACTCCCTTGAGGAATTTGATCAGATTCTTGATTTTTCCCATGAAATAATTTGGCTCCACTCATTTGAGGAAAAGTGACATTCATGAGCATTAAGATTTTACGCAAGAGATTCAGAGTGTGGGCTATTTTGTCATATGTTTTTTGATGGTTATTTTTTAGAATTGGAAATATCTTTCAAACCTTCTTCGAAAGTGGGGGAATTATTTTCCCGCGAGGAGTTATATTTTCTTAATTCTGTTCGTGCTTGTGAAAGGTTTATCGCCAGGATTTTGGAACGAGGAAATTTTGTCAAACCTTCCTCCCAGGTTTTTGCGGCTTCCATTAAGCCTCCATTAATAGCTTGTAAGCGTCCTAAGTTGTTGAACGAGTTTTCTGAATTTGGACCTGAACCTTGGGAGGCTCGGCGGTAGTATTCTTGAGCTTTCAGTGAATCGTTTTTTTCTGTAGTAGTTTCGAACCTGCTTTCCCACCAGGCTCCAAGGTTGGCCAACAATTCAATATTTTCAGGTTGGAGTTTTTCCAAATTCTGCCAGTCATTCAAAGCGGCAGTATTATTTCCCAGCTCCTGTAGAGCAATTCCACGATGTAAAAGCAATCCCTGTTTCATTCGCATCTGAGATGGCCCGAAGGTTAATGCGTTGTTCAACCCTTCATTGGCGACTGATATTGTTCTTTTCCACTCTTTGTTTTTCAGCAGAGCTTCACATAAGCCATCGTAGACCCATGCTAACTTGTTGACCTGCAATATTTGGCTAAATAGCTCCCGATCGTTCTTCCAGTAAGAATGAAAAAAACATGATGACAATGCGATGGCGATTAGCCAGGTAAAAATCAAAGGCCGAAGAAATCTGTGATTCCAAAGGCATCCAATTGCCATAGATAAAAAACAACCTGCGTGAAGTAGATATCTTACGCCAAAATAATTGTTCCCTAATTTAAAAAAATTCATCATTGGAACAAGACTGAAAGTTGCCAACACAAATAGCCAAAATTCTCTCTTTTCGGCGCGTAATCCAAGCAAAATCGTAATACTCACTAAACCGAGGAAGCCAATTGCTGCAACGCTCCAAAATGATTCCATGGCGTAAAAGAGAATTCCATAATCGAAATATCCCCAGTGGAAAGGGTAGAAAAAATACGCAAGATGCTGAAGTAGATTCCCTGGTGCAAGGAGGGTTAATGAGGAAGAGGAAAATTGCAGCTCTTCAAGAGCCTGTCCTTGCGTAAGCGATTGATTGCGTGTCCAAAGAAGGAATGCGATGCTTAAGATTAAATGAAAAGTGCAGATTTTCCACATAGACCGATTTGCGGGATTAGGTAAAATTCGAGCGGTGCAGAATGTGGGTATTGTTGCAGGTGTTGAGTCAGGCTGTCCCTGCGACAGTTCGGATTGGCCTTGGAAATTGCCGAGGTCATGATGCTCTCGAATCTGCATCGTTTGCCGTTTGGCTTCGTTGAGGGAGCTTGTGGTACTCTTGGAAGTATTTTCAAATGGCGGTTGGCAGTGATTGCAGGGATTTTTCCTTTGGTTATCTGATGATGGATTTGAGACACGTGCCTCAACTGAAAAAACTGAAAAGATGTTGGAAAAAATCCACGCTAAAACTGGTAAGGAAACAGCTTCTTCTTTCATTCCAATTGCGGCTGCAAAAAAGGCCGTGGAATAAATCCAAATCCTTTTTTTGGAGATAGCGAAAGGTTTGGTCAAAACCAAGTAATAGGCTAAACCGAAAATTGTGGCCCAAAGACCATTTACAGCGGAAATCCAGCACGAGCCTTCAACATGTAGAGGATGCAATGAATAAGTTACAGATGCCACAAATGCTTCATTTTCTTTTAAAAAACGGCATGTAAGTTGATACAGCAAAATTGAGGCAATTAAAATACCCAGGAGGCCGAGTAAGTTCCAAAAAATTACTTGTCTTCCAAATAATTCGTAAAAAAACGAAAAATATATTTTCTTTCCGGGGCGGATAAAACCCAGAAGGTCGCTTTGCAACAATCCAGTGAAACCAGTTCGGTCGAGTTGATTTAAGAACCGGAAGTCATCCCAGACGAAATCCCGGGTGAGAGAGGGCGCGTGGGCAAAGACAACAGTTCCCGCCAACGCTAAAAATCGCCAAACCTGTTTTGACAAACTAAATCCTCATGCACTTTCTGAAAAATTTTGGGGTAATATTTGATGGAGAAAGAGATTTACCCCAGCATTTTCTGGAATGCGTATTATACCACTTGGTAAAAAAAGACAGTGTGGCAAAATTACTGAATAAATCACCTTGAAATCAGCATGAACAGAGAAATACAAAAGTAGGAGGAATATGCTTTTTGTTCTATCAAGGTTTTTTGCATTTAGCTTTAAATTTGAGCTAAAATTACCAACCAGCTTGTAGTGACTAAAAAAATGGAATTTCAAATTTTCTGTGATGTGTTTGATTTGATCATAGTTTTTACTTTTTTTAATTTGGTCCAGAAAAATTGGGTGTAAAATTAGTCGGTTGAAATAGACTTGTAAAGAGTAATTTTCGGTAAAAATTGGGAAGGAGGTTGGGCGGATTGTAGCGGAAAGTACTTCCCTAAAATGATAATGGGGCGGAAACCCGCCCCGAAAATAAGTTCAAATGTTAATCAGATTCAACTGTTCCATGCATTGTGCAGGCGATACGTCCATTGGGTTTGGTGATGTCACCGACGATTGAGTAAGAACAGGTAACTTCAGGTTTGCTGATTTTGCCTTTTAAATAACCATTTAAAGTAGTTGGAGTCTGGGTAACGTCTTCCATGGTGCTGGTGATCATTGCGGAGTTGTCCATGTTGTACATTTCAATGGCTCCGAGGATGACGCGCATGTTTGCATAGCATGCCTTTTCACGGGCTTGTTCACGGGCCTTTCGGAAGTTCGGGATAGCGATAGCGGCCAGAATACCAATAATAGCAATAACGATCATAAGTTCAATCAATGTGAAGCCTCGTCTTTTCATAAATTTTCACCTCCTTCCTTTTTAAATTTTTTCCCACTTTTTTTCACTTCCATCTTTAGAATATTCAATTTTTGGCAAGATGTCAATGATCAGTTGGTACTTTTTTAATTTCCTTTTAGCATCCGTTCTAATTCTTTGGGGTGGATTGTGTGAATAATAGCTTCTTCCAAGGTGATGTCTCCCTTGAGATAGAGATCTCTTAGAGATTGTTCAAAAGTCAACATTCCATCATTCTGACCGGTCTGCATAATAGTATATAGTCCGGAAATTTTCTGCTCTCTAATGCAGTTCGAAACGGCTGGATTTCCAATCAGAATTTCATTTGCTACAACTCTTCCTCTCCCGGAGGCAACTGGCAAAAGTTGTTGGGCAACTACTGCTCTAAGGGAGAAAGAAAGTTGCGAACGGATTTGAGGTTGTTGATGAGGAGGGAAAATATCTATAATACGGTTAATTGTCTGTGCGGCATCGGTAGTGTGAAGAGTTCCAAAGACAAGATGCCCGGTTTCTGAGAGTGTTAATGCGGTTCCAACTGTTTCAAGGTCACGCATTTCTCCGACGAGAATTACGTCCGGGTCTTCCCGGAGGATATGTTTCAGGGCTTCTGGAAATGAGTGAGTATCGATGTGAAGTTCCCTTTGATTTACAACGGATCGTTTATGATAATGAAGATACTCTATTGGGTCTTCTACTGTAATAATATGGCATCTTTGTTCTTCATTGATAATGTTGATCAAGGAAGCCAAAGTGGTTGATTTTCCCGAGCCGGTAGGGCCGGTAACCAGGACCAGACCTTTGTTCCAGCGGGTGAATTCACGAAGTTTTGCTGGAAGTTTCAGTTCTTCAAGACTAGGGATTTTGGTTGGAATGACACGAAAAGCAGCACCGATGCAACCCCTCTGCTTGTAAACATTTACGCGAAATCGTCCAAAACCATGTACCGAATAAGATAAATCCAATTCAAGATTTTCTTCGAATTCTTTTTGTTGCTCGGCTGTGAGCATGTTGTAAATCAATGATCTCGTGTCCATGGGAGTCAAAACATCCAGGTCAGTTTGCACAAGCTCTCCGTCAACCCTAATTACCGGTGGAGTTCCAACGGTAATATGAAGATCTGATGCGCCATTTTCAATAACCAGATTTAGAAGATCATTCAGTACAAACATTTCCTAATCTCCTTGATTTGGGGAAAATTAATGCTCACCCATTGTAACACGAACGACTTCTTCTACGGTAGTCATACCGATAAGAGATTTTCTAAGAGCTGACTCACGCAAAGACAACATTCCATCATCAATGGCTTGTTTTCTTATATCATCAGTCGAACCGCCGTTAAGAATTATATCTCTGGCTCGTTCAGTCATAATCATGACTTCATAAACCCCAACGCGGCCTTTCATCCCAGTATTGTTACAGTTTTCGCATCCTTTTCCTTTATAGAAAAACATGTTTTTTTCATTAATATGAGGAAGTTCAAGTCTTCTAAGGACTTCAGGGGTTATACCAAACTGGGCGATTTGTTCAGCTCTGGGCTTAATTTCGAATTTACATTCTTTACAAATTTTTCGAACAAGACGTTGAGCTTGTATCAAAAGAACTGAAGTGGTTACCATGAAAGGCTCAATTCCCATGTTGATTATTCTTCCGATGGTGGATGGAGCATCATTGGTATGAAGAGTGGAAAGAACAAGATGCCCTGTCATTGAGGCTTTAATGGCTATTTCAGCCGTTTCAAAATCTCGAATCTCTCCGACCATGATTATATTAGGATCTTGCCTCAAGAAAGCTCTTAGTGCGGCAGCAAAATTAAGGCCGATTTCCGGTTTACATTGAACTTGGTTAATTCCGTGAAGCATGTATTCGACAGGGTCTTCAGCTGTCATACAATTTCGTTCGATCGTATTCAAAGAGGTCAGAGCGGAATAGAGTGTGGTGGTTTTTCCGGAACCTGTGGGACCCGTGACTAATGCAATACCATAAGGAGAAGCAATTCCTGATTTGAACCTTCTAAGTGTTTCAGGTTCAAATCCAAGATCTTCGAGGTTAACTTTCAAAGAAGTCTGGTCAAGAATTCGAAGAACGATTTTTTCTCCCCAGATTACGGGAAGAATCGAAACACGAAAGTCAACAGTTCTGTTATTAACTTTGATTTTTATTCTTCCGTCTTGGGGTAGACGTTTTTCAGCAATATTGAGTGAGGCCATGATTTTCAATCGTGAAGTAATTGCGGCCGTGGCTTTTTTCGGGGGTGACATTGCATTATAAAGAACCCCATCCTGTCGATATCGGATTCGAAGTTCTTTTTCAAATGGTTCGATATGTATATCGGAAACCCCATTTTGTACGGCTTGAGAAAGAACCAGATTGCATAGACGGATGATAGGAGCATCGTTTTCGCCGAGATCTCCCAATTGATCAAGGTCGTCGGCACCCTCCTGGACAGCTGCGATATCATCGAGTTCATCCATGAGTTTGCCTTGTTGGGCAACAGCGCCGTAGGCATCTTGAAGGGCTTTGTTGATGTCGCTTTGGGTTGCAACCACCGGTTTGACCATAAGTCCGGACATGAGCTGTATATCGTCGATTGCAATGATATTTAGCGGGTCGACCATTGCAACCGTAAGCTTATTTCCAACTTTGTTGATTGGAATAAGCATATGGCGTTTAGCTATGTGCTCGGGAACCAGTTTCGCAATAACAGGATCAATCAGGTAATTTGAAAGATCAATGAAAGGAATCTTAAGTTGCTTAGAAAGAATCTGAACAATATCATGTTCAGTAACAAGATGCATTTCAACGAGAACTGCTCCAAGGCGCTTACCACCTTTTTTCTGGAGAGCCAGAGCTTGTTGAAGTTGTTCCTCGTTAATTAATCCTTCGGCGATGAGCGCGTCCCCAAGACGCATTTTTCTTGCCGCCTGTTGAATTTCTGGTGGCATTGGCTTTTATCAACCTCCTGCATCCGAAGAAAAGCAATTTCTAAAACTAAATAATAGCTTTCAAGCTTTCTCTCATTTCCCTTTCGGGGGGAGCGAACCAGTAATAAATGAAAAAGCCTGAAATCCCTGTCTTAGTAATAATTCAGTATCATTAATCACTGTTGCTCTGCGGGATAGTGCTGTAGAAATCAATTTAGAACAACGTGAATAATTTAAATCAAAAAAAACTTGTCCTTTTTCAAGGAAATTCAAAAGAAGTTCATCTTCAGGTAGCCACCCCAGGTGGGTGGAATTTATTACCATATCAGCATTGGGCAAAAGATCAATCAAGAACTTGCCTGACAACAGACATTTCCGGATTTCTGTACTTTTTGTGTCAAAAACAGTGCTCATTTTTTCCATACTTCTGTTCGCCCAGTATACCACAGGTACTTTACTTTCGCAAAGAGCCCAAAGTACAGCTTTTGCAGCTCCTCCAGCATCCAACAGTGAAATTTCACCATCTGGTTTAAGTTCTGTAACTATTGACAAAAAGGCAGTTACATCTGTGTTTGTTCCAGATTATTGCCCATTTTCATCAATTCTTACCGAATTAACAACTCTAATTACTTCGGCAGGGTACGGCAATTTATCCAGATAGGGTATTATTTTTTCTTTAAAAGGCAAAGTTAAGTTGAAGCCCCGAACTCCCAAAGAGGCAATTCCAGAAATTGCTTTGGAATTTTTTTTTGGAAAAACTTCAAAAACAAAATAAACCGCGTTCATATTCAAGACATTAAACGCGGTATTCCAAAAAATGGGGTTGATAGAATGGCACACCGGCCAACCGAGTAAACAATAAAGATCCGTTGACGAATCAGGTATTCCTTTCAACAAAGGAACAGCCTAACTTGCAAAATTTTTCATTGCCTCTTCTTCGGAATCAAAAATCTCGAAAACTTTAGTAAGTCTCGTCAGCTCAAAAAGTTCACCAACAGCTGGAGACAACTTAACAAGTTTCAGGTCGCCTTTGTTTTTCTTAACCTTTTTCAAGGCAGCAGCAACAACGCCTAAACCCATACTGTTGAGATAATTGATTTCTTGAAAGTCCATGATAAGACGGTTTTTTCCATCGTCAATCAGTTGATCGATTTTTTCTTTAAATTGGTTGACTGTTTCAGTGCCTATCTCACCACGGAGAACAATAAAATAAACATTGTTGCTCCGAGGTTCGACATCAATTTTTAATTCCATAAATCCTCCGCGGGGTAGCCTTCAACGCACAGAGCTCATCATTCATTAAAACAAAGGTATCCTATTCAATTTTTTTGTTTTACGCAAGTAATATATTTGAAATTCGAAAAAATTTCAATACATCATTTTAATTGAGAAAGAAGATGAAAAAAAAGCGGCTTTTAAGCCGCTTTTTAAACACAAAATATTTTTTTCATTAAAATTGAACCATTGCAGATATTCGATGCGCGGCTCCTAATGTTTCGTCAACATAGGAATAATCAAATCTCCAAGTCTGCACTTTGAAACTGGCGCCTAAGGTAAGATCACCTCCATTGCTTCCCATTCTCAAAGCGGTCATATCTCCAAACCAATACTCCGCACCTCCGCAGAGTTTCAAATTTAAATCTTCAACTTTATTTAAGTCTGCTGCAAGAGTTAATTTTTTGTTTGGTCGATATGATGCACCTAAAGTGGTTGTCAATGGAACTTTATCCGACTGCCCGGAAGTTGTATCCCATTTCAAATTTTCGCCAATATCTCTCACTGAAAGGCCTATTTTGGATTTCTTTGAAACATCATAAAGCAATCCGAGGTCAAGTCCCCAGGTGTTTGCTGAATTGGTAAAAAGATTCTGGGAAAGTCTTTTCAGATTGACGCCGCCATAAAGCTTGTTTGCCAATTTTCGTGCGTATGAACCAAAAGTGTTCATTTCTACATCATCAAAATAACTGAAAATATACACGTTTTCACCAGGGACATACATTGGCTTATGCGTCAATGGGTCTATTCTGGTGGCAGGAAGATCGGAGACAGGATTTCCATTTTGATCAATTTCCGCAAGCCGTGTTTCAGGAATTCCATCGATTCCAAACCTCATGTGTGAAAATGCAACCACACCTGTTTTAGCACCGTTATGATCTCTCAATACTCGAGTATAGTTGAAGAAATTATACTTTCGATCAAGAGTCAAGTCGGCATGCATAAAGGAAGCTTCATCTTTTTCCAATTGAGCAAGTCCGGCGGGATTCCAGAATGAAGCCGTGGAGTCATCCGCAACACCCACAAACGCACTACCCATTCCAAGAGCTCTAGCTCCAACTCCCATTTTCAAATAGGCCCCCGCTCCACCTGCCGAATCCGCTTTGAGCGGTGAAGAAAGAAGTGCCCAGATAAAAACGAGGAGGATTGTTTTTGCAAGGGTTTTCATATTGTTCCCCCTTTCCATATAGTACTTAACATTTTGGCTTATCGACACAATAAAAGTTTTCCTTAACGATTAAACATGAAATTTTCTATAAAAATCATATTCCAGTCAAACCCATATCTTGAAGAGTCTTGTAAATTTGGGCGACTGAACTGTCAGAAGAACCATCCTCTGTTCGTGCTGTACTGATTTGAGATCTGGCTTTGTCCTGATCTCCAACACCTCCCCGCCAAAAATATGCAAAAGCAAGTAGAGCATGAGCCTCAGCATTGCTTACACCTATTGAGTGCGTTGATTGAAAACGGAAACTTGTGTTAACAAGGCCCACTTGCTCAAGCAAAGTAACGGCTTGAGTGAAACCCGATTTTTGTCCACGCCGAATTATTGCCGAAGCCAGCCCAATTCGTGCTTCGTCATTTGAAGATGCTGCCTGCGAAAAGAAATTGTAACCGCTTTCCAGCCCGGTTGATTTCGTGTTCGACCATCCTAAACCGTTATTGGCATCAGCCTTCTGGCTTGCAGAAACATTCGACAGAGTCAGTACTTGATTAAATTTACTGATTGCACTACTGTAAGCACCATATTGGAAATCCTGCCATGCTGATGCCAAAAGCGCATCAGGGTCGGTGGTGCCAATGGCAGTTCCAGTTCCAGTTGTTGTGGCAGTTGGAACGTCTCCGGGAATTGCGTATCTCCCAGGGCTTCCACCGCTTCCACCGCAACCATTTGCCAACGTGAAAATTAATCCAAAAATAATGATTGACAAAGTTCTAGCTTTCATATTTTTTCCTCAAATCTTTCAATTTAGTTCTTTACACAAAAATTGAAGGTCAATGGCATTTTTCAGTTGAGATTGCAGTGTCACCTCAACACCGCAATTTTCTTCGTTACTTTTGTCTTTTTCTCGTAGTTATCCGGGTCATGGACAGTCACTTTTACCAAATACACTCCGTTTGCAACCTTTTTCCCGTTGTCATTCGTAAGATCCCAGGTTAAATCCAAGGTCTGGCGTTGCCCGTCAAAAGCGTTTGTCGAACGGAGCTCATCACCGGATTTAACTTTTTTACCGGAAACGTCATAAATATCCACATTTACAAGGTCACCAAAGACGTCATCCCGATTGGTTCCAATTCTTAATACCGCACGGTCGCGAGCGGGATTTGGGAAAATCGCTATTTCGCTAAGATTGTAATTTGGTTTAACCAGGAATCTGATAGCTTCAGAAATACCAATATTTCCCGCTTTGTCTGATCCTACAAGGTAGATATCATGATAACCATTTGCCAAAGGTTCGATGGGTTGGAATGTAATGTTTCCCGACTTGGAATCGAATGTCCCTTCATAACTCTTCTTGTCAAGAATTACCTTGAGAGAAGCAGGGTCAACGCCAGTGCCTAAATCTGAGGCAAACCATTCGAAAGTTGGACGTTCATCTCTAAACATTTTTCCAGGTTCAATTTTGCTCAGCATTTTGATAGAAGGAGATTTGGTATCTCTTAAAAGAGCAAATGCGCCAACATTTCCAGTTGTTCCACAGATTTTTCCTGATTTTACCTCTCGACTGACAAATTCCCATTTTCCGGAGGAATTCAGGGAAAATAGCCCTACTCCTTTGAGGTCGCCAAGCTTGGTTACGTCAGCATTTACTTCAACAGATCCTTTTAACCGACCATCAGGAACGTTCAGATAATACAATCCCGTTACTGGTGCAAGTTCATCGCCGCTTGAACCCTTAATGTCAGCATTTCTTTTCGTCTGAGCTATTGCTGCTCTTATTCTGGAAGAAGCTGACAACAAATTAGCGCTTGGGTTGTCCCTGATGATGTTATCCGGGACAATGCTTACAATGGAGTTCTTTGTAAGAGAGTTCTGCGGAAATACGAAAGAGAATTTTTTATCTGCTGAAAGAATCGATGTTCTCATTGAAGCGTTCACGTAAGCAAGAGTAAAAGCAATATTGACAGTGGCTGTATTTCCGGCAAGATCTTTTCCCTTAACCTGGATTGTCGCATTGCCAGGAAAGTTCTTGTCCAGTCTTCCACCGCCAAGGAACAGGATGTTAGTGGGCCCGACATTCAATACCAGAGAACTTGAATTTCCACCGCTTTGAGTAATAACTGCCGCCGGCGGCTCTGAAAGGGCCTCATTGGTCATAACCGCAATGCTGATATCATATTCATCTGCTGGATTACTGAACGCAGATACGGTTAAAATAGGAGGAGTAACATCCATTCCTTTGAAAGAAAATCTTGCAAGTGATGGATCGCTCGGGTTTTTGAAAAGATCCCGTACTCCGGAAGCATATAGTGTATAGTTTACCGTCTGCAGTATATCTGCAAGTGCAGTGATCTCAACCGTTTTATTGTCCGTAAGAACAGTAATTGAGGCAAGAGGAACGGTTTGTGTTCCTGTTACCAGAGTATAGTTACCGATAGAACCTGCCGAAACAGTGTCCAGCTTTTCGTTGAAAATCACGTTAAACTGTCTGGAATTAGTTATTCCATTGAAAGTAATATTTTGAATTAACGGAGCTTGTGTATCCGGACTGAATCTTGCAACATTGTTTCCCGAAACGATAGGATCATCATCAATGCTTCTGAAACCTGGAGCTACGGTTATTGTATAGGTTGCCTGATTTGTAGGAATTACATTGAATACCAGGTCCACCATTTTGCCATTGACGGTTGCAGGGTCGACAAAACCAAGTCCTGCGGGATCATTCGGAGTAATGGAATAATTACTCAGATTTGAAGCATCTGAAACATTTACATCCTGGCTGAAAATCAATCGAACAGTGGTTGAATCAATTTGGAGTGCTGAAGTCAGCTGGAAAGCTGAAGCCGAGACCGTGAGATCAACATAGAGCGATGAAGGGTTCTCCGCTTGGTCAACTACGGTAACCCTGTAAGCGCCATCCGGAACAATCTTCCCGTTTGAATCTGTTCCATCCCAGATTGACGTAAACGTTGAGCTTACACCTCCCATCGGAAGATCGCGAATCACAGTAGCTCCAGAGAGAATTCGCGCAATTACAGTTCCTGAGGAAATCGCCGGGTCACCTGTGGTGGCTTGTATCGTCAGGCTTGTTACTCTTGGGTTAAATCGAGTAGTCTGGGAAGCATTATCTGTTCGGAACGTCTGAAGTGAGCTGATTTGCGGATCGGTGTTACGAATAATTAATGTTCCGGTTGCTACTGATGTGGGTCCAAGCGGAATACCAAGGTTCCCCGCCGCGTCAACCACATTGAGCAAATACTGTCCATCAGGGAGTACCGGAGCACCGGAATCTGTGGATTTTCCATCAAAACTGAGAGTATATCCGCCGCCGCTAAGTGCTGACATTGTGTAGGTGTCTGTTGAAAGTCCCGGACTATTTACTCTTAAGAAGATGTTTTGCCCTGTTGGAATTCCCAAAGCGTCAATTTTTACATATGAATGAACTTTGGGGCTGAAGTAAACAGTTCCGTTCGATGTTCTGGCATGAGTAAACAGCCACGAAAGAATGGTCGGGGATTGTCCGTCATAGACTATTGTTCCACGAATGCTTCCTTCGTTGGCATTCATATCATAAACTCTCATCTCATAACTTACTGGTCCCGTTTGACCAATCAAACTGCCGTTCAAAGTTCCGTCCCAAAGTGCTGTTCCTGTGTTTCCGACAATGGAAATAGGCACTGAACCAATGGAAGCATTCCCTTGGTAAAAGTTCAACCAGTTGGGCCCGGAAGGAGTTGTTGAATAAGTCACAGTTATTGTTGCCAGACCAGGAGAAACATAAGGGCTGAAGGGTTTGCCTGTAACATAACCAGTTGGAGCGGAAAATTTTGCAGTTGTTGAGGGGTAAGTAGTAATGGTGTACTGGCTAATCACTGGTCCGTGAGAACGTATTTCCAGCATTCCACCGTTATAAGCCACATTGTTAGCCCCAACGTTACCTGCCAGATCGTAGCCGCCGCTTACATAATAGGTATAAGAGCCTTGCGATGAATTATCGTTAAAATCTGAAGTATTAAAGAACCTGGCTTGCGAAGCATTTAACCAACTTTCAAATCCAAAATTCATGACGGTATTGTTGGTGTCACCCAATCGGAGAGTTGGACGAAAAGATTGTGACTGGTCCATTGCCTCGCTGAAAGTAACTATAAACAAAGCAGAATTTACCGGAGTTCTTCCAATTACACCGGTAGGTTGAACAGAAACAACCGTGGGGACCATCGAATCAATAACAAAGGGTTGACTTTGATTTGAAAAACCATTTCCTGAAGTTATTCGATCTGCAGTGTTAAAAACATAACTTGCTACACTTGGGTTAGGATCTATTGCTTTTCCAAATACATCAAAACAGTTTGTTACATTCATATAGACAGGAATACTTTGCGCGACGGAATAGGGTTGAGTATTTGCATATCTGGCAACAGTTCTTGTCACACCGTTTACCACACGATCGCTCCAGACAACAAACGAGCCAATGTCACAAACTGAATTGTCATCCTGTCTGTTTATGGTTAGGTATGGCAAAATTGAGCGATCTACTGGAACTGAAATATTCGGAGAAATAGTGGCGGTTTGAAGTTCTATTTCGTAAAACAAGCTTCCCGCGGTAGCACTTTTAACTGGAGTATGAGTTGATAGTGCTGCAGCTACCAACTTGGGACCACTGTAACTGCTGGGGAAGGTCACAGAAACAGGCATTGCCGTTGTTCCAGTGAGAGGATACGCATTGCTTTGATTATCCCAAAGGTCTTTAAATGCGCCCTGGGTCACTCCCAGATAAATTGTTGAAGTATTCCAGGAAAGAATTGTCCTGATTTCATCAGTAGAAAGCAGGATATTTACTGAAGAAGCGGTATAATCATTCATCATAAATGGCGGCGTAGTCGTAGATGATGCCGGAACTGACGCAGTTGACAAAGCGAGACTTAATCCGGTTTGATTAGCAGTGTTATACAGAAAAACCTTGGATACTGCCACATTTGAAATCGTTCTTCCAGATGGAAATGGGCTATTTACCTGCATTTCATCGAGGAATAGTCTCATTCTTCGTTCACAGGAAATATTTAAGATTCCACTGTTAATGTCCAATGTGGCTCCGTTATTAATATTAAAGCTTGTTACAACAGGGGTTAACGAGGCCGCTACCGCAAGGTCATTAGTAATTGTTTTAAGCCTATTTCCATTGATGTCCCTGATCAAAGTTGGATTGGTGGCAACCGAATAATAAATCGAAGCTCCGGTATGCTGATATTTCATTGCAATCCAATCTTGGGCTTCCGGGGAAAGTCGGACGATCACTTCACGTTTATTTGAGCTGATGGTTGCGGAAGTTTCATTCCCGGGTCTTATGGTATACCGTTTTGTATAATCGGCAGGAAGACTGTCGGTTGATCGGGTTTTCACTACTGCAAGGCCAGAGATAGTGTTATCTGAGTAGGTAGTCAAATCCATGTCTTTATCGAATTGCAAATGCAGTTCTCCAGGCAGATTTACCGCATCATACCAACCACCGGACAAGTTTGGCTTAATTGCATAGGGTGAAGGAACATTCACAGTCATGGTGGCCGGGTTCTGAATCAGTGGAATTACCCAGTTTCCAGCTAAGTCGCACCCGATTCTGTTTACACTTTCTCCGTTAAATGAGCTGGATCCCATCGATAGCCAAAGAGGAGAGCTTCCCCAGTCAGCAATACTTCGTCTATGGTCCATAGAAATCAAAATACTTAATCTGTTAGAATTGCCACCCGGATCTTCAAGTGTGTCATCTGCTGAAAACTGGATGGTATAGCTGGCGTCAGGAGGATTTCCTGAAAGATCATTGCGATTTCCGATTCTGATTTGTTTAAAATCGAACCAGTTTGTAAGAGGTAGAGGGTATATATTTAATGCTTCGCTAAATATCAAATATAGCCTTTGTCCGTCATATTGACACTGAGTCAATTTGGGTCGTGTGGTATCAACAGCGAGTTGTGTGTAAGTGGCAAGGACATTACCCGCCTGGTCTCTGACACGAATAGGAAATGTAAACGTAGCTAAATCAATTGTGGGAGTGGAAAGCAAAAATGGTTGGGATCTACCTGTTGAAAGGCTTCCCGGAAAAGTGATCGGCCATGAACTGCTTCCCTGGATCGGGGAAAGATCTATGAAGGCGTCGTATGGTTGAAAATCACAGGTTAATTGTGCAACAATGGAGTCGGATGAAACTCCCGAACCAACGTGTGCAACCCACGGAAAATCTGTATGGCCAGGAATTAGAAGGTTCTGATAGTTCGTAATCTGAGGCGGGAGGTTGTCGATGGAAAATGTCGCTACTTGGAAAGCCGTTGATAGGTTTTCGGACTTATCCGTGACCCTTATTGAATAACGCGGAAAGTCGTTGTGGGAATTTCCCTGCATGGCTAAAGTCCATGCTCCCACAGTATAGGTCGAAACCATGAACGAAGCCACATAGTGGGTTGAGGTTGCGGAAAGTTGCATCAAGCTCTGGTCAATCAAAGCTGACGTTGATGAAAGAAGTTGTACCGACACTGAACCTGGGTCGCTATAATCTTTGATATCTGCAAAAACGGTAAGAGTATCACCGATATTGGCAATTCCAGGGCTCAGATTATCACCACTATCCGAGGCGATAAATATTCCTGAATTAACAATATTTGGGACAAGTGTGTCTATGGCAAAAGGCTTTGTCGAATCACAAATAAGTGTGCTTGAAGCCATGGTTATTGAATAAACATCCGGATGCAGAACCTTTACGGGGAAACTTGCAATTGCAATTTGTTGCCTACTCACTCCGACTGTAAAAGTTGCCATGTAAACGAAATTTCCGGAACCGCTAACAGGGGGTGGAAGATACGACAACTGTGCCCAATAAGTATTGGGATTGCCATCATAAAAAGCAGATGAAGAATCATCTGATGGATCCTGAGTTATTGTCCGGATATCCGCTAAAACAGTTGCAGGGGGAGTATTCGCTGCGTTATAAGCCGAGTTCAAGACGCACGTCAGAGTTACCTGATCACCCGGATTGGCGATTTGATTTGCATAACCACTCAATGAGGTATCCATTGTCAAATCAGCTCTACTGGATGGGAACCCTTTAATACTCGGAGTATTAGAAAGGAAGCGGATTTCGTTCGTATACCCCACTGCCATATTTCCCGAAGAATTGAATGCAAGAATGGTTAAAGATCCAATAGAACCAAGCCCTGCCGGAACATTCCAGTTGTAGGTATATTCATTTGGCCCCCCCGGAGGGAACAGAGTTGGAGATGGCGGAGTCATCCCATTTGCCAAATACAAATTGGTGAAATCAATCTGTGGGAGAATCCCATCGTGATTGTCTAATCTTACTTTTATTTGAATAACATCGCCTTGATTTGCCTCGCCTAATCGTCCGTTATCAGTAACGAAGGAAATCGGGTAGACCTGAATCGACGGGGGAAGATTATCAATCATAATTTGAGGAGTACTGGTTGCAAAACTTACGTTTCCATTTACGTCTACAACTGTGATGTTGAAGGAAGTGTTCTGGCGATGGGTAGTTCCCGGAATTGGGCTAAATGAAGCCACTCCTACTTTCCCACCGGGAGAATCCTGGAGTGTAAGTTGATAATTGGTTGTGCCAAATCCCAATGGAGTCAAATCGATGTAAGCTTGTCCAAAATCCCATGGATTGCCGTTAATCTGTATGGAAAGTTTAATGACATCAGTTGCAAAAGAAGACTGGGTGGTAAACATTCCTCCCAAATCGCAAATTGTATTCTTGTTATTGTCGTAAGAGAGTGTTGCCACAACTGATTGAATGACCAAAGGCTGATTGTCAACATACAGTTTATCGGAAGTCGCATTTACGGAATTTCCGCAATTATCTGTCAGGGTAACAACCAATGCAACGTTCTGGCCATCGAGGCTACCTGATGCAACAGTAAAAGTGTAGCCGTATAAACCATCGTTTGCGCCTCCGTCGTTGTGGGCACCATCATCGAACATGGCCTGAACACTACTTCCACCAAACGGGCTCAGATTTACAACTGGACTCCCTCCATGCAATCGGGTGGTATCAACCATCGCAGTTACTGTTATCCTGTCTCCCACATTGATGACGTTTGGATTCCCAACCATGTTTTGAAATGTGGCTGAGGCATAATTCAAAACTGGCTGAATGCAGTCGACCTCGAATGTTTTGGAAAGGGAAGTTGTTGAATTTCCAGCTTTGTCGGTAACATTTGCTCTGAAAACATAGGACGAATTTTCGATTGTAGTACTGGCTGTATCGTATGACAGATAATATCTTAAAAGGCTCGAATCATAATTCATATAGGCAGTTGTTGGGCCACCAATCATTGATAAATCGATCGTACAAGTTCCGCCGTCCTGATTGTTCTGAGAAACAATAAATTCGAGTTTGTCGCCAAGGTTAATTGTTCCAATCTTTGCAACATCACGAATGAAATTTACAGTCATCGCCGCAGGCACAGGTGGAGCGTTGTCAATGTGAACGACAAGGCTTGTGTTTGCTGAGTTGTCTGCATTATCTTTGGCAATAACTGAGAAAGTTGTGTCATCATTGAGAGTGCCGCTTGGAACAGTGACTTGAATTGTATATGTTCCTGCTCCGTTGAAAGTAAGAGCTTCATTGGAAGTTTTCCCAATTGATGATAAATCCATAAAAACACCTTGATTGTCATAAATTGAAGAAGTTGAGCTGGCAAGACTTACAGCAAATTTCAAAACATCACCGATTTTCACATAAGGATGTGTATCAGAAAGTGGTGGAGTTACTGTCCATGTTGCCGCAAGAATTACGGGAGGCTCGTTGTCTATATATAGACCGTTGCTGGTCATGTTTGTCATATTTCCTGAATTGTCAACTGCCCAGACGGTAAAACTTTTTAAACTGTCGACAGAGCTGTATCCTGGTGCAGGATAGCCAACCGGCATTTGAAGGAGGTAAGTATTTGCTCCGGAAAGTGAAAGGACATCGCTGCCATTTCCGCCTATCGATCGGAGATCTGCCCAGACTGTTCCTCCATCCAAATTGGTTACGTTTGCCTGAAGAGAAATAGTATCCCCAAATTTCGCGGTCCCAGTTGTATTTAATTTTTGAAAAACAACGCTGGTCATCGAAGGAGGAAGATTGTCGACGTAGATGACCGGCAAAGTTACTGAATATGCAACATTTTGGGCTTTATCTATTGCTTTTATTGTAAAACTTCGAGGAGAATAGTCTTCAGAAGTGTATTGTGGGACTGTGTAGTCCAGAGCAAATGTTGTAGTTGCATCATTGTTGAAAGAACACAGTTGATTGGCTATTCCACCAATTGATGAAAGATCAACAGTTACGATAAAACTATTCATTCTTGAGGAGAGATCACCCTGAATGAATAGGTGATCCCCGATTATTGCAATATTATTGCTCTTGACAATTCCGTTCTGTTTGATGGTAATAGTTGGGGAATAAGCAAAAATCGGTGGGATGGTATCTACCGGTAACTGATTGGAAATCCTAGTACTGGTGTTTCCCACCCCGGATGTGGCGGTTACGAGAAAATATACTGAGGAATCGAGGTTTGTCCCAGTTGGAACCGAGAAGGAGTATTCAAAAGTAGTGGTTCCACCAAGAGTGGCTGCTCCGGTTCGTGTCATTGCAACTGGTGAATTTGGAATTAGAATCGAATTCGAAGCAGTCAGAGTTTCGTTATTATAATTTGAAACGGTGGCAGTAATTTTTACTGTGTCCCCTGTTCGGATATAAGAAAAACCACTGGTGTTAGATGCGATTACAGAGTCAATTGCCGGCACCCTTGTGTCATAAGTGATGGAACTTGCATAGGTTTTTCTGTTTCCCGCTTTATCGACAGCTAACAGATCGAATGTTGCTGCGGTTCCGGATCGACCGGATGGAATTGCCTTATTGAAGGAATATCTTCCGTTGCCTGAATATGTCAGAGGAACATTGGTTCCCAGGCCAAAACTGTTTAAATCGGCATAAACTTGCAATCGGGGGGGGCCATTTAACCCGTCAGCGTCACTGAAATCGATGGTGAATTTCAGGTAATCCCCGATGATATATTCTCCTCCGGTGCCGTGAGCAGCACTTGAGTCAAGAACTATTCCTAACAATGAATTTGGTGGTTGACTGTCGATGCCAATCGTATTTCCTGAGTTAACCATGCTGTCGTTATCACTAAACTGAGCATTAAAAGAGGTATTGTCAAAACTTCCATTTGAAATTGAAAAAACAGCACTGTAATAGTTTCCTGAAACATTTGGAAGGACAAATGTGGGGTTTCCAAGCACTCCAAGGTTGACAAATGGAGTTATGCCGGCACTGGCATTATTGGATCTACAAGAGAATGTTACGGTGTCACCCACACCAGCTATTCCGTCACCATTGGCGTCATTGGTTATAGTAACGGTGGGATTTGTAATGATTGCCTCGGCTTCCCCTGAAATCATTAAACCGATGAAAATCAGGGAAACCAAAATCTTTAAAATTCTTCTCTTTTCCATAATTTGCCCCTTCTAATCCAAACCGGACGAAAAAAAATTATTTTCCGGGTCAAATATCGGCATAAGCGCTAATTATTAAAAGAGGCTTTTATTTATAAGTGGCAGGGCAAACAGGAAAAAAAATCTTATTCTGTCGTTGTGAAAGGTTTTTTAGCAGAAAAATTCAACTGGTAAAAGTTTGTGTTTATACCAATCCCAAAAAATATGTGCATAACCCCAAGAACATTGATTTGATCAAAATGAAGTTGGATCGGTATATTTTCCAAGAAAACACGTAACTTTCATGAAAATAAGGAGCCCTTACTGGATGGTTGAAGCATTCACTTCTGTCAGTCCCAACTCCTATTTACCCAGATCTGAAGCACGAAATAGGTCGTATGAACGAACTAATTGAAATTGGTATTAATCGGTGTTTCAGGCTTGTCTTTGAAAACCATTTTATGAGACAAACTTTACTCAAGAACTCCCAAACCACCTTTCACATCGGGCCGTTGCGAAGGATTTACCCACACATTTTCCGGAATGGATATTCGTGGATTATTAAACCTGACTCAAGAAAAGAATCAAGTGTTTGGAGTCCAAGGAAAAAGAAAAAGAGGCGGTTGAGTTCCGCCTCTTTTTCTTACTCAGTCAGGGACGCCAGGATTCGAACCTGGGATGCTTGCTCCAAAGGCAAGTGTCTTACCACTTGACGACGTCCCTAAATGAAACCCAATAAAAGGTTTTCGCTAAAATAGCACATTTTTCTTCCAAGAGCAATATTCAGTTTATTTTTTTGCCACATTTTAGCAAATATTTTTTCTCTCATTTATTGGACTGGTTTAAGAAAGCTAATGCACGCTCGTTTTCTCCATCCATTATTATTGAAACCGTGGAGTTTTCCTCAATTTGAGGAATATGGATTAACTTGACGACTTTTTTCAGATGTTCGGTGCGTGGGACAAGCTTGGTTAATAAATTGGGAGATTCAGTAAAAAATTGGGAATTGAAGAAATTGCCTTCCTCGTCTGGGTATAATGGCAAATAGCGTATCTCCGCTTCCACCAGATCTTGGAAAAAGTGCGTTCCAAAGGAAAGATCAGGGGTATATCCCATTTTGTTGCGGGCTATTTCAATCAGCATTGAAGTATTATTGATATCGCTGTAAGCGACTCTGACACCTAGTTTGATGTCTCCTCGGCTTCCCCAGCGTCCCGGACCCATCAGAATAAATTTGCGGGAGGGAAGGTGGGAATTCAGCTCACTGATTATTTCTCCAACTCTTATCATCTCCTCGAGAGTTTCTAATCCGTCATATTCAAACGGGTCAACGTAAACTATGTATTCAATATTTGTAACTTGTCCTGTGGTAATAAATTTTTTAGCTGAAAAAAGTTTCTGGGAATCTTGAATGTTCGTTGGAATGGAAATATTGACATTTTCACCAAAATGACTTTGAGGACGGCATTGAAGCAGGTAAATACTTCCAGGTTCTTCTCCCGCTGCGAATTCTACATCGACCGGCCAACCGACTGTTTCTTGTAGGGTGTCCAAAATAGCTTTTATTTGTTTTACAAAGGGGGAATACTTCAAAAGATTGGCAAAAGTCACTACTGGAATGCCATCTTTCAAATTGGACATGGTACCTAACGGTGCAACCAACTCACCGTCCCTGAAGTTGGAAATAATCTGTGACAATTGAGGAAATTCGTTTCCGACTTCTTCAATAAGTTTCTCAATTTCCATGGTTTCAAATTGGCCAGTTTCCAAATTAATAACATCAATTGATTTCTGCGAGTATCGCAAAACTTCGTGAGGTTCAATGTTTGCCCTAAGTCCGGGTTGTCCAGGACTGAACAGCATTGGATAATCATTTTCTACTCGATCAACTGCACGTGTGCCCAGACCGGCTACAAGACGAACAATCCCGTCGGTTCTTTTAATTCGTGGTGACCATCGGAATTCATTCAAACTGAAAGCTACTCCTGCAAAAGCGGGGAAAAAATATTTTCCAGCTTTTTTTCCGGCTACTTCCTGAATCATTATTGCCATTTCCTCGTTGAAATCGAGCAATCCTCTTTCACGGCGATATTCAATTGGGTCAGGGCCGAAAATGCTCGCATAAACTTCAACAACGGCGTCTTTCAGCTCTTCTAAGCGCTTCTCTTTTGGTCCCTGGTTGGAAACGAAAAGACTTTTGTATTTTCCCGCGAATGCCAATTGTTTGGAGTCTTCCAATAAGCTGGAAGATCTTACTATCAGCGGAACTTCGCCGAAATCATCAAGAGCAAGTTTCAATCCATCAATGATTTCTGGAGGGAGAAATGAGTTTTTGAAGATCTGATTGAGATAGGCAAACTCATTTTTGATTTCTGAAATTTCACGATATTTAATAGTTGGCATTTCTTCAAGAGCGTTGAAATGCATGAATTCAAGAGATCCATCGGAGGTAAGATACCAGGTTTTAGGAACTTTGATCTTTTCCAGAATAGTTTTTTCGACTTTCGCGGTCTCAAGGATTTTTTGAGCTCGAAATAAGCCGCCGGCTTTCCCCCCTAGTTTTCCACATCCTTTCGGAGTTCCAATGGTTCGGAAGAGAATAGCCGAAAAATCGCTAATTTTGACGTTCTTTTTAACCGTATTGATGTATTCGAGGTCTTCAGTGAAGAAGCGCCTGATAAGAGCCACTCTAAGAGAAATTCGCTCTTCGTTTGAAAATATTTCATGATGGCCAATCATTCGATTAAATCGCTGGATTGCTTCTCGAATTTCAGCAAGTGGGACATCCCTTTTTTCGGTGGCTTCAGTAAAAAATCTCAATTGATCCTGTTTTAGCCAGAGTTGGATCAAATTTAAAATTTCTTCATCAGACAATTCCTGGGAAGCCACAACGAAAGTTTCCTCAACCAGGTTCTCCAGGTCGGAGTAGTTAATTCTCGGCATCGCCTGATTATCCCATTTGTTTTCATGCCATTTTGCCTGTTGTCCATGAAATACATCTATGCGATCAATCAATTTACCTGCTTTTTCGACGTTCCGTTTAAAAAGGAAATAAACCATTTTCCTTCCGAGTCGATTGAAAAAAGGTTGGTTAACTTCTCGGAGAAGGTCGATCACAACTTTCCATTCGGGCTTCTCATTTTTCATTTTTTCTATTTTACCTTTATGATGGGGCAAATTTCAGCAACTCCTCGAAATTCTCACCTGTTTGTAGGCAATGCTGTAAGCGGCTTTTAGGGGGATTAAAAGGCGCTAGTTCTTTTTATTTTTGCTTTGACTAATTCTTTTGGTACAAATTTGACCTCTTACTCATCGAGAATGGGGGCAGCTAAGATTCCTTGTATATCAGAGAAACTCCTTTACGGCCATCCATGACTACTTTTACAGGGTTAGCCACTTGGGAATGGACAAAGAAAGCAGTTTTATTTTTAACCTCCAGGGACCGTAGCCAATTCCAATCGATGAAGCTTACGCGGTCTTGAAAAGGAACCGAGAAATATCCAATGTTCATAGATGTCACATTATGAAAAAAATGCGATCCAAGTGAGGCATCGATTTGAAATTGTTCCACACCATATTCCACGATTACTTTGGCATGGGAAATTTGTGGCCAGTTCAAGGGAATTCCCAGCCAACGGTCACGAGTTCCCCATCGTCCGGGGCCAAGAAGGATATATTTTTTGCCCGCATTTCTGAATGATTCATTAATTTTTTCGATTTCCTGCCCCATTTCAAGTGTCCGGGATTTGTCAAACTTCTCAGGATCCACCCAGACAATATCAGAAAGTTCTCTGACAGTTCCGTTGCCCATGGCTTTTTCAGTCAAAAGGAATATCTCATTCTTGGAAATTTCTTCCATGTTTACCGAACAATCTTCAGTATCACGCAACAGATGCTTAATTTGCAACATGTAAAAAGTTGGTTTGTCATCCTTCCCAGGTTCAAGATCTACAGCAAATTCAATTTCAACTGGAGTTTCCATTGCAGTTTTAATTGTTTCAAGTACAACCTGTAAGATGCGCGGGAGAGGAAAACGGTCGTATTTTACAAGATAAGGAAAATTCAGTACACGCGGCCCTTTTCCGGATACACCTGGTCGAAGGCATTGATCATTGTAGTCCCAGACCGAAGCGCACTGATTGAAAAACGGATATTTCTCCGCTTCGGAGAGAGGCAAGGAAACCAGAGTTGCATCCTGGCCATTGAAAAGATCAATAGTATTCTTCCCTAGATCCAGTGCAAAGAAATGCTGTTGAGAACTTTTAATGAGAACATCAGGAGTTTGGATTTCCAGTTGTGGATAAGCAGGGCAAAACCTGAAAGATTGTTCCCCTTCAACAACGTATTTCCCTAACCCTATGGCTGTAAGACCAACTCCATCCTGGGGTTGAATATAAGAAAAAGGATAATAATTATAAGATTGTGCTACACCGGAAACATGGGGGAAAAAATATTCTCCGAATTGGCGTCCAACAAGTTCTTGTACAACAACCGCCATTTTTTCTTCTTCAATTTTATAATCGATGGCATCAAAGTACATTCTTGCGGTTTTTGAATAAACCGAGGCAAAAACTAATTTAATTGCCTCCATAAGTTGGTCAAGACGAACATTTGGGTCTGTGTGATTGTTTGGAAGAAAGAAAGTTTGATAGAGCCCGGAAAGAGGGTGAGAAAGGGAATCTTCCAGAAGCCCAGAGGATCTTACTGCAAGGGGAGCAGTAAAATGAATAAGGAATTTTTGCAATCGCTCCTGAAGTTCTGTTGACAGATTTCCCATCGTAAAACGTCTTTTAATTACATCAAAATCCTGACCATCCCTGATCAGACTTGATAGATTATTTCGTTCCAAAAATGCGGAGAATTCATCAATTCCGATGATAGCAGTTCGAGGAATCTGGATATTTGCTTCCTCAACTTTTTTTGATAAGTCAAAGTTGCTTAAAAGGGAATTAACAAATGCGAGTCCTCGCCCTTTTCCGCCAAGGGAGCCTTCTGCGAGCTTGAAAATCTGATTTTCCAAAGAAAGATAAGTTTCATCGAAAGCAATTACTTTTCCTTTTGTTTTTAGGGTTTTGATCCAATCTCCGACGTGGATTAAAAAGTTGCGGAGGTCTTCAGCATTTTTGAAATCCGTAACCTTGGTTTTGAAAACAACCTTAGCGATTTGGATCTCTCCACGCGCCATCAACCAGGCTGAAAAATGATTTCGAGAAGCATGGTAAGTGATTGATTCCGCTGGAACCTGATTCAATTTCAATTTTAGGTCTTCCAGGGTTTTTGCTCGGGCAATTTCCCGCCCTTGTTCGTTGCGGAAAATAAAATCACCAAAACCCAGGTTGTTGTAAAAGAAGTGGGTTAAGTCACGAGCCAGACTTTCAGAATTTTTATTAAAGAAGCTTGCCTTAAGGTCGTTTGCAGATTGTGCGTTTTCAGAATCAGATGATTGCAAAAGGACCGGTAGATCCGGATTTTCTTTTTTCAATTCCTTTGTAAGTTCGATACCAGCATAATCATACAACTTCCCGTCTTTAGGAAAACGAACGTCCGAAATTACACACAATAGATAGTCTTTATAAGCTTTCGCAAGTTGAATTGCATCTTCGTATGTGGATGCTAGTACAACTTTCGGTCTCGCCCGACGCCTTAGTACCTTTGTCATTGCATCCGTTTGTTCTTCGCTTACAAGGCGTTGGGTTTGTTTCATTATTTCCTGATACAAAAGTGGCATGTACCTTGAATAGTATCTGAAGGAATCCTCCACTAAAAGAATTACTCTTACAAGGCCGATACTAGTGTCATTTGCCACATTAAGCTTATCTTCGATGTATTTTACGATTGCGAGAAATATTTCCGAATTCCCGTTCCAAATAAAAACGTTATCAAAGTATTTCAATAATTGCATTCTTTGGCTAATCTGGCCGATTTCAGCATTATCGTTTAAAAGCAGAATTACCGGAAGATTTGGGGAAATCTTTTTAATTTCGCGACTTAATTCGCATGAATCAGTTCGCTGAATTCGGCTAATGATTATTACTAAGTCAAAATGACGATTTCTAAGCTTTTCCAGGGCTTCTTCTTCTGAAGAAACGTTTGTTATCCTCGGGGCATGAAATAAGTTCAACTGATAAAACTCAGTAAAAATCATTTCCGAAATTAGGCCATCTTGTTCGAGAGTAAAAGCATCGTAAATTGTTGCGACAAGAAGAATTTCTCGCATTCGCATTGGCATGAGATCGTGAAAAATCTCATTATCAGTTTTATAGGAACTAAATATTTCAGTGATCTCGTGTTTATCCATAATTCCCGTCCCTTGATTTCTCATTTTTAAAAGTGCGGGAGGATTTTACCATATTTGCAAGGTAAAATGCATCAATGGATTAGAGAAAACAGAGGAAGCGAACACTTTTGCTAAAGTGCCGATTAATTTTGATTTTTCAGAACAAAGCTTTTATTTGGTTCAATTGGCAAGACCCGGTTATTGAACGGGCCGGAGGCGATTAGCGATCAAGTCTGCGTTTATTTGGAGAAAATGTTCCTTCCTATCAACTTTCAGGTTGGGAAAAATAGTATTTATCCATTAAATGAATTTTTCCTCTGAATCCGAGATCCCAAAGGTCTCTAAGTGAGGAATGGATTATTGGATAAACCCCTTTCTCCAACTCATTTTCCGAATGATACAATTTAATTGCTTCAGAAAACGATTTATCTGGATCAATTTCAAGTGGGAAGGAAAAAGCTCGAATTTTATTGTGAATGTCCGAGGAAATTAACCCTTTTAATGATGGCAATAGTCTTGAAAAATACCTTTTCTGTAAAAGAAGGAACGCCGCCGTTTTTACTTTTGGGTCAACTTCCTCTGAAAGTGCTTTTTGTGCAATTTCCAAGTCTTGTGTAGATTTAGAGAATTCTCTTAATGCTGAAAATACAGCGCACTTAACTTCCACGCTCCCATGGTTCAATTGCTCCCTTAAGCAATCTGCAAATTTAGGGAAAGTCACTTCTTTTAAATTAGAAATAAAAGCAATTTTTTTGCTTTCATCCAAATTATTAAGGTTGTTTGGATCAGGTGTTTCCTGTGAGAGAGCTTCTTCAGAGGATTCATTCAAATTATCATTGCTATTTTTTACAGTCGGAATAATTTTTTGGGCGACTTCCTCAGTTTTGGGATTTGTTGAAAGTTTTTGGATGAAATCTCTCACTTCCGGGACTGCCGAATTCTGAGTTAGCCACTTTTCCACTTTTTCTGACACCTTGTTTTCTTTTTTAACTTGATCCTCTATATTTTTTAGGCAGATTAAGGATTTCTCCTTTTGCCATCGCTTCAACAGGGCTTTTGGAGTTGCCTCTTCCGGAGAGAGGATTTTGTTTTTTCCTAATGCTTGGGCAAGATTCAGAAAAATACTGTTGAATATCTCCTTCTTTTCTTTAGGCAGAGAATTCATTAAATTCAACAAATCGAGTGCTGATTCCACCTGCGGAGTTTCCAAAATTATATTTCCCGCCATATTGAGGATTTCCGGATCACTTTCTTTCTCAAGTACATTTAGAATCAGTTCTCTGATTTCGGAGAACTGGAAATGTTGAGCTGTTTTAAGTCCAACAATGCGTTCATCACGTTCGTTCGATAATAGCATTTTTGACAAGTTTGCTACGGAATCTGACACGTTGATCTGGTGTTGGACTAAAAGTGCCTGACTTCTTATCAAAGAATTGGGTGATTTAAGGAAAGTGGAAAGATTGTCTTCAATTTCTTTTGGTGCCAGTGGCCTTAATGCTTCCAAAAGGAAAAATGTGTCCTTGAAATCAGCTTTTTCGAGCCAACTTAGAATGGTTTTTGAATCTGAGTGATTTCCAAAGCGCGCAAGAAAGGCTGCTGCAGAACAAATTTGATCTTCGGGAACCTTTTCTGGGGAGGTGCGAATAAAATCTAGTAGTGTTCCAACTTCCTCAAGGACCACCCCGAAGATTCCTTTTTTATCAGGAACATTTATTGACAGAGAAAAAAGCCGGCTTTTTATTTTCAAGGCAACCTCTTTTGAGACGGCTGAGATATCAGGATCTTTATCGCTCTCCATGGCCTGAATTTCCTTGAGGGCTTCTAAACTACGCGAAGAATTAGCCAGTTTCAACATGGCATCTATTCTAAAAAACTTCGGACCAATTTTTGTTTTTTCAAGGAGGTCTCTGGAATTGTTTTCAGTTGAATTCATCATCTTTTCTTCACCTCAAGTCCTTTCAAGAAAATAATTAGGAGATACTAAAATAAAAAATACCTTGCAAGTTTTTACCAAGTTGTTCGGGTTATCTATCGGAAGAGTGTTAAAATTTGTTTGAATAAAAATTGAAATTAGGATATTTCATGCTGCAAATTTTTTTGTAGAAGTCAAAAAAGCATTAAAAGTTAGCTTATTGACAGGATTCAAAGCGATCAGAAAATTGTTTACACATTTTTAATGTTTGACTAATATCTGTGAACAGTACACTTGAAGACAAATATTCTGCCAAACAATAGAATGAAAATCAATTTCGTGATATACCTTTTTATGGAACCATAACTCAGTAGTATTCAAAGGAGACAGCGATTATTTTTTCAAAAAATGACTGATGAGCTGATATCTTCTCTAGGAAGTTCTTGATTTTTCACGTTAATAAAAATGGGAAATTTCTTGCAAGTGTACTTTCAGGAAAACATAATAATTGTTTTTTTTCGGCACCAAATTGCGAAATTAGACTAGGAGAATGATATGAATTTCAAAAAAGTTTTATTTTTCGTTGTAGTTATATCGGTTTTTTCTTTCCAAAGTAAATTCAGCTACGCTGATCAGAAAGAAATAAAGATGGCCACCACTACAAGTACCCAGGATTCAGGTTTATTGGATGTGCTTTTGCCTGAATTTCAAAAGGACACCGGAATTCAAGTAAAAGCAATTGCCAAGGGAACCGGGGCTGCTATCCGGGACGGAATTGATGGAAACGTCGATGTAGTTTTTGTTCATGCGAAAGAAAAGGAAGAGGCGTTTGTGAAAGATGGCTTTGGTACAAAGCGGTATCCTGTTATGCATAATGATTTTGTAATAATAGGGCCCAAAAATGATCCAGCTGGAATAAAAAAAGCCAAAACATCAATCGAAGCTCTTAAACTAATTTCCCAAACATGTTCTCCGTTTGTATCACGGGGAGATGATAGCGGAACTCATGTACTAGAGCAAAATTTGTGGAAAGAAACTGGAATCGGAGTAACAAAAAATTCCAAAGTTGGTAGCGAATCGAAACAAGCAGATAATTTACCTGTTTCTCCAAAAGACTCAGAGAAATGGTATTTTTCTATCGGACAGGGAATGGGCAAAACCCTAATATTTGCACATGAAAAGCAGGCATATGCAATTTCAGATCGCGCGACTTATCTGAATTTCAAATTAGGGGGAAAACAGCCACTGGATTTGGAAATCCTTTTCGAAGGCGATCCCAAGCTTTTAAATCCATATAGTGTGATTCCTGTAAATCCTAAAAAGTTCCCTCATGTTAAGTATGATTTAGCTGAACAATTTGCAGAGTGGTTGATTTCAGGAAAAGGGCAATCGGTAATTGCAAATTATAAAGTGCAGGGAAAACCTGTGTTTTTCCCGGATGCAATGAAGGAAACTTCCGACTCCGAAAAGAAATAATGAACTTATTTCCCTCTTCCTTAAAGTGGAGTTTAGCTTCTATACCGAAATATTTTTGGAAATTGGCTTGAATGACTTTATTGAATTACGTCAAAGGAAATTCGAAAATGCGAAATTGTTTTCGAAAGCCAACTGCCCAAAATGTGCTAAAGTAAGTTTTTTTAAGTAGGGAATCTGAATAAAATAAGAGAGCTCTTTGGAAATAAACGTTTTGCCTTGTTTCCTTTTACTGAAATAGTGAGGTGACCAATCATATGAGTTTTTTTGTAGATTGTTTTGTTTCTGCGACCTCTCTTTTGAAATCAATGGATGCTGAGTTGTGTGAAGTTGTTTGGGTTTCAGTCAAAGTCAGTTTAATTTCGACGTTTTTTGCCTCTCTTTTGGGAATTCCACTCGGGCTCTTGATATCTCTTCACCAGTTCCGTTTGAAGCGACTGGTCATAACGGTGTTAAATAGCCTGCTAGCGCTTCCTACTGTTTTGATCGGACTTTTCGTTTATTCTTTTCTTTGCAGAAAAGGAATATTCGGTTCCTGGGATTTGCTTTACACACAGACGGCAATTACAATCGGACAGATCATTTTGATTGTCCCGTTGGTCACAACATTTACAATTGCAACAATCAGCAGGCTCGATGGGAGATACAAAAAAACTGCTATGACACTGGGTGCCAATCGTTTCCAAACTTCAATAGTCATTTTAAGAGAAGCGCGTTTTGGAATCATTTCCGGCATAGCGGGAAGTTTCGGACGAGTTATTTCGGAAATTGGAGTGAGTATGATGTTAGGTGGCAACATCAGAGGATTTACTCGTACTATTACTACCGCTATTGCTCTTGAATACGACAAAGGCGAATTTGTTTTTGCTGTGGCTCTCGGAATAGTTTTAATGGTTCTTAGTTTGGCAATTAACATATTGATTAATTTTTTCCAGGGGAAAATGCAACATTAACATTAATTTACAAAATGTTTTTCAATCGTGGGTTGTTGTTCTGTTGTTGCAGGGAAAAATATGCTAAAATGAAATTAGATGGTGGCAATTACTGAATCTTCTGGATTTTAGCCGGATGGTGAGTTGATCATGTTTGAAGAAAAAATTATTATTTTAGCATTGTTTTTTTTCCTTTCTTGTTCTGCTTACAGCCAAGACCAGGGATTCATTGACTCACGCCTTCTTTTGCTTTCCCATCCAATTTTTAGATCCTTGGATTTAAAAACTAAGAGCTTTTCTAATGGAAACTATAAGATTTCAGAGAATGTTGATAAAGAGAAGAAATCTTTAAATGAAAGAATCAATTCTCTTCAAAAACAGGTTGAAACAGCTTCAAACACCATCCGCCAAGAGTTTACCAAAGCTCGAACTTTGCAGGAACGCCAAACAGCCGAAAATAAATATTGGGAAACGCGAAGAGATTGTGAAAAACAGATTCAAAATACCCGTTCCCGACTTTCTCTGCTTGAAAATCTTGAAAATGCTAGTGATGGCCAAGGGGTTCCAGGTAAAGAGGCTCTGCTTTTGCAATTATCTGAAATAATCGAGGATTTGAAAACCGTTGTGCTCCATCTGGCCAAACGATATTCGCTTAAAGCAGTCACCGATGTAGCTCCCCTTACTGAAAACCCATCTCCCAAAGATATAGAGGTATCGATTCTTCAATCAACTCATCATTCAGAGTTTTTTCAAGACCCACAATCCAAAAATTTTCAAATCTTTGGAAAATGGTTATTTAACGCGCGGCTTTTTTGGCAATTGCGTCTTCCTGAATATTGTAATTCTCCATATAAACTGGGTTTTAAAGATTTAAGAAATGAATCGATCAAAGAGCTTTATACAGTTCTCAAAACCAAGGAGAGAGAAAAATGAGTTTATCGAGAAAAAGAAACTTAACGTTTCTAATAGCCTGTACAATGATTTTGGGCTTTTCACTCTCCAATCTGGAAGCTGCAAACGCTTTGCAGAGCGCTGAAAACAAAATAGGCACGGTTGATTTTAGGACATGTCTTGCTCTTCATCCTTTAATGGCAACCTTTGACTTTGCGGCAGATCGTTTTTCGCGACCCAATGTCATGCGAAACGATCAGAAAACAGTTGAAGGAATTTATGAACGGATGGCTCAGAAAAAGAAAACTCTTGAAGCAGCAATAAATGGGATAAAAAGAAACATTTCAGCTTTGCAGCTTGAAAGAAACACTATAAATTTGAAAACAGCTGAAGCTGAAATATTTAATTTGCAGATAAAAAATAAAACCATTCCAGATGAAGAAAATGTTCCAGAGCTAAATCGTGTTACCCCGTCTCAAGTTCCTGTCCAAAGTGAGAAACAAATCACAGATCGAATACAACAAATCGACGAAAAGATACTTGAATTGGAAAAGTCCATTAATTCTATACAAGATTCAGTATGGACCGAGGTTTTTTTGAGTCGCGAAGAAACCGATAAAAAACTTCAGCAGATCGTTGCAGAAGTCAACGCAGCTATTAAACAGATTGCCGATCAAAATCAGATTTCAACGGTGATAGACGATTCTCTCAATTCCCATCCTATTTTGCCTGAAATCATGGAAGGAATTCCATTAAACACATCAATATGGGCTAATTCGATATACCAATTAATCCTCAACTCCCCTCTGCCGCAGCCAGGCACTGTTTCTATAGCTAACCACTGGGCTGGAGAACTGCAAAAAAGTATTGAACAGATGACCTATAAGTATTTAGCAACCAGTAAAGATCTTTCCTCATTAATTGGAAATTATAAACCTCCGCGCATGTTTTTATTTGGTGGAGTTGATCTTACTATTCCAGTGTGTGAACAGATTTTTACGCGTTATCATCTGAATCCTTATTTGATCCAGTCTTTAAAAACTGCAATAGCAGCTTTTAGAAGATAGGTGGGGGCTTCTTCAGAAAAAAGGGGAAGAATATGAAAAACATCCGAATCATAGGACTGGGAATTTGTATTTTTCTATTTTTCAGTTCGCTGCAAGTCTTCGGATTAGACAGTTTTTATTTGCAGAACGGCGATGCTTATTTGTTGATAGGCAATGGGCCTTCAAATGGAGTCTACAAATTGAATAACCTGACTGGCGCAGCTCCACAAACACTTTATGTGCCAGGCGAGGCATTCAATTTGTCTGCTTCGATGCATCTGGTCAGTGGTTCTTCCCCGCAAAAAGATTTATGGACTTTCGTTTCAGCTGGTACTACCGGAATGCAAGTAACGACTCGTCAATTGGTTCGGCAAGTAATGACATCTGTTTACATTGACCCCAACGTTGGCGGAACAGTTTCATTTACTGGCGCGCGCAATCAGATCGTCCATGTTCACCATAATTATCCAGGAAACACAAAAAGTGGTATCGGAATACACGATCCGAAGAGTTATCCGGTTCCATATTGCGGTAGCTACGGATTTTGGGGAGATGACTACCCTTGCTCATGGGCTCCTACTCCAGTAACAGGACAACCAGGTTATTTTTATATCGATAACGGGAAATGGTATCACTCGGCTGATCCGGCAGATGTAATCTATAGTTCGTTTCCATACCTGCACCCTGATTGGTTCGGAACTTCGCATCCCAACACTCTTTATCCGCCGTATAACATGTATGGATTTGTGACATGCATGGATGGCGCTGGTTGGCCTTTCCAGGGTGGAACTTGCCACAAACTGGTCAGAGAAACAGTACAAACTAACGAAAGAATTCTGAATTTATTGGATTATAATGTTACTTCTAATACCGGACCAACGAACATTGGAGAATGCGGACGGGTAGTAATCAGTTCTACAAATACCAAAGACACCCTCGACGAATGTGGAGACCCCTGCGCCCCAGGTACCGGCCCCGGAACCCCCCTCCCTTATGGAACGCAACCGGTAATGGATTGCAAGGTTTCCGGAGCTGGAAGAAGTTACCTTTATACTCGCGATCCTTCAAGTGTTGTTTACACTTTAAAAATGAATAATTCCACTTTTTCAGGATCAACCGTGGGCGACCCAACTGATCTTTCAGCAATGAAATTAGGTCTGAGCAGCAAGGATGGCTCAAGCGACTGGGTGTATGTACTGGGAATTACGGAAATCAACAAATGGTTGAAAGCTGCTGGTGTTCCAGCCACTGCTTTTTTGAATCAACTTACCGATGTTGCTGTCTCTGACCAATGGTGGCAAACGGGTGGTATTGTTTATGCCTATGACAAATCGAAAGGATTTGTCTACAAATTTGTTCGAAATGAAATAACCAAAGTCCCTCCAGTACCGGAAATCATAAACGTTTATGATGGAACCACATATCCTGATTCGATCGATGCCGATGGTTTCGGCCATCTATATCTTGTAAAAACAGTGAAAATGCCTGCCAATGCTCCAGGTAGTGATATGCCTAGTTTTGCTGCTGCTGACGCTTATAGTTATTATGTCAAAAATACTATTCCCACAACGTTATATTCCGCAAGATTCAAACAGTTGGTCACCAAAAGCGTTATCAAACGCGACTACTACACAGGTGCTTTTTCTCAATTAAGCGGAAGTATCGTTTTAGGAACAAACTTGTTTGAAATGGATTTCACTTGCCCTGCGAGTCCGGCTACTGCCATTAACAATCCCGCCAACTGGACAATGTACCCGCCTGCTCGCAGAACATCTCCCGATGTTTCCAGCAATTATACCACAGAAGTTGCTGTAATCAATGTCTGTACTCCCCCCCCGGTTTCTTCAACTTTCGCCCGAATTGATATTAACGGGCCTTTTGTCAGCAATTCCGGCACCTTGGGTGATGCTCCTACTCCTTATAATGACTCTACTCAATACTTCTTTAGTGTTGAAAATGCTCCAACTTGGGATCTCAACGACGTCAATACTAATGTTTCCTCCACAATTGATCCAAATAAGAACACTTTCATCGGTATGTTTCCATCAACTACAAAAAGAAGTTCACTGCAATTTTATTGGCGGATCATTCAAACCAAAAACCGTTATGGAGAAGCAATTAACAACACTATTATGGATGGTACAACTCCGACCAACCGGGTCATACAGCCGGTCAGCTTTGGCCCGGGTGAATACGAAATAGCTGTCAAAGCGAACTTTCAATATTATCAATATGACCTCATTCCTACAGGGGTTCTTGCGGACAAAAAGGAAAATTATGTCTCCGCAGTTCAAAATGCCATTTCTCAAGATGGAAGTGGTTGGGCGAAGGCAACCATCAAAATCCAGTCATATTCATTGCCAACCTATCCCGGTGGAAATTGCGTCATAATGAGCGGAAAACCCAACATTGGATCCGGATTCACTTACCATCCGGTTTTGAGTGGAGTAGCTCCGTCGCTGAAAAGTGAATCCACTCTTGAAACAGCAACGCCGAATAATCCACCACCACATTGTTACATTATCCCTCAAATGATCGGAAGCCAAAAATGGTCCTTCAAATTGCGAGAGCATTTAGATAATCAAAATAAAGGAATCGATCGAATCAATACAATGATCTCTGCATCACCACCGATCCCTTCAGAACCTTACAGTAACCTTCAGTGGTCAACTCCCAGCCCAATTTTTACGTGGAAAATCAGTCTCCCCGACGTCAGCTTAACTCAAACCCTTGTTGATATAACTAAAACCACCTATGTCCCTCAACTTGATATAACGCCTGGAGACCTGGTTATGCAGATCCCTTGCGAACCGGCCTCTTATTCCCTCCGAGTGGATGCAAGCCGTGTTTATTCCTACGATTATTATGAGAATACGCCAAAGATTTTAGCCGATGGAACTGTAATTCAAGTTCCAGAGTTAAAAACAAAATTTATTACAATTTCTGTGGGTGGAACCTGTCCCGTCATTGTTCTTGACAATACTTCGCCGAGTCTTACCCTTCCAGATGTGGCAGGGAACCAAACTCTGGCCTGGAATCAAACTCCCCAAGTATTATGGGGAACTACCGGTGAAGTCTTAGCGAACGCTGAGGGAAAAGCAAACCCTGACAGGATCTTTTTCTGGGTGGCTGACGATAATCCCTTCGGAAATATTGTCGCACACCCCAATATTACTACTCCTCCCTTGGCTGATCCGTTTTTCCCGGAATATAAAGTCAAGCATGTAGCTACAAATCGGGTTGCAAGTTTTACCTATTCAAACGCCATGGGGCAAAGAGTTCCCCAAGATTTGCCAACAGCTGCCACCCCGAACGGAAGCCGGTATCGAACGAATCCCGATGGCACAAATGCTGCCTCCCCAGGAACCTATGCAGTTTATCAATATGATTATACACCTGATAATCTTCCGACAACCTCCGGGTTGTCCAAGATCAGGTCATGGAGCTACCGGTGTTATCAAATTGATATTTCTTCATTGGCCCATTTCTCGGCTAGCGGGAATAATTTTGCTGCCGAAATGGCTCCAAATTACGCCAATCAGATTTTGGGTTATCATAATCTTAATTTCGGTTTTGGAGCATCGGATGCTTCGGGAAATGCATCAGGCCCGGTCACCTGTGGACAGATCGTCATTCGCGATAACGACAGGCCAAATGTTTTCTTGCGGGCAGTCGATGAAAAATCAACCACTACTTTCCTTGATGCGCCTTCCAATATTCAGCCATCCTACATGACTGCATGGACTAATCTGGCAATAGGAACGGGTTGTGAAGAAAATCATAGCGGAGTGGAAACATGGGATGCCGGATCCAATCTGAATGCGCCTCTTACATTATTTGGATTTGCAAATAATTTCAGATTGGGCTCTCTTCTAAGCGTGTATCCGGTTTTAGCTCAGGAAATAGTTAACGGAACCTCAACATTGCAAATAGATGTTCCAGTAGTGTTTTCAACCCTGATGTCCGATAACGTTAATACTCCCGTTCGTATCAGTTGGAGGTTGTATGATCAAAGTAACACCCTTCTTGCCGACATGGGAACTCAACCCAATTATCGTTATATCTTTCGCGTTGCTGGTAACTATTTAGCAGAAATTCAAATTCGTGATAACGCATTGGATTGGCCATCTGATTTCAATTCACCTCAAAATGCCAGCTTTAAATATAATCTTAGGACTCTCAGGGCAGTAATTCCAATTGCAGATTCGAGGCTTAACGTAAGAATCCTTGAAAAGAATGTCAAATAAGAACATTCCCATAAAATCGACCAGTAATTTTCTCGGCAAGGGACGTTCGGAAAAATTGTTGGACGTTAGCTTGCTGAGTGGAGTCGAAGCGACTGTCGAATTGGTTTGTGCATTTTTGAATTTGACTCATTATTTGAAAATCGGTCTGTTAAGGTACTTCTTCTTTGTTTGTTTTTTTGTTTTTACCTTTTCAACGGCTAATGCTTGTTCTGATCTTGTTCATTGTTGGATTCCTATTCAAACCATACCTCAAAGCAATCTAAACTCATGGATTCTATCTGATATTCTGGAGCGTATAAGCAACAGTCTTCCCAACAATATTAAAAATGCCTCAGTTTTTATCAGAAATAATCAACCACCCCGGTTTGATTTAAATGATTTTCCGGTTTCCTCAATTACTACCACAGTCAACTGGAGCTATTCTAACGATCTAAATTTGAAAGCGATTTCTGAAAATCCGCAATTGATGCAAAACTGTGGAGCTGAAGCACTGGTGGAGCTTGATTTTACGGAAGAGAAACAAGAAACTGTTCTAAAGATAGACCCCTTTTGCCTTTTTGGCCCATTGGCCAGAGTGGAACAAAATCAAATGGACAAGGTCAGATATTTGGCTCTGGGAAGTAAAGGCGACATTTTGGGAATCGATGAAATCAGTGTCGGAGCTTCTTTAACTCTTGACTGGAACTTCCATGGTTTCCTACCCCTTGGATTAATAGCCCTTCACCAGGTTTCCGTCATCTTAGGTAAACAACCTTTAATGATGGCCTGCGATATTAGAATTCCTTCTTACAAAATTGCCTCTGACTCAAACAAATTTTTTGAAAGTTTTTCTGAAAACTCAGCCATAGGTCAAAATCAATGAATCGCCGAGGAATGAATCTTCTTGAAATTTTGATAGCTACCATTATTATGGCATTCTCTATGATCCCCATTGCCGGAATCATGGGAAAGGGCCACGAGGGGACAGAGAAAGATTTTCGAAGAACAGAGGCAATTCATATTGCCGAAACAGCCATGAATGAGGCTCTGAAGTTGCCGTATAACCAGGTTCCGATTGGAAGTCTGACATCGGATTGGGTCGCTGCCAGTGGTACTGTTCGATTGGGAACAGTAAAAGGCACCTACAGCTATCAGGTGTCATTGAATGTTACAAATGAGGCTATTTCATTCTCTTATTGTCCTGTCGATTTGAATAATGCTGCCTACAATCCCGATGATTCAAGTACTTGGGTTTTTTCCAACTCAACAAATAGTGGAGCACTTTTCGACGGTGGTTCCTTATATCGCCCGTTTCTTTTAAAGCGATATGAAATCAACGTTTCGTGGGTTGAACCGAGCGGAGTTCAGCCTCCCACTATAGTTCTGGTAACAAGCAAAGCAAATTTGGATATCTGAATGTTAAAAATATGAACCAACCAATATTTTTCCAAAATCAGAGATTATTTCTTGTGGGAAGGCGATTTCCTATGCTCGAAGAGGGGCAAATTCAATGGTTCAAATAATAAAAACAAACGATCGCCATGAACTATTAAGAAGAAACAACCAAACAGTATTTCAATCATTGAATCGCAAGGGAATGGCAATTGTTATAGTTCTCATTTTAAGTACGGCTCTTTTGATATTCGGAACATCTTATATTTCCCATTTCAGAAATGTACAATCTGTTAACCAGCGGTTGCTTGAAAGGGTGCAAATCGATTTTTGGGCTCAGGGAGTTATGCAGAAAGCTATTCTGAAATTCAAGCGACTTCCTTCTGAGTTTTATTTTGCCTATAAAGCATGTATATTGGATAAACGAACATTCTCATCCCCCACTCCATGGGATGTCTATCTCAGCGATCTGGCCGCGACTATTACATTACCCTTTTCACTTAGTTATTCAACAAAATTTACTGTTTTAGGGCAAAAGAAATTCGAAAAAGACTCAATTTGCATTGAGGTTGAAGCTTTGCAAGGAAATATCAACCATCATATTCGTCAAACAATAAACGCCGAAAGAATAAAAAACTGAATGAACAATTTATTTTCATGTCTTCTCAATATCACTGTGGTGAACAGCAGCTCAAGTATGCCAGAAGCCGTGATAGATCGATCGTGTAGATATTGGAGATTCCTTCCCAACGGCCTGACAGGTGGAGTGCAACCTCCCTTCGATCAAGACCGGGGAGCCGATTTACTGCTCACTTCAGCGATAAACTTGTTTGCCAACAGACAAATCACCCCTTCCGAAAAGGGACCAATTCAGTGACTCAAATTAAAATAGCAAGTAATCGTCCTGAATTAGTGAGAAGGTGCTTATTTCCATTTAAAAAATTTGGATTTACTTTAATGGAAATTATTATTGCGGCAAGTATCCTTTGCCTGGCTTTTGGCGGATTTTTTTCGATTTTCAGGAGTGGTGCGAATTCCTTCAATCAAGGGGAGTGGCGAATCTCAACGCAAAAGAGTGCTCAGTCTTTTTTGAGTCAAGTACGTGAGGATATTGAAAAAGCCAATAGCCCATATCGCGTTCTGGCTGATGGAACCACTACGATTTACAATCAAATTCCAATTTATATCGCTAATAAGGCGCTAAATACAAACATGAGTGGTACAAATTCATTGTTGGCAAGTGTTGGGATCTCAATTCCAGTCAGCTACTATTCAATTACTACTCCCTATGTAGATTCCTCGCCTTTCGTTGCAGTGGCAAGTCCTGGTCTTTGGTTGGGCTGCTCCATGGTTTTTGTTGATCGAAAATTGTTTTACAGACGAACTGGAGATCCGATACTGCATTCCACAGATCCTATTCCTCAACCTTCCGGGATTAACACCTTCCCTTCAATTGGTGTTTTACCTACAGGCCAAATTCGTTCCAATTTGCAGAATCCTTTGTTCAAAGAGCTGGACGATGTTGATTCAATTGCTTTTTACAATTTAACCACCACAACCGAGCAGACTATAGAAATTCGTCTTAGCTTCTCTCGAAAAAAAAGTGGACAACCACCCTCACCCTTTAAGGAAACGGTTGTTGCCAGACTCCTGGCCGGAAATATTGTCTCACCCTTCTGATGTAAAATTGATTTAGCAATTTCAACTCAATTTTTGAGGAGCATGTCATGCCTGGAAAAGTAATTTCTGGTAAAATATTGATATCATGAATTCAAATTCAGAAAAAAAACTTAAAATTAATGCTGTTATCCAAGCAAGAATGGGAAGCACAAGGCTTCCCGGAAAAGCCATGAAAGACCTTCTGGGCAAACCAATGCTTGAGCGGGTGATTGACAGAGTAAAAATGGCTGGTTTTGTAAATGATGTCATTGTTGCTTGTACCGTTTGCGATGAAGATATGGCAATTGTAGATTTCTGCAAAAAAAAAGGAGTGAATTTTTTCCGAGGTTCTGAAGAAGACGTTCTGGATCGCTATTTTCAAACTTTAATGAAATTCCCTTGTGATGCCATTGTCAGAATTACTTCCGATTGCCCACTAATCGATCCGGAAGTAATTGACCAGGGAATAAAAGAATTCCTTGCCGGACAACCAGACCTTGAATATGTTTCGAATGCCTTTTTGGTGAACTCCTTTCCACGAGGCCTTGATATTGAGGTAATAAAGTCTGAAACATTGGCAAAACTTTGGGAAATAGATACGAACCCCCTTTGGCGGGAGCATGTTACTCTATTTATCGAGAAGCATCCGGAATCCTTTAAGACGAAGAACATTGCCCATTCAACTGATCTTTCAAAAGAACGTTGGACAGTTGATACAACCGAAGACTTCAAACTTGTACAGAAAATATTTCAGCATTTTGGAGAAACTCATTTCTCCTGGAAGAATGTTCTTGAAATACTTGATCAGAACCCAAATTGGCGGGAGATCAACAAGACTATTAAGCAAAAAAAGATTGATTGATATTACAATATTGAATAATAGCAATAATGAGTGAACCAAGAAAAAAAATATGTGTTGTGATGCAGCCAACCTTTCTTCCCTGGGTTGGATATTTTGACTTGATTGATCAGAGTGACTATTTTGTATTTCTGGATAATGTTCAGTTCGAAAAATCTTCCTGGCAGCAAAGAAATCGTATTTTGACGACAAAAGGCCTTGAATGGATAAGTCTTCCTGTTAAAAGGAAATTTCCACAGCTTATTTGTGAAGCCAAGATTCAAATGGAGGATTTTCCAAGAAAACATTTGAGGGCAATCGAATGCGCATACTCCAGAGCCCTTTTTTTCAATGATCTTTTTCCCAAACTTGAAAGTATTTTCAATGAATGTGATGGCAGTCTCTGCAATTTGAATATCAGAGTTGTTAAAATGTTATGCGGATTAATAGGAATGGAAAGTCAGTTTGTAATGGCCTCCGAACTTGATCTCCCTGGAAGACGCTCAACGTTATTGGGGAACATTTGCGAAAGGCTTGGGGCAGATATTTACCTTTCCCCAGCCGGGTCAGAAGGCTATTTAATTGAAGAAATGCTTGAATTCAATCAAAGAAAGATAAAAGTATTGCTCCATAACTATTCTCCGGCTGAATATGATCAACTTCACAGACCTTTTGTTCCCTATGCATCAGCGATTGATCTTTTTTTTAACCAAGGACCAAAAAGTCTTGAAACAATTAGATCTGGTCGGAAAGAATCTAAAGTCATGAATGAGGAAGAAAATTTATGAATCAGCAGATTGTAATTGGCAAACGGGCCATTGGAAAGAATGAACCGGTATTTGTAATAGCTGAAATTTCCGCAAATCACGGAGGGAATATCGAACATGCCGAAAAATTAGTTCGGGCAATTAAGGATGCGGGTGCAGATGCTGTTAAACTTCAGACATACACTCCCGACACCATAACTATGAAGAGTTCCCGTGAATATTTTAAAATAAGCGGGGGAACCCTGTGGGACGAAAAAATCCTTTATGATTTGTACAAAGAGGCTTATATGCCCTGGGAATGGCAACCTAAGCTCAAAGAAATTGCCGACGAAATAGGGATTATTCTTTTTTCTACGGCCTTCGATCCCACTGCCGTTGACTTTTTGGAAAAAATCAATGTCCCGGTTCACAAGGTCGCTTCATTTGAATTGGTAGATATCCCTCTAATAAAAAAGATGGCTTCAACACATAAGCCAATGATAATGTCGACTGGAATGGGCTCTCTAGGCGAAATAGATGAGGCGTTTAAAGCAGCTAACGAATTCGGGGCGGAAGGAATAGCTCTATTAAAATGTACCAGTGCTTATCCCGCGCCATATGAAGAAATGAATTTGAAAACCATTCAATGTTTGTCGGAAATTTTTGATGTTCCGGTTGGTTTATCCGATCATTCTTTAGGAATAACCGTGCCAGTTGCCTCCGTTGCTTTAGGAGCATGTCTCATAGAGAAGCATGTTACTTTGTCCCGCTCCTTTGGAGGCCCTGATTCTGCTTTTTCGCTTGAACCGGGCGAACTGAAAGAAATGATTATTGCTGTTCGGGCAGCCGAAAAAGCCATTGGAAAAGCCCATTTCGGAATATCCGGACTTCAGGAAGAAAAAAGCCGTTGTTTCAGAAGGTCACTTTTTGTGGTTAGTTCCGTGAAAAAGGGGGAAATGTTTTCCTATGATAACATTCGTTCAATTCGCCCCGCAAATGGGCTTCATCCAAAGTTTCTTGATGATATAATAGGAAGGACAGCCCGTTTTGACATTGAGGCAGGGACACCCCTCAGTTGGGATGCTATTGATTAAAGTTTTTATCCGGTGGTAACACTGTTAATTCTGATGGCAAAATTCTTCCAACGTTTTAATCTCCTGTACGACCCGTTTAGCACCCAATCCGTCAAAGAGTAACTTCCCTGCTGCACTTTGTGAAGCTCTCTTTTTGGGGTCTTTTTGGAATTCGTAAATTCTTTGTGCGAGCTTTTCAGGCGTCCAATTTCGAAAATGTCCCAGATTGGTGGCAATTCCCTTTTCTTCCAGTGCCTGAGCGGTATTATACTGATTTTCGATTACTGCAAAAACCATGGCAGGTACCCCAAGGAAAGCTAGCTCCCAACAGGTTGAACCTGCCGCACCGATTGCAAAATCCGCCCATTGCATTTTCTCGGTCATATCATCTACCATAAGCAATACTGTTATGTTTTGCTGAGTATTTGCGATGCGCTTCAAATGCTCAAAGCGTGGATTGGCTGCTCCGGCAATTACTTGAGCCTGAAAATTCGGGAAATCCTGAGAATCGCCGCTTCCCCGAAAAGTAGTAAAATCGCTTAGATTCGGGAAATCGCCAGAATTGCGCGAATTGTGTGGGCTATGAGAACAGCTGGAACCTTGAAAATCGCCAACATTGTGCGAATCATGGGGACAATGAGAACTTCGAGAACCCCATGGCTCTTTTGGATGGACTTTCAAAAGTTTTAGTGATTCGATTACAAGTTCTGAAACGTTGAAAGGATCTGATCCTCCAAGAGTTACTAAAATTTTCCGGCATTTTTCAAAATCACGATTTTCAACTTTCCGCATTTTTCTGAATTCTTTTCTGAGAAGTGAAAAGTGTGGCCCCTGCAAAATTTTTCCTTGCTCAGTGGTATATGGGATTGAAAAATTAGATGGATAGATGTTCTGATCAATTATTAACTTTGCATATCGATTGTTCGTTAGTCCCCAATCATCGATGGAAACCAGATTAATTGGATAGTTTCTTAAATTTCCAGCATACCCTGAATCGAAATGATATCCGTCGAGAACTAATAACCGAGCTTTCAGATTATCAATTTCAGCTAATGTTTTTTGTGCATCTTCTAAAGAGCCAATCTGTGATTCAATTTTAATTACAGTGAAATCCTCATTTTCAATCCGGTTTTTCAAATTCAGAGGAATTTCAGCGCAGATAAACACCACTTTGTCTGAGTTTTCAGCCCATGCCTGAGCAAGGGCCAGACATCTCATAATGTGCCCGCTGCCTATTTCACTGTTGCTGTCTGCTCTAATTACTAGTATACTCATTTTGATTTTTAATATGATGATTATACATTGGGATGATATGCCCATACGAGAAAAAATTTGAATAGCTGGAAAGGTACTTTTCGTTTAAATGAAGGAGCTGAAAATGTTTGAAGACAAGGTAATCCTAGTGACAGGTGGGACAGGTTCATTCGGGAAGTTTTTTATAACAACAGCTCTTAAGGAGCTTAAACCCCGGAAAGTAATTGTTTTTTCAAGAGATGAATTTAAGCAATTTGAAATGGCAAAAATTTTTGGAACCGATAGGATAAGATATTTTATTGGAGACGTTCGCGATCGCGAAAGGCTATACCGGGCGCTTACCGGAGTTGATTACGTAGTCCATGCTGCTGCGCTCAAGCATGTTCCACTTTGTGAGTATAATCCGTTTGAAGCGATCCAGACAAATGTTTTTGGAGCGCAGAATCTTATTAGTGCTTGTATTGATGCTGGAGTAAAAAAAGTTGTTGCGCTGAGTACTGATAAAGCTTGTAACCCGATCAATCTTTACGGAGCGACGAAGCTTTGTTCCGACAAACTTTTTATTGCCGCCAACTCATATGCAGGAAAAAGCGTAACAAGGTTTTCAGCGGTAAGATATGGAAATGTCCTTGGAAGCCGCGGAAGTGTTATTCCTTTGTTTCAGGAAATGGCCAAAAAAGGCGAAATTCAAATTACCGATGACCGTATGACCAGGTTTTGGATTACTTTGCGGCAGGCGGTAAATTTCGTATTAAAAGCCTTTCAACAAATGCAGGGCGGAGAGCTTTTCATTCCCAAGATCCCCAGTATGAATGTTGTTGATCTGGCAAAAGCTGTTGCTCCTGAAGCTAAACTGAAGATAATCGGAATCAGGCCGGGAGAGAAACTCCATGAATCAATGATCTCGAAAGATGACGCTCGCAATCTTTATGAAGGTGATGATTTTTTCGTCAAGCTTCCCGATTTCCCTTTTTGGGAAGTCAAGCTTCCGGAAAAAGTCAAACCTGTCTCCGAAGGATTTGAATACGCCAGTAACCTTAACACCAGCTGGATCGGTGTTGATGAAATGCGTTTGATTATGGAAAGCGAGGGTTTGATTTGACAACAGGAAAATTTATTCCTTACGGCAGGCAGTGCATCGAGGAAGACGATATCGCGGCGGTGGTGAAAGTCCTGAAATCAGATTATCTCACTCAAGGCCCAGCGGTTGAATCTTTTGAAAGGGATTTCGGAAAAGCAATTGGAGTTGAGTATGCAGTTTCTTGTGCCAATGGCACCGCCGCTTTACATCTAGCTTGTTTGGCTGCGAATCTGAACCCTGGTGAAAAACATTTAACAACCCCAATAACTTTTTCTGCGGATGCAAATTGTGCAAGATATTGCGGAGCTGACGTCATTTTTGGTGATATAGACCTCTTTGATTTAACACTTGATCCAAAAATTTGCCGAAAAATACTTGAAAGACAGCGACAAGCGAATCGACCGGTAAAAACTATCGTTACCGTTGACTTTGCCGGACATCCCTGTCGAATGTCCGAATTTTCCAAACTTAAAAAAGAATTCAACTTAATTTGGATTCACGACGCTTGTCACTCTTTGGGAGCTGAATGGGTCGATGAAAATTCTAAAACCTGGAAATCAGGAGAATGGCCTGATATCGATATGACAGTTTTTTCTTTCCATCCAGTGAAGCATATTGCAACCGGGGAAGGTGGTATGGTAACAACCAGATCCCGTAAGTTTGCGAACGAATTGAAAAAACTGAGAACTCATGGAATCACTAAATCAGTAGATGAAATGATTTTTCCGGAGCTGGCAAAAGAACCGAACGGCTCAATAAACCCATGGTATCATGAGATGCAGATCCTTGGTTTCAATTATCGGCTTTCAGATTTGCAAGCTGCGCTTGGTTCAAGCCAACTTCAAAAGCTTTCCAGATTCGTCAGGGAAAGACGGAGAATAGCCACCAAGTATGTGAACCTTTTTAAAGAATTTGAAGGGGTTATTTTCCAGGGAGAATGCCCCAATTCTAAGAATTCTCATCACCTTGTTGTCGCTATGATTGATTATAAAAAATTTGGGATTACTCGAGGGGAAGTAATGAGAAAACTCATTGAACATGGAATTGGGACACAAGTTCATTATATACCGGTTCCACTTATGCCCTACTATCGGAAAATCTCCTCCAATGTCGAAATCCCTAATGCTTTATCTTATTATGAAAAAGCGCTTTCTCTGCCTTGTTTTCCAAGCTTAATGGACGAGGATGTGGAAAAAATTTCAAAAACGATGAAGATGGTTTTACTGCGGAAAACAACGATCAGTGAAAATTAGTTGTCTATTAGCCCGACAATTGTTGCTAAAGGTTGAATAGAAAACCCTTGAATACCTGCGGAGGCTTGAAGTGATCAAAAATAGAAAGATTCTTGAAAAAAATATTAAAACTTTGAAAAAAGTACATCCCCTCCTGCTGAAAGCAATTGAAATGCTTCCGGACGGTCCCAATCACTACGAAACAGAACTTGCCAAAAATGGTTTTCCAACAATGACAGTTGAGTCAGAGGGAAATAAATTTTACCTTCACAGCAAATATGATCCTCAGAAAGAAGCTATGCAACAAGTTCTCGGAAAAAAATTCAAGAATCCCAGAATTCTGATGGTTTTTGGTTTGGGGTTGGGTTATCACATTCAAGTTCTTCTGGAAAAAGTTGAAAAAAACAATTTTATTGTATTGGTTGAAAGAGAAATAAATGCTCTCAAAGTTGCTATTGAAGCTGTGGATTTAACAGATCTTTTCACTTCCCCTAAAATACGTTGGGTCATTGGTGTTCCGGAATTAGAGATTTATCCGGTAATGTACGACTTAGTAACAGGTGGTGGTGTTTCTTTCCAACTGTTCTTAAAAACTCTTGAGGTTTTTGAGCATCCTGGTAATGCGAAAATCAACGGAGAATACAATAGAAAAATTTTAAAGGGGTTCAGGGAAGCAGCTGAAAAGGTAATCTATAACTACGGAAATTGCCCTCATGATTCTATGATTGGTGTTGAAAACATCATGAAAAATCTGAAAACCATCCTTTCAACTGCGGGTGTCAAGGAATTATTCGGAGCCTTCGAGGGAGTTCCAGGGATAGTGATATCCACCGGGCCTTCTCTTGACAAGAACAAGCTTGAATTGCTGAGGGCCATGGGTAAGGCAGTGATGATCTGTGCTGATTCAGCCCTGCAAATTCTTATTCGGAATGATATTATTCCGAATGCTGCGGCTGTTCTTGAGAGGGTTCCTGCACAGTACAAGCTGTTTGAGAGTATTCCGGAAGAAAAAATGAAAGATATCTGGCTTGCCGGAACTCCAGTTATAAACCCATTGGTCTACGATACCTGGAAAGGTCCGAACTTTATCATTTACAGACCATTTGCACATTTTGACTGGATTCAGATCCAGAAAGGGACTCTTAGAACTGGTCAGAGCTGCTCAAATCTCGCATTCAAAGTTTTGGAAGTCATGGGATGCAATCCGATAATTCTTGTGGGGCAGGATTGTGCTTTCAAAAGTCTTGAAGAAACCCATGCTGAAGGTTCCAACTCAATTACTTGTCTGGATCTCAAAGAAACGGATGTTTACAAAATCAAGGGGAATTATCAGGATTGGGTTTTAACCAATGATACTTTCGACATGACGCGAAAAGATTTTGTCAACGATGTTGCAAAATTCAAGGGAACTTGTATCAATGCTACTGAAGGCGGGGCATTCATTGAGGGAACAGAATTAATGCCGCTTAAAGAAGTGGTAGATAAGTATTGCACTAAGCAGGTTGATGTAAACGGAATTTTGCGTAAAAAATTGGTCAATCCGAGTGATGACCAAATCAGGAAGGAATGGCGTAATTTTCGCAGAATAATTCTTGAGACTGAAAAAGATGTTAAAGAAATTATCGAGTTTTGCAATAAAGGTAAAGAGAAAGTTGATAAATTCGAGAATGAGTTAAACGAAGAAAAATACATGTCGATTGAGGATTTTTTGGAACGTTACCCTAACGATCGTCTGAATGCAATTCACCTCGAATTAACCAAAGCCCGTGGAAGCGTTGTAAACTATGGAAGATACTTTAATCTATATTTGATGCATATCGTACAAATGATAATCGTTCATTTCGAAATGGAATTTAACGAGCTTCCTTCCATCTGCGAGGATGAAAAACGTTGCAAACTACAGGCCATCAGAATGATGAAACATTGGTTCCCAAGAATTGGAGAGGTTGTACAACTATCGTTGAATCTTCTGCAGGATGCCTTTAAAGTGCTTGAAAAGGAATTCGGGCATTTGTTAATCGATGAGAAGTGAACCTACTTCTTTCTCTTAAAATTTCTTGGAATCCTATGTTTTTTTGAGTTCAATTTTTTTCCAACCCAGTATTTCCCTTTAATTTCTGGAAAGGCTCCTTAGGAGATATTGAATTGAAGCCATGGTGAATTCTAAAACAGGAAAACTCCTCTGGAACACTTCTATAATCCTATTCCTGTTTGTATGGTTTTGGAGCTTTGAAGTTGGTGATTCCCGGACGTTATTTGCTCTCCCAATTTTGGATTTTTTTGCGGTCTTGATTACATCTTTTCTTGCTTCAAGAAGAGGTGCTTCTTTCTTTGACTCTCTGTTAATTTGCACTATTTCCAGAAAATTGAACATTGAGGCCATGTCTCGATTAGAGTCGCTCTCAGAGATGATTCCCATTCTCTGGGTTATTTGGCTCGGCTTATGGAGCTTTACTGAAAATGAAAAAATAAGGTCTTTACTAGTACTTTATCATTTCGGTCTTTCTTTCGATGCTGGAAATTCCCGATCGATCGGGGTGGGAATGGCACCAGGTTGGGAATGTTGGAACTTGAATATTCTTCTTTTGTTTGCTTCACAGAGGGCAATTTTTAATCGTGAGTTTTCTTTTAAAAATAATTTTGCGATAGTAATTTTATTTTGCAGCCTGTTTTTGATAGCCCTGCATGGCTTTGGTTCAAATTCTTATTTTACCAGTGCAATGATTTCAACATTGGTTGCATTCTCACTTTTTGCAATGATTTACTTCCCCGGAGGGTTTGAAGAGGAAGGAACTGTTGCTTCGATTGCAGTCGGTGGAATAGCGATTTGCCTTTCCGCGATTTATTCGGGAATTGCCGATGCTGGTAGTTTGGCAATTCTTTTTAGGAAGAGAATATTCGCTGGAGGTCTTCATCCCAATGTTTTAGGCGTCTGGTCGATGGCAATTTTACTTTGTTTATCGACAAGGGACTGCTTCGGACTCTTTTCTCACCATTTGAAACGAATACTCAATGCTTTTTGCATATTAATTCTTGTTTTGACACTTATTGGCTCAGGAAGCAGAGTTATCTGGATGATAGCTATTTTAGGAATTCTGCTGTCCTATTCGGGTATCAAGAAAAGCGTTGGGATGAAAAAAATGTTTGTCGGTTTTGCATTCCTTATACTTGTTGGAATTTGGAAATTTGGTCTTGAAACTTTTGGATATGAAATTTTCCATAATGAGAGATTTTTTATTTGGAAAGCGGCTTTCGAAAACATTTTAAATAGTCCATTGGTGGGCTATGGTTGTCTTTCCTTCGGATTTGGCCCTCAAAGAATTGATGAAATTGCTGCCCAATTCACCCAGGACTGGAATTATCCACATTCACATAATCTTTACCTGGAAATTCTTTTAACCGGTGGGGTAGTCTTATTTATGGGTTTTTTTTGCCTCTGCCGGGAATGGTACAAATCTTCGGGAAATTCAATGAATTCCGGGTTAAGAAATGCCGTTGTTTGCCTTTTAGTTGCAGGTATTTTTGATTTTCCTTTCTTCTGCCCTTCAGTGGTTTTTATCAGCCTGCTGTTGCTCTTTTCAGGTGTTTACAATGGGAAAAAAATTTCCATTTATCGAGTTCTTTTGCATAATGAAAATTCATCAACATCTTCGCATGCGGTTTCACCGGAAATATTATCACCCCTCCCCCTTCCCAAAGAAGCATCACTGAAAGTTTTTCAGCGAAAATATGTTTTGCAATCTTTGTCCGGTAATCAGATGAAATTGGGTTTTCTATTTTTTCTTTTTCAGCTCGCGATTTTTCTGCAAATCATTCCGGCTATAAGTACGAGATGGTTCGAAAAATCGGTTGAAAGTCTTCAAAACTCAAATCTGGAGTGGCAAGAGACAATGAGTCGAGCCGTTTTACTCTCTCCAAAAAGGGTTGAGCTGGCTCTTCAAAAAATGCTTTGGGAATTATCTACTGGAGTTGGTTTTCAAATTCAAGGATTTGAAAAACAAGTCCATGAATTGAAAAAGACCTGGAAAGATTACTATCTACTGGATTTTCTTGCAGGAAGAATATGCTATTTGCGTGGGAATTTTAAAGGGGCTGAGGATTTTTTCACTCGATCACTCGAATGTGAGCCGCGTGATATGAAAGGAATCAGATGGGCATTTCTTTCTTTGTGTTTAATTAAACAACAGAAAGCTTTTTACGAAACTTCCTCCCGGGCTATAAGGCGTTCAGAATGGGGAAGCTCCATTTTATTGGATCATCCCTCCCTGGGAAAATCTTTTTTCCAAAATGCTATTGAAGGATGTTTGTCCGAAAAGAATTGGTACAAGTTCTCTTCCGTTGCCAGGCAATTAACTGAAAGAGGAGCGCTGGTTGTTGATGAAAAAACCGAATCATCATTGCTTAAGCAATTTGGAGAAGAGATTGCAGGGGAGCTTGACCTATTCAAATCTCTACAAAATTATTATCATGGAGAATACTTGAAGATCATTGAAAAATATGGAAAAGTAGTTGACTCACTTGATCTCAGAGGGCTTCATCTGATGGAAATGGCTGCTGAAAAAACAAATGATTATGAAACTTTTGAAAGGGTTTCAAGACTGGTTGATGAAAAATGGATTTATAGAAGCAAAGCAAGTGAAGATGTCATCAGTGAGTACCTGAAAATATTGTTGTTTCTTCGAAAAGGAAATCTTGCGGAAGCAGAAGAAATATTATCGAAGCAGTTGGCTGTTGACCCTGCAAATCCATGGCTTCTAGAACTAATGGGGGATGTTTTTTCCTCTTCAGCCAGACCCGAGATGGCCCTTGATGTCTGGCAGTATAGTCTAAAAAACGTTAAATCCGCTCGTTTAGACCCTTTTTTTGCAGATGGCCCCCGGACTATCTTAGGACCAGTTGGCGACCAGTGGGTTATTCTTTTCGAGCGGGCATTTCGAAGGCTCGATACAGAAGCTGGCGAGTACAATCAGCAGAAATGGCAAACTTTCCAGCAGAGAATTTCCGAAAAAATAAGAAACGTAAAAAAGCAATAAACCTAAGGTTTAAGGATCACGAGGTTGGAAAAAGATGCGGTTACTTTCCACCCCAGGGCTTTTGCATAAGCGTCATCCCATGAATGATACAGAGTGTCCCATAAAAAACTTCGGCACTTGAATTCTTTAACCACGTTCAGAAATCTGTCTTCAGTTGAAGGAATGGGAATTACAACTCCTGGGAACCCGGTCGAGAGATATATCGCTATTGGATCGAACGATGCGACGGGAGGAACCAGACCTGCTTTTAATTCTTTTGAAAACTCAGATAAACTACGAAAGTTCATTGAATTTTGGAGTTGGCTGGTTTGATTTCCAATGACTGTGAAAAATAAGATCCAGGATGTAATCAGGAAAAAGGTTGTAAAAAAAACAAGTTTGTTCATGTTTGAAAAGGTTTTGGGCAGAAAAAAGGCGATTCCCTGAAATGAAATAACCAGCATTTGTCCAAAAAATGCTGAGGAGAGATGAAATATGGTTCCTCTTTCACATTGCGCGGGAAAGAAGAAAGAAAGAATAAAAATGAAAAACATTTGTAAGAACAGTGTGCCTTTTTCCCCAACCTTAAAAGCTCCTAAAAAATATATCGGGAAAAATAAAAGAAACATGGGAATGACAAACATTTCCATGTTTCCAATTGAAGCTGTCCGCAAAAATTTCTTTGCAAAGGTTGTAAAACCAAGTTTTTGAAAATTTTCTGCAACGGTGGGAGAGTATGGGTTAAACATATCGTTGTAGTTTTGTAAAAAATAACTTTTTTGAGTTGTGGGAAAAGGTTGTCCTAGGAGAATCTGATTTCTTATCAACCAAGGGCAGAACACCAAGCAAATGCAGAAAATTGAAAGAATTGTGATTTTAATATTTCCGTAGAATACTTTATGAAGGACTGCGAATGCGGTAAAAAAAACTCCCTCGGCTCTTGTAAGGGCTAAAAGACCTGAAGAAATTCCATTGATTATTACTGCCGAGGGTTTTTGGCTTTTTAAAGTTTGAAAGAAAATCAGCCCGAAAAGTGAGTAGTAAGCAATGTTGTCGAGTGTTGATAAGTAATAAGAAAATTTACCCGCAGAAGAAAAAATCAGGAAAGCCAAAAAACCTAAAAGTTCCCCGCTCACTTTTTTTTTAACAATTCGAAAAATCAGAACTGCGCATAATGACCAGATTAGATAATTGAAAGCAATCGCAGAACGCATTCCGAAAAAACGCTGAAAAAATGCGATAATAAGCGAACCAAGTGGCATCCAATAATCAGTTGGATGCTCCAGGTTGTCATATTTTTTTAAATGCTGCCAAATAAAAGATTCTGTGAAACCTTTTCCCTCATTGAGTCTTTGGGCGATTGCCTGATAATATTCCGAATCCATTGTTGGACAGGGGTTTATGTTTTGCCCAAGCATATCTTGAAGAACGAACGAAAAAATAAATAGTCCTAAATATAGGGCCGCTTTGAATATAAAAGTTTTGAAACTTTTGCATATCATAATATTCAAATTATCTCCCCAATGGAAAAGCGAACTTCCTCACATTTTCTACTTGATTCATTTTTAGATTACCACGATTTTAATGTCATAAAAACAAAAGAATTTGCCGATTAGTTTTTATAAAAGCAACTGAATTGCAAGGAGAAAATACAATGTCGCCTCGATTCCGAATATTTGCGGGCGCAGTTCTTTTTCTGATATTGATCTTGGCTGTTGGATGTGGGACCAGGACTACATTGCGAGGAAGTATTGTCGGTAATGTTCTGGATTCACAAACTGGAATCGGGGTTGCAGGTGCTTCGGTTATGACTTCACCTTCAACCACAACTGTTATTACTGACATTAATGGAAATTTCACCGTTCCTGATGTTCAACCTGGAGTCTATACTCTTACAGCTAACGGAACTGATTATAATTCGAATTCAATTACAGTGACAATCGATTCTGGATTGACTGCAACGACAAATATAACCCTTGTTTCAATGGGTGGATCATTTGCAAGAAATATTCTTCCAATAATGCTTGTTAACTGTTCGATTGTTGGATGTCATGATGATAATACTGCAGCAGGAGGATTGAGAACCAATAGTTATACCAATCTTATGAGAGGTTCCAGATATGGTGCAGTTGTTTATCCTTACGATGGACAAAACAGTAAATTGGTCCAACGAATAAAAGGGATCCAGACGCCGAGGATGCCCATGAATAGGCCCTCGTTATCCACTTCTGATCAAGGTTTGATTTCAAATTGGATCAACGGTGGAGCGAGAAATAATTAGGAAAATAATTTTCAGGAGGCTTGATATGATTAAAAAGAATCTGATTTTTGGGGTGGCTGTCATTTCACTGGCTGGCCTTTCTTTGGCTTTTTCTTACCGGGCACCGGTTTCAAAAACCTGTGACGAAAAAATGGCCGGTGTGGAAACCACTGTTTCTGCTCCCGCGAAAGTAGAAGACAATGAATTTGGAGATGAAGCTTTCTTCTCTGATAAAGAGGAATCAAAGTGCGTTGAAGAGAAAGCCGGAGGAGTGAAGAGCTCAGAGGTAAATTGTGTAGAGGCTAGTACTTCTGAAGTGAAGAGTGCGGATGGAGTAAAGAGTGCAGAAGAAGTGAAGACTGCAGAGGTGGTTGCTGAGGCTTCCCAACCAGAGGCTGAGAAAACAAACAAAAGCGAAGCTTTCAAGGAATCCAGTAACACAAGTGCTGCTGTGACCGCTGCTGCTCCTGCCAGTCCAAAAGAAAATAAAACCATAATTGAAGAAATTGGTGAAAAAAGACCGGCGGTTGCTAATGTAACTCCAAACGCAAACTTGAATGAAAACAAAAAACAGAAGGAAAATACGGTAAATTCTGAAAAGAAAGCCGGAAAACTTTCTTCGAAGACTGACAAAAACGAAAAAGCTTCCAAAGCCAAAAATGGGACTTCTGAAGCTATTCAGACTGCAAAAGCAACAAAAACTACGAAAGCTTCAAACTCCGAAAATACTAAAAAATTGTTTGCTTATACAAGATTACTGAATTTTACTCCTCACCCTCAAAGTGAAGAATTTTTAAAAGACAAGCCTTTGATGTTGAATGGAAAAAAGTATCACTTTGCTGTTAGCTACAATGAGGAATGGGAAGCTATCGATGATGATAGTGCCGATCTGAAATCACTCGGGTTTGATATTGACGTTTATGAAAATGGAAAGAAAATAAGAAATCTTAAGTTGCCAAAAGTTTCTCTCTCACCAAATAACCTAAGAAAAGGACAAGTATTAGGTTTGGCTGAAGTGGCACCCTACAATTTTAAAATTGAGTTGAAGGATTTTAAAGCTCAGCAAAAAGGTGTTGCTCAAGTGTTATTTAATGTTGAATTGTCCAGTTGATAAACTGAACTGAACTGAACTGAACGATAAGAACTGCCGCCAACCTGATTTCAGGAAGGCGGCAGTTCTTTTTTCATACATAGGTCAGCACCAGGGATTCTCGGTGAGTCGCTGCGATTGCTTTTGAGAAACATTTTGAGCAATGTTCAAAAAACGAATTATTCCAATCCCAAAAAATACGTGCACTTCCCAAAGGACTTTGATTTGACCAAAATGAAAAGGGATCGCTTTATTCTCCAAGAAAAAACGAAATTTTCGGGAAAATAAGGATCCCTTACTGGATGGTTGAAAAATTCATTTCTGTCAGATAAAATCTACTTTTACGCAGATCTGAAGCGAGAAACAAGGCGTATGAACGAACTAATTGTAATTGGTATTATACCAATTATTATAAATCCGTAGGTATGCTTAAATCCTCCAAAAAGAGATTTTCCATAAAATCATTGGAAGGCGTTGGACGTTTTTCTGAATATTCAATTTTTTTCGAATAAGGTTGCTTCATCGCCTTTGGTTCCCAACGTTGTCGGAAAATTTCTTCAGCAGCCAAGAAGATTGAAACCCACGAACTAATTATGAATGGTATTATTTCGATTAGTTTCGTAGCAAAAATCAGTAATAGCGATATTTAGCCCGAAGTTCCAAGTCTAAAATGGCATAAAGGACAAGTAGGATGATTGTTTGAGCCTATTTTTTCCCAAATAACCTGTCCATGTAATGCCTTGAAGATCATGATCCCAAGAGAACATCCAAAGGTTCACATGGACAGGGTCCTTTTTTGATTAACGCGAATTTCTCTTTCTTGCACTGCTCCGATCAGAACTCTATCAATGTACTGCCTTTGGAGCTTCGGTTTAGCGAGAAAACTCACCGAGAATTGCTAGGTCAGTGCATTGGAATTGAGGTATTCGGCGAGTTTGTATTGGTATTATTGGACGAATTATTGTTGCCTGTTGACAAATATTTCCTCTTTTCCTGCTCGCTCATTACAGTATACTCAAGAGGTTGGAAAATCACTCCGCAATTTGATTTATCTGAATCGGAGTTAGCGAATTCAAAAACTGCAAGGTAAGCGTTTTCTTTTTGTAAAACGTCAATTTCCGGTCCTTTGAAGATCCAGCCGAGTTTTTCTTCTTCCCTGCCAACGATTCTTCCTTTTCCAATCAATGACATTGATGGGAGCGCGAATAAATGAAGATCTGCGCTTGTTATCCAGTCTTCTTTGCGATTGGCATAGACTTCTGCGATGAGCGAAGCCGAGTCTTTATTCTCCTGGCGATCGGCTTCTCCCTCACCTTTGGGATTATTCCTGGATTTATCCTCTTTTTTCGGCTCATTTTTCCCTTTTTGATATTTTAAGGTTAGTACCCAGGGTTTGGACATTATTGCTTTAACAAACCCCTGTCCTTCCCCTTCCAATTTGCCGGATTTAAATTCCTTTTCCTGATCATTCACATATCTTGCAAGGATATAACCGATTCTTTCTTTAAGAATAGGGGAAATATCCCTATCAAGAGCTATTTTAATAATTTCTTCAACAAAATCGTCAGTTACTTTATTGCCTCCGTAAAGCGCGTTTTCAAAGGCTATTACTCTTCCCATTTGCCGGTTGAGCTTACTTAATATTCCCCGAGTTGCTATTTTTTTCAAACTCTCATCAGCCTTTTGGAAGTCACCCTCAATAAAAGCGATTAAGCCCGTGAAAAAATCCATGTCTCCGGGCAACCATTTTGGATACATATTGGAAGAAGTTGTGTATTTTTCTTTGGAATAGCGGCCTTTGTGTTTTTTCAGAAAGGAAGCTACAATTTTGGCCTCAACGCCATATTTTTCCTGGCCGGTGGCTTCTTTTAATCTATCGTAGACCCCTTCCAAAACCCAAAGTGCTTCTTCAACGTTTGGATAGTCTTGAGGAAGAACGCTTTTAAAAATGTTCAACACTTTGATTGCATCTTCATATTTTCCCATAACTGCAAGGAGAAATCCTTTCATCTGAAGCCATTGATAGTCATTTCTTGGATTTGCCGGAGAAAAGACATATTCGGAAAGCAGTTCCCATGCGGTTGCAACTTCTCCTGACATAGCAAGAGTTTCAATCAGCTTTAACCTGACTTCCCTGGGAGTAAGGTTTCTTCCAAATAACTTGAAATCGCTCTTGTAGTCAGGTGCTAATCCAAGCGCTTTTCTAAATGATTCAACGGCCAGCCAGAGACTGTAACGACGCTCTCCTGCAACTTGCGTAAGCATTTTTTGTTGATAGAAAAGGCCTTTTACGAAATATAAATCCGGAAGTAAAGATTCAGTCTTGAATGAAGCTTCGCACATTCTAAGCCACTTTTTTGCTACCCGAAGAGTTTCAAGAACTGGTTTTACATCAAGAGCGAAAAATGGTTCGGCTTTGTTTGCGAGAAATTGTCCCTTGAGAACGTTTGAAAAATATTGCTTTCTGGCTTTTAAAACATTGGTTAGGGTGAGGTAAAGACGGGCTTTATCCATTATATCCTGTGATTTTGCATCTTTTTCAGCGTTTTCAAAAACCCTGGTTATTTCATCAAGATCTTTTTCTTCAAAAGCCCGTTCATCGATAATTTCAAGCTTTTCTTTGGCTGAATAAAAATATTGTTGTGGTGTGATAGAGATGAGTCCTGATTTTCCGGCGGAACAACCGCTCAACAAAACAAGCAGTCCCAACAGTATGGAAGAGAAAAGGATTAATCGCGTTTTCAAGTCTGTCTCCCTAAGTCAATTTTTTAGCTTAATATTAACACGCCCTTTTTGAATTGCTTGGTCTGATTGCCGATCAAAAAAGACAATGTAGTTCTTTTCTATCAAGTCATTTACAAGGTTTTCGATTTTGCTGTACCGGAATCTGTCGTCGTCGAATTTCGGTCCCAGTTCGATAAACTTGTTATCTTCGATGAAAAAGAGATACTGCATGACAGAGTAAATTCCTTCCGGAGCGTCACGGTTTTTATCAAGATAAAGATTTACTACATCAACCCTGGGAACCCGTGTTGGATCCTTTTTATGCTCCTCCGCTTTTTGCATTAGTTGGTTATGCAATTCTCTTGTATCTTGCCAATCTTTGGCTTGGATCATGGCGCAATCGAGGTCATATTCAAGATCCCCAGATCCTTTGCAGTGATACATGGTTGGCCGCTCTGCGCTTTCAGTGGCATCTATCATACAGCCTTCCTTGGACAGTGAGCTTACTGTCATTATTGGAATATTGAGCTCTATTGATAAAGCCTTCAATTCGGTGGAAATTTCTTCCACCTTGAATTTCTCATCCATGTAACTTCTGGAAAGCGGCATTTTTTGAATATAGTCGATAAAAATCATCATTTCCTGAGTGTTGAAATCCTGCATTACGTTGTAGGCATAAGATCTTATTCGGTCAACCGTGTCAGCCTTGGTTGCTTCAACAATGTAAAAATAATCCATGTAGGCCTGCATCTTTTTCCAGCCACCCATGAATTTCGCGTCCATAATCATGTCCGAGCGTATCTTTTTTCTTTGAAGGGAATCCGGATTCAATCGGCTTTCTTTTGCAATCAATCTGTAAGTTAGATTCTTCTTTGTCTGCTCGTAGGTGAAAAACAGAACTGGTATTCTACAATTTGTTGCTACTGAAGTTGCCAGATCAAGGGTAAAAGTTGTTTTACCACGTCGGGGAGCGCCGGCTATAGCATACATGAAACCTTTTCTAAATCCGGAAAGTGCTATAGTAAGGTAGTGAAAAGGCTCGAATGAATATCCAATGACTTCGATTTCTCCGTCGGTTTCGCGTCTTTCGATATCCGAAATGATACTTTTCATTTCTTCGCGAATTAAATTGATTCTCTTGGTTGTTTTTGCCTTCTGAACTTCGCGAAGTTCTGTAATAATTTTGTTGGTGAATTGTTCCAGGCTTACCTCGCCATTTTTCGCGGGGTCGTGAATGTATTCGTTCACTAATTCGTTGATTTCTTTCAACTTTCTTTTGAGGCCTTGCTCTTTTAGTAATTCAATATAATTGAGCACCTGATCAAGAGTTGGGGTTGGTTGGGAAAAAATTCTGTCAACAAAAGCCTGCATTGTTTGATCCCAGGCGCCTTGGTGTCTGAGCTTATTTTTTATTACAATTTTGTCAACCAGTGATGATTCCTTATTCTCTTCACGGAGACCCAAAATAGCTTTACAAACCATTCTTGATGGCTTCATAGAAAACAAATCCGGAATCAAGCCTCGAGTCGTTGCCTGATCAAGAATGAAAGAATCGTTCAGGAGTCCTGCTAGAAGTGAAATTTCCATTTCCTCATCCCCGAAACCAGTTACCTTTGATGCATAAATTGCTAATTGAGATTTTTCCGTGGTTTCCGGTTCAACTTCAGGAGCTTTTACTTTTGAAATATCCCGAATTTTTCCAGAAGGAAGATTTGAATTGCCAGTCGGTTTGAGCGGGGTTGGAGAAAAATTGGGCGGAACTTCATGTGAAGGAATCGGAGCGGAAGGTGGAGAGAAAGATGGTGGTGGGGTTTGTGGTTGAATTGGGGGATTAGAAACTCCAGGAGAGTTTTTAGATCTCAACTCTGAAAGAATAGAGCTTCCACCGGATTGCATTGGGCGAATAGGTGTAACATTGGATGGCGGAGACGCTTCTGGAGGGGCAAGATCTTCAATTTCCTGTGTTGGTGCAATATCTATGTTATTCGGTGACTGCTCCCGTGAAGAAATCGGAATTACAGTAGGATTGGCTTTGGGAAAAAGTTGTCTTGGCTGCTGGGGAGGTGATTGAGGGTGTTGAGGAGCCTGCGGTGTATGTGGGGTTTGGGGAGGAACGGGTTCCCCTGATGTGCCTTCCGGAGAAGCAGAATTACGCAATTGTTCTGGGGGATCTTTTTTTAAGAAACCTTTGAGAGAGAAGCCGCCGCTTCCCTGTGAGGGTCCCTTATCACAAACAGTACATCGCCCACTCAAGGGCAGCTCACGCCCGCATTTTGGACAACTGGCCATATTTCATTTCCTTTCCGTTATTGGCACTTTCAAAAACCTACTAATAATATCTCAATGTTTCTAAGAATCGCAAATCAAAATAATGAAGTCAGTATACGTTATTTTGCCTGGTAATGAGAAGGTATGAAAAAACATCCAAATTCTCCAACTACCTTCACAAATAACCAGCTAAACCGAAGTTCCAAGTCTAAAATGGCATAAAGCACAATTAGGATAATTGTTTGAGCCTATTTTTTTCCAAAAATCCTGTCCATGTAATGCCTTGAAGATCATGATCCCAAGAGAATATCCAAAGGTTCACATGGACAGGGTCTTTTTTGGTTCAATGCGAATTTTTCCTTCTTGCACTGCTCCAATCAGAACTCTATCAATATATCGCGTTTGGAAGTTCAAGCTAAAGGGTGCTAATTTTTTGAAAAATGAAAATTTGGGTATTTTTCGACAGACTCGTTCCTCAAACCTGTAAAGGAACGGGCATTAAAGCTTTTTATTTCTGGATATCATTCCAAAATTCAATGTACACCGTATCTAATTTCTGTAGAAGTCTTTATCAAGCGATTTTTCAGGAAATTAATAGGCTGATTCTTAATTACGCTGTTCTATTTAGAGGCATTTTGGAATCCAAATCTAGCGCAACTTCTTTTACTTTTCTTAAATCAACTTTTCCGCTTCCAAGAATGGGAATCGAATCGACTCGGAAAAAAGCTTCCAACCTTGGAATCCAAAGATTAGGGAGTCCGCAGGAAGGAAGTTTTTCCTGAAGTTTTTTCAAGTTTTCTTCGTCGAGGTTATGAAGAACCCTTATTTTTTCGCCTTTCTTTTCATCCGGAATGGATGTTACAGCAAAGGATGCATTGGAAGCCTCAGTCATGTTTAGCAGAGTTTCTTCGACTTTCATAAGAGGAATCATTTCCCCTGCAATTTTTGCAAATCGTGATAAGCGATCGGTAATGGTTACAAATCCGTCTTCATCGACTGATGCCATGTCGCCGGTAGAATACCAGCCATTTTTGAGAACTTCAGCCGTTTTCTCAGGCTTATTTAAGTATCCCATCATAATATTTGGGCCTTTGACCTTTAAGAGGCCGGCTTGTCCGTTTGGAAGCTCAATCCCGCTCTCAGGATCGACAATTCTAACGCTTACTCCCGGAAGAGGATGGCCGATTCGACCTCTTTTGCTTCCCACCTGGAAGAAGCCTGGTGCCCGGAAGCTGGGAATACTTACTGTGACAGCAGGTGCACATTCTGTACATCCATATGCCTCGAGTGGCCTAATTCCGAATTTATCCTCAAAAGCAACGGCAATTTTTTCGGAAAGCTTTTCTGCACCTACGATTACATATCGAAGTGAGCCAAATTGCTCCGGTTCGATTCTTCGTGTGTATGATTGCAAAAAAGTAGGAGTACTTAATAAAATTGTTGCGCTGTTCTCAGCAGTAATTTGTCCGACGCCTCGCGCGTCAAGAGGGCTGGGATGATATACCACTCCAAAACCTTTAATCAAGGGAAACCAAAGAGTACCTGTAAACCCAAGGGAATGAAAAAATGGCAATATTCCTACTATTCGATCATTTCGGTCGACTTGCAGAACCTGCGCCAAACCTTCAAGATTGCTGAAAATATTATAATGGCTCAGCATCACTCCCTTTGGGTCGCCCGTTGATCCACTGGAGAAAATTATGGTTGCGAGGTCTTCCATTTTCCATTGGCGGGTGGAACCCAGGCTTCTCTCAAGATATTTCATCGGCATGAACAGTGCTTTTGCAAGAGCTTTGATTTTGTCTTTGGTTGTAATTTGTTTGCCGATTTCCTCGAGAATGACCGGTTCAAATGGAAGTGTCAGCGGAACCTTTTCCAGAAAAGCTTTGGAGGTGATAATGGTCTTTATTCCACACTGATTAACCGCAGACTGAAGCGACTCGGCTGAAGTTGTAAAATTAATGTTCACCGGAACTTTTCCGGAAAGAAGAACTGCGAGATTGGTGCATGCGCCGGCAACCGAGGGAGGCATGATAATTCCAACCATTTCCTGCCCGCTCCAGGTGGGACTCAGTTTTTCGGCAAGCAAGATACTCCTTATCAGAACCTGAAGGCAATTTACTGAAGAGTTTTGCTTGTCTGCCATTGCAAAAAGAAAGGGATGTCTTCTTGCGTTTCGGATAAAAGCTTGATTTAGTGGGAGCATTTCCGGTTTTCGATAAAAAAAAGACTCAGCTGCTAATTCCTGTACATGCTGCCGAACTTGGCTTGAAGTTGATTCTGGGGCCATTGGTTCCCCAAAAGAGACTATTACAGGATCAAGAAGCCTTCTCGGCCATTTCCAGAAGAATTTTCCCCTCTCGAAACTGAAAATGGAACCCCATACTCGGTCCAGATGGACTGGGATAATCGGAGCCTTCACCCCTTTCATGATTTTCTCAAACCCTTTTCGGAAGGGTAGAAGCTGGCCAGTGCGGGTCATTTGGCCTTCTGCAAAAATGCATACAACATTTCCATCATCGATGGCTTTTCCTGCATCCCTTAGAGAGTGCAACAAGTCTCGAAGAGTCCCCTGACCGCTGATTGGAATGACTCCCATCAACTTCGCGCCTGGTTTAATAAATGAAAGTTCATAGTATTCCCGGGCCATTATGAAACGAACAAAGCGATCAGTTGAGGCAATAACAAGTAGTGCATCAACAAAGGAAAGGTGATTGGCAATAAAAAGTGCCCCTCCCTTGTCGGGAATGTTGTCCCGACCAGCAACAACAATTCGGTAGAATGTGTGTGTGAGAATCCAAAGAAGGAATCTGACAAGGAAATCGGGAAGGATGTAAATTGCGTAAGACGTTGCAGCGATGGTCATCAAAGCACCTGAAAGGAAGATCTGAGGTGCGGTGAGGCCAAAATAAACGGTTGTAACAAAGTAGAACAGTGAAGCGAAAATTACTCCGACATTGGAGAGCATATATGAGACGCCCTGAATTCCACCTTTTTCTTGGTGATCAGGCCGGTGCTGTATCAGCGCATTAATCGGAACCGCAAAGAAACCTCCTCCAAAGCCCAGAATGGCTAAAGCGGCTAGGGAATGCCGAAATCCCGAAACAAACCAGGCCAGGTCAATTGCACCCAGGGAAATTACCGTAGCTCCAAGTGGGATCAACCCATATTCGATCTTATTTCCGGATAGATATCCAGCTAAAAAAGATCCAAGGCCAATTCCAATTGCAAGTGCCACCATCAGGCTTCCCATTTCAACATCTGGAAGTTTAAGTATTTCAAATCCAAAAAGAGGGATGTTGGTAAACAATAATCCGGCCAGAAACCAAAAATAAGTATTTCCCAGTATTGCTAACCAAAGAATACTGTCTTTGCGGGCAATTTCGATGTGCCGTTTTAAATCTGCTAGAGGGTTTAATTGAGTTTCTTTCTCCGGTGCCGCTGCGGGAACCCTGGTAATAAAGAAAGCCGAAATCGTTCCGATAACAGAAAGCGCTATCAGAGCTAAAACACCATATGAAAGTTTATGAGGGTAAAAAAAGTTAAACCTTACATTTTCGATCAATTCAAGTAGGAAATTTGTTTTAGGGAATGCTTGAAATAGCGGGGCCAGTATTTCAATAAGGGGATTGCGAAAAATATCCGGTAAAATTTGGATGGAAGAAGGCCCGAATGTCCCCATTAAGAGTGCGCCCAGAAAAGTTCCGAGAATTATTCCTGCAAAGGTGGTGAGTTCCAGGATTCCATTTGCCCATGAAAGCCATTTTTCGGGGACGAGTTCTGGAATAATGCCGTATTTGGACGGGCCAAAATATGTTGCCTGAATTCCCAGCAGGAATAAAATACCCACCGCTGGCCAGATTCCTCCCATGGAAAAAGCTATCAAACCAAAGAACATAAGAAACATTTCCGCAAACTTCCCGATTAATAATACCGTTCTTTTGCTGAATCGATCAGCCAGTCTGCCGGCACTCATCGAAAATAGAATAAAGGGTGCAATAAAAATGGCGGGAATTATTGACGAGAAATAGTGCCGATCATGTGAGTCAACCGCAACATGCAATGCTGCCAGCAAAAGCAGATTTTTGAATGCATGATCATTGATCGCAGCCTGGAATTGTGTGGCAACAAGCGCCCAAAAACCGGAAAGATTAACTTTTTTTTCTTTTATTTCCATAACCTCATCAGCTTGAAATCTGTCTAATTATTAATAAGAAAAGTGCGAAAAAATTTCATCAACATGTAAAGGAATTATACCAGTTCCAAAGAATAATTTTAAGATTTCTTTCTTGCAAAAAATTCCTTGGGATTTTTTCTAGCCTTGAGATAAATGGAAAGTTTTCCGTAGATATCTTTGTCCAGGTGGTTCTCGAGAAACTCAGCCGCAATTGACGAAGAAAAATTGTTGGAATCATCAAGCTTTGCAATTGCTTCCAGGACATTTTGAGGGGAATTTGCTTGAGATGCAATAAGATTATAGAAAAATCGTCTCTCAGTAGTGAGGTCGAATTTAAGAGCTTCGACGGCAATTTCATTTGTTTTTTCAGTCTGTTCACCATTTTCCGATAAATTGGCAGATTCAATTTCCCACAGATGCTCAAAAACAGAAGAAAAAACAGATCGGGTTATCGAAGTTATTTCCTTTGTTTTTGCAACTATGCTCAATTCCATTAGCTCATTACTGGGAAAAGGTTCTATTTCCGAAACTGACTTACAAAATAGGTCAACATCAAAAAATGGGGTCCCCTTCTCTCCTGGTTTAACAGCTTCTCCAATAATTTTGGCCAGCAGTGGATTGCGACATTTGGTAGAAAAATCATAAAGCAATTTTCGCAGAGAAGAATTTTCAATTGAAAGAATTCTTAGAATGGACTCAAGAATTTGCTCATCCCCATAATTGGAGAAGAATTTTCTTGCCGCAATTCTTTCGTCTTCTGATATTGAATCAAGAATCATCATTGCATTTTCTCGCGAAATCAGCTTCAAACGACTTGTTTCGGAGTTCAATAAAGGAATTAATTCTTCAAAGGGGCATTTTATTTTGAATTTATCGAGCAGATTAAATACTTGCGGAACGTTATATCTGCATAAAAAGTGAATTGCATTTTCAACAACCACTTTTTCTGTGTCAAATAATTTTTCCGATAAATCCATTAGGAAAATCTCGTTTTCCAGGATTCCAAGACCGGCAACTCCGGCTGCTCGGCAAAGTTGATTAGAATGGTCGTTTAGTAAGGACCATAGTTTTTTCAAAGCATTTGATATTAACTCCTTATCGTGAGAAAACCTGACAATTATAACTGCGCTGGAAGAGCTTATTCGATGATTAGGGTTTTGTAAAGAATCAGTCAATAATTCCTTAACCTCATCAAAAACATCTTCATTCAAGGCTTCTATTATTCCCGCCTTGAATCTTGGCTGGATATCAGCTGATTTTAACAGATCAAGAAGTGTTTCAATTCCCTGCTTTCCATATCGCGAAGCTAGACATTGTGCTGCAATAGTTTTTATATTCTGACTTTCCTCCGAAAAAATTATTTTTTTGAGAAATTCAATGGCTTCTGGTTGGGAGAGTAAAGAGGATTTTTCAATAGCTGTTTTCTTGAGCTCGAAGTCACCTTCCAAAAATTTTTCTAAAACCAGTTTCTTTTGGAATTCATCGCTGCAGAAAACCAGAGATTCTGCTATTTCAGTATCAAGCTCTTTAGCGGATTCAGAAAGCCTTTTACCCAGTTCGTCAGGATAATTGAAAGCAGTTTTTTTTGCTGCAAAAAGCATGAAAAAGAACACTAGTCCAATGCTGCAGAAAGCTGTCGAAAGATTAAGGTTTTTTTGCATTATCATGAGTGAAACACTGGAAAAGGTAGAACCGATAGCTGCGGTTAATCCTATTAGTGAAACCACCCGCATTCTCTCTTTTGAAGTGAAAACTCCTGTTATCAAGGAGGTTGATGGGATATAAACCGATTTTGAAAGAAGTGTGAAAAAAAATTGAGTTGCCAGAATAGGAATAAATGAAGCGTAAAAAAAACAGGCAAACGACAGGAACAAAACAGCCGCGGGCAAAATTTCAAGCGATTTTGATAATCCTATAATTCGAAAAACTGTTCCAGACAGGAAATATTGAAGAGTTAGGACTGTGGCATCAGTTAGAGAGCTGTAAATGGCGATAAAACCTGCAAGTTTTTCCGGAGTCTGAAATGCTGAAGTAATAGCTTTTGAATATTGAAAGTCCAGCCAATATTTTCCCAGAAGGTTTAAGAAAGTCATAACCAATAGCCAAATGGCTAATCCTTTTAGTGGTCTGGAAGGTGGTTGAGGAATCTCAGGTTGGGGGTTTGAAGCTTGTGAACCGGAAGACTGAACATTTGAAGAGTTAGAAATTGAATGTTGGGTGCTGGAAAGAGGTGGGGAGTTTTTTTTATGAAAATGGAAAATGGAAATAAAAACAACTTGTGCAAAGGCAAAAGCTCCGACGGCAAGAATGGTTAAAATGCCTATCGATGAAGAGGCCAAAACTACTTTCATTAGGAAACCGCTGGCAATAAAACTGAGGCTTCCAATACTCAAAATTGTTGGAATTATTTCCTTCCCTTCCCGAAGCGGAAAAATTTCATTTAAGAAATGCATGAAAAATTGTGTAAAGAAGAGGTCAAAAATCATTACCACCAAAAGGAAAAAGGATGTGGATAATGCTGAAGGTGCTCTCAAAAAGACAATTCGAAGGCTTAATAGCCCCAGGAAAATCCAGCCGATATTCTTAAGGTATTTTGGAGAATCTGATCCGTGGGAAGCTATTGAAGCAAACTGCAAAGAGATGTAGATCAGATTCATTATTGTGTAGATGGTTGGAAGGAATTCCACACCCGAGGTTGTAAAAAAAACCGTTTGGGACGAAACAAACAGAATGTTGATGGCAGCTCTGACCAAAAAAATATAAATGTAAATAAGCCGGAGAAAAAAGCTGTTTTTATAAACTGGAGCTTGGGGAAAGCTTGTAATGTTTACTCCCTGTTTCTGATTTTCTGCCATATTTCTGCTACAAGATTCTTTCTCTGAAGATTTTTGGAAAGAGAATTCAAAGCTTTGGAAGCTTCCCCAAGTTCATCATCCCCAGCTTCAGAAACTCGATGAGTAAAAATTCCCTGGTGGATCTTATCGATTCCTTGAGTGATTTCGTTTATTGGGCCGGCTATTCCGCGGGCAAAAACAATGCTGAGCAAAATTGAAACTGCTATAGAAAACAAAATAGTTGTCTGAAAAATTTGAATTAGGTTTTCTGCAAGGAAAAAAGCTCGAGTTGTGGGTTGTCCCATAGCAGTAAATGCTCCTGAAACGGGGCTGAAAGAGATAGAAACCAAATCATTTCTCCCCTGGTTTTCAACTTCAATTGTTTTTATACTGTTTTCAATGGATTTTAATTGAGAAATTTCAAATGGAAGTTCGATTCGCGAGAGATTTTCAGCAACTCCCTTGCCCTTTTTTGCCAAAACCTCGCCAGAATCGTTGAAAATGCAGATATATTCGTCATTTTCAACTTTGATCGAATCGAGAATATGTTGAAAATCGTTTCCGTCAAAGCTTGAGGTTGCAAAAAGAATGCCTTTCACTTTATTGGAATCGATAAAATCGGGAATTGGAATCAAAAACAGAATTTGTTTTGCCAATTCGTCTTTCTCATTGGAATTTAAAACAAAGCTGCTCCCATTTTCAATGATTTGGTTAAATTTCTCTGTAAGAAGTGAGAAAGTTCCAGCATTATTTACTTCGGTCAATGATTTTCCAACTAGCTTATAATGGCTTTTTGCGCCTCTTTTATTTTCTAAAGCAATTAATTTTCCTTCCCCAGAAAATATTGAAATCTCGGAAAAAAAGGACTGCTTTAATAGAAAGTAGAAAATCGTTTCATCAACTTTTTTCAGTTGGAGGGATTGCACCTCTGGAGTGGATGCCAATTCTTCAAGCTCATTTTTTTTCAGCTTGAAAAGAAGTTCTGTCTCACCTTTAACGGCATCAAGAACTGCTTGATGTTTGTCGACTGCCATCTTTTTCAAAAAATTAGATGCAGTTCGAACGGTGGTTATACCAAGTAGGAAAAGCGGAATAAGCGAGGCTGCGAGGATAAATACTATTAGCCGGATTTTAAATCTTTTCCAAAGGTCAGATAAAGAAAGCATGTTCAAAATTCCTACTTATCGAAGTATAAATTTTACTTGGAAACGTAATTTTCGTTGCTATTTTGGGGCATCGTTATTTTTACACAGCAAATTCGCTGAAATAATTTTGGGAAAGAAAGCAGAAGAGGCAATCTTAGTGAAAAAAGAAAGAGTTTATGCTCTTCTCTCTGGAATCTATGTTTTAAAGCAGGTTTCAAAGAAATCGGATCAGCTACTTTCACACAGTGTTTTATTTTTTTCGATGGATTGTGAGGCACAATGTTCAATTTTCACCTCTCGCTATGTGATTTCTTTTTATAATTGGTATTACTATTTATTCCCGAGTGTCAAGTTGTTATTAAAAAACAAAAAACCCGGAAAATAAGCTCTTTTGCTTTTTTCCGGGTCTGGTATCGAATTTAATTATTGGGATAATACCTCAAAACAGCTCTGCGGGATCTAATCCTGATTCTCTAAGCAGGTTTTCCGGGTTAGAAGTGTTGCCATAACTTACAGTAGATGGCCCCAGAGTGATCTCGTGGACCAATTTTGGTGATAAAAAGGGATTTTCGTCAACTTTTCCGGGGGGGTTAGGAGCATCAGCGGTTGGAATCCAGACAAAGTCGGGATGATTGGTTTTAGATTCGCCGGTCCATTCTCCGCCTGTTACGTTATTATCATCATCTATGAAGAGATTGTAGTAATAAGTAATTGTGAACCATTTTGTTCCGATGAAATCGCATCTTACTCCATCATCAGCATAATAGCAGGTTGTGGTTACCTTCAGTTTTCTTCCGTTGAAAAAAGCCGGTCTCCAGGACGATTCAAATTTGAACAGGGGGTAGTTCCATACTTGGCGGTCATAGGATACATCGCAAATCATGGCGCCCTTTTTCTCTCCAATGTATTCCAGGAGGAGTTTGTGAAATTGGTCAGGATAAATATCGTTTGGATCGTCTTGGGGGCGTCCCCAGTTTCTTCTTCCGAAGAATGTACAATAAGTGTTCATATACATTTCGGCTAACAACGCCTTTTGATCAGAGGTGTCAAAAGTAATTCCATTTCTGGTTTTGGGTTCTTTGGGCTCCGGTTCCATTAATGAGGATGCAGACCAGCCATTGCAGTGGCCCTCCCAGCCTTCAGCTTTTGGGTTGTAGTGGCAATTATTGGGGTTGGATTCCCATGCCCAGGCGCCCGGGTTTACACCTGTGCGAGATTGAACATACTTATCATATTTTTCAAGTGGTGATGGTGAATGGTTGGCCCAGCCTTTTACCATATATCCGTTTTTTCGAGCCCACCAGTCGCCGGACCAGGGGGCTGGAGTAATTTCACCTTTTGCTCCACCGCCTCCTTCTCCGAAAAGAGTGCCGAAGAAGTCCGCTGAAGCAGGAGTTGTCAAAAACAAGAAGCCGACTGAAAAGATTGTGAAAATTAGCTTTCTCATTATCGGTTACCTCCTCTATAATTTAGAGGCCTCGTAGTATTAAGAGATTTTGAAATCAACTTCACTCTTTTTCCCCAGTTCTGGCATGTAATAGCCCATGGAGAGCCGCCTTGCCAAATTTGAACTAATGGTCCACCCGAGGCTCTGGAATCATTGATTTCCACTTGGTAAGCCTGTGTTCCATTTCTATAAACCAATAAAGCGTCAGCATACTGCTTTTCAGGCGCTTTTCCAGTTTGGTAGACAGCTTTTTTGAAACTGAATGGACCTACTTTCGAGGTTGACTTTAATTTTTTCGTTGAATTTTGACTTTGTGAATACGCTGAAGCACTATTAGAATCTGCTTCCTGAACATTTTTAACAGTTAAAGGAAAGGTCGGAAGATCGTAAGGGATAATCGAATCTTCGCTTAACAATGGCTCGGCATTGAAAGGATCATAATCTTTTTGTTTATTTTTAACGCTACCATCTTTACTAGGATAAATATCTATTACTCTTATTGGCCTGAGGTCTTTAACTGCCAAATAAACAACAGCCTGCATTCTGAGAGAAGGGTCTTTTGGGTAGATATGTAACGCGTAACAATCTGTTCGCATCAAATTCTTAATGGATTTTACCTTGAAAATCCACTGAATAGGGGGAAGCCAAGGGGAATTATCAGCTTTCAAATCGCGGTAGGCAGCTTCTATGGTCCAGGTGTCGCCCACCTGCCATTTAGGAGTGAAACCAACTGGAGCGGGAACATTTCCCCCGTTGGCTGTTGGTTGGGGATTATCAGGTGGTTGGCCTGCGTCGCTCGACGGTTGACTTGTGTCACTCGGATGATCGGTGTCAGTTGTTGGTTGGGCAGTATCACCTGGGGGTTGATCTGTTTCGCCAGAGGAATCTTGAGCATAAGCAATTGTTGAGAAAAGAAGTGCTATTGCAACGCCAAGTAATAAAAATATTCTTTTATTCAACATTTTCTTCAGACCTCCTTGCTTTTCCAAAAAGCGTACAATTTAATTCTATAAGTCAAACCTTAAAGCGTCAAGTTCTTATTTGGTCAAAATTTCAAAAAAGGAACTTTTTCACTTTCTTCTCCCATTTTTCTCCGAAAAATTTTTGGAAGTTAGGTAGAATAAGGTTTGTAAAGTATCGATTTTTCTCAAAAATTTTTTGATGGTTAAAGTTTTTCTGAAATATTTTCTAAAGCTTGCCGAAGTTACTAATTGATACCCAAAAATGGCGGTTTTTAATGCTAAAAATTTTTCTTCCGAAATTAAAAAGCTTTAAAATTGTATTTCTATTGTTTTTTATGTTTGTTTCTTCAGGTTTTGTACTTCCTGCGATTACTCATTCTAGATTTCAGGGTTGGGGAATTCTTTTTTTAACAATATCGTTTTTGGGAATTTTAATTTTTTTTCTGCAGAAAGTAAGTTTTTCAAAAAAACCTAAGGAATTTGAGATTCAAATTGTCCCCAAAAAATATCTCCCTTGGGGTAAAGAAACTCACACGCTGAATGATTTTTCCCATCTTGAATCAATTTATCCTCCTTCAAAAGTTGTTGAAAACAGTTTAGATGAAAATGCTACCTTTCGTGTTGATATTGGAATTAAATCCCGATTGGAAAAGGCCATTAGCAATTCCTTAACCAGAATTATTCTTTTTCCTGAAAATGGGAAAAATGGAGAAACCGTTTTGGGAATCATTAAACTCGCCCAGGAACTTACCTTGGAAGGGTATAGAATTTGCGTGGTTGAAGCTGATTTTAGACAACCTTGCATGCACAGAACTTATTCTATTGAAAATTGCTATGGATTCTCAAACAATTTGATCAATCTTTCAAAGGATTTTAAATCCCATAGAGTTGATGAAGGGGGAAGTAGTTACTTTTTTATCCCTTCCGGTCCAATTCCTCCTGTTCCTGAGACAATTTTGAGTTCTCATAAAACACAGGTTTTCTTTGACCGCTTAAAAAGGAATTATGAATTGGTGCTGGTAAAGATGCCACCCATGCAACAATTTCGCGACTTTTATTTAATGAATTCAGGTGCCAAAGGGTTGGTTATCCTTTCATCAAACTCCAAAGGGAGTGAAAGTATTAATTTAAGACCGGAAATTGCAGGAAAATTTTCTTTCATTATTTTTGAATAAGAATATTTTTAAAAATCAGGCTTGTGTTTTGAATTAATTTTTCAAGAACCACTACCAGCAAAGTTGCATTTCCAAAAGTATTTTCCATTTTTGAAATGTTTAATTGGTATTAAATAAATTTTTTTCTTCTATTTTCTTTTATTTTAAATTAGAATTGTCCATTGAGTGACTTGAAAAATTATGGAAATTCAACAATTGCTAAAAATTCTCGCTTCACTTGGTTCCGGTGTAGCGATGATTACGGATATGAGAACCGGAATGATTTATAATTGGCTTACTTTTCCGATGATGTTCCTTGGGTGGATTATCAATTTTTCTTTTTGGGGCCTTGAAGGCTTTTTATATAGCTTTGGAGCTACTATGGTTGGAATTGTTATTTATCTTCCTTTTGCCAGACTTGGTGCCATCGGAATGGGTGATGTCAAATTATTGGGAGGAATTGGGTCCTTACTTGGAACTCGTATGGTTATTTCTGTTTTTCTTTTCACCTCGCTTATCGGAATTATACATGCCGTAATAATTCAATATATGAATTACGGAAGAAACTGGTGGGGAATGCTCCTTACCAGTTATATTACCGGTGCATTCAAAAATAAAACCATTCATGATGATTCTGAGAACGTTCGGTTTAAATTTTATTTGGGAATAGACATTTTTTTTGGTACGCTTGCTGCTGTTTTTTTCGAAATACCTATTCGGCTTTGATAAAAAGTGAATATTGAATATATTTAAATAAGGGGAAAAAGTTTTTTGGGCTACCTTAAAGAGGAGGTTATTATAGTGAAAGGTTTCCGACAATTTAAGGAAGGGCAATTTATAGTTGAGTTTGCTCTGGTATTGCCTTTTTTCCTATTGATCGTCGTAGGTGGGATGGTTGATTTTGGGTTTACCTTTAACAACCTTCTCAGTCTTCAGGAAGTGGCAAACAAAGCTTCCCAATATGGAGCGAAGCTTGCAGCACTACCTGGTTATCAGCAATTACCTTTTACGAATGCTGTTGACGCTTCTGCTTCGGCACTGATTGCGAGTTATTGTGTGAAAATAATACCTAGTAACTGGTCAGCTTCTTCATTCCGGCCTACGGTAAGAATTCAGGATGTCCAAAATGGAGTTTCTGGGAACTACAGAATTGTTGTTGTCTCTGCGGAATTTGATTCTCCTGTTTATACTGCATTTTGGGCCACTTTGGTTAAAGGAATTAACGGAAGCGACAAAAATGCCCTTACAATTTATGCTTGGGCTTCCTATCAAATCCCAAGGTCAGGGTTTTTCCAATGAGAGGAGGAAAAAGTGAATAGAAAAAATAGCGAAAATCAGTCGCGAAAAAAAGGTCAGGGACTGGTTGAGTTTGCTTTTGTTTTTCCTATTTTCATACTGATTCTAATGGCAATTTTTGACTTTGGGAGGGCATTCCACATTTACTCTTCCCTTGAAAATATGGTTCATTCAGCCGCTAGAGTAGCAGTTATCAGAACAGATCCCTATAATTATGCAGGTCAATATACTTCAACTACTCACTCGAGCTTGAGTGCAGTTCAAGATACTTTTATGTTTTATAAATCTCCTTTAATGACATCGCTTTCTACCACAACAATGAATACTTATGTTCAGTATAATGGAGTTGGAACTACAGACACTGCAGTTTCAATCGTAGCTTCTTATCCAGTCGATCTATGGTTTCCAGTATTCAATGCTCTTTTATTTCAAAAGGATGCTACAGGAGTACACAAAAGCAGTGTGGTTGCTTCTCAGACTACGGGAACACTTGTTATTTACGCAGTTGCCACGGAAGACAAAGAATAATTTGGAATTTTCTTTTTTTTTTGAATAATAATTCGAAATAGTCTAAATGGCAAAGGTTTGCGAGTAGCATATTGCCCTGAACCAGGGTTAATTTATAAATTTCTTGTCGAGAGAGTTCTTCAGAGGAGTCAATGATCAGAATCGCTTCTTCAAGCGGAAGGCGAGCGCTTTGGCAAAAACGTATCGCGATGGCGCTTGAATTCAGAAAATAAAGATGTTATGTTATTCATTTGTTTTCTATTCACTTTTTTATTGCATCAATTTCCATTTCCAAAAACTGTGCTATTTTCTTGTTTTTATTTTACAAGGCTAATGGTTTAGCTTTGAAAAAGAATTATTTTTGTGAGGCATAATATCCTAATAAAAGCTGCCAGCGAAAAAGGGTAAAAATACTTGACTTCTAAAACTGCATTAACACAAGCACAGAAAATTTGGAAAAAATATTGTTTTGCGAAATTTTTTTTGAATTGTATGGTTAATTGCCAATGTCAATATGAATTTACTCTTTGTTGCTGAAAGCTGTTCCGCAGATTGACTCGCGTTAAGTTTTGGATTAGATTTGGGTCTAGTGTTTTTGCTGGTCATTAAATTGTTTTAAAAAAAAATTAATTTTTTTTTAGCTTTAGGTCGATAATGGGCAAGTCTGCCATTGTCTTTGGTGAAGGGGTATGATATAGTTCAACCTCAAACTTCCTAGCAGGAGGGCTCAGGCTTGTGAATAGAAGGGCCATAACAATAGCTTTAATCGTGAGTTTGGTTATTTCACTTGTAGTTTGGAAGAAAATAAAAGCACCACCACCACCGGTGGCTCAGGTTCCTGTCGTCATGGCGGAACCACCTAAACCGGCGGTGAAAGTCGTTGCCGCTAGGAAACGGATTCCAGCTAGAACAAGATTAGAAACTGCCCATTTAGACGAATATATGGAGCTCAGGGAGATAGTTGCCAGCGAACCCCCTTTGGGAGCGTTTTTAAATGTTGCATCTCTTGCAAATCGCTTTACAAATAGTGGAATGTTCCCTGGTGATATTGTTGTTGAAGATCGTTTGATGGGTTCTTCAGCTGTTCCTGCACTTTCTTTTGCTATAAGATCCGGTTATAGAGCATATACTTTTGCGGTTTCTGCAGTAACTGGCGTGGCTGGATTCATCCAACAGGGAGATTGCGTTGATGTAATAGCCAAACTGCAACTTCCTACCAGTGAAATGATTAGTAAAATTGTTCTGGAAAATATTAAAATTCTCGCAATCGGAAAGACTTATGAGTTTGATTCTGTTGTTCCCACCTCAACTCCTGCGATTGCTGCCGGAAAAGTTGACCTTGTTACAGTTGAAGTTACTCCTGAACAACTTGAACGTCTGAATCTCCTCGAAACTTCAGGATACGATTTTAAGTTGATTTTGAAGAACCTGGATGATAAGAACCTGGTTACGACAAAGGGAGCTACCCCCAAGATGCTTTTGACAAGCCTTGGACTGGCTGAAGAGGATAAACCCAAAGCTCCAACTGTTGTTCCTAGCTCAACCGCTGAAATTTCCCCTTTTCAACCACCTCCACCACCCACTCCAACTCCAACTCCTCAGAAGGTTGAAAAAGTAGCTGATGAAACATCAGTTAGTGACCAAGTTGAAGAAGAAACTCCAACTGTAGAAGTTTATAATGGCCCAAAAAAAACAGATATGGAAAAGGATAATACTCTAAAATTCCTAAATCAAAAAAAGAATCCTTCCAAGTCTCATTCCAAGCCTGCTCTCCAAACTCATGAAACCGAAACTTCCCAACTCACTCAACAGAAGGGTGAGTAAAAATTTAGTGAGGATTGCCAAATGAAAAAGCTAATATTCTTTCGAATTTCCTTTACTCATATCATGTTTATGCTTTCTGTAATACTTTTGATCATTGGTTTTGCATCCTCAAAGGTTTTTGCAGAGAAGCTGGTTGTCCCCATTTCCAAGTCGATAACTGTAAAGGCGCCAGGTGTTAAAAAAGTAATGGCTATTAAACCTGATGTTGTTCAGGTTATGAACGTTACCGATGACGAAATTCTCCTTTCAGGAATTGGAAATCCAGATACAACACAGCTAATTATTTGGGATAAAAATGGACGTCATTTTTATGACGTTGAAACCTTTAGAGAAACAGAATTAATTCTCCAGAAGTTTCAATCTCTTTTCACTTATCCCAATGTTTCAGTTGAATTATTTCCCGATGTTGCCTTTATTAAAGGCCGAGTTGAAAGTGAAGAAGTTTCACAGGAAGCTGAAAAAACTTTGCAGGCCCTTATTAAAGATCGACCTATCAAAAACCTTTTGACCATTGGAACAGAAAACCCAGAGGCTTCAAAGACCAGAAGTGAAATTGTCAGAAAAATCGAAGAAGCTCTTAAGCTTCCTAATGTGAGAGTTTCCGTAATTAAGAGAGAGGGCATAGCCAGCGGGGCAATCACAGGTGATAAAGATTACCAGGTTCTATTAGAGGGAACGGTAAAAGACCAGAACGATTTCATTCGCATGCAAAGAATAATGGAGCCACTTGCTGGTGATTTTATAAATTTAGTGAGCATGGAAAAACCAATTCAGGTTGTTTTTCAAGCATATATACTTCAAGTTGATCGAACAAAAACAAAGGATTTGAATATTACCTGGGGGGGGACCAACAGTGTTGGTGGTAGTCTATCTCAAGGCACGCTTAATTTCTTTGAAAATCCGATGAGTGCCTTTAGAGGTGACAGTGGGCCAACTCTGGCTGCTCCCATCGATTCCTGGCCAAATCCATTCAAGGTTGGAAATGTTAACCGTTTTGATCTTATTGCTGCTCGTGTAAATGCCTGGGAATCAGACAACAAAGCAAAGGTTCTGGCAAACCCTAAATTGCTTGTTTATGCAAAAACTTCTCTTGATAGAGGGTCAAATTATGAAACTCTCAGTTCTGCTGGCGCTAGCGCTGGTGGAGGCGGCCCTGCAGTTACCGGAAGTGATTTGGCTAAAGTGAGTGTCAAGAATACGAGTTATCTGGTTCAACCTAATCCCGGTGGTGTGGCTACTCCGATCCCGGTTGATGCAAATACTGAGCTCTCTATAAGTGATTTGTATGTGTTGAACGAAGAGCTGAAATTTAAAGTCAGGGCTTTGCAATCCGATGCTACGATAGCTGCTGGAGCTACTACTCCTAATGTTTTTACTCGGGAAGTTTCAACTAACATAAGAATGAAAAATTCTGATACCGTAGTCCTAGGTGGGTTGATCCGAAGCAATGAAACAGTAAGTGGGGGTGGAATTCCGGGTCTTACAAGGATTCCATGGATCGGTCGCTTGTTTCAAACGAAATCTTCTTCCAAAATTGATAACGAACTTGTAATTCTTTTGACCCCGCAAATTTTGCAAGATGAACCAAATCTTGTCAAAAATAAGAAATTCGAAGTTGTTCCGGTACCACGAAGAAGTGAGCGCCTGGAAGAGCTTCATGGTTTATTTGAGAAAATTCAAAGAAGTCATTTCCCAGAAGCAGAAGGAAAATGATACAATAGGGGAAGTAAATTTTCCTTGCTGAGGAATTAAATTGTCTTTTAAACCTAGAATAAAAGTACTGATTGCCGATGACATGGTCGAATTGCGCTCAAACGTGCGCAGGATGCTTACTGGAAATGATAACATTCAAGTAATTGGTGAAGCCAATGATGGGGAAGAGGCTCTCAAACTTGCAAAAGAGTTAAATCCTCATTTGATCCTTATGGATATCAATATGCCTAAGATTGATGGATTAAGGGTTACCGAGATCCTTGGCAAAGACCGTCCTGATATTCAGGTAGTTATCATGTCTATTCAGGGTGAACAGGAATACCTCAGGCGGGCGATGAAAGCTGGAGCCAAAGATTTCCTGACGAAGCCCTTCTCCGGGACTGAGTTAGTAGAATCAATTCAAAATGCCTTCAACAACTGGATTAAAGACCGCCCGGAATATCTCCAACAAGCTAGCAAAGCACAGGTTTTTACTTTTTTTGCAACCAAAGGTGGTGTTGGGAAAACCACTCTTGCGACTAATCTTGCCGTTTGTTTGGCAAGCAAAGGAAAAAAAACCCTCTTAATCGATGGGTCTTTTCAGTTTGGTGATGTCGCTATTACGCTCAACCTTACTCCCAAAAAGAATTTTTATCACATTGTTGAAAAGGAAGAAGAGCTCTCAATTTCAACAATAGAAAAAAATATTACAAAACACTCCAGCGGTTTGGAATTGCTTTTGGCTCCTCATGAACCTGCTTTGGCTGATGCGATCAAACCAAATCATATCAAGACAGTTCTTGAATGTTTGTCGACAAACTACCAATTTATTATTATTGATACTCCGCCAAAAATAAGTGAAATTGAGTTGGCCTTTCTGGATAAAACCGATTGTGTTCTGTTATTAGCCACACTGGAAATAAGTTCCCTGAAAAATACCAAAATTTGCTTAAAGACATTTAATGATATAAGCTTTGACACAACCAAAATTAAAATAGTTCTTAACAAAGATATTTCTAATGTTGGAATCAGTCCTAAAGATCTGGAGGAAGGACTCCAAATTCCAATGTTTGCAGTTGTTCCCATGGATTCAGAAACAGCTCAAAAAGCTTTGAACACTGGGGAACCTTTTTTTATCAAATTTCCCAATAGTACGCTTGCAAAAGCGATGGAGGCGATTGCTTCAAAGATTTTACCCGGGGAACCCCCCAAACCCCCGGTAGGAAAATCCAGTGCAATTTTAAAAATTAAAGATTTACTGTTTGGAGCTTAGGAGGTAACAAAAAATGGGTGGTCTACTTTCAAGATTGAACGAGGAAAAGAAGTCTACTTCTACTTCTGGTGTTATGGATTCAACAGCGACTCGCGAAATTTCGGGTTTTGAAAAACTCAAAGAAAAAGTGCAGGGTCGGTTGATTGATGACATGCCTCAGGCCATTATGACCGAGCAAAATGTTGAAAAGAAGAAGGCTATGTTGCGTGATCGAATCATTTCGGTCACCAGCGAAGAAAGCCCCAAGCTGAATATTACCCTTTCCCAAAGAGAAGCTGATCAAATGACTCAGGTTCTTCTTGACGATATGATCGGATTCGGGCCAATCCAGAGACTTCTGGATGAAGAGGAAATTTCTGAAATTATGGTTAACGGCCCTTATCAAATTTATTATGAAAAAAAGGGAAAACTTATTCTTTCGGATGTAAAGTTCAAAGATAATGAGCATGTTATGCGAATTATCGAAAGAATTGTTGCTCCAATCGGAAGAAGAATCGACGAATCAACTCCTTATGTTGATGCGCGTCTCCCAGACGGATCACGCGTTAATGCTTTGATTCCTCCCATTGCTCTCAATGGCCCGACTATCACAATTCGAAAATTTAAAAAAGAAAAATTGACCATAAATGATATGGTCAAATTTGGCACCCTGACTGAAGAAATGGCAGAATTTCTCAAAGCTGCGATTATGTGCCGATTGAATATTGTTGTTTCAGGAGGTACTGGGTCAGGGAAAACAACGACTTTAAATATTTTGAGTTCTTTTATCCCTGAAGATGAGAGAATAATCACCTGTGAAGACGCTGCAGAACTCCAACTGAGGCAACCGCATGTTGTGAGGCTTGAGACCAGGCCTGCCAACATTGAAGGGAAAGGTGCTGTTCCAATGCGGGAATTGATTAAAAACACTCTTCGTATGAGACCGGAAAGAGTTATCGTTGGAGAGTGCCGCGGTGGTGAAGCCCTGGACATGCTTCAAGCCATGAATACTGGCCACGATGGATCATTGACAACGGGTCACGCCAACACTCCCCGCGATATGTTAGCCCGTCTCGAAACCATGTGTCTTATGGCTGGCATGGATCTCCCGGTGAGGGCTATTCGCGAACAGATTGCATCTGCCGTTCATATGATTGTTCAGCAGTCTCGCTTGAAAGATGGGTCACGAAAAATCACCTACTTGACAGAAATCCAGGGAATGGAAGGCGAAAAGGTTGTTATGCAGGATATTTTCCGCTTCGAACAATCAGGGATTGATGAAAAAGGAAAAATCATCGGGAGATTGAAACCCACCGGGATCAGACCTAAATTTGCACAAAAATTTGAAGAATCCGGAGTTCATCTGCCAGCAAATATTTTTACTGATACGTCCAAAGGGTGGTAGTCGCTTGGAACTGATTTTTGTTGGAATCGTTGGAGTTTCAAGTTTACTTTTTGTTCTTCTGTTGTATTCCATTTTTGGAAAACAACCAGGCGAAGAAGTTCGCGCCAGAATGGAGCAATATCTCATTGAGAGTGAGGTGGCTGCAAAGGCCTATGTTCCACCCGATGAGGAAGAAGCCGAGGAAAAACCTTCTGAAGACGATTTGAACTTAGATCAATCTGAAGAGGCTTGGGTAAAAGAATCAAAAGGTAGTGGAAGTGGGGCAAAAAAGCTCCTTTTCAACATCGGTTCAATTATCACACCACGGGGAATGGCAGCCCGCATTGCTTCGAATCTTGCCAAAGCCGAGGTTCCGCTTAAAGCTAATGAATTTGTTGCAATACAATTTTTATCCACTATGGGACCAATAATATTCGGGTTTTTGATCCTTAAGAATATTATATATGGATTAATAATGGGGCTGATCGGTTTTATAGCTCCCCAAATCTGGCTTTCCATGCGAAAAGGTGCCAGATTATTAGCCTTCAAAAATCAGATTCTTGATACATTGATAACCATGTCCAACGGAATGAAAGCTGGATATTCATTGCTTCAAGCCATGGAAATGGTTGCTCGTGAGGGTTCCCCTCCGATGTCAACCGAATTGAAACGTGTTATTAAAGAGAACAGTCTTGGAATGAACCTTGAAGATGCATTGAAAGCTCTGAATGATCGAGTTGAAAGTGAGGACTGGGACTTAGTTACCACAGTTGTTCTGATTCAACGCCAGGTTGGTGGAAATCTTTCTGAAATTCTTGACAAGATTGGGTTTACACTTAGACAAAGAATGAAATTGAAGGGTGATATTGCCACCAAAACGGCTCAGGCAAAAGCTTCAGGAGCAATGGTCGGAGCATTGCCATTTGGAATTGGTTTTATGATTTATTTAATCAACCCCAAGTTCATTTCCATGCTCTGGACTTTCAAAATGGGTTTTTTCAGAGGCTGGTTTGTTATTGTTTTCGGCCTGATTTGGGAAGTCATCGGAATGTTCATTATTATGAAAATTGTTGATATTGAAGTGTGAGGAGAAAAGAATGGATCTGCTAATTCCAATTGTTATTGCCGGAATAGTTTTTGCACTGATTATCGTTCTTTTTCCTTCGGGAGGAGAAAAAAGCGATATTCAATCCCGTTTAGCGCAGCTTGACGGAGACACGGGTACTTCTCCGGCAGTTGTGATTGAAAATGAGGATCTCAAGAAACCTTTTGTGGATCGTGTAATAAGGCCGTTTCTCGCGAATTTGGCTGGAAAACGTGATCCAAAGGAAATGCGGAAAGCCCAAAAAAGCACTGTTCGAGCGATGCTAGCTCAAGCTGGTTATCCTGGTGGATTAACGGTAGCAGAGTTTGTTGTCATTCAGAATCTTTTCAGGGTTATTGCTCCGGCAGTCTTTGTTGCTTTCGCTATTGTAGGGCACTTTCAGTTTAATAATTTAATCCTTGCTGGAGTAGTTGGAGCTGTTTTTGGAATGATGGGCCCGAAGTTCTTTTTGCAGAGAAAAATTGCGGAAAGGTTGCATGGAATTCAGAAACAGCTTCCTGATGTTCTTGACCTTCTAACAGTTGCTGTCGAAGCAGGGTTGGGTTTCGATGCAGCCTGCGACAAGGTTGTTGAAAAGATGAAAGGACCCATTCCCGATGAATTCAGTTTGACCTTGCGCCAGATGCGAATGGGGCAATCACGAAAAGATGCTTTTAAAGAGATGTCAAATCGCGTAAGTCATCCGGATATGGCGGCATTCATTTCAGCTCTGATTCAAGCTGATCAGCTGGGTGTTTCGATTGGGACCGTTTTGCGGATCCAGTCGGATCAACTTAGGGATAAACGCAGACAACGTGCCGAAGAAGAAGCAGCTACCGCTCCTGTTAAAATGATGATTCCACTTGTATTTTTCATCTTCCCGAATGTGGGAATAGTCATTGGATGTCCTGCAATTTTCCAGGTCGTTGAGGGGTTGGCCTCATCTGGTATGGCGAACTAGACACTCTTTATCGGACAATTAAAAATGTTTAGATTGGTCAGAAAAATTGATCAGAGGATAATTGCCGACAGATTAAGGATTGCAGATGATTTCCTTGCCAGATTCAGAGGTCTCATGTTTGTTCCCTCGATTTCTGAAAATGAAGGTTTGGTGCTTGAACCGTGTTCAAGTATCCACATGTTTTTTATGCGCTTTCCCATCGATGCTCTTTTTCTTGATAAAAATGGGGTTTCAGTTGCAATTTACAATTCACTTCGCCCCTGGATCAACTTCTCCAGTTGGCATCGAACTGCTCAGCGTGTTGTAGAGCTTAAAGCCGGAATTTTGGCGAAAAATTCTGCAAAATTGGGAGAAGAATTTGATATTTTAAGCAACTTGTGACAGTTTTTTGCCGATAATTTGATATTGAATCAATTATTACTTGGGATAAAACAAAAAGGAGTGCCCTTTTTTTATGAAGAATAATTTTCGTGCTGAAACCATTGGAATAGCAACGTTGGGGTTTGGTTTAGTCTGTTTTTTCCTTATTTTGCTAGGTTGTACTGGCAATAACCCGATGGGGGTAAACGTTGGTATCATTGCCAGCGGAACTGTCAGCACGACTGCTGCCACGACTACTGCATCCCTTGTTGCGCAAGTGACAACCGGAGGTGGCGAGCCAATGGCAAGTGTTTCAGTAGTGCTCTACGATATTGGAAATTATCCCAAAGTTCAATCCAGCAGCTTTACGACTACAGCTGATGGCAAATTTATTTTTAACAATGTAACTGTGGGTTTTTACATTATTGTAATTAACCCTGCTACTAATCCCCAATTTAAAAACTATAGTCAAACTTCTCAGATTGTGGAGGCTAAAGTTCCTGCAACAAATGATCTGGGAAAAATTGTTGCACCAATCGCGGGAAACGTAAATACTGTCGGAGGAACACTCCTTACAAACTCTGGGGGACCAATGGAAAATGTCCTAGTGGCTCTCTACGAAGTTGGGAGCTATCCCAACGGTTTGCCAACAATGCTGGCTTCAACTACGGCTGATGGAAAATTCCTCTTTTCGGGTGTTTCAGTGACTCATTACGTTCTGTTGGTAAATCCAACAACTAATGTGAATTTTGCAACTCTTTCTCCGACTACCCGTTTAATAGAAGTTAAAGTAGCTGGATCAAACGATCTTGGACAAATGACTATTGGACCATATACTGCTCTTAATGCCAGTGGTGCGTTGACTCTTCCAACTGCTGTTGGAAGAATCGTAGATTCGAATGGAAGCCCGCTGGCTTCTGTTGGTATTTCGCTCTATAATTCCACAAGTTATCCAACATCTCCACCATTAAAAATTGCGACAACTACCCTTGACGGAAAATTTGTATTTTCAGATTTAACCCTTGGATACTATATTTTAGCGATTGATCCCTCAACTAACAAAGCAACCTACCCAACTTATGGCTTTACTACTCAAATTGTTCAAATTACTCAGCAAGGTGCGAACACACTTGGTGATTTCACGATTGGTAGCACTTCCTCTTATGGTACTACGAGCCAAAATTTGCTTTCCGGTCGTGTTACAACCTCTACCGGGGAAGTTGTTTATGGAGTTGCAGTTTTAATATATAAATCTGAAAATTATCCCTCGACTCCAATTGCTTCCACTACCACCGGGGCTGATGGAAAATTTATAATTAGTGGTTTGTCCATAGGAACTTATACCCTTAGGGTAGACCCATTATCCGGTGATTTGACTAAAATTGCTAAGTATTCAAGTTATGCTCCGACTATCTCGTTTGTGGCTGTCAGTCAAAGTGGTTTGAATACCTTGACAGCTGATATTAAGATTTCAACCTCAATGGTTTCAATTTTGGGAAAAGTTTATTCGGTAGCGAGCGAACCACTTGCTGGAGTTACAGTTCAGTTGAAGTCAACGGATTCTTCTCAGTCCTGGAATATCCAAACTACAACCACCAGTGATGGGAGCTACCTCTTTTCAAATCTTCCCCAGGGGCAGTATATTTTAGTAGTTGATCCAAGTTCTGTATATTCAAAACTGGGGCAGTTTACTCAAATCTATTCTACTTCTGCAGAAGGGATTAACGCTGTTCCCGTTATTGCTCTTTCACCCGCCACAAATATGGTTGTCGGAAGAGTCGTAACCGGAAATGGCGATCCGGTATCTGGTTTAACAGTAACCTTATATAAATCTGAAAATTACCCAGCAGGAGCTATCAATGGCACTACACTCACCGGGGGTGATGGTAAATTTACTTTCTCAAATGTCTCCTCCGGAAGTTATGCTTTCCAGGTTACTTCCGCTTCTCCGGGGCAAAATTATCCCACGACTGTAGAATTCAGAGATGTTAAACAAATTGGGTTAAATCAAATTTCGGATATTGTTGTAAAAGTAACATCATTTTCTCTTAATGGAATCGTGGAAAAGACGAGCGGTGATCCAATGGAGGGAGTACCGGTTACCCTCTACAAAGCAAGTGACTACGAAACATGGGTTGAAAATAAAAAGACACTTACCCCGTCGAATTCTTTGGGTGAATCTACAACAACCAATGATGGAAGTTTCTTTTTTGACAACCTTCCTGCAGCTGGTCATTACGTAGTTTTTGCTGATCCTACTACCAGTAAAAACTATTCCTCCTATAATTCATTTTATCAAAGTGTTGCAGTAGCAGCCTCTGGTGCAACTCCTTTGATTACAATTAAAATGACCATACCGGCTAATTCGAGTACTATTATTACTAAGTCGATTAAAGGGCATTTAATCGCAAGAATCGGAGAAAATGACTGGAGTACTGCACAATTAACTCTTGATACGAGTCAAATGACCGTTGCTGATGTCCAAGGAAACTTTAAATTTCAAAATGTGCAGGATGGTTTAAGAACGGTTACAGTTTCAAAGCCAGGTTTTAAACCAGCAACATTTACTTTCGAAGTTAGAACAGTTCAAGATACCACAACAAATCCAGCCACAAAAAATTTCGTTGGAGTTTTTATTAATAACGCAGCTTGTATTGCAGATCTAGGTGGTTACTACGATTTGGGAGACGTTGAAATTCAGTTTGATTTACTTCCCAGCGCAATTCTGGCAGGCACTGTAAAGAGATTGGAATACTTTGACAATACCGGGATTAGTTTAAATGCAAAAACTACTCCACTTGGATTTTTTGAATTTCAACTGTATTGGTATAATCCAGATACAAACTGGATTGCTTTTTCTTCCGACGTAGTTACTGATTCTAATGGAACCTGGAAAGTTTGTAATGTGCCTCAACCACCTACTAGTGTTGGAGCTGTGGCATTTCCAAAGGGAATGACGATCACTCCCGGGTTATGGCCGGATGCCCAGGGAAAATATCATTGGACTTCGAACTTTGCTACCGCTTTTACTCAATCTTTTACTTCAATCACATACCCTTTAACGGCTGGAAATACGAGGATAATGGATTTCACCGTTCCGGATAATTATTATCAGATAATGTCAAAACAATACCCGGATTGGGTAAACATTGCCGGTACTCTCCAGCCAAATCCATCTGATCCTTTAAAAACAGATCCCGAAGTAGATTATCAGAACAAACCAGTTAAAGCGTATGCGAGAATAGGTGATACGATAACCTTTAACTTTAAATCAGTTACAGGAGCAAACGGTTATAAAATTAACTTTGTTCCAGCATACAACGGTGGCCCTGATAACGAAATTAATCAGTTGCTTGGTGCTGTTCCAGCCGGTCAAGCAAACATTGCATATTCATTTACTCCAAGTGCAATCGGCTTAACTGCAGGTGCTTATACTGTCCGACTGGGGGCGGTTTCCCCTACAGTTGAAACCGGGACTTGGTGGTCATCAACGGTTGGATTGGTTCTTTCTAATTGATAAGAATACCACGCCGCCTATCTCAGGCGGCGTTGTTTTTTTATAATTCCAAATTAAATTAAACAGTTAATGGTTGATTGGACAGCAACGTTAATGTCATTGCGAATAGGTGAAACCGACGAAACACATGCCTTGAGTTTGTAGGAGGAATCTCACTTTTTGGGGTCAGTTAATTCCAAGAAAAAACGGGATTATTTGACAAAAAATGTTTCTCAATGAGATTATTAAGTTGTTATACGTTTGTTTTGATACTCAGTAGCGTAGAGGGTATTTTGTAAGAGAGTTCTAATTCGCCGAAAAAAAATAAATCTATACTTAATGGATTATTATTAGGTATGAAGAATTTAGAAGAAATCATTTTCAGCTTTAAAATCCTGATAACAGTGACTTTGGTTACCGGGTTAATTGGCTGTGGTGGTGGTGGAGGGGGAAATAGTGGAACAAATGTCTCTCCTCCTTCGGCTTATCGAATTCAAGGTAGTGTTGATCTTAGCCAGGTAGATGAGTCAAATCTGAAAAATCTTAGAGAAAATGTTGCTTCAGTAAGCAAAACCAGCTTTGATGGTTTCGTAGCGTCTCTTCTTGATTCGAAAGGAACAGTTCTCAAGACTTCCTTGGTGAACAGAATGACTTTTACATTTCTGGATGTCCTGCCGGTTTCTAATGCGATAATAGAAATTTCTCAACCTGATTCCTCCAAGCGTAAATTTCGTCTTTTGTCTTGTGTAGACCAGATTTCATCAGATCTGACTTTGACGGTAAATGAACAAACTACTGCGGTTGCTCTAGTGATTTCCTCTCTCCAAAAGAACGGAGAAAGTGTTACTACTTCCAACTTGAACTCCCAAGCTATTACGGCAAAAATAAATGAGGTGAAGACTGCTTTCATTTCAGCAATTTCGGCCCCGATTAATGCAGGCCAAACCGTTGAAAACAACCCGGTTCTTTCCCAAAAAATTAGCGAAACGGTTCAGATTATTAATGTCACAAACCCAACTGGGATTGCTTCAGCATCGACAACCAATTCCAGCACCGGAATAGCAACGGACACAGGGACTAAAGCAGGAGCCAATACTGGACTGAATACCGACAATGGGTCAACTACAGGTAATAAAATATCTACGGATTCAAAGACCACCACCGGAACTTCAACAACAACCAACGTTTCAACCAACACTAACGCCGCGACCAGTACGACACTTGGGAACGATACCAGTAGCAATTTGAATACGACAACCGTCACAGGATTAGCCGTGAATACTCAGTCGAATACGACTATTGTACCCGGAACTGGGGCAAATACAGGACAGAACAGCGGGTCAAACACTGAATCCGGTTCTTCAACGGGAACCAGCACTAGCAATAACTCAAGTTCAAATACGTCCACCGGGGCTATTACTTCCAGCGGGACCTCAACTGTTACTGGGACAACTACCGCCCCCGGAACCGGGACAGGCAACGTTACGCAATCTTCCATGGGAACAGCGACAACTACGGGAACCGGGACAGGATCTGGAGCTTCTTCTGGAACTGGCACGGGCACAGGTGCTGTTACACAATCTTCCACAGGAACAACGACAACCACAGGAACTGGGTCTGGAACAGGTTCAGCGATTCAGATCGACAATGTTGCTCCCATAATTTCGAGTATAGTTTCCTTTTCAATTTCAACATCATCTGCTTCAATTTCCTGGACCACTGATGAAGATGCCACAAGCCAGGTGGAATATGGTCCTACGAGCTCTTATGGTTCCACTACAGAAATTATTACTACTCTTTTAAAGAGCCATTCAATAAATCTTTCCGGATTAATTCCATTGACCACTTACCATTATCGTGTAAAATCAAAAGATCTTGTGGGAAATGAAAGAATTTCGGGTGATCAGATGTTTGCCACTGCCGCGCTTTCCCAGCCAAATATCGCGTTTTTTTCTTCATTGATTTCCCAGCCTCCTAGCACTTTAAATACTATTATGTTTCAGATACACATAAGAAATGTTCCAACTAGCCTGAATGTGGCTACCCAGATTAAATATGGGTCTTCCGAGCCAGGGACGCCTCTTTCTTATGAAAAGACGGGGGTTTTGCCCGATGGTATAATATTAACTATGAAAACTTTGGTTGGTGATACTGTTCGACCATTTAATCAATTGATTTTTTCTGCTGATTTGCCAATAGGTGCGATTGTTGAAATTTACAATAAGGACACTGAACGAGTGATAACAAGCACAACGATGCCATAAATAATTTTCCTACAATCCGAAAATTGGTATTTTGATGTAATTCATTTTTTTGAGATTAATGACTGCAAAGATAGAAAAGGAGCGGCGTTATGAAATTTTGGACAAGGTGTTTTTTTATTGGGATCCTAGCTTTAGGATTATCAGGGCTCCTGGGTTGTTTGCTGTCCCCACAAAAGGACTCAACCGAACTTGATGACAATCCCGCCAAGGTTCTGTCCAACTTTGCAGTTGGAGGTGGAAATGGTACAAATCAGGTAAAACTGAGTAAAAGGGCGGAGGGTTTAAATTCTATTAATCTTCAAGTTCGAATTTCAAATCTTCCGGATGGTTTTGATGACCTTACAGCAACCATCCAGGCTTCCAAGGGAAAAACAAAAATTCTTAAGAAAGCTTTGATTCAATTCCCTGGACTTGTTCTGATGGTAAATGACATTGATTTCACCGGGTTCAACCCTTTTGATTCTCTGATTTTCTCAAAACCACTTCCCAGCGGGGCTAAAGTGGAAATATATAATTCTGATGCAATAGCCCAAGTTCCTTCAAACGCCAGTTCTCCTAATGTCAGATTTGCTACAGCTGGAATTCTGCGTTGTGATTACAATTTAGATGGAGTTGTTGACAGCAATGACATTGTACTTTTTCTTGGCTGGTTTTTTGATGTTGAAACTGTGAAAACCAATGCTGGGATGTTAGCTATGGCGCAAACTATGTGGCCCGATGTAAAAGGGCCAATGAATAAAGTACCTGTTGTTGCCACGGATGATTTAAATGGAGACCTTGCTGTGAATAGTATAGATGCCATTATTTTGATAGCCTGGTATCAATCAACGAATCGAACGGACAAAGCTGCTATTTTAGCTCGTGCCCAGCAACTTTGGGGGGGGGTGACCGGCCCGATAGTTAATCTTCCGGGAGAAACGATTATATCGGCTGCTGCGGCTGGAACATTTGTTACATTTGATACTCTACTTTCAACTTCTCCTGTAACATTGAACACGCTGAATCTTCAGATTTATCTTCAAAATGTTCCAACAAATATTCAATATTCAACAACTCTAATTTGTTCTGATCCAACAATTTTGACATTCATGACTTTTAAAAATTCAACTTGTGCAACACTTACGAATGGTGTAATTTTGCAAGCCAATACATCACAAGTAGAATTTCATCCAATTTACCCATTTTGGGGGTTTACTGTCGTTCCAACTCTTCCCGATGGAGTAATAGTTCAAGTATATAATGCAGATTCCGGAACGCAGTTGGTATCGAAGCAAATTAGATCTGCTCCGAATGCCCCGACAATTTCAAGCCCTTCCACCAATCTGCCGGGAGTTAACCAGAACCCAACTTTCCTATCATCATCTTTCCTTGACCGCGATCTTCCTAACGATGCCCTTTTAAAGAGCAGGTGGGAAGTGTATCTCAATAACATCTCTTCTCCTGCAAATAGAGTTTGGAGTGGAAGTGCCGCTTCGACGGCCATTGTTATAGATGCGATAAATGGTACGTTTGAAAATGATTTGCTTGGAATGCCGGGGCTTGCGGTCAATACCCACTATTGGGTTAGGGTCTGTCACTTTGATACCTCAGGAGCTTCAAGTCCTTGGTCCGATTTGGTGCCGTTTGTCACTCAGGAGTGGGGAAGTACATTTTCTTCAGGAACGATTATGTCCACCAAACGATCGGATGGTTTAAGTTTGGTTGCTGGAGGTGTCCTTTATGCTATTGGTGGTTATGATTTAACGAATTCCACCAGTCTCGATGTGGAAGCTTTTAATCCAATATTAAATACCTGGACTCTTATGACGCAATATCCAAGACCTGAAGGTCGTCGTGGAAGTGGAATTGCTGCGGATGCTAACGGAGCAATTTACCTCTTTGGAGGTACAAATGCTTACGGAACCTACACCACTCGGACCATAGACAAATTTAACCCAACTCTTAATAAATGGTCCTTGGATGTTTCCTCGCAAACAAACGTTTCCTCTTTGCCGGGATGGAGCGGAATGGCTTGTACGACCCTGGGAAATTCGATTTATTGTTTCGGTGGAGGAAATTTCTCAGAAAATGCGACTCAAAGCGCTTATCGTTTTGACCCGGTAGCCGCAAATTTTACCAAAATTACCCCAGTTCCTGCTGCTTTGACCGGTTCTTTGGCTTTGCCGATAGGTACCAAGATTCTTCTATTTGGTGGTTATGATAAAAACTCGGTTGCCACAAGTTCGGTGTATCAATATGATACGGTAGCAGATTCCTGGTCGTATCTTACCGGAATGCCCGCCTCAGGTACCCAATTATTAGGTGGAGTTTTCAATGGCAAAGTCTACCTTTTTGGAGGATTTTTCGCTTCGGGTTCACGTTTAGCTACATTTACAAATCCGTTGCAATACGACCCATTATCTAATTCTTGGAATTTGCTTCTCGCTTCACCACTTCCGGCAGTTCAAATAGGGGCTAATCTGGTTGGATTAGAGGGTTATTTCTGTGGAGTGGTAGGCAACACGGCATATTTTGCCGGTGGTCGAGATCACACCGGCACGAATAAGTACAATGCTACCTATTTGATTGCTTTACCAAATTAAGTATAACAAAGTCCGAAAAGTTACAACCGACCGAGCAAACTCTTCGGTCGGTTTTTTTTTTCATTTTTTTTTCATATATTCTTCTAATTGCTCATTTTGGAATGTAGGGGAAATAGCATTTGGGCGTTTTTCTTGGGAAGTGTCAATTTCTGAGGCCGTAGAAATTTCTTTCCCAGAGGATGCGGGTGTGTCAAAAATTTTATTCAATGCTGTTGAGGCAATTTTCTTTTGATTCTCAATAAGAGGGGAATTTTCCAATAACTTGATTCCACGGTCAGAAATAATCACCCCTTGGTTGGCAGATAAAATTCCGGAATCATTCGTAAAATTGGCTTTCCACTCAACCACACCATTTTCAACCCAACATTTTGCTACTGATAGTTGTGAATCCAGATGAATTACTGTTCCGCGAATTGCAAGAGTGGCAACTGGCAAATACAATTTGTATCCTTGTTTATATTTCCCAAAAGATATTTTCCCTTTCCAAATGTTTAGAATTTTTGTTCCATCTCTACAGCAAAGAAATTCACCTTCTCCTTCAAGTCGAATAGATCTGCCATCATGATACTCAACCGTGCATGAACCGGAAGGTCCTAGCTGAATCTTCTGAAATTCGATAACTTCTGTTACCTTCTTTTCAAGCCGGTCGTCGATTAAGAAATTCCCAAATACTTTGGCAATTTTTTCCGTTGACGGATATTCAGATTTTCTTTCTTTATTTTGTATGGGATAATTGGCTTGAAATTGAGATTTGGTAGGTTCAGATACCATCCAAACTATAAGGAGGGCGGCTCCAAAAAGAACCGCAAAAAAAAGAAAAGAACGTGTTGATATGAGATTTTTATAAAGAGGTTCATTTTTCATTTCGGGGCCCCCGGAGAAGTTAATGAAAAGCCACATGTTGGCTTAGGTACAAGAAATCTGTCTCAGTGAAATATTGTCTGGATGGGTTTTCGTGTTCATTTCTTGATGTATTCTAAATCAAGCTAAGTTATTTTACAAAGAGTAATTTAATAAGAAAGGCCGGCGCATTAAAAATTGGGATTCTGTCATTATTTAGCATTCTTTGTCGAAGCAATCTAGTTTTTTATAGGAATGGCATGATCATTTCATAAAAAAATACTTCCGAAATTGCTGACTTAGTTAATTTTGAAAATGTTACAAAAAATTTCAAACCATTTTCGTATTTTAAAAATAACTCAAGAGTCTGACTAATTATTGATCCACCGCAGGCACTTTTTTCTTTTTCTTATTCTCAAATATATGCCTGCTTATATATGTATTTTAATATTTTTAAACATGTAACTTTCAATTTGTGTGCTTTACTGTATTTGACAACGTCTTTAAGAACACAAGGGGTAATGGCAAGAATATTCTTGAAATTTTGAAGTTCATCTAATAAAATTTGTCTTTTTTTTTCTCCCGGTAGTTGAAATTTTTCCGAGGGAGATTTTTTTTGTTCGAATGGATAGCAAAATGGAGGCACAAATAATAGCATCAAAAGATAAATGTAGTTGATTTTTCCAATTGCGAAGTTAAGATAGCAGACATAGGAGTTGGAAGTGCAACATAGCAATAGACTAGGAAGAAGATTAAATAGAAATACAATAAATTTTGGTGTATAATATTTTTCCAGTTGCCTTGCAAAGCCCATGAAAATCAGCTCCAAAGCCATTTAAGAGTTTTTCGAATGAACAAAGAAAAATTGAAGAATCATTTTTCAGATTTGAATTCACCCGAAAAGTCGCTTCGGTTGGAAGTGATTCAACAATTGCTGTTATTAGAAGTATCGCCAGAAATTTCTTCTGCCATAGGCGAAAGACATGATATTGAGCAAGACGATGAAGTAAAAGCAATATTAGAGCTTTCTCTCAAGGTAATCAAAAAGCGTTTGGGTGTCAAACGACTTTCTTTTCACAAAGATCAAGTTTCGACGTTCCTCGAAGTTTTTTGCTCTGCAGAACCCGAAGAGAAATTGGACTTCCTAACCATGTTAGCAACCCACGAGATAGTATCGCTCGCGGAAAAAGCTCCAGAAATGTTGGAAAAAGAGGTAAACCCTTTTGTTAAAGCCGCTATTGTAAAATGTTTTGGCCTCAAATGGCCAAAAGTGTCTTTGCAAATGCTTGTTTCACATCTGCGCTCGGAATCCTTGTGCGTTCGGCTCTCAGTTTTGGAAATTTTTTCAAAAATTGCGCCATCCCTTCTCCAGAGAGATTTGCCAAAATTTCTTCTTTCAAATGATCCGCGAGTCAGAATGCTTGCAATAAATGGGCTTTCACTGATCGATCAAGATGAAGCCCTTCTTCATCTTGATGGAATGCTTTCCTCTGAACATCGTGAAACTAAGTTGTTTGCACTGAAATCTGCAATTCTGTTTCCAATCGAAAAAACGAAACCTTTTCTTCTGAAATATTTGGTTTTTGAGACTGATAAAGAGCTTATTGAAAAAACAGCCCTTATTTTTTTTATCAACCCGGACCCAGAAATTCCCTACAAACTTTGGGAAATTGCTGAAAACTCAAATTCTGAGAAAAAAGAATACATAAAAAAAATTATTCTTCAGACTATCCAGGGAATAACAAGTTCAGGAATCCTCAAAGAAAACCAAAACGCTTTTATTGAACACCTTCAGAGATGGGTTGATGAAAGAAAAGCTAAAAAATTTGTTCAAGAAATTGTTTCTCGCCTTTCGGACAAAGATTGTAATTCAATTGAAATTGAATCGCTTATCAGACGTTCGAAAGAAAATCCGCTGTTGAAAAAAGCTTTTGAAGAATGTCTGTATTGGCCTATTCCAGAGGCCGCCAGAGATAAGATTTTATTTTGCCTGAACACAGAACAAAGGGCTGAAAAGTCCATAAGTCCCGAATTAGTTAAAAATGAATTTTCCCTGAAAGATTCACTGCAAAAGTTTGAAAATCTTACCCTCGACGAGAAAATTTTCTGTGTGGCGTGTCTTTCCGCTGAAGAAAACCCTGCAGGAACCGAACTTTTGTTCAAGATAACAAGAGCTTCAGATATTCCAACGGATTTAAAAGCAACTTCTTTTCGGACAGCTCTTCGGCTCCAGGAGAAAGGTTTGATAAGCGAAGCTTCAATTGCATTAAAAAGCAAGCAGCCGAATCTGTTAAGTTCCGCTCTGGATTATTTGGGAGAATTTTCTCCTGACGAAGTTTTTCCTTATTTGGGAACTTTTTTAAACCACCCAAGCAGTCGAGTAAGAGATTCTGCCCTCAAAATCATGAAAAAGTATGATCAAAACCAATCTCTTTCAACGATAAGAGCATTATTGAATCAAGAAACTGAGAATAGAGTTTCAGCTTTATCTTGTTTAATATATTTCGATTTTTCTCTGATTAGAAGCTTGCTTTTTGAAGTACTGTCCACAACTTCTGACATTGACTTTATTCAGGCAGGACTCTGCTTTTATGTTACAAATGCTGACCCCGAAGCTCTTTATGATCTGTACCGGCTTGAAGTTACTTTGCCCCTCAAATTAGCTTGTTATGCTGCAAAAACGAGACAACAGACTGAAAAAATTCTTTTTGATGCTGGGTTGTTAGATTTCACAACCCCTAAAAAACTAGAAATGCAGTTCGCTCAGCGAATGGAACAGGAGATAGAGAAAAGAAAGCAGGCAATTCCTGACTATTCCCTAAAAAAACTCAGAGAACCCAACCCGGAAGAAATTATTGCTGAATTAAAAGCTGCCACAGGTTTTTTATTTAATCTTTCATATGTTTTTCCGATTTCGCGGCCAGAATGGGTAAAAAGGAACCTCGAACGAATCAAGTTAATAACAGAAATTGCCAAGTCAAAGCTCTTTTTCTGGATAACATTCATTATCCTGCTCATTTTTATTTTGCTGGGTATTTTCGTATTTACGGTACAAGGGCAAAAGTCTAGTGATAGTAATCGGTTGAGTGGTCCTATCTTCCCAATTCAATCACTCGTATTGCCAGGTACCGTGCTTGAAGTATCGGCAGACGGATTTTCATTCAAAGCGGATGATGGAAAAAAATTTATTCTTTCGCCGCCACCAGAGCAATTTCCGAATATTTTTCCTGGAGAAAAAATTAAAACCGAGATATTTCCATTCCGCGTTGCTGAAAATGGGAATATTCATGGTAGATGCGAAAACATCGAAAAGATTCGATGATTTTGGATATTATGCATTTGAACTTTCGATAATGGGGGTAAAACATGGAAAATTTTTCCTATACGATTAAAGAAAATGGAACTGTTGTGGAAGTAGAAATCACTGGATATTTTGATGGAAAGGCTGGCGCAACTGTAAAAGAGGCCATCTGGGAATTTCTAAGAAAGAAAAAGAATCTTCTGCTCATTGATTTTCTCAATTGCAAAATAATCAACAGTCCTGGTTTGGCTGCCCTAATGAATATTACCCTGGGGATTACGGATGATTTCCGAGGAAAACTTGTTTTGACCGGGTTAGATGAATTAAAGCAAAACGTTCTTGAAATGGCAGGAGTGATACCCCTGGCTGAAACGGCTCCTGCAAAAGGAGATGGATTGAAATTATTTGAAAAATCGTAAAAGAAACCTTCTATTTTTTTTCTTTGCTTTTTTTTTGTAACAAAAATAGAAAATCTGAAGTCAGCATATATGTAAAAAGAAAAAACCAAAGGAGAAGAATATGGAAAAGCGAATTAGAAGGTTGCTTAACCCGATCGGCGTTCTTATTCTTGGCCTGCTCTTTTCGTTCCCAATGACTGGCTACTGTGGTGTTGGACAGTTTCTTAATGATGTTGTCAGCTTTCTTGAAGCAATTGATCCGGTACAGTCGAATTTAAACTTAATTATTGAAAATGGTAGAGCACGATCAGCTTCGGAGACGGGCACTGAAACAACAGGAACTAAAGTGCCAACACCTCTTGATAGAACAATTTATACTGCTAGTACCCCCGCAAGGACGGATGCTGAGAGAGAAGCGTTCTATTCAGTTTCACCCGATGATGGAAGAACACTATGGGGTCGAATTGACGGATTTCTTTCCCAGTGGGATCCGCTAGATCAGTACTTTACCTCTGGTAAAACACCCACAACTACGAACACTTCCAGCCCAGAAGCTACTACAACTGATACAGGAACAATTACCGGCCGTGTTACAGGATTCATTTCGCAACTTGATCCAATAGAGCAGTATTTTACCCCCGAAAAAAATCCAACCACCTCGCCCAGCTCTTCTACTCCTTCCAGCTCAGAATCTACCGGGACTGAAACATCAATCGAAACAGACGCAGCAAGTATAATTTCCCCCACAAGTGACATAACTGGAAATTGATGATGTCATATAGGCTGACAGTTTCGTGCCGAGCTTGTTACTGTAGTGACAAGCACTGCTCACCGCAGTAACAAGTCCGCTATTGAAGTTTTCCCGATAGGTTCTTCGTAGAGATTTGCTCGCCTTAAGTTTCTTTACAATTTTTTCAAAAAAAACTTTCAAATTAGTTATTAATTTTTGTAACAAAAGTGGAAATTTTTAAGTCAGCATCTATGTAAAAGGAAAAAAACAAAGGAGAAGAATATGGAAAAGCAAATTAAACGGTTTCTTAAATCGGCTGGGTTCTTGATGATCTCCATGGTCTTTTCATTTTCACTGACCGGCTGTTCCAATGTGGGACAGGCAATCAGTGGGGTTAGCGGGATTTTGTCGACACTTGGTACCGCAGCTACTCAGATTGAGCAGCTTATCAACGGCTTAGGAAGCAATAGTTCTTCAACCAACACTTCTTCCCGCGTTGCCAGCTCAACTTCTGCTAGAACAGGAACTTCCACTTCAACATCAACCGGCACTGGAACCTCCACCGGCAAAGGCTCAACAAGTTCGGTAGCAACTCCAAATACTTCCAGTTCGACAGCAACTGGCACCGGAACAGCTAGCGGAAAAGGTTCCGCAACTGTAGTTTCCCCCGCCAGTGACATAACTAACAGTAAATAGTGTCTCGCAAGATTCGATATTGAACCCTCCTGATAAGCTATTAATTTAAAATTTTTGTAACAAAAGTGGAAATTCTTAAGTCAGCGTCTGTGAAAAGAAAAAAAACAAAGGAGAATAATTATGGAAAAGCAAATTAGACGGTTTCTTAAATCGATTGGGTTCTTGCTGGTTTGCCTCGTCTTTTCATTTTCACTGACTGGCTGCTCCGATGTTGGACAGGCTATCAGCGCGGTTAATGCGATTTTGTCTACACTTGGTTCCGCAGCCACTCAGATTGAGCAACTTATCAATGGCTCAGGCAGCAATAGTTCTTCAACCAACGGTTCTTCCCGCGGTTCCAGTTCAACTTCTGCCAGAGCAGGAACTTCTGCCAGAGCGGGAACTTCTGCCAGAGCGGGAACTTCTGCCAGAGCGGGAACTTCTGTTAGAACGGGAACTTCCACTTCAACATCATCCGGCACTGGAAACTCTACTGGCACAGACTCAACAATTTCGGTAACAACTCCAAATACTTCTACTTCAACATCATCCGACACCGGAAACTCTACTGGCACAGACTCAACAATTTCGGTAACAACTCCAAATACTTCTACTTCAACATCATCCGACACCGGAAACTCTACTGGCACAGACTCAACAATTTCGGTAACAACTCCAAATACTTCTACTTCAACATCATCCGACACCGGAAACTCTACTGGCGTAGACTCAACAATTTCGGCAACAACTCCAAATACTTCTATTTCAACGCCACCCGACACCGGAACCGCCAGCGGAAGAGATACCGCAGCTGTTGTTGCTCCCGAGCAGGGCATATACGGTGATTAGTGTCCAGCAAGATTCAATATTGAGTCCTCCAGATGAGTTATTAAAATTTTCTCTGGAAAATCCTTTTAACTTGTCAGTAAAGGTTTTTGAAAAAGAGTGAAAATAAAACAGGAGAAATAGTATGGAAAAGAACCATATTGTCCGAAATTCTATTTGCCTTATGATAGTGATCTCTAGTGCCTTATTCTTTGCAGGTTGCGGGGGCAGTAGCAACACGACCAATACGACCAATACCACCATCACTCGAATTGAATCAGGCGTTGCCAGTGTTGCAAGCTCTTTGCAGGGAAGTCCAGCTGTATCTCAAAGCATTGCATCAGATTCAAAAACCCCTGATTCCTCCGTGTCGACTTCAGCAAACGTTGCATCAGACGCAAAGAACACTGATCTCTCAAGCACGGCTTCAGCTTCTGTCGCAGCTTCGGACTCAGCCTCCGTTAAGGGCACCGACACCGGCACGGCTTCAACTTCAGTCACCGCTTCGGACTCAGCCTCCGTTAAGGGCACCGACACCGGCACGGCTTCAACTTCAGTCACCGCTTCGGACTCAGCCTCCGTTAAGGGCACTGACACCGGCACGGCTTCAACTTCAGTCACCGCTTCGGACTCAGCCTCCGTTAAGGGCACTGACACCGGCACGGCTTCAACTTCAGTCACCGCTTCGGACTCAGCCTCCGTTAAGGGCACTGACACCGGCACGGCTTCAACTTCAGTCACCGCTTCGGACTCAGCCTCCGTTAAGAATACCGACATCAGCGCGACTTCAGGTTCCACGACGAAAGTATTAGAAAACGTGGCCTCACTCGGAAAAATTCTCATAGAGAGCAAGGGCGATCTGGGTGTAAATGAAAACATCAATATTAAAAAACATGCAATTCTTATCAAGAACATTAAAGATATTCTCGACAAGAACCCTTAATAAAATTTTCGATCTAACTGGTGAAAATATGGCAGAACAACAAAAGTTAACATGCGGAGAATGCCTGGACCTAATCACATCAGGAAGGAGGGGTACTTCTATGGTTATCGAACATCTTGAAATCTGTGAAAGTTGCAGGCAATTGGCAGAAGAAATTGCGTCCCTGAAAAATCTTAAGTCGGCCTATCTCACTCCTCCTTCCGACGCACTTGTTGAACGTATGATGCAAAAAATCCCCTTTCCCCAAGAAAGTGCCGATTCAAAAGAAAGAGTATCACAGCTGGGAATGAACTTAAAATATGCAATTTCAGCGATGTTTCTGCTTATTGTTTACGCCGCAAGTTTTGTGTATTTCAGAAACAACTCTGTAACATTACCTCAAACAGCATTCCGAGATTTTCAAGTCAACTTTATCACCGAAAATAAATCTTCTAGCTATGAATTTGGAAGTGAAATTAACAGTTCAAATGGAATAGTAATTTGCAAAATTTCTTCAAGTTCTTGTGCTGAAATAGCATCTAATTCAACTATTTCCATAGGTAGCACATCCTCTGAAATTAAACAGGGAACGGCGAAATTCACCATAGAAAACGCTTCTCAGCCTTACACACTTCATGCAGATGGGCTGATTATTCCTGTGAAAAATGCCATAATAACAGTTAGCATTGCTTCTGATTCAGTTGATCTGAGAGTTTTGAGTGGCGAAATTAGCGCAAATATATCTGGGCAGAAGGGTTCAACCATCAATTTAAAATCAGGAACTGAAAAGAAGTTTCAGATAAAAAGAAACTCAAAGTTTTCATCGACTACATCAATTAACCCTGAGTTGGATATTATTAAGAACGAACAATGATGGAACCCTTGGATAAAGAAAAATAATAATTCGGGGAAACGAATAGATCGGCTGGCCATCGGCCGTTTCATAAGGTTCGACTACTCTGCTGGCAGGACAGAAAAGATGGCCAATAATGCATCAATGCGAGTAAAGTTAGGTTAAGCAATGGATTCTAGCTTAAAAAAATAGTAATAAAATACAGCTAATTTAACCGATATCAAAAATTGGAAAATTTTTGTAACATTTTCGGAGAAATGAAAGTCAGTATCTTCAGAAGTGATAAAAAAAAGGAGAAAAAAAATGAAAAACTTAGGTGCAAAGTTAGGTTTCTTCTCTATTCTATGTGCGCTTGCCGCTTTTCAACTGACAGGTTGCTCGGGCTCTTCTTCTGGACAGGCTACAAGTAACATTGCCAGTTCCACATCAAATATTGCCAACTCAGTAAAAGGCAATGCTGACACTTCTCTAACTTCTGGTGATTCCACGGCCAATAAAAGCGCAACTTCTCTTGCTAATGGAAATATTAGTGCTCCAAGCGATGGCTCAACTGTTCCAAGCATTCCACTTCCCCCCCGCCCCCCAGTAATTACTTCGAATCCTGCAGCCACTACTCCTAGCAGTAGTGCAGCGGCTCCCCAAGTAACCGGGGATATCGAAAATCCAGCAACGAACGGAGTAAACCCTGGGCAGCAAAGCAATACTCAAACCATTACTAGCCTCCCCGGTGCGGCTGATTTAACCCCTCAGCAACGGCAAGATCGATTATACTCTTTTGATGGACAGTATGGCCAATCGATAGAAGATCTTATAAGAGACAAGTTTCCAATTGGTCAAACTCCTCTTACCCAGCTGACTTCAAATGAAATTAGGGAAATTATGGGTTCCATTGCTAACGATTTAAGGAATGCTTACGCGGATTCAAGGTCTCTGGCTGCTTTTCTCGGAACAGCCACAAACTTAGTCAACAACGCTTTTAACCAAAATGAACACCTGCGAAGCTTGCCGCAAGCTGAACGTGATCTGTTAATGCAGCGTATTGCATGGCTCCAAATGCCTTATTGAAATGATATCTTGTTTTCCCGTGGTGTTTCGTAAATATTTCTATTAATTTTGGAAACCAATAAAACGCATCCTCAAGCTGATTTGTGAAGCAATTCGGGAAATTTGAGTTTTTGAATTCCTCACAATTAATGGTAAGAATGCCGCAAAGAATTGTTTTCCCGCCGGAGAATCCTCGTGATTCGTAACTGGCGGGATGTGACAAAGCTCTATCAAAAGAAACACGTTTTAGCCGTTCTTCTTTCCGGTCTTCTCCGGAGTAAGGCTAAGAAAAAATTACTTCTGGAGGTTTGTTTAAATGAAGAAGAAAGCCAAAATTCTCATGAGATTGTTCGTTTTTTTGTTCATCGGTATGTTTTTTTCCCTCGGATTAACCGGATGCGATGCTGCTGGAATTTTGTCCATAATATCAACCCTTGGACAAACGATGGGGACCATCGGAAGTGTTGTTGGAACGACCGGTTCTTTGACAGGTAACTCAACAATGCAACAGGTTGGCAGTACAATGAATTCTGCCGGCAGTGGGATAGGTCAGGTTTCGACACTTGCAAATCAAGCAACTGGGCTGGTTAATACGGTGAGTTCTTTGACATCCGGATCATCCACTCCTTCATCTTCCTCCTCAGCCCCTTCTTCTTCAACTGTTTCGAGCAACTCATCCGACCCAAATTCAGCAGAAACCAAGATTCCTGAAAGGTCAAAAGCTTCTGTCATTGCTCCAACTTCAGATTTATTCTCCAAACCAGCTTCAACTGAATAAAAATTGATCTGCCTGGAAAACAAAAAAATATCTCTTTGTAAAATCTTCCAGCTTGCTTTAGAATAAATCAATCTAAGAACATGAAAACTCCCCCAAATAAAGCAGAGTTCAAGAAGCTTGTTGAAGAAACGGCCAATCAGCTGTTGGGATTCCTTTGTTATCTTGGGGTTCCGGAATCCATGCGTGAAGATATAGCACAGGAAACTTATCTCAGAGCATATCTGTATTTTGACAAATTTTCCGGGGAACGCCCTTTCCTAAGTTGGATTGGAACCATAGGTCGTAATGTTTTTAATGACAGAAGAAAGAAATTCGCACAAGAAAAAGAGACTATTGAGACTTTCGAACCAGTTCCACACAGTAATCCCGAGGAAGAAGTCCTTACAAAAAGATCGGTTGAAGAGATTCTGGAATTCCTGACTGAAGAGGAAAAATTTTTGGTCGAAATGAGAATCATTAAAGATTTTTCTTTTTCAGAACTTTCTGAAATGACGGGGCAAACAGAAGTTAATCTCCGAGTCCGTTACCATCGAATGCTTCAAAAGATTCGTAACATCAGGAGAAGTTGAAAGAAGTGGGAAACAATTGAAAACAAACCAAATGGCAAAGCGAAATGGAATGGTTTTCTATTTGATCATTTTTGTTTTGATGGTTATTTCCATTCTTTCGATTCAGTTTCACAGAGTTGCTATTCAAGCCCTGGCGCAAACAAGCCGATTTGAGCAAGGAGAACTGCTCAGGCAGGTAACGCATGCGGGCTATGAAGAAGCTTTTGCAAGGTTCAACTTTGAAACCAACGATTCCTCTTCAGAATCGTCCCTTTGGTTGATTCAAAGGAGTTTTCCCACGAGAAACAATCCTGTGCCTGGTACAATTCTCCAGGCACAAACTATTTTCCGAAATGCGACAAAAGTCGAAATTGAATCGCGTTTAAGATTGGTAGATTTCAGAAGCAAAAACTTTGACGGGTTCCCTTATTCCATTGACCCACGAGAGGGAATTGGTACAATTGAATTCAAAATTGATACCAAAATATTTAGAAGAGATGGAAAGATCCTGCAATGCACTTTGATAAAACATCATGACTATAAAATACTAACGCTGGTTTCACCTCGAAATAACGATTCCCAAAGAACGGGTTTTTCCCATTTTTTTGTGAACGATTACGTGCTTTTTGTTAGAACCGGTGCAAAGGAATTCAGCGATTCTTCCGGGGAATCACTCAACAATTCAAGAGTTAATTTGCAAATTGACCAGGATTCTTTACCAAAAGAAAAGAGGGGAAAAATTTTTTTTGGAGGAACACAGACAGGGCCAAGTCGAAGTCTTAACACTTCTCCCAACTTCGTCTATTTAAACTTGCCTGACAACTTTATTCCTCTTATTCCTAAAATTGCTTCTAACAGCCAGAAAATCGAAATAAGCAACAGTGAGTGCCTCCAATTATTTCCCTTTCTTGTAAACGAACGTCAGAGAGCATATGAAAGAGCGGAGCAGGAAATTCCGGCTGGAATTGGCCACGATTCAGCTGTTTCACAGGCTAAAGCCCAAATCAACGATTCATTTTCTAAGATTAAGGGATATTTTAAATTGGGGGTTGCTCCAATAACACGTACCAGTTACTCCGAACCTCAAGAAATATTTGAAAGGGACATTATCCAGTATCTTTCACCAAACGTTGCAAATGGCTTTTCACTTATTTCCAAAGATATCAACAAATTGTCTGAACCTAGCTTTGCCGAATCAATTATTGAAGGAGACATCCGTCAGCGTTTTCTTTTCCACTCAGGTTGCTGGCTTGACCTAAGTGAAGTGCCAAACATCACCCAAGAGCAGATTAACTCCATCGCTTCAATCAGTAATGGAGCCAAATGTGTTATTCCTGGACCCGACTCCTCTGACCCAAATGTAGTGGCTTTTTATAATGTGTTACCTTCAATTGCTTCAAATAAATACCCTAGGCCAATTTCCGCCCTAGTTGCCTCTTTCCCTTTCAAACCCTACCCTGATTTTCTGGCGACCGTCTCAAACTGTCCGTTCCCCAACCCGAACTTTTTTAGTCCTCACGGGGATATTCTTGGTTCTTTGAACATTGGCGGGAAAAATGGGTTCAGACCTTTTTCAGCTGCCACACTTCTCGCATCTCGCTTCGCCAACCTGGAGAGTTTTCTTGCTGACTCCGGAATCATTAATGCTCAAAAAAATATTGAAGTTCGTGGAGGAGTACAAATCCTTGGTTCCGGTCAACTGATCCTTGGTGATCCGTCAAGACAGGTTCAACTGAAAGGCCAGGGGATTATTTTCGCAAACAGGATTTTCATAGAAGGTTCGATAAGAAAGACAAATCCTTCTGACTTATTGATTTTATTTGCGTTTGAAGAACTTCGTGTTAATACTTCTGATCAGGTTGATGCCGTTCTGGTCTCAATTAACGATGACCGAAATGGAAGAGTGATTCCTGAAAGACCTCTTAATCTTTTTGGAGCACTGATAACTGATAGGCTCTCAACCCAAAACTGGGGAAGCGGTAATCATCAAATTAAATATGATCCTTTGCTGAAAAGTCCTACCGAAACTTTATACAAAATCAACATTCTCCGATGGATGAATTTCTTTCGGGTTACGGAATCAGAATCGTGAAAAAACAAAGAAGAAAAGCTTTTACCCTTGTTGAATTGCTAATTGCGATGGTTTTCCTTGGAGTGGCGCTCTTGGGGATTTTATCGTTAATCAGTTCTGCAAATCGTCAAACAATGGATACCTACAACGAGTTTATGGCGATGCAGCTCGCTCTTGAACCAATCGAAATCTTCCGAAGTTTTGGCTATTCCTGGGTATTAGCCTACTCTTCACATTCAATATCGGAATTTCCTCTTGGCTGGAGTGATATAATGGATCAACCTCTCGGACCAATTATACACCCAGCAGAAGCGATTCGTTTTTTTCAAAGAGAGATATCAATCTCTGAAGTTTCCACGAATTTGAACTCTTCTAATACCTTAAAAGGCGTAAAAGTAACAGTTCGAGTTTCGCCAAAAGAGCAGACAAAAGTGGCTATGTGGCTTTCTAGAAATGAAATAAAAGTTGAAACAATTATCTGGGAAAGACCTGCTTTATGAAAAAACATCTAACCATTTCAATAATTAAAGGTTTCCCGGAATCTTCACGAAGTGGTTTTACCTTATTGGAACTCTTGATTACAGCATCATGCGTGATTCTCCTCATGATCCCCACTATTCAAATATTCCAAACCAGCTCACGCGGTTCTCTAAGTGGTATGTTGACAATTAAAACAACACTCGAAGCCCGAAGAATTTTAAAGCGAGTTCACCTTGACCTGAAATCAATCAGCAAACCAATAAGCGTTTCCCAAAATATTGAATGCGAAATCGGTTCTTTTCTGAGTGAAACAAGCTTTTCTGGAAATATGGAATATAAATTTCATATTTTTCCTTTCAGCTACGAACTAAATCAGGTCATCCCAACTTCGGTTGAAAATTCTGCCCCTAGATATTTAAATAGAATAATCTATAAACTTCTTCCAAATTCGACAAATCCTGCATTTCCTTTAAAAAAACTGATAAGAGAGGAAATCCCCCATCCTGCGCTTGGTAGTCAAACAAAAACTACAGTTCTTTCTGAAAGGGTTCATTTTTTCCAGATAAAGCCCCTGGAAATTCATTCTTCTCAGGGTCATAACCAGCAGTATTTTTATATTACCCTCCAGCTTGTAGATTCAATCGACAAAAGCACTCTTGAAAATCTTTCGGGTTTTACCGCTCTCAGCCGGCCACCAGGAATAATAATCGCTGACTATACAGATTTGGTCTATCCCGAATTCTGGTGCGAGTGGTTCAATCGATCAGGACCCAATTTCAACTGGCATTCATACCTTGAAGGACCGCCATAAGCCGAATAAATTCTGCAAAAAAGTAATATCCCAACCCAAGTTTGTCATTTTGTTCAAAAATTTAACCAATAAATAATCAAAATTTAAAAATCGACCATCATCAAAAGCGATTTTCTGATGCAAAAATCAAAATGTAGTGACCCATAGAAATTGTTTTTCTTGACTTTCCTCTTTTCCCATGCTATACTTTTTTCCTATGTATATCCGAAAAGTCAGAAAAACAAACCGGGATTCAGGCCTCTCTTATCAGTATTGCCACTTGGTTGAAAACGTCCGAACCACCAAAGGGCCAAGGCAGCGCCTTATTCTTAACTTGGGAGATCTTGATCTCCCGGAAGACAGATTCAAAGAACTCGCCAATCTCATTGAATCCTTATTAATCGGACAAAAATCTTTATTTCCTGCGGATCCAAAAATTGAAAAAATCGCCAAAGCCGCAGTGAAAAAAATATTCGAAAAACGAGCTACTGAAGAGACTTTTGATAATACTTCCCCAGAACAGGTTGTGCCTGCATTTTCAATGGTAGACACAACTTCAATTGAAAGCAAAGACGTGAGATCATTTGGACCGGAAATTGTTTGCCACGAAATGTGGAAAACACTTGATATGGACAAAATTCTTCTGGAATCGGGTGTTCCCGAATATTCTCTGCCTATAATTGAAACCCTTATAGCTGGGCGCTTAATAGAACCAGGAAGCGAACGTCATACATTCAAATGGGCTGAAGAACGCTCTTCGATTTACGAATTAGTGGGTAAACCAGAAAAACTTTCCCTCAGTTCTTTCTACAGGGCAGGAGACATTCTATTTAAACACAAAGAGAAGATAGAATCGAAGCTTTCCTTGAAAGAGAAGAGTCTTTTTGGACTAGAAGAAAAGCTTTTGCTTTTCGATTTAACAAACACTTACTTTGAAGGAGAAGCCGAAGGCAATTCCAAAGCTCAAAGAGGAATGTCGAAAGAAAAGAGATCTGATGCAAAGCTTCTCACGCTTGCGTTAATTGTAGACTCGGATGGTTTTGCCAAACACAGCCAGCTTTTCCCAGGCAATCAATACGAGGGAAAAACATTAAAAACAATGATTGAATCGCTTGAGAAGGCTGGCCATGATTTTCATGTAGGTAAGACAGTTGTAATGGATGCCGGAATAGCCAACAATGATAATATCGCTTATCTTCAAGAAAAAGGGTTAAATTATATAGTTGTGAGTCGTGGTTTCTCTGGGTTTGCGATGCAGGATTCGAAGGAGATTTCCCCAGTAATAAAGGATGACAAGGGGAACGTTAGAATCGAAATAAAGAGGAAAACAGAATCAAATGAAGCCTTTCTGCTTTGTCGAAGTGCGGGAAGAATAGAAAAAGACAATGCGATTCGCACAGCACAGGAGAAGCGTTTTATAGAGAGAATCGATTATTTTCAGGAAGGCTTATCCAAAAAAGGAAGGATGAAGACCTATTCCAAAATAGTTGAAGTGGCAGGCCGTTTGCGTGAAAGATACCCTCAAGCATCGAAAATTTATGACGTTGAAGTTATTGCTGAAAATAAAGAAAATCCGAAAAATGCCACAAAAATAGTTGTTTCCAAACGTGAGAACTATGAAAAAGAAGCTTCATTTGATGGCTGCTACGTATTACGGACTGATCGGTTGGATTTATCAGATGAAGAAATCTGGAAGACCTATTCCATGCTTACCCGCATTGAAAGAGCTTTCAGGGCTCTGAAATCCTCGTTAGGTGTTCGTCCGGTGTTTCACCACAAAGAAAAAAGAGCTGATGCACATTTATTCATTTCGGTAATGGCATATCATTTGCTGCAATCAATTGAATGGCAGCTTAGACAGGAAAACATTTCAACTTCATGGTCCACGGTAAGAAAAATTCTATCGACTCATCAAAGAATGACGTTGGAATATACTGAAAAAGCCGGTGATATTCTCCAGAGAACCTCTTTGCGATTATCGAGCACGCCCGAGACGGAGCAGAGGAAAATTTACAAGGTTCTGAAGGCTCGAGAGTCGATTCTTCCAAGAAAAACAAACTACCTAAAAATCAGGTAGTGTACGAAACTAACCAACTGGGACTGGAAACATGCACCATTCTCTAATTGTCCAAATGTGATTTGCCAAACCTGCAGCCATTGCCGGAGTTCGGTGAGTCATCTCCCTACCAACGTCTTTCTGATCCAAGGTTCTCACCGGCCAACAAAAGTTATAGCTAAAATCCGTAAAATAAGAGGCCGCATTATGAACTTCTTCAAGCTTTGAAAAAGCGAGTGTTTTTCGACCCTTGCGAGAGTTCTGACCACGCTCCGTCCCATTATTGCGCTCTACGGAAAGATGTATTGATGGTTTTGCTAACCGAAGAGCAGAGCAAATAGAGTATTAGGAGAAGCCAAGTTCCAAAAACAAGGGTTCTCTTTACTTTCACATACATTTCGGGTACCCTCGTTATTTTTTTTGATTTTTTTTAACGCCCCGCTCTCGGAACTATTTTTGGCTTTTTTGTTTTGAGTATTTTCTCTTTTAGAGACCTAATCAGGCGATTACATTCTTTGTTTCGCTTTGGGCGACGCCCACATCAAAAATTTCCGGTACCCTTTTGTGTTGGTCACTTTTCTTGCGTCTGTTCTGATGCTGCTTTCAATGGATTCCATAGATTTCCTCCGCATGTTTTCCAAATAAATGGATGATCTTTGCTCGCAAATCAGTAATATTTGAAACCAATGTTTGTACACTTCTACCAACTTTCATTGTTATTATCGTTATTCCATCCATCATTTGGAATATCCAACGCAAGGTTGGATTAGTTACTGCCTTTTTTAACTGGTTCGGAAGCGTTAAGTTGCCCTCTTTTAAACTTCGCCTTAATTCATACTCTGCGACGTTATAGACCATCAAGCAAAGGGCCATAATTGCCGTCAAAGCTGCAATGCGATTAGGGGTTTTCAGATAGAGTTTATCCAGTAGGAACCAAGGATCTTTTAAAAATCGAAACCCTCTTTCCACCTTTTGGAGACCTTTGTATTCCCTCAAGATTTGATCATCAGGTAGGCTCTCTTGATTTAAATCATTAGTTGCCAAAATGAACCTTCCTTTTGTCAGCTTTGTCTTGGCTATGGCTTTTTTATTTTCTTTTATTGTTGAGACAATACGTATGACTGTTCGAACTGGTTTTTCATCAACTTTTGGACGCCCAGAAGTTTTAAATTTCGGCTCCGTTTTAATCTCATAATTTGCGGCAAGGTGAAATTTAAATTTTTCCACCACTTCACGAAATTTCTTCATTGCATCAGGAACACAGGCAAACTCTTCGTTGGACAAATGCCAGAGGTCATTCTCACTGGCTTCAAATTCTTTTTTGATTTGCTTTTTCATTGTTTCAACTTCACTATCATAGGCTTGTTGCGAAGATACTAATAGCCAACGCTGAGGAATATCTCCATAATTGGATTCCATTGAACTAACCTTGTAACCATTCTCCAATGTTTGCCATTGAAATGCTTTTTCCGGACGACTGACAATCTCTTGGGCTTCTTTTATGGTTTCAGGAACCCGACTAATCCAAAAAAATTTGACACTACCCTTCAATAGGTGAGTTTTACTATATAAAGCTGAATCAGCCGTCCAATAAAACGGCTCGGCATCTCCGATTTCCTTCTGAAATTCTTGCACTTTTGCAATCGTTTCATGAAAACTCTTCTTGTCTGAAGCATTTCCACTTAAGGGTTCTGCCCAAAAAGAGAACCCGGCATCACCGCTACTCACCATTGAAAGGACAATTTGTTTCAAATCTGGTCGATGCTTTTTTGAGTGACCGTAATTGATTTCAATTAGTTGTGGATCTTCTTCAGGTGAATTTCCAAATCCTTCATATTTTCCCTCAACGGAAAAAGTGGTGCTATCAAGACGAGCAAATCTTCTTCGATATTTCCGATTTATCCCAATTGGAAAGGCGATGTTCGCGAAGAATTTGGTCGGATCTTCTTCGGCAATTATATCTAAGCAGCGGCCTAAGGCATCATCATTTAGAAACTCTGCTTTAACGCCAGAATTTATAAGCCTATCAAGAGGTTTGTTTTCAAAAAAATTAGGAACCATGTATAACGCTTGATTGGCAAAACCAAGGCCGTTAAGAATCATAGCCGAAACACATTCGCTCACCTTAACATATTTGGTTACCTGGGATTTTTCTGAGCCCAGGGTTTGATCGATTTGTTCCGGAATTCCCAATTCTTTTATTGTGCTTGCTACAAGCCCGAGGTGGTTCAGGTTCTGGGTAGCTACAAAAGGAACGTGGCTTTTAGGCACCGTAATCTCCTGGTCTAAAATTTTTAAAAAGTATACACCAGGTTTTGTAGAGGTACAATCTCTATCTTGTAGTTTTAGCATTTCTCAAAAATTCAAATTTTCAATTCGTTTTAGCGGAATGCCTGGGTAATGTTATGACTTTTCTTTTTTTGTCACGTTAGAAGTTGGCGAATAATCTTGGTACATTTTGTTAGATACAAAGTGGCACTTCTGATGCGAAAAAGCGGGGTGAAAATTGGGTGGGTACATTGAAAATCGAGAATAGGGGGATTTTTCGACAGTATCCTTAGAAGCTGCCGGAAAATCTCGGTGCATTTTATTCGGTACAAATTGGCTCGCTGGTGATGCGAAAAATTGGGTGGGCACATGGAAAAATGAAAATCAGGGGATTTTTCGACAGACCCGTTAACAGTTCATTAATGGGCGAATTTGAATTTTTGGGGTCTTCTGAATTTGTGAGTCGGGCCTATTTTTTCAAAAATGGGGAACCATGTTTTTTGTTTTCAAAAACCCAAATATTTGATATTCTTTCAAACGCATAAGATGAATAGCTTTTTGCACTGAAAAAGTGCTAAACCAGATTTAGCATTTGATGCCACTTTAAAGTTATTTTCTTGAAGGATTTTTTTTGAAAGGTTTGAAATAGTGCCTGATACGCTTAAGAATTCATCGGGACAATTCTTGACAATCATAACCCATTCGTGGATAAATTCACCCCATTGTCGGGAAAAACCCGTTCGTATTAATCGGTTTTTACAGAGTTGGGAACTTTTCCTGTTTTAACTTAAGAAGGTGTAAAGAAGATGAAAATTAACTTATTCCGCCCAAAATATTGTGTGGAAGAATGTCTTTCAAAAATTAGAGAATGTTTGATTAGTGGTTGGACCGGTTATGGACCGAAATCACTTGAATTTGAGAATGCCTGGAGTGAATACACGGGCTTGGTTCATTCACATTTTTTGAATTCAAATACATCGGGGCTTCATTTGGCACTCCACATTTTAAAATCCTCAAATAGATGGCAGGATGGCGATGAAATAATTACTACACCTTTAACATTTGTCTCCACTAATCAAGCTATTTTGTATGAAAGATTGGTTCCAGTTTTCGCCGATGTTGATGAATACCTGTGTCTGGATCCAAAATCTTTGGAAAGTTTGATTTCATCAAAAACCAGGGGTGTTGTTTTTGTTGGAATAGGTGGCAATTCGGGGAGATTTTTGGAGATTGTCGAAATTTGTCGCAAACATGGTCTGTTTTTAGTACTTGATGCCGCACACATGGCAGGTACTCGAATTAATGGCAAACAGATTGGGGTTGAGGCAGATGTTTCTGTTTTTAGTTTTCAATCAGTTAAGAATCTTCCGACTGCAGATTCGGGAATGATTTGCTTTAAGGAATCTAAGTATGATTCGATTGCCCGAAAACTTTCCTGGCTAGGGATAGATAAAAACACTTTTTCACGAACAAACTCCGGCAAAAATTATCAGTATTTATACTCCGTTGAGGATCTTGGATTTAAATACCATGGCAATGATATTATGGCAGCGATTGCGTTGGTACAGCTTAAGTGTCTTGAGGATGGAAATGTCCACAGACGCTTATTGGCCGACCGTTATATAAAAAATTTGTCTGGTTGTGCAAATTTATCTATTGTTCCAAATGCTCCCGGTTGTGAATCGTCTCAGCATTTATTTCAAATTCGGACTTCAGAAAGAGAAAATCTTATTGATTTCCTTCATAATAAATCGATTTCCCCGGGTATACATTATCGTGATAACATGGAGTATTCTTTATTTTCCGAGTATAAACGCAACTGTCCTTCTGTGGATGTGGCTTGTAAAGAGATCCTATCGTTGCCGTTGCATCTCGAGCTGGGCTTAGAAGCAGTTGATTATGTTTCAGATTGTATAATTTGCTGGAGTCGAAAAAATATTTGAGAAGGAAATTTTACACATAAATGAAAATTTTCAACGAAACCAACTTGATGTTCTTCAAAGTAATATAAGAAATTGGTATTTTTGCATGTTGACTGAAAAAAAAGAGCCCTGAACTCAGAAAAGATTAGGGGAATGTTGTAAAATGATATGTTTTTACAAAACTTTAAATTTCTTTGCCGACTCAAATACTCCGGGCAATTTTTTTATTAATTTGCTACGATGAGGTTCTTGCAAAATCAGCAAATTCAAATTAGCGAACAATATCGCGATGATTATCAAACCTGAATTTCTTTTTATCCGATGTGCAAAATTTGTACAATGTTGCAAGAAGCTCGGATCTAAAAAAGTTTCTTTTTTGGCTAAAATGACCAGTTCAAAAAAACATATTGCCCCAATTTCAAATGGAAATGTCAGCATAAGATTGATTTGTGAAGATGATATCGAGATAATTCGAAATTGGCGAAATAATGATGAAATCAGGTTGAATTTTAAAAATTCAGACATCATTTCTTTTCAGCAGCAAAGAGAATGGTTTTTAAAATACTATGCTGATTCAACTGATTATTTTTTTATGATTCTTTTTGAGGAAAATCAGTCGATTTGCCCCGTTGGCGCGGTAGCATTGTATTCCATTTTAGACACGAAGGCTGAATTTGGTCGGTGCATGATGGGAAATTCTGAAAAAAGAAATCGTGGCGTTTTTTTCAAGGCCTGCAAGCTTCTTTTCAATATTGCAAATTTTCAATTAGCTCTTTCAGAACTAAAATTGGAGGTTTTTTTGGTGAATGAAAGGGCTATTCATGTGTATAAACAGTTGGGTTTTGTGGAAACCGGCAGAGATGAGCTTTTTCTGTTTATGAGACTCTTAAACCCAAGTTGCGAAATTACCTAAAAAAATGGTTTTTTTAAATGGAGAAAAATATTGATATCAAAAAATAATAAATTCATTAAAGACAACATTGCTGCATTAAATATGTGGAAAGTTTGGAAATTTATGGCAGTAATGGAGCATAAAAAGAAATTCCGTGGTTCTTTCATTGGTTCGGCTTGGCCTTTAGTCAATCTTTCAATTACCACTGCTATTCTGACTTTAGTCTACGGAACTATTTTAAACCAGCCTTTAAATGATTTTATGCCAAGACTGCTTGTTGGCCTGACAATATGGAATTATTTGACTCGTTCATTATTGGAAGGGAGCTTTGCTTTTACATCTTCTGCCGGATATATCAAGCAACTGTGTTGTCCAAAACAGATTTACCTTTGGAAGTCGTGGCTTTGTATACTTATTTCTTTTAAACTGGAGTTGCTATTTTGCGTTTTGGTTTCCCTGTTTTTTGGAAAAATAACCTTCTATGGACTGATTGTTTCAAGTATTGGATTATTAAATATTATTACAATCAGTTATTTTCATATTCTCTTAACAGGTTATTTGGGAGGTATTTTCTTAGACCTTCACCGAATAATAAGCAGTATTATCCCTTTGCTCTTTTTGGTAACACCCGTGATGTTTTCCAGGCAATTTCTTGAGTTGCATAAAATTGATTTTATTTACTTCCTCAACCCTTTTTCGCATATGATCGATATTTTGCGTATTCCTCTTCTTACATCCCATCTTGCGCCATTCGAGAGTTACTGTATTTCATTTGCATATATTTGTGTAGTTTGTATTTTTGGTCTTTACTTCGCGTTTAAACTTGATAATAAAATCGTCTATTATTTATGAGTGATCATGCTCTTCTTCTTGACCAAGTTTCAATTAAATTTCCAATAAGGTCCTGGGAAAGATCTTTTGGAAAAAACTTTAAACAATTGCTGTCCAAAAATACTCAAATTAAAGATCACTTTACGGCTCTGGATAAAATTTCACTGAAAATCTTAAGTGGTGAAAGGGTTGGAATAATTGGTTTGAATGGGGCAGGTAAAACTACCTTACTGAAAACTATGGCTGGAATTTACCCACCTTTTTCCGGTAGTGTTTCCATTAAAGGGCATGTTTGTCCACTATTGGAATTTGTAACCGGTTTCGAAATGAATTTAACTGGATGGGACAATATAAGAATACGTGGAATGTTGCTCGGAATGAATCTGGAGGAGATTGAGGAAAAGATTTCTGATATCGCTGATTTCAGCGAACTGGGAGAATTCCTGGATTTACCTGTTCGCACTTATTCTTCTGGAATGTTTATCAGGCTGGCTTTTTCTGTTTCCACCAGCATTAATCCTGAGTTACTTTTGATAGATGAAGTCTTTGCTGCAGGTGATGTAAATTTTGCTGCAAAAGCAAAAAAGCGTATGTTTGACTTCATTTCTCAGGGAAAGTTGCTTGTTTTTGCTTCTCACGACATTCAATTGGTTGAGAGCCTCTGTGACAGAGTTATATGGATTGACAAGGGACATTTGATGGAAGATGGGAATCCCAAAGATGTATTGTCATCTTACTTGCGGTATCAGCAAAAATTATTTCAAAACTAAGAGGAATTTATAGAGAATATTCTATGCTGGTCAAATTTTCTGAGAGGTGGGGTAATATTCCGTGATCCGATATTGTTGCGAAATTACTTCAAGGAGTAGCCTTTTCTTGTGAAAAAAGTTTTGTTATTGAGTGATAATGAAAGTGTTACTGTGCAAATGACCTTCAGAATGTTGCATTTGATGAAGAAATATGGGTTTAGTTATTCGTTTTCAATTGGCAGCGACCTTTCAAAAATCAATTCAGATTTTGATATTCCGCTTCTAGTTCGCTCGGTGCGCCCTTACAATCTTTATTGGTTATACTTTTTCAAATCAAATAAAATTCCATACATTTATTATATTGATGACAGTTACTGGAAATTGAGTTCTCAGGGTTATTTTAAGAATAATGCTCTTCTTGAAACTCTGAATGAATTGATTGGAAACGCCTGGATGGTTATTGTCAATTCAAGGATACTTATGGAAGAAGTCCTTTCTTATAATAAGAATGTGGTTGTACTGCCAGCTTTTTATGATTTTTCAATTCTCAAGGATGTCATAAGGGAAAAGCATGAAAATGAAATTAGAATTGGGTATCCATCTGTTCGGAGTTTGGACATTGAACCTCTTTTTCCCACAATAAAAGAAGTGTTGGATCGTTTTCCCGGAAAAGTATTTTTTGAGTTTTTTTTGGAAGTACCGGATTACCTGAAGAATTGCAATGGGGTTCGCACTTTTAAACCTATCGTGAATTATGAAGATTTTGCAAGATTTCAGTTTTCACGTGGATGGGATATCGGGCTTGCAACTCTGAGAGATTTAGGTTCAAATCAAGCCAAAACAAATAATAAATATCGTGAATTTGGAGCATGTGGAACTGCGGGAATTTATTCCAAACTGCCCACATACAGTGATTTTGTAGTACATAATAAGACTGGGATCTTGATTGATAACACAAAAAAATCTTGGTTTGATTCTATGGTTAAATTGATAGAAAGCCCTTCAATGGTCAGACAAATTGGCGAAAATGCCTACCAGGATGTAAAAGAAAAGTTTTCTTTGGATGTTGTTTTACCACAATGGTGTGAGGTCTTGAACAGTGTCCCCGACAGAAGGAAACTTCATTCGTTGAAAGTGGATTTTCCATTACGATTGAAAGTGGCTGTTTTTTTTGCTTTTATTAGATATGGCTTGTCAGGATTGTGTGATAAACTGAAAAAAGGGGAAAAAATATTCAACAAAATACTCCCGTGGATGGTAAGAGCAGGCAAAAAGTATATTATTGGTAAAAATCCATCAGAGTGAAAATTAAGAAAAGGTGCGAATATTCAAAATTTTTCTTCCTTTTGTGCTTAAAAATTCTTTTTGAAGCTATCGGGACAAAACTTACCGGCGATGATTTCTTAAAATTTTCTCCTGATGGTCTTGCTCTGAGGCTTTTTCAAAGTTGAACAAGTAGATGTTAATTTGTTTGTGAACAATACATGATTAATGCTCCTGAAATTTCAGTTGTTTCGCCATGTTATAACCATGGAGAATTTATCGAGGACATGCTTAGTTCTGTATTGGCTCAGACTTTTCAGGGTTTTGAAGTTATAATTGTAAATGACGGTTCAAACGATTCCACCCGAAAAAAACTGGACACAATCTGCCACCCTAAAGTTAAAATTCTCCATTGCTCTCACAATGGGCCATCCTTTGCGAGAAATGCCGGAATAGAAGAAGCAAAAGGCAAAATTGTTCTAAATCTTGACGCTGATGATAAAATTGCTCCCACTTATTTAGAAAAAGCCTACGAAATTTTTTTTTCCAATCCGGAAATTGGAATAGTTGCCTCTGAGGTGGAATATTTTGGCGCAAAATCCGGAAAGTTCCATCTGGATTCCTTTTCCCTCAAGGGAATGTTGAAGGACAATCTGATTTCTTCTACGGCTCTTTTCAAAAAATCAGATTGGGAAAAAGCTGGCGGTTATTCAATTGATTTTCCTTTTGGAATTGAAGACTACGATTTTTGGCTTTCGATTTTGGAGCTTGGAAAAGAAGTCTACAAGATTCCAGAAACCATGGCCTATTACAGAAAATATTCCGACTATGTTAAATGCCGCTCCGAAAGAAGGAAATGTAGTCGAAAAAAAAGCACCTTAGCACGTTTGATGCTTTTTCATCGACATCAGAAACTTTTTGCCAGGGTTCCTGAAGAATATCAAAAAATGATGTTATTAAATGAAAAATGGGAGAACGAAAGTTTTTTGGAAAGAGAAATAAAAGAAGTTTACCATTATGCAAGATATCGCCTCAGATCCACCAGATTATATAAATTTCTTCAGGAAATCTTTATCAGGAACTAGAACTAGTACTTTAGACGAGATCATTTAAAGTCCTTGAAGAATAACAGGGAAGGATGTTATTAAAGAAAATTAGGAAACAAAAGTGTTTGAAAGAAAAATAAAAGAAATTTACCATTATGCTGAATTTCATCTCGAATCCATCAAACCTCATCTATTTTTAAAATGAAGCCTAAGATTGCTGTAATTACGCATGCATTCCTCAATCCAAAAAATCCAACTGAATTAAATATTGGTGGTGTTGAAACCTGGATTCTTGAGCTGGTGCGATTGCTGACAGAGCTTGGTTTCGCACCTGTAGTTTACCAGATTTCCGAGCAGAATTTTACGTTTAATTTTGAGGGAGCCGAAGTAGTTGGCTTGGGAACCCTTGATCGGCCCAAAATGAGCCAACTAAGCCATCAAGACATTGATAGTAAAAATATCAGATGGATCATTTATGCCAGTTCATTTATTGGAGAGAAATATTGCCGACCGGGCCAGATCTTTATACAGCATGGTATCTATTGGGATTACACTACTTCAGAAAGAAACTTTTTCAGCCGCTGGAAGTGGGAATATATTAGAAAGACTTTGAGCCAAATAGATCTCGGGTTGTGCAGGGAATCAAGATTGACGATCGCAGTCGATACAAATTTTCTTAATTTTGCCCGAATTAATTTGGGTCACAGATTTGATCCCAAAAAAATACGCTATATCCCCAATTTTGCCATTCCCCAGGATAAAGCCCTATGGCAAGGAAAATGGAATAATCCTAAAGAAATAAAAGTTGTTTTCGCAAGAAGATTTGAACATCGGCGAGGCGTAAACTTATTTATTGAAGCTCTGGAGCAGGTATTTTCATCTCCCGCCAAACTTTTGGTGACCTTTGCCGGTTGCGGGAGTTTGAGTAGCCATCTTTTCGAAAAATTTGGTGGAACTCCTTGGGTAAAAATTGAGAAAATACCGCACAACAAAATTTATGGTCTTTTGAATCAGTCTCATATTGCGGTTGTCCCTTCAATTTATTCCGAGGGAACTTCTTTTTCATGTCTTGAAGCAATGGCTTCTGGATGCGCAGTAATCGCTTCGGATGTCGGTGGTTTGTGCAATATAGTTCTTCCTGATTACAATGGGCTTTTAGTTCGCCCTATAGCAACCGAAATAGCATTTTCGATTGAAAGTCTTACAGAAGACATTCATCGAACAGAAACTCTTGCAAAACGAGGTTACGATATGGCTTCCAATTCTTTTTCCTTGTCAATGTGGCGGCAAAGAGTTAGACAGGCGCTCTGTGAAGTTGGAATCTTGAATCAATTAATGTAGTCCTGAAGGGGAGAAATGCAATAGAGAATTGGCTAATTTTGTAAGCAACTTTTTATGAAAAGTTTATCCATTAATCAGGTATCTGCGATTCTTATCACCAAAGAAAAAGAATATCCAAAGCAAGTATTAAAGCACGTTGAATCTTTTGGATTTGGTGAAATCCTTATCCAAAAAGAGTCTCACGGGATCTATCGACGATATATCGAATCACCGAAATTTAAAGATGTTTATGTGCAAGACGACGACTGTATCCCACGAATTGATCAGATTTTTTCTCAGTATGATGGTGAATTTATTACTTGTGGAATGACAAACCATCACATCGAAGCTTATCGAAACAGTAAGATATGTTTGGTTGGACATGGAGCTTTTTTCCCTTGGAAACGAATTGATGTAATTGAAAAGTATAAAAATAATTTCGGAATGGATAACGATTACCTCATTGAGACAGATCGTATATTTACGTTTCTGAATTTTCCGCAAAACAGGATTGGGCTACCCTTGATACAATTGGTTTCTTCATTTAGCTGCGACCGCCTTAGTATGAGAAAAGAACATTACAAAAATTTATGGGAAATTGAAAAAAAGTTAAATAAATTTTTCTACTTCTCTATTAGTAGGCGCCCTATTTTTTTTAACGTTTTAAGATATGGATTGTTTATTTTTTCTCGATCATTGAAAAATACTTTTTAGGAATACTAATGTGGCTGAAGATTGCTATTAACTTTGTTAAAATATAAATTAATATAGCTCAAATCCTCTGACGTAGTCAGTGGTGGGTGGGGGTGGGAGGCCCCAAGAAGATCACGAACCAACATTGTTGGTGAGTGTTTCTAAACAAGATTGCGCAAAGTGGTAGAATTTCTTATGTCACTAAACATCGGTAAACACTCCATTCCTGGAGGAGCGCGAAGGGAATTGGCCGAAGAGCTCCTTCGCAAAGCCCACAGACAAGGTCAGTGGTAGTTTACGGAAATTTAGCTTGCACAAATTGCAAGAATTGGTGGATTGGGAAAAAAATGTGCGAGAATCTTCTTTTGGATGATTTGAATCAATGAATTTTTCAACTTTCGAGCCTTCTTTAGCTCAAATGGCTGAATGGGCCATCGGTTTTGAAAAACTTCCTGACCAGCTTGAGTTCGTTGAACAGCTTTTTCACATCGAAGTTATTCAGGAATATTCTAAGTTTAGAAGTTTTGCCAACAAACCTTTTAATGGGTTTAAATTGAAAAGACCGTTTGAAAAGGTATCCTCAGCCAATTCAGGATACTTCAGGCATCTTTATAGAAAAGAAATTAAACGCAAGCTCTTTGAGCGGGGGATGCCGTATATTCATATCTGGTATTATCCTTCAAACTACAAATCAGTCTTTTCCTTTCGTGTTGACACCGATTCCAGTAGAAGAGAAGATTGTGAGGCAGTATTTCACTTAGCACAAAAAAACAAAATTCATCTAACCTGGTTTATTGATGTGGCGGCAAGAAATGGTGATTTAAGCGACCTTCCGGGAATGAGTGTTTCCGGGGAAGACATTCAGCTCCATTGTTTCAACCATCAGATTTTTGCGGACAAGGAAAGCGTTTTCAATGATATTCGCAATGCATATGAAAAACTTGAGTCGGTGAGAATTCATCCCAGTGGATATGCTGCCCCTTATGGAGTTTGGAGCGAAAATCTTAACGCTGTTCTCGAAGAACTAAATTTCATCTACTCATCTGAATTTTCGCTGGCGCACGATGATTTTCCCTATTTTCCTCTTTTGAGTTCACGTATTTCTAGGATTCTTCAGGTTCCAATTCATCCAATTTGTTTGAGCATTCTTGCAAAGGCTAGTTTTACTCATGGGGAAATGAAATCGTATTTTCAACGTATTATCAAGGAAAAATATGTCAGGCGACAGCCTATAATGCTCTATGGACATCCTTTGAATGAGATGGTGAAGTATCAAGATATCCTTGACTTTGTTTTTTCGCAAGTTAGTTCCAGACCTAAAATTTGGAAACCATCTTATACCGAATTTGCGCAATGGTGGATTTTTAGAAATGGAGTAAGATTTACGATTCGAAATGAATTGTACGGCTTTGAGGTTAAAACAGATGTTGAAGATAAACGGCTCATGTTGAGAATTGAATTTCCCAATGGTGAAGAGGCGTTCACTCCGATGACTTCAGGATTTATAAATTTTTCCAGCCTGGAAAAGGTGGTGGTTTCTCGAAAAGCAAATTCATATTACAATCCTTTGGAACCAGCCTGGAAAAGTTATGGATTTTTCGTTTTGAAAATTTTGTCAAAATTTCGTTCATTTTCCAAATTTTTTTTAAAGGAGTTGTTTTACCTCTAAGTGTACAAATGTAATAAAACACTTAATGTTGAAATAGAATCCTTTTTAAGCCTGTCGCAGGATTGGGACGAACTCCTTGAATCAAGCCGGCATAAAAGCTTATTTCTTACATGGACCTGGATAAAAAGTTGGTTATACAATTTTCAGAATGGTGGGATAGAACATATTGCAGTTGTACGTAATGAAGGAAGAATCGTTGGAATTGCGCCATTTGAGCTTTTCAGGAGGAAATTTTTCCGTTCCGAGCTCAGATTTATAGGACAAACTTATTCCTACAGTCTTGGATTTATTGCCAAAATTGGCATGGAAGCTACAATCTACGATGCAATCTGGGATTTTGTGTTTAAAGAGGCCTTGAGAAAAAAGTATTTCATTTCACTTCGTCATTTAAGGGAAGATTCTGTTTTTGAAGAATCTTTAAAAAAAAAGGTAGAATACTACAACTTTGCAATGGAATCAGACAATTTCGACCCATCGAAGATTCTGACCCTTCCTTCTGATTTTGAGAAATATTTAACTTTCCAGATTACTTCCAAAAAGTTCAGAAAGAGTCTGAGAAATGATCTGAATAAAATTGACAACGGCCATTGGGATTTTTTCTTTGCACCAAATTCAATGATCGATGTTTATTTGGCAATTTTGTTTAAATTTCACATTGAAGATATGAGTGCAAGAGGTGTTCATTCATTTCTTTTCCAAAAAGAGATTCGAGAGCATTTTTTTCAGATTGTAAAAGAATTTGCGAAGAGAAGCCAGTTAAGGCTTGCTGTATTAAATTTAGATGGATCTACTGTGGCGGTATTACTAGGAATTGCCTTACAAAAGCGTTTTTATTCTCTTATAATGGGTATAGATCATCGTGTTCGCAAGAAAAATCACATGTTTAATTTTTGTTTTCTAATTCATTCGTTATGCATTAAACACTCAATTTTTGAAGGTTTTGAGGCCTATGATTTTCTGGGTGGTGGTTCCAAATATAAAATGAAAATGGGAGCTCAGGAAGCAGACGGAAGAAGAGTAATTGTATATCGGTCGAATTGGAATAAAATTTGGATAGGCATTGCAGAAAAGTTGCTTGATTTGCGAGAAAATTTTTTTTCAATTAGATAGGCCGGACAACTATTTCAGGAAGCCGAACAAATTTAGGGAAAATTTGCTTCAGATTTGCCTTTAATGTGGCAAAGGAATCTTTCCGAAATTAAGGGATGATCTGATTGGTTTAAAAGCGGCTTGGCAAGGGAGAAACTATGCCGAAAGTTTCAGTTGTTATACCAAATTATAATCATGCCAGATTTCTGGCAAGAAGAATTGAAAGCATCCTTCAACAATCTTTCCAGGATTTGGAAATTATTATCTTGGATGATGATTCCAATGATGGCAGCCGGGAGATAATATCTGATTATAAGAAAAAATGTCCGCAAATTCGAACGTATTTCAATGACCAAAACAGCAAAAGTGCTTTTAAACAATGGGATTTGGGGGTTCAAAAGTCGCTTGGAGAATATCTTTGGATTGCAGAATCGGATGATTATGCTGAGAAGGAATTTTTAGCTGATACGGTATCAGTTTTGGAAAAAAATCCAGGGGTTGGGATTGTGTACTGTGAGTCAAAAATCGTGGATGAATTCGATAATATTTTATCAGAGGTCTCTCATCAAAAGCCTTTTTTATCTCCGCATTGGGACAAATGGAAAAAAAATTACATTAACCAAGGGAAGAAGGAACTGGCTTCCTGTCTTTATTTGAATAACACGATAAATAACGCAAGTTCCGTATTATTTCGAAAAAATATCTATCTGGAAGCCGGACAAGCGGATCAATCAATGATATTTTGTGGTGATTGGTATTTGTACATTAGAATGCTTATGATTTCTGATGTGGCCTACATTGCAAGGGTACATAATAATTTGCGGGTACACTCTGGCTCGACAAGATTCCGGTATTTCGATAATGAAATTTATTTTAAGGAATTAATGAGAATTTATGCTTTTTTAGGGAAAACCATGAAGTTGGATAATAAACAGCGGAAAGAAATGTCGGGTTTGTTTTCCGGCCTTCTTTTGCGGAAACTTTTTAGGCGTTTTTCAATCTCAAGGAAATTATATCGCGAAATAAAAAGATTCGATCCTTATTTTGAATTCCATGCTATCGATTATTTCGCAAAAAAAATTTGGGATCGTGGAAAGGAGCGATTGGAAAGAGTTGTTGCGTGATATTTTTTTTTAAAGTAGAATTTTACAAAAGGGGGTTTTTATTTTGTGGTTCTTCCAACAACGCCTTACCCATTTGAATCTACTCCTGAAGGGGAATTAATTATTTCAGAAACTCTTTATTTGGAATATTTCAAAGCATTGAGTACTGGGAATATCGAACTATGTACGCAAATAGTTCGTGAGCTTCTAGAAAATGATATTGAAATAAAAAATCTATACCAATCTCTTTTTCAGCGATCGCTTTATCAGATTGGGCAGATGTGGGAAATGAACCTTTGTTCAGTTTCAGTTGAACATCTTGCTACAGCAATTACTGAAAGGATGTTTTCGCTTGTTTATCCCCGGATTTTTTTTGGATATCCAAAAGAAAAAAAAGTGGTAATTTCTTGTATTCAGGGTGAGCTTCATCAAATTGGGGCTAGAATGGTTGCCGACATTTTTGAAATTAACAAATGGGATGCAATTTTTCTTGGGGCAAACACACCAACCGATGATTTATTTAATTTCATCAGTTCCAAGCGACCTAATGCGGTCGGGCTTTCCATGAGCATCTATTTCCATTTCCCGGTTTTATTAGAGATTATTGAAAAGTTGTATAATAATTTTCCAACGCTTACAATTTTTGTGGGTGGACAAGGATTGAAACAAACCTCTAGTTTAGATTTTGGTAAGAATACGGGTATAATTTATCTCGAGTCGCTTGAAAAACTTGAAGAACACCTAAAATGATGGACATTTCCAATAGAAAACCTCAAGATTTTGTTTTTGACTTTATTAACTTGAAATCAAAAATTCTTTTTCTGATTTTTTCACCAAATGGCAGAATCTTTCAGGGAAATGAATTCGCTCGAAAAAGATTTGGAGATCCTATTGATCAGAAAACTTATAAAGATATTTTCGTTGCTTTTCCTCTCCCAGAAACTTTTTCGGAATTTCTGAGCAGCCATTCACCAGAGAAAGCCTATTCAATTAGTGATTTATCCAATATTCCAGAGACTTTTTACTTCCATTTTGAAATTTCCGAAGAAAAGATTTATGCAATCGGGGAAAGAAATGCCGGTGAACTTGCATCAGCGCAAATAGCCCTCTTGAGGCTAAATACTGAAAATTCAAGCTTGTCCAGGGAGTTGTATAAGAAAAATAGCGAATTGAAACAACTTGATGAAATTAAAAACCGTTTGCTGGGAATTGCCGCGCATGATCTTAGGGGCCCCGCCGGTGTAATTCTTGGATTTTGCGAATTGCTTCAAGAACAATTGACTCCTGATAGTGCTGGTTTGGAATTTTTAAGTGAAATTCGAGGATGCGCAGAATTTCAACTCCGATTGGTGTCTGATGTTCTTGATTATTCAAAAATAGAAGCTGGGAAAATTGATTTAAAATTTAGAATGGTAGATATTTCTGCTATTCTTGAAGACAATTTGAAGTTTCACCGACTCCTCAGCAGAAAAAAAGAAATAATCATCGAAAACTTTTTCGAAAAGGGCCTTCCGCACATTCTTGCTGATCCTACCCGAATCACTCAGGTTCTGAACAATTTGATATCCAATGCAATAAAGTATTCCTTCGAGAAAGGAAAAATTACTGTCAGATTATCCAGAGTCTCAGAGGAGTTCCAGATTGCGGTTGAAGATCAGGGCCCGGGTATCCCGGAAAAAGAGCTTAACTTACTTTTTAAACCTTTCAGTAGAACATCCGTCAGGCCTACAGCAGGAGAACCGTCTTCAGGTCTCGGATTAGCAATAGCACGAAAAATCATTCTGGAACACCACGGCCGAATATGGGTTGAAAGCCAGTTGGGAAAAGGAACAATTTTCACCTTCACTCTTCCCATCAGATCTAATTAAGGAGTATTTCCTATAAACAGAGAAGAATTAATGGTGAAGGCTAAAAAAATCCCTGTTCCATGCGCCTCTTCAGCCAGCAGTATCACCTACTCGACATTGGAAAACAAGACTCTACTGTTTATTAGCTTCCGCATAGGTCAATCAAAGGAGAACGATACGTGGAACGGCGAATTATTGAGATTGGTGGAACTTCAATTCCGGCATTGATCTATTATCCTTGCGAACCTTACCACCAGAATGAATGTGGAAATAATTTCCCCAATTGTTCGAAAATACGGCGTCTGGTCGTTGTTTTTCATGGGCTTGGAGGGTCCAAGGAAATACAAAAAAAAGAACTTGAGTTCTTGGCTAACGCTGGATTTACTGCGGTTGCGATTGATGCGCCTCATCATGGAGAACGGCGAAGTTCGTTCCTGGACGAAATAGATCTGGAAAAAAATCCCGAATGTCGACATCAACTCTTTATTAGGTTGGTAAGTCAGGCTTCTGAAGAGATCCCTCATTTGATAACGTACTTTCGCAACGAGGGATTTGACCGAATAGCGGTAGCTGGCATTTCTCTCGGTGCGTATACTGCTTTCGGAAGTGTCCTTTACCAGCCTTATCCGGATGCCCTAATCCCCTTGCTTGGTTCCCCCGATTGGGGGATTTCCAATTCGCCGCATAAGCACCTTGATCGCTTCTCCCGGATTCCAATTATGGCAGTGGTGGCTGGGAAGGATACTGTTGTGCTACCTGGGCCATGTCGAGGCTTGTTTTCAGCGATGTTTGAAAATGGCATGTTTGATTTGAATCAAGTGAAACTTCTGGAATACCCATATTCAGAACATTTCATGCGTGGGGAAGATTGGGATGACGCCTGGAGACAGATCATCGCTTTTCTGAAACAGTTCCTGGTCTGAAGGAGAGTTGCTGGAATTTCCCCCGTTGGATATTTTTCATCTTGAAATTGATGTTCCAACGAGAGAATGATCTAAAATCATTAATAGAAAATAAAAAGAAAGTGGTTTTTCAAAAAGTGCGTAGCCAGTATTTCATTAGAGTAAAAATCTCTGTTGAAGACTGTTTCAGAAGTTTCATACCATTTTTAGAAAAAGTTCCCATTTTTGCACTTTGATTAGCTTCAACACTGCACCAATTGAGAATACGCACATGGAACATCCGTTGAAACAAGGGTCAGATTTCCCAATCTCAGAATTCCAATTCCCGAGGATATAGTCTTGAGACCATTTTCCCAAAGCCTGAAAACGTGAACTCGTTTGGATAAGATTCCTGCCTTAACTTTTGGATTATTTGGTCTCAAAACAAAATTCGGGCTGAAAACTTTTTAATCTCTACGGAATCGGCTTTTGAAGCTGAGCAATCGAAGAAAAAGAAGTTTACGACAACAGGAATTCTGAATCTCGGGGATTCAAATTTTATACCATTTTTTCGATTGATGAAGCGCTAGCTTGCTTTGAAATTGGTATAACTAAAAAAAACAAATCCCCATCCGTTTTTTCCGGAAGGGGATTTGGTCTTTATTGTGTCTGGGAAGATTTCCAGACAATCTTTTGGATTCTTTGCGGGGAGAACCTAGTGGGTGATCTATTTGATGCGTCGGAGAACGCTGACACAGTTGGTTACCGCAGAACCGCCGACGTTGAAAGTCACGCCAACTTTGGGGGTCTTTTTCTTCGGAGCGAGACCGATGGGTTCGCCAATCAGCTGCTTGTAAAGCAAAGCATGCATGGAAGCGCCGGTGGCACCAACCGGATGTCCTTTTGCTTTCAAGCCGCCGGAAAGGTTCACGCACACCTTTTCGTCATCAGCCGTAAATCGGCCTGCGGCGTAATCGAACCCGGCCCGGCCGTGTTCGGAAAGTCCCAATGCTTCGGTTGTGAGGAGCTGGTTGATCGTGAAGCAATCATGCACTTCAGCAATATCTACTTGGTTGATATTTATTCGGGCTTCCTTGAAGGCTTTTGCTACAGCATCCTGACCTGCTTCGAGGACATATTTATTGGGACGTCGGGACATGGGTAGATACTCGGCTGAATGTCCAATTCCTGCGATCTCGACGACTTTTTGCTTTGTAGCCATGGCATTTTCAGTGCTAGAGAGTATTACTGCGGCTGCGCCGTCGGTAACCAGGGAGCAGTCATGAATTCGTAATGGAGGAGCTATCATTATGTTTGATCCCCTGCCCGTTTCTGGTAAAGCGAGAATGGCTTCAGCTGTAGAAGGACCATTCTGGACATGCGCTAGGGGGTTGAAAGATGCGTTCCGGTAGCAAAGTGCTGCAACGTGAGCCAGTTGGTTTCGGAGATCGCTTTCGGAAATTTGATAATGCTCAGCATAAGCTTTGGCAAGCTCAGCAAACAAACTGGGGAAAGTCGCACCTTTTCCGCCTTCTTCAGGGAAGTAAGAAGAGGTGGCCAAGGTGGCTGTCATCGATGGCGTATCCACCATATTCATCTTTTCAACGCCTATGACGAGAACATTTTTGTATCGGCCGGCCTCAATGGCATAGGCTGCGTCGTAAATGGCTACGGAGGAAGAAGCACAGGCGCATTCCGTCCGAGTCATGGGCTTGAAGCGGAGTGCAGGATCGATAGCGACGGCGATAGGAGCAACGTGTTCCTGATTGACGAAGCGCGAAGGCGAACAAGAACCGATCCAAACCGCATCGATATCTCTGGCTTCGAGACCTGAATCCTTGATGGCGCCCTGTCCTGCTTCGATTATGAGATCGTAGTATGACTTGAGATCGATTTTCTTTTTGAAGGAGATCATGTCCTTGATTTCTATCAAGGATCCGAACTTGCTGTTATATGCTCCGATAATGCTAACTTTACTCATGGTGTCACCTCTTTCTTACTTGGCCAGACCGCTGGAAATCAGCCCACCGGTGATTTCCAGGCATGTCGCGTCAACCGCTTCATTTTGCGCTGCAAAAGCGATAATGTCTGCAATTTCTTGGGGTTCGATTAGTCGGTTGATATGCACACCCTTCAGAATTCCACTAAGGGCTTCCTGGTTCATGCCTTTTACCATCGGAGTGCCGACATAACCCGGAGCGATTGCAACGCATCGAATATTCTGGATTCCGCGCATCTGGAATTCCCCTACTATTATTTTCGGCCAGAGTGCAATGGCTGCTTTAGTAGAAGAATAATTGAGTTGTCCAGTCTGTCCGACTTTGTTTACTGAGGATATCGGAACTAACAAACCCTTGTATCCGTTATTTACCATTCGAATCGCGGCTTCCCGGAGAGTGATAAAGCTGCCAACGAGGTTGACATCTACAACAGCTTTGAACTGGTCGGTTGTCATTGCTTTTTTTACCTTGCCAGTATCTTTATCGGTGTTGATCATCAGACCATCTTTAATGATTCCAGCGCTGGAAACGCAAATGTTTATCTGTCCAAATTTCTCGATCGCCAGATCCATGAGATTGGCCACCTCTTCATCGCTTGTAACATTGCATCGCGCAAAGGCCGCCTGGCCTCCAGCGGCGATGATTTCGCCGGCGACTTTTTCAAGTCCCTTCGCATCCATGTCACCGATAACGATTTTTGCGCCCTTTGCGGCCAAAGACCGGGCGACGGCTTCACCGATGCCACTCGCACCACCAGTAATAACTACAACTGAGTTCTTCAAATCCATGAGACACTCCCTTTCTTTTTGTCCATTGGTGGGAAAGGATTTTCCCTGAACCTTATGGAATTTTCTTTTTAAATAGACTTTTCATTTGATTGATAAATTGATTTTGTGCGTTGCATTATTTAATTCTAGATTTGGCGGTTGTTATTTTACCGTGATTTGATTATACCAGAAACAAGTTGTTTTTTCAAAGAAAATTTTGCATTGCAATATTTTTTTTTCTTATGACACTCTCAAATGTTTTCTCCAACAATGTTTATATAAAATTAACCTCAAAAAAACATTCAGAATTTTGCAATTCTGGTAAGATTTAAATAGAATCCCATGGAAATGTTGTGATTGTCAACGATTTTAAACTTTTTTTTTTAAAGTTTCAGGTTAATATTGAAAATCTTGAGTACTTCTGGTATTCTTTTCAGCATGTAAAGATGATTTTGGCTTTATGAAATTTGAAAAGATGGCAATCTACGCTTTCGTAGGGAGGTTGAAGTGATAAAAGAACCAAGAATTCAATTGAATCATTTGGTCAGCAGTCTTTCAGCAGCAGTTGATCTTGTCAGTCCAGTATTGGTTAATCATCACAAGCAGGTTGCCTACACCTCTTTTTGCCTCGCATCTGAACTTGGTATCCCAATGGAAGAGAAGAGTGAACTGGTCCTGGCAGGGCTTCTTCATGATATTGGTGCGGTTTCCTTGAAGGATCGCATGGATTACCTCAGATTTGAACTTGAAATCCCGCATCAACACTCAAGGTTGGGTTATTTTCTGCTTCGTATTTTTGAGCCTCTTTCAAATGTTTCCAAACTGATAAAATACCACCACGTGTTCTATGAAGACGGAAAAGGGCTTGAATTCGAGGGAAATCCAGTCCCAAAAGGAAGTCATATTCTTCATTTGGCAGACAGGATCAGTGTTTTGTTTAAATTTGGCATTTCGCCTCTGTCACAAGCTCAAGGAATTGTGGATTCGATTGTTTCCCAGGACAACAGAATGTTTATGCCTGAGCTTACGGAGGCATTCAGAAAGGTTGCCACAAGAGAGTCTTTTTGGCTTGATCTTGGATCGAATAACATTGCTGAATTTCTCCAGAGAAGGGTCAGATACCGCACAATCGAACTTGATACCGAGGGTCTTCTGAAAATAGGCAACATTTTCAGACGCATAATTGATTTCAGAAGCCCCTTCACCGCGACCCACTCCAGTGGTGTGGCTGCAAGCGGGAAGGCGCTCGGAAAGCTTGCTCATTTTTCCTGGAGCGAGTGTCGGATGTTGAAAATTGCTGGCTTTTTGCACGATCTTGGCAAGCTTGCAGTGCCAACTGAGATCCTTGAAAAAACAGGGCCTTTGACCAAGGAAGAATTTAACGTAGTCAAGGCCCACACGTTTTTCACCTATCGGGTACTTGAGTCTATTGAAGACTTGAATACGATTACAAGCTGGGGAGCATTCCATCACGAACGCCTTGACGGAAGTGGATATCCTTTTCATCTTGGGTCGGAAAACCTGCATTTGGGAGCTCGAATCATGGCTGTAGCAGATGTTTTTACGGCTATCACTGAGGATCGTCCTTATAGAAAGGGTATGACAAGCGAAAGTGCTTTGAAAGTTCTAATCGGGATGGCGAAAAGTAAATCACTTGACGGTGATTTGGTTGAACTTCTCAAAGAAAACTATGACGAAATGAATTCAATCAGAAATGATGCTCAGGCAGATTCAATTAACGAATATCGCGAATTCTGGAGTCAGCTATGAGAGTTAAGGTGAGTATCTTACAACCAGCCCATCGGCTGGAACTCTGACCTTGACGACGGTGAGTCAGCTATGACGACTATGTTGAGTTCCCTACAACCTTGAATCCTTTGAGGTGTAGTGCCTCGGAGGGGGTTTGTTTTTGGCGTTTGTACAAATAATATGCTGCGTTTCCTTCCAGATTTGAATGGGCAATTTCACGTTCCACTTCTTGATAAAATATACGGGGCTTAAAGCCAAACTTACTTTGAAATAAAGTTAACTTGAAGCAATTTCAGTTTTTTCACCGTGGCATTGCGGAAAATCTGGGCAGCGTCCTTCAGCCGTTTCGCATTCCAGATAGCCTATCATTTTTCCCTGGCATGCGATTTTCATCCCGGTTTTCCGACGAGCTTGCCGATTCAAATCCATTTTTTCGCTTCTGAGTTTTACGATTTCGTCATCTGTCAAATTTCTTGGTGCAGGAATCATTTTAAAATCTCCAAATTAAGTATATTAAAGTTTGATAAAAATACTCTGTAGATAGATCAATTTCAAGTGTAAAAAATCTTTTTGTCCAAACTATTGTAAAATTATCTGCATTTTTAAACAAGCTAATTTCCCTATTTTAAAAAAGAAAAATATTGTTTTTTAGGAAGATCTTTTGTTGCTTTTAGGGCAAATAGAGTATCAGTGAAGTTTTTTTCCTAAATTTTTGGATTGACTTTTAGGGGACAACGTCTCGCATTTTTGGAGTGGAGCAGAGAGTGATACTGTCTTTTATATGAAGAGGTTCTAGCAAAATTAGCAAATTCAATTTTGTGAAAAATATCACAATGAACATCAGGCCTGAATTTTTTTTGCCCGATATGCAAATTTTATACAATATTGCAAGAAGCTCAGAAGGGAGAAAAAAAAATCTTTTCCAATTGTTGTTTTTTAAGTTCAGACATCCCAATCTCGGGGATTTAAATTTGGTATCATTTTTTCGATTGATGAATTGCCAACTTGCTTTGGAAGAAATCTTCTGATTTATTTTCATGTAAGTTGGTCTCAGGATAAAATCCAACCAAAAAGTATACCAAAATCATAAAACTATCTTTTGAAGGCCTTTTCCGAGAAAATGCAGACTATCGATACCAGGAATTCTGAAGTTGCTGTTTTAATAAATACTCATTGAAGTATTTTGGAGTACCGCATATTATTTAAGGGTGCATTTCTTTATTCAAGGAGTAAATGTGAAACGAAACTTTTTGTGTTCTTGTTTGATGACAATCCTGAATTTAGGGTTTGTGAGTTTTTTCTTTTTAGGAAACTTTGGAGTAGTTGCCTCTGTTTTTGCTCAGGAAAAGGAGGCTTTTGGCGTGGGGAAATCGGAAGAGAAGACTCTAATTGCGGGGGCTCAATCAGGGAGTGGAACACAGGATCTCAATGGGAATTCAAAAATTAAAACTGAAGACCTTTCTTCAGAATCTGGAAACGATGTTTCCGACGAAATTTCCACTGACTCTGCGGAAATCCAAAAAATGGATGAGAATTCAACTTCGGAAAATGGAGAGTCACCTTCGAAGCCAGAAAAAGTAATTTTGGATTCCAAAACCACGGAGGAAGTCGTAGAAGAGGTTCCGGTTGCGGTTGAAAAGGCCTTGAAGGAGGTCAATCTAGGCGGACTGGGCGGGAAGGTTGAAAGTGGGCCCGAGACTACTGCCTCTGGAGCTTCCGCAATAGGTGAGAATAAAGAAGCTATTGCTTTGGTCTACAAGGGGAAAGGTGCAAGTCGCGGTTGCCCGGAGTCCCTAGCACGCCTTCTACAGCGAGCCGGCCTGAAGACGCGTTTTGTTGGCCCAGAAGATCTCAGACGTGATAGCACTTTCGTTGGAGCGGTGTTGTATGCACAGCCTGGCGGAGATGAGGTCATGTTAGTTCGGGATGCTGTCGGGGCAGCTCAGTGGCCATCTGTAGTCCAACGCATTCGTAATTTCGTCAATAATGGAGGTTGCTATTTCGGAATTTGCCTTGGAGGCTTTTTAGCAGGCCCGTGGTTGGACGATGAAAAAACAATCCGTGCGTTGGGCCTGGTTTCAGGTGATGTTTCCTCCTTTATCAGGACCCCCCACTACAATAAAAATCAGGTGATCCAGGTTCAATGGCTGGTCCCAGAACAAAAGCGATTTGTTTACTTCCAGGCGGGTCCCTTTTTTAAGAGGCAGGGAACAGTGTATGGCCAGTATTCTGATGGTTCGATTGCGGCCCTTCTGACAAATTTTGGCAAGGGGAAGGTTGCCGTAAGCGGTATCCACTTTGAAGCGGAGTCTGATTGGTACATAGACGACCACCTCAATGACCCTGATGGATTAGACCTGGACCTTGGAGTTCAAATGATCAACGATTCACTGAAGTGACAACACCATTCTCGCCAAACATAACACATACCTTAAGAAAAGAACTTTACAACTTTTTATTTGGTCTTTACATAAACTAGCTAATTAGCAATCTCAAGTGACCTTAAAACTATTGTTTGCACTGCTGGCTAACAATAATAAATTAGGGGTACCAAATTTTTCTTAAATTCTTTTTTTATCCATTTTCTCGCTTCACCAATAATTTATCCTTGAGGGATGGTTTTGTTTTTCCCTTTGCGGTGATGTTGTGCGGGGTCTTGATGATATGGGGATGTATGTTCCTGTAATTTTCAATCCATTCCAAGAATGTGTCGTCAACTTTTTTTTCTTGAGAATATGGCCATGACAATAGCTGAAAGTGCCGTCTCTGAGGGCGTAACCAATATACGGGAAGATTTGAAAGCCGACCATAGTCTCCAAGAGGCGATTGCAGACTATTACAAGTCAGGAAAACCGGAAATGGCATTAGATTTTTCTCTGGCGAAGCTTCCTGTAACATCAGAGGCAGCCTCGGCCCTTTTCGGTGAAGGAAAGGCCCGGATCGAAGGAAAGATATTGCTTCACAGCCTTCAGCGAACTTTCCCTTCCGAAAAACTTGGGAATGAAAGACTAGAAAATCTGCGATTTGACGGTGAATTTCAAGGAATCCTCAGATTCGACTTTTCCGTCATTTTCCCATCTGAAAAACAGGAAAAAAAAGACACTGTAGTAAAGGTACCGAAAATTAACCATGCCTGAACTCCTGAAGAAAACTATTATCAAGGGTCTTCGACGATATCGGACTCCTCGAATCATGTCCAATGCAATTCGATTCGAAATGTTTTCCTGTATTCTAACCCGATAAACCGATTTTTGCATCTTCCGAAATCGACGATTTCCACGCTCTACAGCGTTAGAGGTAGAGGGAAGAAGTTTTTTGTCCAAAAAAGTCAGTGCTTTTTCAAGATTCGGAGAAAGAATCTTTTTCATGGTTGCAAAGAACTCTTGAAAACGAATAACTTTCTTTCGGAGTATTTCCAACTTCTTCAAGCCAGTGGCCAACTTACAACGTCGATCAAAAAGAGCATAAACATCGTTCATGATTTCCCTGAACTTTCGGAGAACAGGATAACCTCGAGTAATACGTTGATAAGTCTTTTTCTCTTTCAAACTCAATTTATGTTGAACAAAGAGATACCGGTTTTCAAACAAGCCCGTAATCTTCTTTTCCAGTCGTTTTTTGGTTCGCCGCGCTTTTTTTTCTTTTTCCCCTTTGGCCTTTCCACGTCTTACTTTCGGAATTTTGGCTCTAAATTCAGATTTCCCATCCTCAGGGATTTTGTGTTGTTCCCAATTTGTATGAAATTTTCAAATTTGTTCCTGGAAAAATTGTTTCTGTTAAATTCAATTCATTGCATAAATGTTGTACTGCCTCATCTTCGCTCTTGTTTCCCAAATGATGAAGCGAGACAACCAATATATTTTTCTCATAATCCGGAAAAATGTCTGTTTCGCTCTTATAAATCGCTTTCAGTAGGCTTCTAACCTCTTTTGACCGTAGCATTTTCTCCCGTAAAACGTTTGCCATCGAAGTTTCAGATCTATAGGTAATCATTTTGATGGTATCAATGAAATGCTTGCTCTGAATGCTTAAATGCTTAAATGCTTAAATCGCTCTTCTTCTGGTAATTCTGACACACAAATATGTTTCTCAACTCCCTTTCGTTCTTGTTTTAACTTTCCAAGCTCCGACCCCAGACTGTCGATTTCTTCCATGAGTTTTATTTTTTTCTTTTGATAATCCGAAACGTTCTCCTCTGAAATTTCTTTCACTAAATTTAATGCTCCAAAAGCTGCTTTCTTTCTAGCTAATATGGCCGCGTTACTCCTTATTTTATTGGAATAATCACGATAAGCTGGGTTAACCCGACTTTCGTAAAAAAACATGATTTTTTAGAAGAAAATCGGGAATTCGTAAAAAAATATTGTGAATTGATGGGGTTTTCGTCTTCGAAAAATGAAAATGTAGTGACCTAATAAATCCGTTGATTTGACAATAGCGATATGCTGTGGTAGCGTGTTCAATAATATGTATATTCGTGAAACACTTACCAGGAATAAAAAGACCGGCACCACTTATAAAATTTTCCGGTTGGTTGAAGCGATTAGAACTCATTCTGGTCCAAGGCAGAGGGTTATTCTAAATCTTGGAACTCTTGATCTTTCCAAAGTTCAGCGAAAAATACTAGCTCGCATCCTGGAAGCTCGCATTTCTGGGCAAAAATCGCTTTTCGAAGAAAATACAGCTCTTGTAAAAATTGCCGAAGAGGCTCTTCAAAATCTTGATTATCGAAAAACTCTAGAGCAGGGGAAGCCACAAGAATCAGCAACAGAATTGGCCTCTATTGATCTTAAATCCTTGAAGTTTTCCGAAAATCGCTCAGTTGGGCCGGAAATTCTTGGTCATTTTGCTCAAATGCAATAAAGAAAATTTTGTTTCGAAGAGATGAGCACGCAAAAATGAAATTTCTTTTGTTCGTAACATTTTGTCGGCTTCTAAACTGCGATAGTATTAATGATATCTCTCAGACCTTTGATCTTAACAAGAACTTGCTTTATGAAGCCATCGATATTATTTCTTCGGGAGCCTGTCTTCGGAGAATTCGCCGACAGGGCCGCCAGCGATTGCTTGACTTCTTGAGGGTTTGGCGGTCACGTGACCCTTCATTTCAAAGTAGGCATGCAATTTCATTTTGTGCGGATGATTTTCTATGGAAAGCTTTCCATAGAAAATCATATGGAAAGTTTGAAACTATGGAAAGCCACTAAACTATAATATTACGCTGATTGCATTTCTTTTCTTTACGACTTTCCATAGTTTTAATTATTTTCGAAAAGATTTTAAAAAATCCGATAGATTCTCTTTTTCTGCTTCAGAATAATGCTCCAGACCTTTCGTATAGTTCTCAGAATTCTTTTCTATGGCCTTTTGAGTAGCGACACAATAATTTTGGGAAATTGCTTTTACTTACGGCATTCCCAAGGATAGATTATATCGAAGTATTCATAAACTCAAGTCTTTTACTCAGTTAAACGCTCTTCGAAGAAATGGACTCAGACGCTTGGTAACTGTATTAAGGGAGCAGGAAAAAGCTTCTGCTGCAACAAAAAGCCGGCAGCAAGTAATAATTTGCGTGGATGATCTTGCTGAAAAGACGCGCGGTATACTGGGTGGTCTTTCACTGATCTGCTGGAATGGAGGCGAAAAGAGAGTGTTACAAAGCGTGAACAGTCAATTAATGGTGGCTGTGGTTGGAGATACAGGCAAAGTTATCCTCCTGGACACGCGCTTTGTTTTACCGGAACACGAAGGAGCGGGAAAGCAACCAGGGAAAAAGACTGAATGGTTTTTGGAAAGCATACAGCGTTTGAACGAGTCTTTAAAACGTTTTGGAGTAAGTCTTAAAGGGTGCATAGTTTCGGTTGATTCCGCATATGCATTCAAAGGAATCTGTGATTTATTGAGGGAATGGAAGGTTCCACTGGTATCGCAAGTTCATGGTGGGCGAGTAATTCAAGGTTTTGTAGCACCTGGTTTTGAACTACGGGGTATTGCAAAGCCCATTCTCGAAACTTGGATTCGATTAAATCAAGACAATTGGAAAAAAATGGAGAATGAGACGGATGTAGAGTATCTCAGAACGACAATGGAGTCAAATAAACTTGGAAGGATCGCAATTATAGCAAGAAGGAATCCACACGGAGTGAAATTCCTATTTTCTACAGAGGTCAGCCTGAAAGCAAAAACAATTCATCGTGCAATCCGAAGGCGTTGGAAATTGGAACGGGTCTTCTGGGACTGGAAGCAGAGAGCCGGAATGGAAGATATTCATTTTCACGATAAAGAGGCTTGTTTAGCTTCTTGGTATCGCCAGTTAATTCTAATTCAGGCTTTAAAGGATGTTGCATTTCATAATCGAATATCAGTTGGAGAATTGTGTAGAAATCTGAAATTGAATTCGCAAGAGATATTCAACGAAATCCTGCATGAGAACGCTTTTTCATTGGATGAAACTTCGAGCTCGGGACCTGTTCAAAGAGAAGTGGCTTGAGCGAAAAGTGAGATTAGACTTCTCATCTACTTTTATTTGTCCAAGTACCAGAGAGTTATTGTTTGCCCAAGCGCTCACTAAATGAAGGGGTTTTTTATTCTTTCCATGAGAACGCCTGCTGGTTTTGCCATCTATTGAGATGATTTCACCGGGAAAGAGATTGGCAATGTTTGATATCCAACCAACAAAAGCTTCGTTAAATTTTTGTGGATCAAGAAAAAGAAATATATCTCGAAAAGTATCATGTGATGGAATTCCGTTGGGCAAATCCAAAATTCCCTTAAACCAGTCTATTCTGGCTTCTCCAAAATCTGAAATTTCATCCCAGGAGTTAGCGCCACATAAAACCGCACAAACAGTTATAAATAGAACGTCTAAAAGTAAATGCTTTTTGTTAATCTCGCTTCTTGGATCTTCAATTTCTGAAAAATATTGAATAAAAGAACCCGATTTTTTCATCTCTATGGCCTCCTGTGTTTTTTACAGGGTACCGTAATTATTTCAAAAAAGAAACCCGACAAAACTTGCTTCAAATCCTAGAAAAGTGTACGTTTGCCCTGTTGTTCAGGGGTTTTTATTTTTTTCCTCCAAAAAGAGTGATTTTAGTATTATATGAGACCCTTTTTTCCATATTTCATGAGCAAATCATTTGCAGCTTTAATAATACTTTCCTGCAAAATTTCCACAAAACTTGCCATATTTCTTTTAAAAAAGTATAATTTTGATAGTTCATATTGCTAAAAATTACCAATTATGGAGAAAACAAAATGACTTCAAGAAAAATCTTACCGGTTGTTATTGGTTTTCTATTTTTGACGTTAGCTATCTCTACAAGTTTGTATGCTGATCATAATGGCAAATCCACTGCCTTTTTAGTCGATATGAAAATCTACGATTTGAAAATACACCATGGATTGACGTCAAAAGGGTTGTTTCCCTTTCCTCTTGTTGAACCCAAAGTATATACTTTCGTTCAAAGATTGACCGGTGAATTTCTTACTGTTACTCCAGCTCCTGAACCTCATATCAGCCAAGAAAAGCCAATAGCAGTATTTGACCCAGATGCACTCAAATATATTCAGGAACAGGCAAAGAATGTTGATGTATTAGCAGATGACTACATCGGAAGGCAAATGGTCGAAGAATGGGGTTTCAAACCCTTTGTCGGATTAAACAGAGTGATAAAAAATTGGGATTCTCTTAGTGTAAAACTACTTGTAAGAGTTGTTTTTGGTACAGGGCCTACCGTAATTGAAGTAATAAAAGTCATATCAGCGCCTACAATCGAAGGCACCCCTTCTCAAAAGCCAGCTAAATAATTTAATGGTATAGGAATTTTCATTCTTTTTATGCGGTTCTCCGAGATAAAAAGTTATCGGTTATGGCTATTCATTAACGGTTGCGTAAGGTTTTAAAAGTCTGCCCGAAGGGCGATTAAGTTCTAAGAACCTTTGTAACGTTATACAGTTCACAGGTCACTTTTGGAAATATCGAAAGAAGCGAGTTCTTTTTTTAGATCATCGGTATAAGAATACCGTAGAATCAGACCATTCAAAACTATTTGCTTAAATGCAGAATTCGTTCGAGTGGTTTTAACAGCCGCATCGTGGAGCAAAGAAGTTAACTTCTTTCTATCTAAAGTCTTGGAATCAACATTGCTGATTTTGTAAACAAATTTAATTATGTTAGGATTTTCTGCAATTACTTGTTCAAGGGTTGTTATCTTGTCACACTTCATTGGCAATTTTCCCTCAAATTCCTTCAGAACCTCTTTCTGGATCTGTGCAGTGGACAATTTACTTTCCGAAATAGCATTGGGAGCTTGTTTGACCAAGAGGCGATTTGGTGCTAATAGAGCAAAAATTACAATCATTCCTATTAACAAAGCCCCTGAAGCCAAGCCTACTAACCAATCCGCCAATTGGGGATTCCTATCGACAACTTTTGTTCCTGCAAGATTATCTCCCCAACGTCGGCCTTCTTCTGGTTTAGTACATAGGTAATACTCGATTCCCCAGATAATAATACCAACAATGGCAAAGGGGGGAAATAGTATAGAAAGAAGATTTGGAAGTGAAATTGTCAGATTCCGGAATATAAGGCTCTGCATCTCGGGTTGGCCGCCTTCAACAGAAATTATCTCCAAACCGATACACTTCTTTCCAAGGCTTCGCCCATCAAATAAAATGTCGCGAAACAATAATCAACCGGAGTAAATTACTGAACTAATTATTGTTCCAGTAGCTGATCCCAAAAAAAGAAATGGTGGACCAATCAGCATTCCAACAAAGCTATCGATTAGGGTTGCGCACACGCGTTTGTTGGGTGGACAAGAATTAGACGAAGTTGTTTTTATTGGTGCAACAGGCAAATTAGGTTTAATTGGGGGAGTTTTTTGGCCTTGGGGAACCACTTTATCTCTCGCCGTTTGCTGAGAGGGACCTTTTAAAGGGTTTTGAACTCCTGGTTTTGGAAGCGGTTTTTGGTCTGAGGGACGCATATGCACTCCTTCGAGGGAAGAAAATCATTTTTTACCTAAATCTGGCAAGTTTCTTTAAATAAAGCGCCAAGTATGACAGTACTGATTCCTTTGTCTGTCAACCTTCATACCACTGATGACAAATCATACGAACCATTTTTTCGTGCTTGCCGATTTTTAGAACTTTTGAGGGTTCACTTTCCATGAGGAATAATAGCAAAACCAAAGTTTGAAAATCACCATCCAAAGTTCCCATCAGCACGGTAAATTTGTTTTTATGAATTCTCCCTTTCAGAAGCTGGGTTTTCCGTTATATTTGCAAGAGCTACATTTGAAAATTATTTCCCAAAATATTTGACCGATTTCATGCCTTTAAAGTGGTTGTCTTGAGTCCAAATAGTGGCCAAAAATATACGCGCTGTCGCAAGAATAATTGAGTCTGCCATAGGAATTTTGTGCTCTTTACTAAGTTGCGTTGCATCAATTGCAACTCTTCCATCCATATCGACAACCCGTCCAAGCTGCATGTTTGCGACTACCCGAAGAGCCTCCTCTTCATCCTGATGAATCAATATCTTCTTAAAGACTTCAAAAATGCATATACTTGGGACAATCAAATTCTCGTAATCATTTACAGGATCATAGTATTCCTTTCCTCGAAGAGAGCCGGAAATGTATTCAAGCCATCCGCATGAATCGACCAGATTAAATTTTTTCATAATCGGTCGTCTTCGTCTCGGTCAATTGTAGTGTCAATTTGAGGAAGAGACCCAAAAAGGTCCCTCATAGGTCTTACCGGAACAAGCTCAATTCGACCTTTATAACCTGAATTCCCGGAAAAAATTTAACCTACAGACATTTCCAAATCAAATGCCGCCAGAATCTCGCGTTGTTCCTTGGTCACGGGACGAATGAATCTCGTTCCGTTTATCCTTGCGGTTTTGATCT